>NZ_CP119075.1:2013789-2665886 GCF_029023725.1 Synoicihabitans lomoniglobus
CATCGACCATCATGTCCTCCCGGACGCGGGGACGGGGAAAATCGATTTCCATGAGCGAGCCGACCCGGGCCCCGGGGCCGTTGGTCATCATGCAAATCCGATCCGACATGTAGACGGCCTCATCGACATCGTGGGTGATCAACATGGTCGTGATTTGGTCGCGGCTCAATACGCCGAGGATCACGTCCTGCAGCTCCATGCGGGTGAGCGAATCCAGACGACCAAACGGTTCGTCCAGGAGCAGGATCTTGGGTTTGAGTGCGATGGCGCGGGCGATGCCGACGCGCTGTTGCATGCCGCCCGACATTTCGCGCGGATACTTTTCCATGGCGGAGCCCAGTCCCACCGCCGACAGGGCGTAGGCGACGATGTCTTTTTTCTCCTGCTTGGAGGCATGCGGGTAGACCTCTTTCACTCCCAGCATCACGTTGCCAGAAGCCGTGAGCCAGGGGAGCAAGCACGGGGCTTGAAACACGACGGAACGATCGGGTGCGGGACCGGAGATCTCCCGCCCGTCGACCACGATGCCGCCGTCGCTGATGGGGTTGAGTCCGGCGATCATGGTGAGCACGGTGGACTTGCCGCAGCCGGAATGACCGATAACCGAGATGAACTCACCTTGGCGGACCTTGAGATCAAAGCCGTCGACGACTTTGATCTCGGCCCCGAACGGATTGGGGTAGGCTTTGACGAGATTGGAAATTTCCAGGTAGCGATCGTTTTTCATGCGGCGTGAGAATTGTTTTTGTCCGCCGAATCGTGCACGGCGTTGGCATCGATGGTGGCCTGATGCTGCACCGCCCTCGGGGGCAGACGGCGACCGGTGGAGAAATCGGCGGGCAGGACTTTGGGCATCTCGAATTGTTGATCCACGCGCAGGGCTTTGGCTTCGCGATTCAGGCCCAGCAGATAATTGGTGATCTCAGCCTTAAGCTGTTTGAACTTCGGGTCGTGATTGAGGGCCGTGCGGTCGCGGGGACGGTCGAGGGTGACATCGAAGGAAGTCGCGAGGGTGGCCTGGGGGCCCATGGTGAGTGGGATGACGCGATCGGCGAGCAAGAGAGCCTCATCGACGTCGTTGGTGATGAGCACAACCGTGCGTTTATCCTGCTCCCAAATGCGGGTGATTTCGTCCTGCAGATTGGCGCGGGTGAGCGCATCGAGGGCGGAAAGCGGCTCGTCGAGCAACAGCACTTCGGGCTGCATGGAAAGGGTGCGGGCGAGGGACACGCGTTGGCGCATGCCACCGGAAAGTTCGCTGGGTTTTTTCTCACGCGCCGGCGAGAGATTGACCTTGGCAATATAACGATCGACGTGCGCTTTCCGCTCGGCCTTGGACAGCGCGGGGAAGACGGACTTGACGGCCAAATCGATATTTTCCGCCACACTGAGCCAGGGCAGGAGCGAATAGTTCTGAAAGACGATGCCCCGCTCCGGGCCGGGCTCGGCGACCACCTTTCCGCCCATGCGAACTTCGCCCGTATCGGGAAACTGGAGACCGGCGAGCAGATTGATCAATGTCGATTTACCCGACCCCGAGAAGCCGATAATGGCGACAAATTCGTTCTCCTCGACCGCCAGGTTCACCGCGGAGAGAACCTCCGTGCGGTTGTTCGTCGGTCCGTAACCGACGGAGACGTTCGTAAGTTCCAGAAAAGACATGATCAGATTGCGGTCGTGCCGCCGTCGAAGGCCACGAGGCGTTGGAGGATAATCATGATGCGGTCGAAAAGCAGGCCGATGAAGCCGACCACGAACACGACCACGAACATTTGGGCGAAGGTTTGCGACGAACCGTTGTTGAACATGTCCCAGACGAATTTGCCGATGCCTTCACTCGACGAAAGCAGCTCTCCGGCGATCAGCACCATCCATCCGACTCCGAGCGAGATGCGCAGGCCGGCGAACATCAGCGGAAGGGCCGAGGGAATCACAATCTTGAAGAGGCGGGCAAAGAAGCCGAGGCGCAGCACGCGGGCCACGTTGATGTGATCCTTGTCGATGGCGGCCACGCCGAAGGCGGTGTTGACCAGGGTCGGCCACAGCGAACACATCGTGACGGTGAGGGCGGAAGCGATGAAGGCCGGATTCACATCCATGCCGGCGAGTCCCGGGATGTGATCGAGAAAGCGAAGGACCGCGGAATCGGAGGGGTCGGGAATGAATCCGCCGACAATGACGAAAATAATCGGAAGCCACACGATGGGCGAGACCGGCTTGAACAGCGAAATGAGCGGTGTCATCGCGGCCATGAAGATACGGCTGAGCCCGCAGAGAATGCCGAAGGGAATGGCGATGACCGACGCCACGATGAAACCAACCAATACACAGCGCACCGAGCGGTCGATTTGAGCCGGTAGCGTCCACGGTTTGGAGTAGGTGGAGGTTTCCAAGGTCGCGATAATCTCGTGCTGTTGTTGGATGGCGGCCGCCGCTTTCACTGCGGTCGCCGCATCCGGCGCGGTCGCGAGTTGAGTTTCGAGCTCGGCGAGCTTGGTGGTCGCTGCCGTGACTTTGATTTCGCGGTTTTCCGTGGTGAGAAAGTCGCGGCGTTTACGAAGGAACTGCAGCTCCTCGGCCAGCGCGTTGCTCTCGGCGCGAGCGGCGATCAAGGGCGGGTATTTGGCGTTTTCAAGGGCGGAACGTTCATCGCGCAGGGTCTGAATCTCGGCGGTCTCCCGCGCGGTGGCGGCCTTGTCGGCATCCACGGCAGCGAGCAGTCGAAGACGATCCGCGTCGGTGCCATTGATCACCGAGGCGGCGAGGGTGGTGAGCTCGGCTTGGCGCGCTTTGGCGGTGTCCCGATATTCGAGGCGCTTGGCTCGGTAGGCGGCATTCAGCGCGGCGGTGGATGCGGTGAGATGCTCGCGGGCGGCGACTTCCGTATTCTTGAGATGATCAGCTGCTGCTGCCGCCAGAGGTTCAACCTCGGTGAGACGGGATTCGACCTCGGCCAGCGCCGCCTCGCGTTTGGCCCCGCTGAGAAGCAAATCCTCGCCTTTGATCGTTTCACGCTGGTGAAAGGTCAGCACACCATCGGCGGCATCGAGCACCACGCCGGGTGTCGGCACTTCGCCCGACTTGGTGGTGTGGCGAGGTCCCGCGAAATCCCAGAACATGAGAAACAACAGAAAGGTGATCACGGGGATCACGATGAACTGCCCGATCTTCCTGAGTTGGGCTTGGGGTTCTTCGCCGTAGCAAAGGCGGACGACGGGGTCGAACACCTGTAGGCCGGCGAGGTCGAGGCCCTTGAGGATCTTGTATTTCATAGGATGGCGTGCGTTCCGGAGTGAGCGGGAATGAGCGAGGGAGCGGGAAAAAGGAGGGAGGCGGACGCCGGTGGGAACGCGGCGTCCGCCGTAACGTTAACAACTACTACTGACTATGGCTTGGTGTGGTCTTAGATCGGGTCCTTGTTCCCGATCGCAAAGCTGTTGATGTAACCGATGGGGTCGTGAGCATCGAAGGCGTTGCCATCGATGAAGTCGGTGGTGGCGGGTTTGTAGCCATCGGTGTTCCACGGGATGTCCTCTTCCGCGACGTGACCCTCGGCGAGGAGCAGTTTGGCGGCGGCGAGGTAGACCGTGGGGAGGTAAATGTCCTTGGCGGTTTCGGCATACCAATCAGCCGATTTGGATTCCGTGATCTGGCCCCAGCGGCGCATTTGCGTGAGGAACCAAATGCCGTCGCTATACCATGGATACGTGGCGTGGTATTTGAAGAACACGTTGAAGTCGGGCATCTCGCGGACGTCGGTTTTCTGGAAGGTGAAGGAGCCCGTCATGGAGCTCTTGATGACATCGTAATCAGCGCCGACGTAGTTGGGCTGCGCGAGAATGCGCACGGCTTCTTCGCGGTTGATGAGTTTACCGGAGGCGTCGGTGGCATCGAGCCACTTGCCGGCGCGGATGAGGGCCTTGACGACGGCGACGTGAGTATCGGGATTGGCTTCGGCCCACGCTTTGGAAACGCCGAAGACTTTTTCCGGGTTGTTTTTCCAGATGTCGTAATTGGTGGTGACGGGCACCCCGATGCCCTTGGCCACAGCCTGTTGGTTCCAAGGTTCACCGACGCAATATCCCTGAATGTTACCGGCCTCGAGCACCGTGGGCATCATCGGGGGCGGGGTGACCGAGAGCTCGACCTCGGCGTCGGTGCGGCCTCCGATATCCGTGGCGGTATACATGCCAGGGTGAATGCCGGCGGCGGCGAGCCAGTAGCGGATCTCGTAATTGTGGGTCGATACCGGAAAGACCATGCCCATCTGCAGCTTGGAGCCGCTGGACAAGTATTCATCGACCACCGGACGCAGGCCCTTGGCCGAGATCGGATGCACCGGGGTGGGCGTATCGAGATCGATGTCCTCGAGCTGCATGGATTCCCACACGGCGTTGGACACCGTGATGCCGTTGCCGTTCAGGTCCATGGTGAAAGCGGTGACGATGTGCGCCTTGGTGCCGATGCCGATGGTGGCGGCGATGGGCTGACCGGAAAGCATGTGGGCCCCGTCAAGATTGCCGGAAATGACGTTGTCGAGCAGCGTCTTCCAATTGGGTTGGGCAATCACCTCCACGGCCAGACCCTCATCGCGGAAGAAGCCCTTTTCCTTGGCAATGACGAGCGGCGCACAATCGGTGAGCTTGATAAAACCGAACTTGAGCTCGGTCTTTTCCGGCGAAAGTTGCGCCAGACTGCGCGAGGCGGAAGCCAGAGTGACCACGCTGATGAAGGCGAAGGTGCACGTTCGGGCGAGGCGGCGAACGCGGGATGAAGAGAAGCGGGATGTGGGCATGACAGGAAGTGGTGTTGCGGTGAAATGGCGGTGACGAAAGCAGATGCAGTCGCTTTCAAGGCCCTCTCTTTAGCTCCCCCGGTGCCAACCGTGCCAAAACGGACAAATAGCGTGATGCATCAAATAAATGAAAACGCAGCAGATCATTCATACATGAGTCATCATGATTAGGTTTCTGCGTGAAACGCGGGTTAACTATGAATGATCCGTGTCCTCGTATTGCTGATACGCCGAAAACTCCGGTTGCGGCGCCACCATTCCCCCGTCCATTAATACCCAGGATTTCGGGCGATAATGATCGATCTCCTGTGAGGTGGGTAAATTCGATCATCTCGTGAAGCGGGGCGCGGCGACTAGGTTTCACTCAGTCCGTGCCGACTGAGGGCCTGCGCAAAAATGTCGGGTCGAAAAACCTCGCGGGCCAGATTGCGCGTCTGCGGGGAAGAAGCGGGCAGCAGACGATTGCTGCGAAATCCTTCGACCAACCAATCGGCGCGTTCGACCTTGGGATTATTGAGATCGTCGCGGCCAAACCGCACAAAGTCGGTCGCGTCGACGGTGCGTCCGTGGCCAAGTTTGAAAGGCCCCTTTAAGCCGGCCCCCACGATCTTGGCGGGTTGATTGAGATATTCGCGACGGGTGAGAAGTTTGACCATGTCGGAGCGAAAGTCGGGTTCGTCGCATTTTCTGGAGGCTTCCACCAATGCAGCCACGAGCAGCATGTGTTCCTCGTGCCGGGTCCGGGCGAATTCGGTGCGCACCATCAGGACTTTTTCCGCGTGGTCGGGTTGCAGTTGGTCGCTGGTCGCCACGCACCAACCGATGTCGTTTTGGATCGCGAGGGAATTCCATGGCTCGCCGACGCAGTAGCCGTCGATCGTGCCGGCGTTGAGGTTGCGATAGACCTGCGGTGGCGGCACCACGACGATCCGCACATCACGATGGGGATTGATGCCGCCGGTTTTGAGCCACTCGCAAAGATGCAGGTAGTGGTTGGAGTGGGCGGCGGCCACTCCCAGCACCAGCTGGTGATCATGACGGGTATTGATAATCTCCTGAGCGAGCGTGGTCGCGTCGCGCACGCCGGCCGTCCACAAACGTTCCGACAATGTGATGGCATTGCCACCGGTGCTGAGGACGCAGGCGGTTAGAAAATCGGCGGGCGCGGTATCCAAACCCAGGCGTGAACTGATGAGCAGAGAACTGATGGCATGAGCCGCTTCGATCTCACCAAAAGCAATTTTGTCGCGAATGGTGGCCCAACCGAGTTCACGTCTCAATTCCACGCGCAGCCCGTATTTTTTAAAGAAACCCAGTTCTTGAGCGACGGCCAGGGGGGCCACGTCGTTCAGCGCGATGAAGCCCAATCGCAAGGTGGTATCGTTACGGGCGGGAGGAGCGGAAATGGCGGCTTTTAGACGTGGCATGCGTTCACGCCCCCTCAGCGACTTGAGTGCCAATTGATGAAGATGGCGCATTAAATGCTTAGGAATGCGCCAATGAACTTCATCTATGCGCTGCCCCCGCCATGGCTAACCTGATCGACAGCCGACAATTGCTCGCTTTCGCGACCCTGGCGCGACACGGCAGCTTCACCAGTGCGGCAAAGGAGCTTTTTCTCACGCAGTCCGCCGTGAGCCATGCAATCAAGTCATTGGAAACGGAGCTCGGCGTGCGCGTTTTCGACCGGATCGGCAAGAAAGCCCACCTGACTTTGGCCGGCGAGCGTCTGCTCGTGCACGCCGACCGAATTCTACGTGAGATGCAGGACGCGCGCAGTGGCATTGAGGAACTGCAAAACTGGGGCCAGTCGCGTCTGCGCATCGGAGCCAGCACCACGGCCTGTCAATATCTGCTGCCGAGCGTGCTGCGGGAGTTTAAGCAGAGCTTCCCGGAATGCGTGATCCGGGTCGAGCCGGCGGACAGTCCGGAGATGGGAGAGGCGTTGCGAGCCAACGAGATTGATCTCGCTCTGATGCTGCGACCGCCCAACCGCGAAGACATCGAGTTTCGCCCTCTCTTCAATGACACGCTCGAACTCTATGTCGCGCCTTCGCACCCGTGGGTGAAGCGCAAGGATCTCACGACGGAGGAGCGCAGTGCCACGACCTTCATTCTCTACAACAAAGGCACCTACACCTACCGCATGGTCACCGAATACCTGCGGGCGGCCGGCGTCACCATGCACAACCCGATCGAGATGGGCAGCATGGAGGCCGCCAAAGAACTGGTTAAAATCGGGCTCGGTGTCGGGGTGTTTGCCCGTTGGGTAGCGCAGAAGGAACTGCGCGAAGGCTCGCTCGTCGCGTTGCCCATCGGCGATGAGCCCCTGTCCCGCGAATGGGGTTTCGGCCACTTGCGCGGGCGTCAACTGGGGCTGGCGGAGGAAACCTTTCTCGGGCTGTTCGAATCGGCCGCCGAAACGCTCAACTTGGACCCACCCAAAGCAGCAGCGTGATTTTACGGGGCATCGACGTCGTCGATGAGGGGGGCACGTATCAAAAAGGGCGAACCCCGAGCAGCAGGCGCCCCAGGATGATGTCGCCCATCACGATCAGCACAGACAGTAAATTGCCCACCAGGAAGTAGTCGTTGCTCACCGTGTCGGCACTGTCCTTTTGCAAACGTGTGCCGAGCTTGAAAGCGCCGAAGGCGGCCAAGACAACCGCATAGCCCAGAATGAGTCCGAGATAGAGGACCAAACGCTCCAGCATTCCTTTCATTAAAGCGACCCGTTGATCGCTTGGCCGCCCCTCCAGTTTCGGCGCGTAAATTTGCCGAATCCGGCGAAAGACCGGCACCGCGACAAGTTCTCCGACGAGAAACGCGGCGGCGGCGAAGAGGAGGAGGTTAAGGTGAATCGGCAAGGTCGAGAAGCAGGCGTTCCAGGGTGAGGCAGGCGTCTATTTTCAGGGTTCGGCGACGCCGGTCAATACTGGTCCGGTGGCGCTCGAAGCGACGTGCCAGACTTTCGCTGTCGGTCGATTTCATCATCCCCTCAATCAAAGCGTAGTCGGCCACCTTGAAGTCCTGGCTAAGCGTATCCAAAACACCAAAGAGGTCCTGCAACCGACGCGAAAGGGTCTCGTTCGTGAGTGCAATTTGAATACGGGGAGCTCCGCGGCGATGGGCCTCCAGCCGGCGCCGCGCCAAGGTAAGTCCGGGTCCCAGCATGCCGTGGGCGCGTTCGCGATTGAGCGGCGTCTCGACGGCCCCTTCGTGCAACACATAGCGCAGTTGATAGGGGGAGGAGGACGGGCTCTCCCGCAGCGGCTTTTGTCGCAGGTAGTGTTCGAGCCAAAGCATGGCGCCCACCCCCGCGACCGCGGAGTCGCAAATGCCCTGAAATTCATCTCCCAGCGTAACCGTCAGGGGCGAAAGGATTTTCTTACCGAGGTGGAGGTTGACGGCTTTGACCATCGCTTTGAGGTGAGTGCTCAAAGGGCGGCTGGCGTGATCACCGCTGGCAATCACGTCGGCCATGAGAATGAAACGTGCGTGAGTCATTGTGCGTAATTACTGCAAATTGTTACTAATGTGCAGATAAAGTGCACATTTTTATGTTTTGCAATAATAATGCACATTATGGCCGACGGGCGCAGAGCATAAATTCGTTGCGCGAGCCACAGCCAGCGCCGCTGCATGGCAGGCGGGTCGCAGCACCGAATCGCGCCGTGGCTGCGAATAACGGCCGCGATCCCTCAGCAGGTCGAGGCCGTGGCGCGTTCGGCGCGGTGGTGGGCCACGAAGGATTCCAAGGCTGAGATGGCTTGGGCGGGGCCGTCCTCTTGTCGGAGTTGCGCCGCGATGTCGGCGGCGCGTTGGGGGCGCTGTGGATCGGACAGGAGTTTGTCGACGTTGGTGTGCAGGTGATCGGGCCACCACATCTTGCCCAGCCGCAGACCGACGCCGATACGTTCCATTTCCATGCCGAAAAAGTTCTGATCGCCGATGTGCGGCACGATGAGTTGCGGTTTGCCCGCGTGCAGCGCGCTCCCGGTGGTGCCGGCACCGCCGTGGTGAATGATGCAACTGGCGTGCTTGAAGAGTTGGTCGTGCGACACTTTCCCAATTACCTTGATGTGGGATTCGTCGCCGAGCCGGGGAAATTGGGCCCAGCCGCGTTGCACGATGATCTTGCGATCCGCGGGCCAGGCTTTGACGAAGCGCTCCATCGTTGCCCCCGCGTTTTCGTAAACCATGCTGCCGAAGGTGATGATCGGCACGGGTTCACCTTGAGTGAACGAGGCGATTTCGAGATCGAGCGCAGGATCCTCCGGGGCTTGCCAACGGCAGTAACCGGTGAATTTGAACCGACTGTCGATCTCGGCATCGGGTCGGCGGAAGATGCTTTCCGGCAAGGTGACCACGACCTGCTCGGCGGGTTTCGAAAAGAAGTTGCGCACCTTGGGCAGGCCGGCGGCCCGCAGCGATTCGGCGACGGTGGAATTGATGACCCGATCGACGATGGCGTTGGCGGTTTGCCACATCCACCGATTCCACGCCCGACGGGTGGTGCGCCCGAGCCACGCCGGTGACGGCAGGTTTTCGGGTGGATAGTCAGGCGAGGGAATGACGTGCGGAGCAAAGGCGAGCGTGGCGAAGGGCACGTGGTGGCGGTCCGCGATGCCTTTGTTCATGGGAAACAGGTAGCTGGAAACCACGAGATCGGTTTCCGGCATGGCGGCATCCATGCGCGCGATCATTTCGGGGATGTATTGGTGGGCACCGACGTAGAGCTCACGCAGTTGATAGATGGGGGTGCGGATCTTTTGGAGACGCCCCATCCAGTAGCTGAGGTCGGCCTGCTCCCAATCCGGACACAAGGGCAGGAATTCGATGCCGGCGTCCTCCACATCCTGTTGGTAGTGCGGAATGGTGGCAAAACGCACCTGGTGGCCGGCGCGCTGCATGGCAACGGCGAGAGCGATCACGGGGTAGATGTCACCCGTCGATCCGTGGGAGGTTAAAATAACCCGCATGACCCACGGTGAAGGGATTCTCCGCGGCGGAGCGAGCCGGGCGTCGTTACTTTCTGGTTACGCTGGGACGCGGTTGCCCCGGGGGCCGACGGAGTCGGATCAGCGCGATTCGAGCTCGGCGAGCAGTAACTGCAACTCGGCGGCGGGGTCTTCGTGGTCCTGCGCAAGGGCAAGGCGGAGGGCATCCTCCAGTATCGGTTTGGCGGCGTCGCGGCGGCCCAATTTGAGCTGCAACTTCCCGAGCAGGATCCGGGGCATCATCCAATCCGCCTTGGCGGCGACGCACTGCGCGTAGTGCGGCACGGCTTGCTCGGCCCGGCCGGCGGCTTCGAGGGCTTGGGCCAGACTGAAACGGAACAGGTCGTTCTCTGGTTGTTGATCGACGAGTTTTTGAAATTGGGCGGCGCGGGCTTCACTCATGATGGGGGCAGTCGTATTCGACCAGGATGCCGGTCGCGTTGTCGGGGCCGCCGCGTTCGTTCGCGGTCGACACCACATTGGCCAGGCGTTCCGGCAGGGGCTCGGGGGTGCTGAGCATGGTCAATAATTCGTTTTCGGAGACCAGCCCGGTGATGCCATCGGTGGCAAAGAAGATTCGATCGCCGGACTTAAGCTCCACTTCGTGGGTTTCCACGACGGGCGAATCGGTTTGGCCGATGCATTGGGTCAACGCCACCAAGGTGCGCTCATCGGTGATCGGCGTGATTTTATCCCCGCGATCGAGCCGACGCTTTTGCTCGTTTTCGACGGAATGATCTTCGGTAAGGCAGCGCACTTCGCCGTCGGAGATCAAGTAGCAGCGCGAGTCCCCGACATGAGCCAGGAGCAGGCGATGACCGACAATACGGCCGCAGGTGAGGGTGGTGCCGATGCCATACATCGGACTGAGGCGCAGACCGATGATCGACACCTCACCGTTGATGTGTTCGATGAGAGGCACCAGGTCACGAGCATGGGTGATTGAGGTTCCGGGCACGGCTTCCTCCAGCAAATCGACGGTGGTTTGAGCAGCGGTCGCTCCGGCCGGCAGCCCGCCGATGCCATCAGCCACGGCAAAAAACGGCGGATCGCTCAAGCGGAGAAAGCGATCTTCGTTTTGCCGCCGCACGCGTCCGATATCGGTGATGGCGGCGGAGCGCAGCAGGGATGTTTCCGGGGGCGGCACGGTGGGGGAATCTGACAAATCGCAACCGGACTGCAAGCTGCGCGATCAAGTTCACGCAAACGGTAAAAACCGGGTGTCGCGATTGGTGCGATCCATGCGCACGAGTTCTTTTTCCGGCAGGCAATCAATGAACCAGCGACCGTAGGGTTTGTGCACGATGCGGGCGTCGAGCAGCGTCACCACGCCCTGATCGGTGGCCTGACGAATAAGACGACCCACCCCCTGACGAAACTTGACCAACGCATCGGGCAGGGTGAGTTCGTTGAACGGATTGCCCCCACGATCGCGGATAAGTTCCGTGCGGGCTTCGAGCACGGGATGCGTCGGCACTTCGAAGGGCAGGCGGGTGATGATCACCTGGGAGAGCGCGGGCCCCGGCACGTCGATGCCGGTCCAGAAGCTGTCGGTGCCGAACAACACGGCGTTGCCGCACTCGCGCATCCGGTCCGCGAGAGCGGTGCGGGAGAGGTCTCCGCCCTGACAGAGCAGGGGCCGACCCGCGGCGAGGAAATCACTTTCCAACTCGGCCGCGACGTGGCGCAAGTCGGCGTAACTGGTGAACAGCACCAAGGTGCCGCCACTCACGCGCAGAGCGCAGTAACGGATGTAGTCGACGAGGCGGTCCCGCGCCAAGCGCGCCTCGTCGCGGGTGGGCAACGGCATGTCGGTCGCGACAAACGCCCGAAAGTTGCGCGCGAAGTCGAAGGGCGATCGTTCGATGGCGGCCCCGATCTCGGTCGCGCCCATGCGGACTTGGAAGGGTTTCATGCGGCCGGCCAGCGCGAGGGTCGCGCTCGTGCACACGACGGAAGTATCGCAACCGAAGAGCTCCTCTTTGAGAAACGGAGCGATATCGATCGGCGCGGTGCGCAGCGTGACAATGCTCTGGCGGCGCCCGGTGCGCTCGACCCAGTAGACAAACTTCTCGGGCTCGGCGACCGAGAGAAACTGACGCAGGCCGGTTTGATAGGTGGCAATGCGCTGCGCCTGATCGAGCAGTTCGTCGCGCTCGCGGCCATCGTCGAGTTTGTCGGCGCGCTGGCGCACCGCTTTGTGCAACGCGAGCAGCGGGCCATCGAGCCACGAGTCGGCGAAGCCCTCCTCGCGCACCCGCACGATGTTTTGTTGGGAGAGGAGCTTTTCGCTGACGAAGGCGAAGAACTGCGTCGACGCCTCCAAGGCATCCTCCACGAGCTGACGTTCGGTGGCACCGCCGTGTTTGACCATCAAGCCGCGGCGGGTGCGCGGATTGAAGAGATGCTTCAACATGCGGTCGGTGCCGTAGGAACTGAGATGCAGGCCACAGTGTTCGGTCGCCACGGCGGGCACGGTGTGGGCTTCGTCGAGCACGACAAAATCATCCGGAAACAAGACGCCGCGCGCGCTGCCATTTTCTCCGGCGCCCGCCGCGATATGAGCAAAAAAGAGCGAGTGGTTGAGGATGATGACGTGAGCGGCACGCAGGCGGGCCCGCGCTTTTTGATAAAAGCAGGACTCGTGATTGCAGTATTTGCGCGAGCACGACGACGAGTCGGCGTTGACCAGATCCCACACGTCGTAGGACGGCGGCGGCTGCAATTCGTGCCGGATGCCGTGCTCCGTGGTGCCGGCCCATGTGGCGATGCGCTGCAGTTCCGTGTGTTCAGCGGTGGGGATGAGCTCCTGTTTGTCGCGTAAAGCGACGGCGAGACGGGTGGTGCACAGGTAGTTGGCTTTGCCGACCAAGACGGCGGATTTAAAATTGGCGTAGGGCTCGAAGGTTTCGTCGGCGGAAAACACGCGCCGACAGAGCGGAAGATCATTTTTGTCGAGCTGCTCCTGGAGGGCGATCGTATGGGTCGACACGATCATTTGACGACTCTCGTCGACGGCTTGGATGATGCCGGGCAGCAAGTAGGCGAGCGATTTCCCGACGCCGGTCCCGGCTTCAAACAGGAGCGACGCGTCCGTGGATTGGGCGGCCGTGACCCCCCGGGCCATTGCCTCCTGCTGAGGCCGATGCTCGAGACCGAGCGCCGTCGCCAACACGCCATCTTGCGCGAACAACGTCGGCACGAGTTCCGGTGCCCGCGAACGGGGGGGAGGAGGAGGCAGAGCGTCGTTTTCTTCGGTAAGGCCGATCATGGTGGAAGCGCTCGCAACAGCGCGGAAGGGGCGCACGTTTCGGGGCCGGGCCGCCCCGTGCAATTCGGATTTGCGAGTCGGGCGAAATTAGCGACGCTGATGGCGCATGTCGAATCCGGCCGAAACTCCTGCATGGGCGCAAAATTTGGCGGAGTTTCTACGCTCGGCCCCGGGCTTGGAGGCAGTGAGGGTCGATCCGACCGCGCGCAAGGTTTCCGTGGCGACCCTGGGCACGATCAACGAAGCGGCCCTGCGGGAAAGTTTACGCAAAGTGCTGGCGGAGGTGGAGGCCCGGGTGAAAGCCGAGGGCAACGCCGGACGCGAAGGCGACACCCTGCCCACAGGATTTTCGGTCCGACGGGATGGCGGTCAGCTCGAAATGAGTGCGCCGACCTGCGCCACGGCCCCGACCTTTTGGACCTGGCGGGAGTTTTCGTGGCCGGACCCGGAACATGAGGGCGAGGCCGGACATGATCACGAAGAGCACGATTGGCGCATGCTGGCCGGACTCGCGGCGGCTTGTGGCGTGGCGGGCATCGCCGCCTGGGTGGTGGAACGTTTCACGGGCGGCCCCCAAGGCGTGGTGATGGGGCTGGCGGGCCTGGCGTTGATCACCGGCGGCTGGGATGCAGCGATTGATTCGTGGGAAAACATTCGGCGGCGAAAGTTGGATATCCATTTTCTGATGCTGGCGGTCGCAGTGGGCGCGGTGAGCATCGGGGCGTGGGCCGAGGCCGTGCTGCTGCTGTTCCTGTTCTCGGCGTCGGGGGCGATGGAAGCGTTCGCAATGGACCGCACGCATCGCGAGGTCGATGCGTTGCTACAGTCGGCCCCCAAGCATGCCCTGCGGATCAAAGACGACGGCGAGGAAGAAGAGATTCCCGTCGATGCGTTGCGCGTGGGTGACCGAGTCAGGGTGAAACCGGGGGCTGCTTTTCCGGCCGACGGTCATATTCTAACGGGCAAAAGTGCGTGCGATGAATCCACCCTCACCGGCGAATCGGTGCCGGTCGAGAAAGCCGCGGGCGACGATGTATTCAGCGGCACGCTTAATTTATGGGGCGCGGTCACTTACGAAGTGGAGCGGTTGCCGGCCGAGAGCACGTTGCAGAAAATCATCCGGCTGATTCAAACCGCGCAAAAACTGCGGGCGCCGAGTGAGCGGTTCACCGACAAGTTCGGCGGACGCTACACGCTGCTGGTGCTGGGCGTGTGCGCGGTCATGTTTCTCGTGTGGTGGCTGGTGATGGGGCTGTCGCCGTTTACCAATGTGGGTGAGCAGACCTCCGCGTTTTACCGGGCGATGACGTTGCTGGTGGTGATGAGTCCGTGCGCGCTCGTGCTCTCGATTCCATCCGCCGTGCTCGCGGCCATTGCGTGGGGGGCGCGCCATGGCGTGCTGTTCCGCGGGGGCGCGGCGATTGAAAAACTTGCGGAGGTGCAGACCGTGGCGATGGACAAGACCGGGACGCTCACGACCGGAGAGCTCAAGGTGGTGAGCTTCGAGAGCCTGCCTGCCGGGCGGGAAACCGAGGTCATGGAACTGGCATTGGCATTGGAGGCGAATTCGCAGCACCCGATCGCCCGGGCCATTGTGCGCGATGTGCGCCAACGGGGCGTGGCCGAGCACGAAGTGACGGATTTCAGCTCCCTGACCGGGCAGGGAGTGCGCGGCACGCTGGGCGAGACCAAGGTGCTGCTGGGACGTCGCGAACTATTGGATACAGGGCCGCTGGCGGGCTGGGCGGAAAAACTGCCGCCGGCGGAGGCGGAATTTGCGGAAGTATGGATCGTGAGCGACGCGTTGGTCGGTCGGATCCTGTTACGGGACGAGTTGCGTTCGGAATCGGCCCAGGTTTTGACGCAGTTGCACGCCCTGGGATTGAAGTCGGTCATGCTGACTGGCGACCGGCGGCAAACCGCGGAAAAAGTCGCGGCCGAGCTGGGAGTCGGTGAGGTGCGGGCCGGTTTGACGCCGGAAGGGAAAGTCGACGCGATTGAAGAGCTAAAGCGAGGTGGTCGCAAAGTTGCGATGGTGGGCGACGGCGTGAACGACGCACCGAGCCTGGCGGCAGCCGACGTGAGTGTCGCCATGGGCGCGAGAGGCAGCGATGCGGCGTTGGAGCAAGCGGAGGTCATATTGATGGAGGACCGCATCGAGAATGTATTGTCCGCCCTGCGCCTGAGTCGTCGTGCGAAGCGAGTTATCAAGCAGAACCTCGCGATCTCGTTGGGCGTGGTGGTGGTGATGGCCATCGCCTCGGTGGCCGGGGTCGTTCCGCTCGGACTCGGCGTGGCGGCGCACGAAGGCAGCACCGTGTTGGTGTGCCTGAACTCGCTGCGATTGTTGCTCGGTGCCAATCAAGGGTAGCGCGGGCGGAACAGCCGTCCGCGGTCGGGGTCCACGGTGTATCCTTGCTTGGACGACACATGAAATACCCTCGCATCATTCTCCGCACGGCGGTGTTCGCGACGGCCATGGGAATGGTCGGTTGCTCGTTTCCCGCCTCGAAACCGTTGGTGCCGGCGTCGCAAGCCGGCGTGTTGCATACTGTCGAACTGGGCACAATTGCGAGGGTGCGATCGGTGGTGTTGAAAGGTAGTCCGTCGAACCTGGGATTACTCGCGGGTGGGGCGCTCGGTGCGGCCGCCGCTCACCCCGGCCATGCCCCCAATACGGGCGAACGCGTGGGGCAAGTCGTGGCGGCGGGTGCAGGTGCCGTTGCCGGGCAAGCCGTGGAGGAGGTCATGACCCGCGAGGATGCTCAGGAAATTACCATTCTCATGGACAATGGTCGCACGGTCATGATCACCCAGGAGAGTGACGGTGGCTTGTTCCGCGAAGGAGATCGCGTGCAGGTTGCGCACGGACACTGGAATTCATTGGTGCGACTTGCCGTGAATTAAACGGGCCATGGGGCGGGTGAAGACATTTACCACGAGCCCAGTTTCTCATGGACCTTCGCGCTCAGGTTGATACCCAAAAGCCAATGAATCTACCCCCCGTTCGAGTAATGCTGGCCAGCATGATCTGCGGAACGTTCGCCGGTTGCACGATGCCCAGTAGCACACCATTGGTGCCTCAGGCGCACGTGGGAGTGGCGGCGGAATTGACCACGGGGCGAGTGATCAGTTCGGAACCCGTGACAATCGAAGGCGATAATTCTGGAATCGGAACGTATGGCGGAGCAGGCCTCGGCGGTGCCGGTGGAGTCGCGGCGGCGGGCGGCGGTGGAATCGAAAGCATCGTGGCCAGTGCCGCCGGAGCAGTGGCCGGATCCGTGATCGGCAAGGCTGTTGAGGAGCGGGTCACTCGGGAGGAAGGGCAGCGCGTCACGATTGAACTCTCCAACGGCAAGGTCATCGAAGTGGTCCAGTCCGCGAAAGATGGATACTTCCACGAAGGCGATCGGGTGAATGTCGCCATGGGTGACGGCGTCACTCGGGTGTCGATGGCTGGCGGCATCGACAGCTACGAAGATCGACCACCGGCTTGGTATGAAGTCGACGACCGCTGAAGCAGCATGGTCGTCGGACACTGGTCAATTGACGATATTGACCCAATCGCCCGCGCGCACCGCGTCGTAGAGCTCGACCATTTCCAGATTCCGCAACTGCACGCACCCCCCGCTGGCGGGTCGGCCAATGCGGTCTTCGTGATTGGTGCCGTGGATGTAGATGTAGCGATCGTAGGAATCCACGTTGCCTCCGGCGTTGTAACCCTTCTCCAGGCCTCGCAGCCAAAGAATGCGCGTCGTCACGAGATTGCGTTCATTTTCTTCGGCATTGAGTTCGCTGAAATGGTGGCCGGTCGCGACGCGACTGCGAAAAACCATGCCTGGAGGCTGCCCCGCACCGATCCGTTCGGCGATGGTGTGCAGACCGCGGGGGGTGCCCAGCGAGTCGCGCTGATTTGACGGCGGTCGCGAGCTGGTGGATATTTCAAACGTGCGAACGAGGGTGCCGCCCTGGAAAAGTTGCAGGGTTTGGTCCGTTATCGATACGTGCAGGAGCCGTTCTGCGGGCTTGATGCCGAGCGCATCGGCACTTTGCATGACCAATTCCCAAGGAGTCTTCATCTTGAATAACATGAGTTACGTAGTCGGAATCGTCGGTGCCACGGGTGCAGTCGGTCAAGAGCTGGTGCGGTTAATGCGCGAGCGAAACTTCCCGTTGTCGCAATTGCGGCTGCTGGCTTCGAGCCGGTCAGCGGGTAAAACAATCCAGGTCGGCGATGAAAAAATCGTGGTCGAAGAAGCCAAGCCCGGCGTGTTTGCGGACATCGACGTGGCGTTTTTCGCGGCGGGTGGCGGGGTCACCCGGGCGTTGGCCCAGGACGCGGTCGCGGCGGGGTGCCTGGTGATCGACAAGAGCTCGGCGCTGCGCATGCGCGACGATGTGCCGCTGGTGATTCCCGAGATCAATCCTGAGCAGCTGCAATCGCACGGCGGTATCATCGCCAACCCCAACTGCTCGACGGCGGTCATGCTGATGGGCCTGTGGCCTTTGCATCAAACATTTGGCCTGAAGCGGATTTTCGTCTCCACCTACCAGTCCGTGTCGGGCACGGGAGCCGAGGCCATTGACGAACTGGATGCGCAAGTTCGCGCGTCCGTGGCAGGCGAGGCCATCACGTCCCGGGTTTATCCCCACCAAATCGCTTACAATTGCATCCCCCATGTGGATACGTTCGGGGCGGACGGCTATACGGGCGAAGAGACCAAAATGGCCCAGGAATCGCGCAAGATCATGGGATTGCCCGACCTTAAAGTCTCCGCCACCTGCGTCCGTGTGCCGGTGTTGCGGGCGCACTCCATTGCGGTGAGTGCGGAGTTCGAACGTCCGGTCGACCTCACCGCCGCCCGCGCCGCCGTGGCGGCGTTTGCCGGCGCGGAGTTGATCGATGATCCGGCGAACAATCGTTACCCCACGCCGCTGGAATGCGCTGAACACGTGCGCTGCGGCGTCGGGCGACTGCGGATCGACACCGCCCTCGACAACGGCATTTCGTTCTGGGTGAGCGGCGACAATTTGTGGAAAGGTGCCGCCCTCAATGCGGTGCAGAATGCCGAGTTGATGATCCGCGAAGGGTGGCTCGCGGCTAAAGCGGCTTCGGCGGCCGTTTAGCCTCTAATGATCTCCGGGTAATTATCCCCTTGTCAGCCGCTCCCACGAAACGCTTAGATCGACCTTCTGTCCGGACGCCTAGCTCAGTTGGTTAGAGCATCTCGTTTACACCGAGAGGGTCGGGGGTTCGAGTCCCTCGGCGTCTACCAGATGATTTTTCGCTCTGCGCAAAGTCACTTCAGTTTCCTGTTTCATCCATCCTCCCGCTCGATTTCCCTCCCCCAGCCACACCTTCATGCGACACACGATTTCCGTCCTCGTTGAGAATAAATTCGGCGTGCTTGCGCGCGTTTCGGGCATGTTTTCCGGCCGCGGCTTCAATATCGACTCCCTCAATGTAGCGCCGACTCACGATGCGGCACTGTCGCGCATTACCGCAGTATTGAAGGGCGACGACACCGCGCTCGATCTCTGTATCAAGCAACTGCGCAAGCTCATCAACGTAGTCGATGTGGCGGACTACAAAGACGGTCAGGCCGTGCTGCGGGAAATGATCCTCGCCAAGGTCAAGGCCGATGCCAGCAGCCGTTCGGAGATCCTACAGATTTCAGATATTTTCCGCGCCAAAATTGTGCACGCCGCTTCGCACGAAGTAATCGTCGAACTCACGGGCGACGAAGGTAAAGTCGCCGCGTTCCTGCGCATGCTCGAACCGTTCGGCATCATCGAACTCGCCCGCACCGGGCAACTCGCGCTCACCCGCTGATCCGTTTCTACCCAACCCCCAGGATATCTTAATTCAAATCATGCCTGCCAAAGTATACACCGACAAGGACGCTGATCTCGGCGTTTTCAAAAACAAGACGATCGCCGTGCTCGGCTACGGCTCCCAAGGCCATGCACACGCCCTTAACCTGAAGGATTCCGGCGTAAATGTGATCATTGGCCTCTACAAGGGCTCCAAGTCCGCTGCGGTGGCCAAGAAGCAAGGCTTCAAGGTGGTCACAACGGCCGAAGCCGTGCGTCAAGCCGATGTCATCATGGTGGGTCTGCCCGACATGAAACAGGCCGAGATCTATGAGCAGGACATCGCGCCAAACCTGACCAAGGGCAAGACCCTGCTCTTCTCGCATGGTCTCGCCGTGCACTTCGATCTGATCAAGCTGCCCGAGGACATCGACTGCATCATGGTCGCGCCGAAGGGCCCGGGCCACATGGTGCGCCGTCTCTATCAAGAGGGCAAAGGCATGCCGGCCCTCATCGCCGTGGCGCAAAACAAAACCCGCAAGGCTCGCAAGACCGCGCTCGCGTGGGCCAAAGGCATCGGTTCCACCCGCGCCGGTGTGCTGCAAACCACCTTCAAGGAAGAGACCGAAACGGATCTCTTCGGTGAACAAGCCGTGCTCTGCGGCGGCGCCAGCGCCCTCGTGCAAGCCGGATTCGAGACCCTCGTCGAGGCTGGCTATCAGCCGGAAATGGCCTACTTCGAGTGCCTCCACGAGCTGAAGCTCATCTGTGATCTCATGTATGAGTCCGGCATCGCCGGCATGCGTTTCTCGATTTCCGAGACCGCGAAATTCGGTGACATCACCCGCGGCCCCCGCGTCATCAACGCCAAGACCAAGGTCGAGATGAAGAAGATCCTCAAAGAGATCCAGACCGGTAAATTCACCAAGGAGTGGGTCAAGGAGCACAAGGGTGGTCTCAAGAACTACAACAAGCTGCTCAAAGCGGGCGAAAAGCATCCGATCGAGAAGACGGGTAAATACCTGCGCGGGATGATGCCCTGGATGGCCAAGAAGAACATCTCCGGGGTCGCCGCGAGCTACTAATCGCCCGACTCGATTTCACCGGCCACGATCGGCAGCGGAGATTCTCTTGCTGCGGATCGTGGCCTTGTTGTTTTTTGCTCCATCCCCGCCCGTCTCGGCTACCACCAACTCATGAAAAAGCTCACCATCGCCACGCGTAAAAGCCCTTTGGCGCTTGCCCAGACCAATATGGTCGCGGCGCGCCTGCACGAGGTGTTGGGCGTGGAGATCGAGTTACTCACGCTGGTCACCACCGGAGATAAACAAAAAGCGTGGTCTTTGGAAACCAAAGGAGGGAAGGGGCTCTTCACCAAGGAGCTCGAGGAAGCGCTGCTCAACGGCGATGCCGATGTCGCGGTGCACAGCGCCAAGGACTTGCCGGGAGATCAGCCCGCTGGACTCAAAATTGCGGGTTATTTGCCCCGCGCTGATCCCCGGGACGTGTTGGTGGTGCGGCAGGGAATCGAGGAACCTCGCACGATTGCAACCAGCAGCCCCCGCCGACGTTTACAGCTGGGGATGAAATATCCTCATGCGGAATTCACCGAAATTCGCGGTAACGTGGATACGCGCCTGCGGAAAATTGGGCAGGACGGTGTCGCCGACGCGACAGTCTTGGCGGCCGCCGGACTTCAGCGTTTGGGAATCGGATCATGGCCCGGGGTCGAGTTTCGCGTGTTGGGCTTTGAGGTCATGGTGCCCGCCGTCGCCCAGGCCGCCATCGCGATTCAGTCCCGATTGGAAATCGACTTCGACTCGGCCGAACTCTTCGACCGCGACACGGCTGTCGCCGTAGAACTCGAACGTGCTTTCCAAACGAAACTGGAGGGCGGATGCCAAACGGCGCTGGGCGTTCACGTGGGTCGGGACACCTTGTGGTTTTTCCATGAACAGATCGGACTTCGTAGTTTCCCCCTGTCCGCGGATGAGCAGTTTACTCCGGTCGAAACTGCCTCTAACATGCTGTCCCGCTTAGGGTTTTACAATTTGTAAACACTTGTCGGGGGCCTGCTAGGTCCATTTGGGGGTAAGTAAGTATAAATTCTAGGGAAATAGCCCTAGACATGCTCCATCTAATGCCCTTAATTCGCAACAAGCTCTTCTCACCTATGCGTTTTCCCATGAAAGGTCTTCTCCGACGCGCGCTCTTAGGCGCCATTACCCTTAGTCTTGCGACCAACATTTTTGCGGCTGGCCGCAATCCGGAAGTGACTTACACCCCCGCCGACGAGACGGTGGAAGGACTGGAGATCCCCGGTTTCCGTTTTCATGCGGTGGACATCAGCGCTGCGGCCGCTCTCGTGGCCGATCAGGATGTTTTGGCGGATCTGGTTGTCTACGTGGAGGGAAAGCCGGCTGGTGCCACGGACGCCGAGGCCCTTTCTTACGTGAGCTGGGTGCTGTTGCCGGACGGTTTCGAGTCCGACCCAACCTGGGCCACCACCAAAGACAATGAAGATCCCGATATTGTCGCCGACTGGGTTGACGATCAAATCGCTCTGCACGGTTCCGCGCCCGCCAGCTTGCTCTTCACCGCCGGCAATCGCTCGCGGGTGATTGGCGTTTATTTTAATGCTCCCGATGGTTCCGATGCCGGGCAATACAGCTATCGGCTGCGGGCGGAGAACTTTTCCGGTGAATCCGAGGACGTAAACGATCCGGACGCCAACGCGGCGGCGACCACGGTCAACAGCGGCAGCTTCATCAACGTCTTCCTGTTCGAGCCCGTGGGCGAGGGGACTCCTCCGGTTCCGGCCATCGCTTCCCCGGCCGACCAGCAGAAGTTCTACTACGAAGTTGGTTCCGGTTCCATTGACATCCCGCTGCAAATCACCGGTTCCGCGACCGCGAACTACCCGGTGACTGATCTCCAACTTGAAGTCGACGGACAGGTGATCGACTTGACCGGCATCGTCACGGACCTGGATACCGCTTTGGCCACCGCGAGTCTCGATGTGACTCTCACGGATCCCGCCGCCGGTTTCTACTCGGTCATCGTGACCGCGATCAACTCCGTCGGGTCCGCCACGGACAATGTCGAATTTGAAATCATCCGGCAAGTGCCACCTCCCACGGTGACCATCATCGAGCCTTTGGCTCCCAGCGTTCACGTCTACACCTATACGCTGGGTGACGCTCTCGGCGTGGATGTGCCTTACACGATCGATGCCGTGACCCTCGCCGACGGCGGAGCGACCGAAGGCATCCAGACGTTGACCGCTACCGAGTCCGGCGTGCCCGTGTTGTTGAGCGGCTGGACCATCGGTAATTTGGAAGTCACCGGAACCGCTACTCAATTTATCTCTGTTCCGGGCACTTACAACGTCGTGGCCACCACGACGACGCCCCATGGCTCGGACACCGACACCACGGTGTTTCAAGTGAAGGCACTTTACCCGGCTCCAGAAGTCGAAATCACCACCCCCGGCGACGGCGACTCCTACACGGTGATCTCGGGCGGTCCGGCGATTGAGATTCCGTTCGAGTTCGATGGCAGCGTCAGCTACGGCCCGATTCAGTCGGTGACGGTGACGGTGACGGACTCGCTCAACCAAACCGCCGACTTCGAATATGAAGTCGATGGTGTCATGTCCGCGCTGGGCGTGGTCAGTGGCAGCGGCGTCATCACTGCAGCCGGTTTGGACACGTATACGATCTCAGTCACCGTTACGAGCCAGGGCGACGAAGGCGCGACCAAGACGGCCTCCGACAGTGTTTCCATTACCGTGAACGAAATTGCCGCGGTTCCCCCCACCGTAACCATCGAAGATCCGCTCGATGGCGAAGTATTCACGTTCGAGTTTGGCGGTCCCGGCGCATCGGTGCCTGTCACGGTTTCGGCTCAGACCGAACTTGGCATTATCGAATCGCTTACCACCACGGTCGGAGGTGAACCCGTAACGCTCGTAATCGACGATTCCAATCCGGCCAGCGTGGTCGGTATTGACGACACTTTGGTCATTGATGTGCCGGGAGTTTACACAATCTCGGCCAGCACTTCCAATGGCTATGCCTCCGCGGCCACTTCCTCCACGTTTGAAGTAGTCGGAACCTATCCCGATCCCACGGTGGAGATCCTGACTCCCGATGATGGTTTTGAGGTGACGCGCTTTGAGAGCGATCCTGTTTCGGAGATTTCCTTTACCTACACCGCCAGCGTTTCCTACGGCACCATCGATGATCTCACCGTCACAATCGGCGGGGTCGAGGTGACGACGACTCACGACGCGCTCGGCCAAGCGGTGGTCTCGGGCTCGGGCGTGATTCTGTCGAGCGAAACGGCAAGCTACCCGATCATCGTGAGCGTGGTTTCCGATCAAGGTAAGACCGCTTTCGATTCCATCACGGTCTCCGTGGTCGAGAGTGCCGACCCGCCGAGTGATGAAAACTGCATCGCCACGGTCATCTGGTTGGATCCCATCGCCGCCGGTCAATCGTTCTGTGGCGGCGACGATGTGTTGATCAAATTCAAGCTCAAGTGTGACGAGCACGATGACTATGAAGTCGATGAAGAGGTCATTATCGCGGTGACGGAGGAGCTCTCCGGTGGCGCCATCGGCGAAGAATGGCTTTTCACGGCCGGTGCTTCGCAGGACGGTTCCACCTACGTCATCAGCCGCAGCAAATACAAAAAGAACTTCACCACGGCTGAAGGCGCACACACCTATCGCATCGAAATCTTCCGTCCGGTTTCACCGGGTTCGAGCGAAGTGGTCGCTTTGGGCGCCAAGGTTATTTCCACGACGAACAACTGCCGCTCCTGTAAATCGGGCAAGTCGGACCGCTCCAACAAATCCTGCAAGTCAGGTAAATCGGGCAAGTCCGGTTCGAGCAACTGCGACTTCGATTGGTGGGGTCGCTGCAAGAAGCAAGGGGACCGCGGTCACGATTGCGGTCGTTCCTCCAAGTCCGACAAATCCGACAAATCGGGACGCTCCGACAAATCGGGACGTTCCGATAAATCGAGCCGCTCCGACAAGTCGGGTCAGAACAGCAACTGCAGCTACGACTGGTGGGGCAATTGCTCCAAGAAATCGCAATGGGGCCACCACTGTGGTTCGAGTGATCATCAGTCCGCCAAGTCCGCTAAATCGAACAAGTCCGGTTCCCGCAACTGCGACATCAACTGGTGGGGCAGCTGCACGAAAAAAGGTGACCGCGGGCATTCATGCTCCAGCGGTGGTTCCAGTCATAACTCCGCTAAATCCAACAAGTCCCATAAGTCCAACAAATCGGGCAACAGCTCGAGTTGGTGGGGTTGGGGCTGGGGAGGTTAATCCCTTCGCTTCGTCGACCTAGTCATAAGGCCACCGTCGCGGTGGCCTTTTTTATTCGTGCGCCCCGCCGCCCGTTAGGATTTAAATTCACCCGGTTATGCCGCCCTCTGGACCGATCGAACATACCCTCTCATTTAGCCGCGGTCGTCTGATGAAGCGACTCTGGCTCGTGGTCACCGCGTTGGTGGGTATCCACGTTGTGCTTACGATCGTCCATTATCAGTTCCAGGAAATCCCCTGGTTGTTTCGGCAAATATTTGACGTCGACGAAGAGGACAGTTTCCCGACGTGGTATTCGGCCAGTGCACTGCTGTTGACCGCCACCGTCCTCTGGGTGCAGGCGAATCTGACAAAATCGCAGCGCGATCCCATGGCCCCCGCCTGGCGGGGTCTGGCTGTGGGTTTTCTGTTTTTGTCCGTCGATGAAATCGCGGGCATGCATGAGATGCTCAACAGCGTAACCGAAATTTCCTGGGCCGTGCCCGGCGGCGTGGTCGCGGCCGTGGTCGGCGTCGTCTACGGGCGCTTCCTGCTTAAGCTTCCGCGCCGAATCGCGGTATGGTTCTGTGTGGCGGGTGGCATTTACGTGGGTGGGGCAGTGGGAATCGAGCTACTCACAGAGCCCTTTCTCATCAACGACGCATTGGATACGCTGCCTTACAACATCTGGACCGCGGTAGAGGAGGGCATGGAAATGGGCGGCGTGCTGCTTTTCCTCAATGCGCTCATCGGTCACATGACGAACGAGGCGCCGGAAACGGTCCTGCGAATCAAGCTTGGCCGTTAGGGAGGGTCTGGCTCACCGGAACCCGAAACGACATGCGTCCCACCAGTTCCAGCAGCCGTTGCTGCAGGAGTTCGTTTTGTTGTTCGGTGGTCAAAGCCGAATGCGTCGTATCGATAACGGGATCGGCAAGTTCAATGCTCACCACGTAGAGGTGGTCATTGTGCAAGAAGAGCAGGTTACCGCGTTTCGCGGTCGGGGCGGAATCGCTGGAGGATAATGCTGCTTGGTGGTCGAACATCGAGCCCCCAGGCAGTAGATTGTAGACGATCAGAGATCCACTCAGCAGCGCGGGCACAAACTTGGCGCTTTCAATCGTCGCCCCGGCGAACCGCTCCCGAAACTGCGCCTGAACATGTTGTCCGAAAAATCCCGCCAAATAATCCTGGCGCCCTCGATTCTCGATCTCGCGTTTCTGAGCAGAGTCCAATCCGAAACATGCGATACTGGCGTGGATGCTGACATTGTCCTGAAAAGTGACGACCTCCGGAGTATCGGTCACGTGGCCGCCAAACTCGGGTTGAACGGGCAATGTGATGTCGAATTCACCCGATGGCGCATGATACTGGTTATTCTCGATCACACCGTAGGTGAAAGTGGACTGCGCCATCAATTGACCGGCCCACAAAAGAGAGAAACATAGTCCGACGACTCTACCTACTCGCATGGTTAAACCGTATGACTTGCGGCGAAAAACTCAAGTGACGGATAGCCGCTGCCACGCCTTCGTGGGAATCGCCTCCGGACGAGCCCGACCATCCAAACCCTCTAGGGTTAAAGTAGAGATCCAACTCTGACCATCATCGGGCAGTTTGCCACGCAACAGAGAGGAGACTTGTTTTCGGCGTTGCTGAAAACAGGCCCGGATCAACCGCTTGGTTTCTGGCGAAAACAAGTAGGGCACCGGTTTTCGCACGAGGTTCAGCAAGTAGGATTCGATGTCGGGGCGGGGGTGGAAACACGCCGCCGGGACTTTGTGGCCGGGCGCAATATCGAAGGCCGACTGCAGGAAAATTGAAATGGCGCCGAACTGTTTCGATCCGGGCGCGGCGGCATAACGGTCCGCCGCTTCCCGCTGCAACATCAACACCATGTGCTGCGGCAGGGGGTCGGCCAGCATGCTGTCCATCCACGGGGTCGAGATGGCGTAGGGCAAATTGGCGACCACTTTGAATCCGGCTGCGGCCTCGTTCGTTGCGAGCCCGGCGCGCGGCGCATCCAAGGCATCGCCTTCCATCAAGTGCAACCTACCGCCCGCGTCCGGCATGACATCGGTGCGGAGATACGCGGCCAAGCGGGGATCGTGTTCGATCGCCCAGACCTGAGCGCCGGTCGACAAGAGGGCACGGGTGAGGGTGCCGAGTCCGGGGCCGATTTCGACCACGCGATCAGTCGCGGCCACGCTCGCGAGCTCCACCGACTTCCGCACGATATTCGCGTCCACGAGGAAGTTCTGCCCCAAGTGTTTTCGAGGTAGATGATCAATCTGGGCAAGTATCTCACGCGTTTGCGACGGCGACAGTGGCATTGACCGAAACAGACCATGGATGGTTTAATCGCCCGTCAATGGGTTCGTCGCATATAGGGTCTTGACCCTATATGATTATTCATCCTCACTTCAGCTCCACTATGGAAACTTCAACTGAAACTACCTCCGCTATTAAGACTTGGCTCATGACCTCCGGGATCGATTGGGCCATCAATATCGGTCTCGCCCTCGCGATATTCATCATCGGTCGCATCGCCGTCGGCATCATCACTCGCTTCATTCTCGGCGCCTTCAAGAAGGCCAAAATCGACGATACCTTGGCAGGGTTTCTCGCTAAAATTGCCAACATCATGATGACCCTGGTCGTCGTGATGGCCGCTCTCGGCAAACTCGGCATTGAGACCACCTCCTTCATCGCCATTCTGGGTGCGGCCGGTTTGGCCATCGGTTTGGCGCTTCAAGGCTCCCTGGCCAACTTCGCCGCCGGCGTGATGATCATCATCTTCCGTCCCTTCAAAGTCGGCGACTTCATCGAAGCCGGCGGCACCAAAGGCATCGTGGAGGGTATCAGCATCTTCAACACGAACATGCGCACGCCGCAGAACCAGGTCGTTATCGTCCCCAACGCTCAAGTCGGCGGTGGCACCATCACCAACTACTCGGTCAAGGAAACCCGTCGCATCGACCTCACCATGGGCGTCAGCTATGATGACGACCTCAAGGTGGCCAAGGACACGATCTGGAAGGCGCTGAACAGCGATGAGCGCATCCTCAAGGATCCGGCCGCCATCGTGGGCGTGATGAACCTCGGCGAGAGCAGCGTCGACATCGTGGTTTGGTTCTGGGTGAACTCCCCGGACTTCCTCATGACCAAGATGGACATGACGGAGCGCCTCAAAGTCGATCTCGAGGCCGCCGGTTGCTCGATCCCTTATCCGCAACGCGACGTGCACATGTTCACGCCGGAGAAATCGGCCTGAGCAACGCCTTCGTAATCTATAAATTTCCGAGGACGGTCCCGCTGGGGCCGTCCTTTTTTTGGCGTCCGAAACGACAAAAGCTAGCGGAACGACCGCAAGAGCTCCGTCGGATCGGGCGCGCGCATGAGAGACTCGCCCACGAGAATGGCATCGGCCCCACACGCTTTGGCCCGCGCGGCGTCCTCGGCTCGATGGATTCCGCTTTCACTGATGGCAACGACCTCGCGGGGAAACTGCGGGATGAGGCGCTCGCTGATCGCGAGGTCCGTGGTAAACCGGGCCAGATCGCGATTGTTGACACCAATGATTTGGGCCCGATGGCTGACGGCCCGCTCGAGTTCGGCTTCGCTGTGGATCTCGAAAAGCGCGTCCAAGCCCGCCGCCGTCGCCGCAGCGTGTAACGTCATGATCTCTTCGTCGGTCAGGGCTCGCACAATGATCAGAATCGCACTGGCTCCGGCCTCCCGAGCTTGGCGGACTTGGATGGGGTGCACCATGAAGTCCTTCCGCAAACAAGGCACGGCCGGAGGGGATTCGCGAAAACTCGCCGTTACCTGCTCGAGGTCACTCAGCGTGCCGCCGAAGTATTTCTGGTCCGTGAGCACAGACAAACAATCGGCCCCGGCGGACTGGTAGCGTGCGGCTTGAGTCAACGCGGACGCCCCGGCGGCGATTTCCCCCGCGGAAGGAGAACGGCGTTTGATTTCGGCGATTACGGCAAGTCCGTCATCGGATCGGCGCAACGCCTGGAGAAACGAAGGCGGCGACGGAAGGGCGCGGTGGAGCTGCGCCAGTTCGTCGAGCGATACGCTGCGAACATCCGGAGCAATTTCCTGCCGCTTCCAGGCCATGATTTCAGTGAGTTTGTCTGACATACGGGAGGACGCACGGAACACACGGATGGGTGGGAACTCCAGCCCAGTTTTTCCGTGCATTCCCAACCACGTCTGCACCAACCTCACGGCCGATGAGTGCATTGCTCGAACTTCGTGAAACCATTGCTCGCCTCCGAGCTCCCGGCGGATGCCCGTGGGACCAGGAACAGACTCATGCCTCCCTGGTGCGCTGCCTGATCGACGAAGTGAGTGAATTGATCGAGACGATCGATCGTGGGGACGTCGTGCACATGCGCGAAGAATTGGGCGACGTGCTGATCCAGGTTTACTTTCACGCACAAATCGCCGCCGAGCGCGGAGATTTCGATCTCGATGACGTCGCGCGTGAAGTGAATGAAAAACTCGTGCGGCGGCATCCACACGTTTTTGGCGATGAGGAGCGACTCGAAACGTCGGGCCAGGTCCTCACGAAGTGGGAGGAAATCAAAGCGCAGGAGAAGAAAAACGGTCCACCGGCGAAAGGGTTGTTCAAGCCCCAACCACCACGACTTCCGGCCACGATGTGGGCGGAGTCGATTTGGAAGCAGATCATCAAAAAAGGATTTCAACGCCCGGCGTCGGCCGACCCCGCCGCGATCGAGGTCAAAGCGAACGCGCTCGACGACGATACGCTGGGCCGCGAGCTCTTCATTCTGGCGGCAGCCGCCCGGGAGCGTGGTCTCGATCCCGAAGGAGCCCTCCGTCGCCACGCGTCTCGCGTGATGTCCGATGTCGAAGCCGACCCCAGAAACACCTGAATTCGTCCTGCCGGCGGCCGTCGAACAGGTCTGGCTGGAGCCGTTTGCGGCGTGGTTGAGCAAAGAGCGACGATACTCCGCCCATACGGTGCGAAATTACCGGCACGCCTTCGTTGATTTTTTCCGCTGGTTGAGCACCTCGGGAGTCGCCGAAAAACCGTTCGACGAACTTACGCGACGGGAGATGCGCGATTTTGTGATCGAAGCTCAGGGGCGTTTTGATCGCCGCACACTCCACCTGCATGTTTCGGGACTTCGTTCGTTTTTTCGTTTTTGGATTACTCGCGGGCGCATGGCTCGAAATCCCTTCACGGGTATTCCGCTGCCCAAGCTGGAAAAGCGACTGCCGCAGTTTTTAACCGAGGTGCAAATGCGAAGCCTCCTATTGGGCCCGCAACGGCTACTCGACAACGAGAGCATCGACGCTTTCACCGCTTGGCGTGATCGAGTCGTGTTGGAATTGCTCTACGGCGGCGGTCTGCGGGTGAGCGAGTTGTGCAATTTAACCTACGCCGCGATCGAAAAAAGGGCAGGGGTCGCACGCATCGTCGGCAAGGGTGGCAAAGAACGCCTTTGTCCGCTCGGCAGCGTCGCGATGGCTGTATTGCAACGCTGGGAATCGGAGTTTGCGCCGTCGATATCGACTGACGCTCCCGTGGTCGTCACACGCCGACACACGGTGATGAAACCGCGCGAGGTGCAGCTGCTGTTAAAGCGCTACCTGGCCTTGGCAGACCTGCCTCTCGACCTGACTCCCCACAAGATCCGCCATAGCTACGCGACGCATTTGCTCAATGCCGGCGCCGATTTACGTCTCGTGCAGGAACTACTGGGACACGCCAATTTGGCCACGACCCAGATTTACACTCATGTCAGTGTCGCCCGCCTAAAAGCCGTCCACCGGACTGCTCATCCTCGCTCGTAATGATGCCGATGAAATATCATCGAAACTAGGTGCAACCGGGCTGAGGCAATTACCTTGCACCAAACAGCGCTATTGCTACCTTTTTGCATGGGCATTAGTCCCTATTTTATAACTTCGCGATCAGATTTAGTAGTAATGAACCAAGTCGATGCCTAATAGCTTAGATATGGGCGCAAATGCTCAACTTTCTCCTCAACACGTTCTCACCAAGCGAGTGATGGTGGTCGATGACCACCTGTCAGTCGTGGAAATGGTTATTCAATTCCTTGATAGTCTCGGCGGCTTCACCGTCGTGGGCCAAGCGACCACCGTCGACGAAGCGATTCGAGTCGGGTTGGAGCAAAAGCCCGATTTGGTGATACTCGACCTGGTGCTTGAAAATGGAGCCACCGGGCTGCGCCTGATCGACGATCTGCGCCGGGCCAGTCCCAATACGCGCTACATGATTTACTCCGGGAATTTAACCCTCAACGCCGTCCGAGCAGCGCTCTCCGGGGGCGTTTTGGGGATTGTGGATAAGGGGTCTCCCCTCAGTGAGCTGAGACAGGCCCTTCGCAGCACGATCGAAGGCACGCCATATTATTCCAGCTCCGCCGCCGAATACCTGCGGCATTTGGTGCGTGAAAAACGCAACGACACCAAACAGGTGGATTTAAGTCCGCGGGAACGTTCGGTTCTATCGATGTTGGCCGAAGGATTGAGCTCGAAAGAAATCGCCGCCCGCCTCGGCTTGAGCATGCACACCGTCGTCAACCATCGCAGCAACTTGATGCGGAAAACCGGCCTTCATCGCGTCGCGCAACTTTCCCGTTACGCCGTGGAAATCGGATTATTGAATCCCCCGCGGGTTCCCTAGTCATCACTCGCGGTCGGGAAGTCGGTGGTCGCAGAGCCATCGCCTTGGAGTCTGGCCCAGTGTCGGCTGCGGAGAGCAACATGCGCTCTTATGACGGGACGCTTCCCCCGGGATGAGTTGGGAGTCGAATTGAAATCGTTCACACCAAGTTGTTTGGTAAGCACGCCCTTTCGTTTACAGCACTCCGACCAAAGATGTGGCACAATTGCTACGATTCCGACGCGTGAATCGTAACTGGCATTGACCAAGCTAAGATAACCCGATCTGGGAGATCAGGTATCTTATATGAAACAAGGTTTATCGTCCGACACGTTTGGTCATCGTTATTGCGAATTGCACGGTATCACCACCGACCGATTCGCCTCGCATTTCTTTGCTCGATGCCTGCATCCCCATGCCCGGCCGATTGCACCGCTAATCAAGCTTTTCAACCGGCAATTCTTTGCCTCCGATTTCGATACGGTCGCTGATATTGCGGGCTGCCGATCCCTGCAGGAGATGCACGCCGCCATCGCGGAATATCGCTACCACCCCTACAACCGGGGCTGGGCGCGGGATTGGTTGCGAATCCGTATTTCCAGCCGCCGAATCATGCGTCACGGTCGGCAATTTTTTCGGTCGCGCAGCTCGGGTTTAGCGCCCGTTTCCGGGTAAGGACACGCGCTGGCTGACGCGATTACCTGCAGCATCCTCAAGTTGCACTTCCACGGCGGTCGCGCCGATGAGGTTTCCCGCTGCGATGGAAATCGCAAAGGTTTCCGTTTTACCGTCCAAAATGCCGTCGGATGGCTGCGCTGTCTCCGCTTCAAATCCATTGTTAAATTTCAGGAGTAAACCCGAAAGCAGCGACAATCGATCCGCCCCTGTGACGTTGATGGTCAGTAGATCCTCGTCGCGTGAGACATTGACGGCTTCAATTTCAGGCGAGGTTAAATCGATCAGCAGATCATCCGTCTCAAACGAAACTTCGAAGCGATCGGCCCGGGGACGCGGCGCTGTTTCCTTGACGACTAAACGCGTGAAGTAGATGCCCTCGGCCAACGTGCGTCGATCGAACTGCACCCACGATTCCGTCGTATCGATGGCGAAGTCGATCCACTCGTCGGAGTCTTCGGATCGCACCGAGAACGAAGCCGTAAAATCGTCGCCATCGGGATCTCGGAGGCTCCACGTAACGATTTGTGCACCCGGTTCCGGCACCAACGGACTGGCCAGCAATTGGCTTTGCTCATTGGGTGAGGGCGTGGAAGTAGCACCGGTGGCATGTCCCAACGTAAACGAAGTTGGTGCATTGGTGTCCCCGCGGGGCACGAGCCCGAAGTTGGGCGAAATCACGCGGAAGGTCTGTAAAATCGGGCGACGGTTTTGCGGCAGGTGATAAAGCGTGGCGCGGTCCAACTCCAAGGCGGGCGAAATGTCTTCCGGGAGTTCTATTTTCAGCTCCACGTATTGCCCGGTCAGTGCATCGCTTTTCCAGCCGCCGTCGACTGCGGTGGTCTTTTGCCACGGCGTCCAACCCTCCACGGCGTCGCGCCCACGATTGGCACGCAGTGAAACCTCCAGTTCCTCGTCGGTCAGATTCCTTGTGCGGTCAAAACGCAGCGCGCCGATCCGTCCAACGGAGCGTAGATCGAGTCGCTTGGTTTTAACGGATCGCGGTCCCGTGGCGGCAAAATCCATCACCGTGACACCGGCCGGATTGTTCGTGAGCAACAGATAGCGGTCGGTCGAATCCATTCCCACAATATCGAGAACCTGCGCCGCATCGGAACCGGGGAACGTCAGCGAGCGCCGGGCACTGCGATCATACCCCACGAATTCACCGTCGTCCCCGCCGGGCAGGAGTAACATATCACCGCGATCCAAGATCCGATAAATCGCGATATTGCCACGGGAGACCACCGTCTCCGGCAGACCATCTCCCTTGCGCAGGTAAACGAGATTCGTGCGTCCCGAAAACTCATCAAACGCCGCCGGCTCCATGATGGTGGGCGCGGATTGGGGAGCTTCCTTGTCCTCCTTTTCCGGCTCCGGCGTAACCGTCGCGGCATTGATGACGCGGTTGTCGGCGGACGTTTTGGTCATGACCACGGAGGCATAGACATCACCTTCGTCGGTAACGTGAATGTCGGTCACTTCCGCGCTTTCATTGTCGAACAAAATAACGGGAGATCCTCCCGCGGCGGGGAATCGGTAGAGATTGCCGCTCGGGGCCGATCCGGCGAGCACGTCACCATCGGGCATGACGGCCAACCGGCGCACATTGCGATCACGGATCTGACCGAATTCGACCACCCCGAGATCGGCGAGTTTGGCGTCAGTCCCGGCTTCCTCGACGGCATGGAATTGCGCCAAATTCACGCGAAACACGCGTCCGGGATTACCGGTGCCCACCAGCAGATGGGACCCAGCGGGCTCCATGCGAATATCCAATATCGAGTCGACGGGCAGGTTCGCTTGGGCCGTAACTTCACCGCGGTCGTTGAGACGAAACAACGCGCCATGGGGAGACGTGCCCGCCACCACTCCTCCGTCCGGCAGGCGACGCACCACGAACACCTGACCGGCATCGAGCGTAGCCCACGTCTCCGCTGTCAGGGACTCCTGCTCGACATCCACCGTGAGACGCAGGATTCGACCATCGGGTCCGGTGCCGACCAGCCAGGAGTCCGGCGTGAAAGGTTCGATTTGCCACAGCAGTTCCGCGCCGATTTCTCCGGCGAGTGATCGCAAGACGGGCCCCGCAATCAAACGCCCGTCCGATCGCGTCGCGAGTCCTTCCAGATCGCGGGACGAAACATCGCGATAAAAATTGATGGCTTGCGACTTGGACAGCGGTTCGGCCGCCGCGCCACCGGCCAATAAGGCCAGCAACAAAGTAACGAAAATTCGGATACGCATGAAAACAGGAACGAACATGAAAAGGGGGGACGGGGCTGCGCGAAACTTGCGCTTAGTCGGTCACGCGCAGAGGTTGCCGAACCAGGCCGGGAACCAAGCGATGGGGCAGGATGTGGGTTTCCCACAATATTTCGCGAGCGGCGCGTTGGTTGAACCGAGCGGAATCAGCACTGCGAGCGACACGTGCGAGCGAACCGGGCAGTTCGAGCGTCGACTCTGTTTGGTCTAGGAAGATTGAGGATTTCGTCACGACGGCCACATAGAGGCCGTCGGGGCGGCGCTGCGCGCGCAACACATCGAGGTAAGCGTCGAAGTCGCGGATCTGACTCACGGGGTAAACCGTCTGCCCGCCACTCAGATTGTCCAATGCGGGTCCACTGCTGATGAGTATCTCCAACTCGCGTCCGCGCCAATCACTCGCCATCGGAATCTTCACGATTTCCTGCCATGGTTGGGATTGGAAGTCCCGTAGTGAGAGGGTGACTTTCAGCGTTTTTCCGATCGCCACCTGACGATGGGAAAACTGCACATTGTCCAAACTGGCCGTGGGGTTGGTGGGCAAGGGCTCGACGCGGAAAGTGACATGATCCGGAAAAACTTCCTCGACCGGGTTCTGCATCCACGTCGTCAGGCTTTGGGTCAGGGCGGCCAGACTTTGTTTAAATCCCTCCGGACCGGCGAACAGGCGTTCGGTCGTCAGCTTTCGCCCGCCGGGAAAATTGACCTGCGTGGTGATGGCGAAGCCTTCGGACAGACCCGCGTCATTGGAGCCGAGCACGGCCTGGCTGAGACCGGCTGCCGTGATGGCCGGAGTCAGGCGCGGATGACGCACGGTCGCAAAATTCAACGTGCGTTGCGGACTGATTACCGTGACGGGAACCATCGGCGGTGCTGCCCCCAATTCGCCATAAATCGCGGAGAGCCGATCCTGGCGCACCGTGCCGATGACCGGCCCGGTATTTGATATTTTAAACGAGCTCAGATTGGACGGCAGAATGGCCACGATCTCGGCCGTAGTCATCGGCACTTCCACGGTGCCCAAACCCAGCAAGGGATGCCCAAAGGCGAGGATGCGATTCCCGTCGACTTGCGAGACGGTGCCCGTGCCCGCCAGCGTGATGTCTCCCACCGCCAGCGCCGCGCCGACCGCTTGCCCGGGAGCGAGGGTTGCGCTCGTGCTCATATCCATGCTGCCGCCGCTGGTGGCACCACCCAACGTGGTCGTATGAATTCCAAGCTCGGCCAGCGGACCGCTCACGAGCGCCGTAACTTGCGGGGAAAGTCCCCCGAAAGCGAAAACCGGCGAAAGAGGGGCCAGTGCACCATCCCGGCGATCCCCAAGTCCGTCTCGGCTTGATGTCATCGGTTTGGCGGGAGGTCCTTGGGCGGGAATGGTGCCGTCGCCTGATCCCGGCAGCGGGGTGCTTAAATCCATGGCAATGCGTCGCACTTCCAACAGGTCGTCGGCCGGCGTGAATCCCGCGAAACGCACCGTTTCGAAACGTTGCACCTGATAGGACAACGCACCGGCGAATCGGCCATCGATGTAGAGCGGGCTGCCACTCATGCCGGCGACCGCGCCCATGTTTTGCACGCGCGGATCGGTCAGCTCGCAGAGAATCATCGATTTCCCGGGGCCGAGCGCGTTGGCAATCACCCCGGTGACTTTAACCGTGAAGGGCTCGGGCTGCGTGCCTTGAAAAACCGTCCACACTTCGCCTTCCATTCCGGCCGCGAGTTCACTCAGCGGCAGCACCTCTGCGTGTTGCGGTTGCGCGACCATCGATGAAGAGACGATCGTTCCGACGCACACCATTAGCCAAATGACCAGGCGGCCATGCCGGGGGAAGCAACTCATAGGGTTTTGATCACATCAGTCATGATTTCACAGGCTTTATCGATCACAGCGCCTTCATGGGCCGTGCTGATGAAGCATGCCTCATAGGCACTTGGAGGCAAGTAGACGCCTTGATCCAGACATCCGCGAAAATAACGGGCGAACAGTTCCGCATCCGTCGTCTGCGCCGTAGTGAGGTCGCGCACCGGTTGGTCCGTGAAATACGTGCACCACATCGAGCCGGTTTGCGGCACCTGCGCGGCGATGCCTTTGGCGGCGAGAGCACCCGCCACGGCGGATTGCACTTGGGCTCCGAGTCGAGCCAAACGGGCGTAAGCTTCGTCATCGGCCAACAACTTCAGCGCCGCGATACCAGCGGCCATGGCGAGCGGATTACCGCTGAGCGTGCCCGCTTGGTAGACCGGACCTTCGGGCGCGAGGCGATCCATGATATCGGCCCGGCCGCCGAACGCGCCGACGGGCAGTCCGCCGCCAATGATTTTGCCCAACGTCGTGAGGTCCGGTGTGATGGCTTCGATCTCCTGCACGCCGCCTTTGGCCAAACGAAACCCGGTCATAACCTCATCAAAAATGAGCACGGTGCCATGCTGCGCCGTCAGTTCGCGCAAGAAGCGGAGATAGCCTTCATCTGGCCGAATCAACCCGACGTTGGCGGGGTAAGGCTCAAGAATGACGCCCGCGATCGCATCAGGATTGGCCGAGAACGCTGCCGTGAGCGCGTCGCGATCATTGAACGGCAGCACGATCGTTTCCTGTGCAAACGATGCCGGCACGCCCGCGCTGTCCGGGTGTCCGTGAGTGAGCGCGCCCGAGCCGGCTTTGATCAGCAGCGAATCGGAATGGCCGTGGTAGCAACCGGCGAACTTGATGATCTTGTCGCGACCCGTGAAGCCACGCGCCAACCGGATCGCCGACATCGTGGCTTCAGTGCCGCTGTTGCACATGCGCACTTTTTCAATCGAAGGCACGTAAGTCGTGATGAGCTCGGCCATCTCCACCTCGTAGGGATTGGGCGTGCCAAACGACGTGCCGTTGTTCAGCGCCGCCGCGATTGCATCACGAATCACCGGATGGTTGTGGCCGTGGATGGCAGGGCCCCACGTGCACACGAAATCGATCAGCTCGCGATCATCGGCCGTGGTCAGCGTGGCGCCATGGGCGGCCTTCACAAAAAACGGCGCGCCGCCCACGGAACGGAAGGCACGGACAGGAGAATTCACGCCACCGGGAATCAGTTTTTTGGCGCGCTCAAAGAGGTCGGACGAAATCATGGATGTCGTTTTTTAACCACGAATGAACACGAAGTGACACGAATTTTATTTGGTCAGCTTCACTGCGTAGAACAGATGGACGTAAATACATTCGGTCGACAGGCGATTTCGTCTGGCGCAATAGCCTCTACCCGAATTGAACTTATATCATGGTGGACCCCGGCACGATGACCCTAGCGGCTACACTTCTGCTGAAGGCGTTGATTGCCGTGGCGAAAGGCTCGAAAGGTGAGGGATCTGGGACCGAGACCGCTACTGATGGCGGCTTGACCGGAATCTTTGCGCAATTCGGAGGAGGTATCGGTGATGTTGTCGCGGGAATGCTACCGAGCGCGGCGCATGAAAAACTAAAATCGCTGTTAACCCGGTCGGAGTTGTTCGATCTCGACCCTCAAACTCAACTTCCCCGCAATCATGACCTGCAGCAGGCCAGCCGAGATGCCTTTCGCGGCGCGGCCTTGGCCCTCACTTGGGAATTGGCGGGGCGAGTTCAGTCGGAAAAACCTTGGCTGAAATCTTTGGGGGAAGCGTTGGGCGCGGGGAAACTGCGTCAGCTATTTTCGGATGACGCCATTGCCGGTGATCCCCGTCGCGCTTGGGTCATGCGCTTGCAGGCAGCCATTTCTACGCAGTCGTTTCTCGACTGTCACGATAAGCTACAGCTCAACGATGCGGAGATTCGCAGCGTGTTGGGTCAAGGGCGCAGCAGTCTCTCCGACCGTCTGACATCCGGGGTGAGCGAGTGGGTCGACCGGGAGGTGGGCAGCGACGGACAACCGCCCGAGTTCCAGACGCTGTTGCACGACGGATGGCAGATGTCACCGGAAGCGCCGGTCCTACGGTTCGTCGACCTGCACGCCTCCTTTTTTGCGGAATACCTGAAACATCGTCCCGAGGTGTCCCGCATTCATGTGGCCCAGGAACTGGCGGATTTGCGCCAATCACTCGACGACGAGTTCTCCGATTTACGGGGATCATTTGCCGCGATCGATGACCAGTTGGGCCAACTGCTCCGCCAGCAATCTCAACTGGCCCTCGATATCGGCGAGGTGATGGCGACCCTCGCCACTCTCAATTCGGCCCGCGCCCACGGGGACGAGCAACAACGCGCTCTCACGGCAGAAATTTTGCACGGCGTGCTGCGCCTCGAGAGTAAATTCGATTACCTTCTAGGCGGACTATCGAGCCAAACCATCGACACTCTGCGCCTGGGTGACAAAAGGAAGCACCCGCAGGATGATCGGTATTTCATGTTGCCGCAATATCGCGCCCTGCCGTTGGTCGGCCGAGACGCCGACCTCGCCGACCTGCGGGACTGGTTGCGGGCCCCCGACGCGCTCTCAGTCCGCTTGATGATCGGTCGCGCGGGCTCCGGCAAGACGCGGCTAGCGTTTGAGTTCCTGGCGGAACTGGGAGACCAGTGGGCTCATTGGACCGCCGGTTGGATGACGCGCGACCATCTTGCCACAACCCTGCAACGCGATCCGGCAAAACTGCACTGGGATCGCCCCGCCTTGCTGGTCATCGACTACGCGCAGGCCTTGGCCGATCCGATCACCGCGCTGCTGCAACGCCTGCGCGACAACGCGCCGGAGTCCGGACCACCCTTGCGCGTGCTACTGCTGGAACGCGTGGAGGGAGCCTGGTTCGACACGATGCTCCGCACCGACGAAGTGAGCAGTTACGCGGCTTCGAGCGTGGGTGAGCTTTTTGATCCGCCGTCTGCTGTGAAGGTGCAGCCGTTGCCCCCGGGACGCCTGCGTCGGGACCTCCTGGCTTCAGCGCTTACCCGCGTGGCTCAATTTCATGGCAAGCCGTCGCCCCCTCTGCCGACCGAAGGAGATGATGCCAGCTTGGACCATGCTCTGGCCAAAACGGATTTTGCCGAGCCCCTCCTGCTCATCCTCGCGGCCCGCACCGCACTCGACGAAGGATTGACCGCGGCGATGGCTCACACCCGCACGGAACTCGCTCATCTGGCCGCGAAACGTGAGCGGGCCCGCCTCCGCCGTTATGCGTCCCTTTCAAGCTCAACCGAGCAACGAAGTGCGGAGCGCCTGCTGTGCCATCTGGCGGCCTGCGCGACACTGGAGGAGGTCAAAACCACCGCCGAACTGAATCGACTCGTGCAGGAAGAGCTTGCCGCGCTGGGCTTACCCTGGCCGTCGGGCTGGGGGGACTTGGCCCAGCAGCTTCAGGAGATATTGCCCGGTCAAACCATGTCGGAAACGTCGCGCGTGGTGGGCCCCATCCTGCCCGATTTTGTGGGCGAGGCGTTCGTGCTCCAGCAGCTCGCGGTTTCCGAAAAAAGTGCGACCCCGTGGCACGCCTGGGAAAGTGTGGTGCGCCGGGGAGCGCAACGCGACCCCGTCGGTTTACCCAAGAACATCATTCATGCATGGCAGAATTTTGGTCAGGACTACGGAACCAGTGAGGCGGAAAGGCCTCTGCTGTATGCCACCGACATGTTGATCGCGGACGCGGCGGTATCCCGCGATCGCAGTGCGTTGTTGGGACTGTTGGGTGCCATGCCCGACCAGTCGCTGGAGTTGGCCGACCGAGCGCTGAAACTAGCCAAGCTGAACTATGAGCGCGCGCGGAATTTAGCCGAAAAATCGGAATCTCCAGACCTGTCCGATTGGGCGCATGCCGCGTCTAATTGGGCGAATCGATTAAGTGGAGTGGGGCGTCGAGAGGAGGCGCTGGTTGCCGCCGAAGAGGCGGTTGGATTGAGACGTCAGTTGGTGGAGCGCAACCGGGACGCCTACCTGCCGGACTTGGCGAGTTCGGTGAACAATTGGGCGAATCGATTAAGTGGAGTGGGGCGTCGAGAGGAGGCGCTGGTTGCCGCCGAAGAGGCGGTCGGATTGTATCGTCAGTTGGTGGAGCGCAACCGGGACTCCTACCTGCCGAATTTGGCGATGTCGGTGAATAATTGGGCGAATCAATTAAGTGAAGTGGGGCGTCGAGAGGAGGCGCTGGTTGCCGCCGAAGAGGCGGTCGGATTGTATCGCCAGTTGGTGGAGCGCAACCGGGACGCCTACCTGCCGAATTTGGCGATGTCGGTGAATAATTGGGCCGCGTATTTAAGTGGAGTGGGGCGTCGAGAGGAGGCGCTGGTTGCCGCCGAAGAGGCGGTCGGATTGAGACGTCAGTTGGTGGAGCGCAACCGGGACGCCTACCTGCCGAATTTGGCGATGTCGTTGGCGGTGCTGGGTGACCGGCAATTCGAACTTGAGCACTTCGCGGAAGCCGCGCACTGCCATAAGGAGGCCCTGTTTTGTTTGGCGCCGGCATTTCGCCGGCTGCCCCAGGCCCACGGGAATTTGTTCATCGGAATTGCGCGCGACTATTTTTCTGCAATCGAGAAGGCTGGGGCCGAACCGGAGAACGATGTGGTCGAACTGTTGCGTGAGTTGGGGCTGCTGGTTGAAGGGCAACCAGATGGTGGGAAACCGGAATCGCCGGAGTGAAATGGGGCCCATCATCGGTGTTGGACGGCGGGGCGTTGCCGGGGCGGCCAGGGTGTCGGGCATAAAGCCCGACCCACGACGATACCGCAGATCTGTTACCGCGGGTTGGCCCTCTAGTCCCGACACATTGCCGATCCGCCGTCTTGCCTTGAATCACCACCATTCGGCGGCGGGCGTATTCCCGGTGAGGGCCTTCAGCTCACGTATTTTTGGACGATGGGGATGCGGCGGCCGACGCCGAAGGCGAGGGGAGTAATCTTGATGCCGGGAGCCGCTTGTTTGCGTTTGTATTCGTTGAGGTCGACCTTGCGCACCATGTCATTGACGACCGAGGTCTCGAATCCTTGGTGAACCAGATCGCGTCGCGAGAGGCCTTCCTCGACGTAACCGCGCAGGATGGCGTCGAGTTCGTCGTAGGGCGGCAGGCTGTCCTCGTCTTTTTGGTCGGGCCGCAGTTCCGCGCTCGGCGGTTTGTTGATCGTATTCCACGGCACGATTTCGCGCTCGCGGTTCATCCAGCGGGAGAGCGCGAATACTTGGGTTTTGAATACATCCGAAATGACCGCGAGACCGCCGCACATGTCGCCGTAAAGGGTGCAATAACCGACCGCGATTTCGCTCTTGTTGCCGGTGGTGAGTAGCAGCGCGCCAAACTTGTTGGACAGCGCCATCATCAATACACCACGGATCCGGGCTTGGATGTTCTCTTCGGTCACATCAACCGGCCGCCCCTCGAACAAGGGCTGCAAGGCCGTTTCGCAGGCCGCGACAGCTAGGGCGATTTCCATCGTCTCGAAAGGAATCCCGATATTCGCCGCCAGGTCCTTGGCGTCGTCACGAGAGTGTTGCGATGAGATGGACGAGGGAAGCGAAACGCCGATCACGTTTTCCGCGCCGAAGGCCTCCGCCGCGAGCACGGCCACGACGGCCGAATCGATGCCGCCGCTGAGCGCTACGAGCGCTTTCTTAAAGCCCGACTTGAACGCGTAGTCGCGCAATCCCAGCACCAACGCATCGTGCACGTCGGCCATGTCTTCCTGCGCAAAACTCGGGGCGAGGACTGGCTCCGCCGTCGTGGCCAGATCGATGACGGCTTGATCCTCGCGAAAGGCCGCCAGGCCGGTGTGCAGCGTGCCGTCGGGTTTCGCGATGACGGAACGACCATCGAAGACGAGTTCATCGTTACCGCCGACCGCGTTCACGTAAACGACGGGGCAGCCGAGGGTCTTGGCCGCATCGATCACGAGCTGCTGGCGCATGCGGTTCTTGCCGTGATGCCACGGACTTGCCGAGAGGTTCACCATCAGATCCACGCCGGCCTCCGCCAACTGGGCGACGGGATCGTGATGATACAGCGGCCGAGGCGTGACATCGGCGTGCATCCAGATGTCTTCGCAAATGGTCACGCCAACGCGTCGTCCATTGATCTTGAAAACCGTCGGCTGTTTGGCGGGCTCGAAATAACGGTCTTCATCGAAGACATCGTAAGTTGGCAGCAGACATTTCCGGGCAAATCCTTGAATCGCGCCGTGCTGACACAGCGCCGCGGCATTGAAAAACGGACGTCCTTCCTTGGCCGGATTACGCTCAATCGTGCCGACCAGTGCCGGCACGTCACCCGTGATCGCGGCAATCTCCATGAGCGTGCCCTCCGCATCGTCGCCAAATCGCCGCTTCAGCAGCAGGTCGCGAGGCGGGTAGCCGCAACTGACCATTTCGGGGAAAACCACCAGTTCGGCTCCCGCCGCAACGAGGTTTCGGTAGGCCGCAATGATCCGGTCGCGGTTGCCCGCGAGGTCTCCGACCGTGGTATTGATTTGAGCTAGTCCGACGCGCATGAGTGTTAAAACGGAGCAACGTGACCCAACCCCGGGAAACTGACAATCCACAAGCCTCGATCCGTGTTCAACCGACACCACGAGATATAAACGCCGTGTCTTGCGCCCGACTCCGGTGACGGTTTGCTTGCGTGCTACCATGGCTGAATCGCTCCTTCGTTCGTTGCCCCGCTTATCAACTTTCCTTCGGCTGGGAGCCGGTTTGGCGCTGGTCACACTGGGAGCGTTGACGACCACCGCTGCCTCCTACGACCTCGCTGATGCACTTGAGGCCGTGGACGATACCAACCTGAGCGTGCTGCTCAGCCGGGAAACCGTGCTTCAAACCATGGAGACGGCCACTCAGGCCCGAGCCGGATTGCTTCCCAACCTCACGCTCGATGCCTCCCAACGCCGCTCTCAGTCCGCGTCGTTTGGCAGCACCGTCTCCCGCAACGGCATCAATAATCGCTTCGATGTGGGCCTGAACGGCCGTCTGGACCTCCTTGATCCTCAAACCATCGCCACCCACCAAGCCGCAAAAATCGGAATACTGGTGGCGCGCCAAAATGCTGAAAGCACTCGCGAAACAGTGCGAGCCGCCGTCGCGACGGTTTTTTTGCAACATCGACGCAACCTCGCGCGTCTCGACTTGATCAATGCTGACATCACTCGGGCCGACGCGCTCCTCGACTTGGCCGTGCGCCAACGTGATGCCGGTGTCGCCACTCAAATCGATGTCACCCGCGCCCAAGCCCAACTCGCCATTGCCCAACAGGCTCGCCTCCAACAGGAGACCGAGGTCCGGGCCACTGAACTCCAATTCATTCGACTACTGGCCCTGCCGGTCGACACCCCGGTCTCGCTGGCTCCGTTTGCCGTGACGATCTCCACGAGTGAATCCACCGTGCTGGTGTCGCCCGAAGACCAGGCGTTCGCGCATCGGGCCGACTACCAGAGCTCGGCCCAACGCTTGGAACAATCCGATCTCGAAGTGCGCGCCGCAAAATTCAATCGCCTGCCGTCCTTGTCATTGAATGGCAACTACGGGCGAGCCAGCGCCACCGCCTTTGATGGCGAGGACGCCGCCGTGTGGTCGGCCGGAGTGTCCCTCAGCGTCCCCGTATTCGACGGTTTGCGCACCGGCTCGCTCACGCGCCTGGCGCTGTCCCGGCGTCGCGCCAACCAACTGCGGCACGAGGATCTGACCCGCGGCATCAGTGCCGAGGTGCAGCTCGCCCTGCAGGATACGGCGTCGCGTCGCGCCCAGATCCAGGTCGCGCAAACCAGTCTGGCCCTGGCCGAGGATGAACTCGAGCTCGCCCAAATCCGCTTTGAACAGGGAGCCGCCGACAATCGTGAAATGATCGAAGCGCAAAACCGCCTCGCCGTGGCCAGCGACAATCTGCTCGGCGCCACGCTTCAGTATAATTTGAGCCGGGTTGAATTGGCCCGTGTTACCGGTGACGTGCGAGCGATCCTCCGCGAGCAAGCGCCGTGAGCGATTCGGCCGCTTCCACCCGGACCTTGATTCTCGCCTCGGCGTCCCCTCGACGCCGGGAGCTGCTCGCTTCGTTGGGCGTGACGTTCGACGTGATCACCGCCGACGTCGTCGAACACGAGGATCCGACCACCGACCCTCGCGAAATGGTGGCGCACAACGCCGCGCTCAAAGCCGATTGGGTCGCAGCCCGACACCCCGATCGCTGGGTGCTGGGGGCCGACACCACCGTGTTTATCGACGGCCACGCGCTGAATAAACCGGCCGATAGGGTGGAAGCCCGGGCCATGTTGCGACGACTCAGCGGACGCACGCACACCGTTTTCACGGGGCTGGCCCTGCGGCACACCGCCACCCATCGGGCCATCGACGAGGGCGTGGCGAGTGACGTGACGTTCAATTCGCTGTCGGATGCTACCATCGAAACCTATCTCAGCCAGGTCCACACCCTCGACAAAGCGGGCGGTTACGCGATCCAGGAGCACGGCGAACTGATCGTAGCCCGCCAAAGCGGCTCATTTTCCAACATCGTCGGATTACCTTTGGAACGAACGAAACAAATTTTGACCGAATTGGGTCTCTTGCGCTGAGTTACTCCGGTTTCCGCCGTCATGTCATCCGTTCTTCCTCCACCTTCACGCCCGCCCCGCCGCCGCCGTTCCTCCGGCAGCGAAGGTATCGGGTGGGTGCGTGGCCCGCGTCGCAACTCGGCGATGCGCGCCGGCATTATCGGCACGATCATCGTGCACCTCCTCCTGCTGTGGTTGGGACCCAAATTTGCCGATCACTTCATGGAAGGCCCGACCGTTGGCATGCGACCCGAGACCGAGGAAAATCGGATGTTCGACATCAATATCATGCCGGACGAGATGCCACCCGTGAACTTCGTCGAGGCCAATCCCGATGCTCCGGACAACCCGCCCGACGAGACCGAGAACTTTGCCGACCGCAATCAACAGCTCGCTCAGGAAGAGCCCGCCGCCGAGCTCGGTGACATGCCGTCCACCGTCGGACTGGATGACGTCGAATCGACTGCGATCGTCTCCGGTGACGGTGCCGAACCGCTACCGCCCACGGCCGCCGCCCCCCCGACGCCGGAAGTGACCGAAAGCGAGTCCACCGAGACCGAGGAACTTCCCGCCCTGGCTCAGGACCCCCTGGGCGGCACCGAAGAAATGTTGGGCGAAAACGAGGACACCATCGGCACCAATATCGTCGAACTCCCCGAAAACCCCCAGTCCGATGTGACGGAGCGCGTCGAGGGCGTGACCGATCCCGACCAGGCCACCCCGGAAGGTCGCGGTCTCTACTACCGCCCCGACCCGAATCGTCCGGCGCAACGGCCCAACCTCGCCCAATCTCAGATCCAGCCTGCCGTGTTCGCCAATCGCGCCGCCGGCACGGAAAACATCGGCGTCGTCGCGCACAACGCCTTGCGCACCGAGTTTGGCGTCTACTTCCAACGCATGCTCGGCGTGATCGGGCAGGGCTGGCGCTACGACATCAAAGCCAAGATCGAGCGACGCCTCGGGTTTCCGCTCGACGGCAGCCGCGTGGTGGTGGCGTTTACCCTCAACAAGGATGGCTCCATTAAGATCGACAATGTCGATGGCAACGCCGGTCCCCTGTGGGACGGCGTGGCAGTCGAGGCCGTAGCGGCCCCATCGCGGCTGCAGGATGGTTTTGGTGAATGGACCGACGAAATGGTGGTCATCCTCGGCGACAGCACCCCGATCAAGCTGACCTTCTTTTACCAGTAAATGAATCGCTCCGATGCAGTGCCGGAGTTGGACGCGCCGTTGGGCAAAGGCGTCGAGATCGTGACGGCGGACGCGTCGGGTCTCTACGCCTTGGCCAAACCCGCCGGGGTGCTCTCGCACCCAAACAAGTCCGGCGAAGAGCCGCGGTCATTATTGAACACACCCTACACATTGACCGGGGAATGCTATGGCTGGACGAGCGCGGATGGCACCGAGCGCCGTGCCTGGCTGCTCAACCGTCTCGATTCGGGCACCTCCGGTGTCGTTCTCTTGGCCACCGACGAAGCCCTGGCCCGACACATTCGGGCGTTGTTCAAAACGAAACGTATTCAGAAAACGTATGCGGCGCTGGTCTTCGGACGCCCGGTGACGCGTCGAGAGGTTTGGCACGACCGCCTCGCCGTGCAAAAACAAGGCGGTCGCATCCGCACGGGCGGGCAGGGGAACATCCCGGCCGAGTCGATCATGCAGTGGGTCGATTCCGCCCGGCAGGCCACGCCGCCACTCAGCCTGATCCAACTCGAACCGCGCACCGGCCGCAGTCACCAACTCCGCGTGCAGGCGGCGTTACGCCATCTTCCCATTGTCGGCGACGCCACTTACGGCGACTTCCGGCTCAATCGCGACTTCGCCAAACGCAGCGGGGATAAGCGGCTCTTTTTGCATTCGTTTCGCACCCGTTTCGACTACGAATGGCGCGGGCGTCGGCACCGGTTTCAAGCCGAGGCGCCCCTGCCGGAATCCTTCGCGCAAGCGCTCCAGCGGGGTTAGACAGAGGACGCTTTATTTCCGGCATTTCTCGCCGACCCGTTTGATGAAAATGAAGAACGTGGTTCTTTCATTGAACATTTGAAAAAGAACTCGGGACTAACCGCGTTTTCGCGCCTCATGCACACCCCTTTTATGTCTCGTTTCGGTTGGATTGTATCGACCGTGCTGATCACGCTCGCGGGAGTGCTGGGGCTGGTGCGGTGGAGCGGAGCGAGAACCCACGCTTTGCCTCCATCCACCACCGACCTCGGTGAGCTCTTTGAGCGGGCACCGACCGATGAAAACCAGGCATTTCATTATACCCCGCCGGTGCCGCTGGCTCGGTTGGCGACTGAATGGGAACCGCAACGTGCGCTTGTGCTGGGCATGGCGCTACCCGAACTCATGGCCGACCAAAGCATCGCTCATTACCAGCGCGATCTGCTCGTCGCGGCGCACGATCTGGTGGATGTGTATGTTTTCTGTGAACACGACCACACCCGCGCGATGGCGTATTTTTTGTCGCTGCTCAACGAGCTGCCGCAAGCGGAAGCGGTGCTGGCCCGCACGGACTTTGTCGACTCCCGGAATCTGAGTCGGTGGACCCGCGACTACGGTCCGGTGTTTGGAATCAAGCCGAATCAAGGGCTCGTGATGCTCGACCACGTTTATCGCAACCTGACGCTCGATCTCGAAGAACGAGTCGAGTCCAAGTCGGATTCATTGCGAAAATTCATGTCGCTGCAGGGGGACGCCATGCCCGGTGACGTGGCCGTTTATTTGCAGCAACGCTTCGATACCGAAGTCGACGTCGTGCGCCCGCCCTTGTGGATGGACGGCGGGGACTTCATCCACGACGGAAAGGGCAATGTATTTATTTCCGCGCAGACGCTCGTGCGCAACGGCGGCAACAAGTCGGCTCTCACCGAGCTCTTTCGCCGCTACTTCGGAGCCAAACAATTGCATGTCCTGCACGCGTTGCCCGGCTCCACCGTCAACCACCTCGACATGGTGATCAAATTCCTCGACGCCAACACCGTGGTGGTCGCGGACTACCAGTCGGACGACGACGAGAATCTCAACCGCTACCGCCGTCAATTGACGCAAAGCGTGCGCACCATTCTGGCCGAGAATGAAGCCTACTTGCGTAAACACTTTCCCTCATTGCGCATTCTCAAAATGCCCATGCCGCCGATCATGTTCATGTCGGAGGAAGAGATCCTGGCCGAAGGAGCCTCCGAGTTCCTCCAGGCCATGGCCGTCAATTGGGGACTGACCACCGCCGACAATCTGCAACACCTGCGGCAGGCGGAATTACGGCAGTTGGAAGAGTCCACGTTGCACAGAATCCGCGGCGAAGTGGGGAGGGTGAACCTCAGTTCGGTCGATGGTTTCAACGCCGTGCTTCGTCACTACGGGCAACTGCCGATGGACAAGTATTTCGACATGCACTCGGAGTCGGTCACCCGCTACCGCAGTTACATCAACAGTCTCTTTCTGCACAGCACCGCTGGTCGCCAAGCGTTTTTGGTCCCCCGTTTCTCTGGTCGCACTACCGCTGAAACCGCCCGACTGACCGCTTGGGAATCGCAGGTCGCCACCACTTACCACCAAGCCTGGCCGGATGCCGAGATTCGCTGGATCAATTGCGATGGCATGATCACCGACATGGGCTTCATCCACTGCACCACGATCACGGTGCCCGACTGGAAACTCTAAGACGGTCGGCTGGTCGGCCTTCGGTTGCCCGAAGCCCGCCATTGACAGGCCAGAAAGTGTCCGCCACGCATGAAGCCATGTCGTTCGCCTCGTTTTACGCCTTCTTTTGGTTTGGCTATTGCCCCTCCGACTGAGCGGCTGCGCGACGACGTTTTCCTTTTAAAAAACTTCATCCGCCGACAGCCGCCCTAGGGCGGCTTTTTTCGTTTAAAACTTCCGCATCATGATTCTCCCCAAGTCCCACCGCCTGACTGATCCTCAAGTCGCCGAACTCACCGCCATCGTCTCCGAATTCGGGTGCAACCTGCAGCCCATCATCGGCGCCGTGCGGACCATTTATGCCATCCTTGGCGACGAGCGCGATGAGTTGATGATCAACCGCATCGAGGGTCTGTCCTACGTCGATCGCGTCGATCGCATTCAGTCGGGCTTCAAATTGATGGACCGTCGGTCGGATCTGGCGACGCACGAGATCAAACTCGGCGGGGTGACCCTTGGGAAAGAATTGTTCGTCATCGCCGGTCATTGCACCATCGACCCGAAGAACCCGAACTACTTCTACGAAACGGCCGCCGCGGTGAAGGAAGCCGGTGCTCACGTGGTGCGCGGCGGGGTCTGGAAACCCCGCACCAATCCGTATTCGTTTCAGGGTGACGTGAAGTCGCTCGACATCCTCATGGAGGCATCCCAGCGCACTGGCCTGCCGGTCGATGCCGAGGTAATGGATGAGGAGCACCTCAAGATGGCGCTCGATGCCGGCGTGCACATGCTCCAGATCGGCGCCCGCAACGCGCTCAACTATTCGCTGCTGCGCGCCATCGGCAAAGCCATCGCCGAACGCGATACCGTGGTGCTGCTCAAGCGCAGCATCCACATGGGGCCGATCGATGAATTCATCGCCGCCGCCGAATACATCGTGAGTTTCGGCAACCCCAACATTCTCCTGTGTCCGCGCGGCACCAAACCGGGACTCGATGGCTACCGCAACCATCCCGACGAAAGCATCACGCCGTTGCTCAAGGAAAAGAGCTGGGCTCCCGTGGTCGTCGATCCGTCGCACTCCGTTGGCAAGGCCGCCTATGTGCCGGCTTGTTCGCTGGCGGCGGTCGCCTATGGCGCGGACGGCCTCTGCATCGAAAGTCACATCGACCCCGCCAAGGGCATCGGTGACGATCCCAAGCAGGCGCTCACGCCGGCCGTGCTGGCCGAGACCATTCAGCAATCCAAGCAACTCTGGTCATTGCGTCGCGGCGAAGGCATCACGGCCGCGGTTTAGTGCCGTTTCCTGATAACTGAGGCAGACGCTCCCGCCGTTCGGAACACGCGAGCAATTGTCCGAACCGGCGCTCCCGCGTCGCCTCCTGTTTGGCGCTCTCGACCCAGTGTAGCGCCGTTCTCCGATAGCCCGGAGGCTGGGCGTTGAAAAATCGCCACGCCCCGGACTTGGCTGCAAAGGCCCGTTGCCGGGACGCGACGAGTTCCGGCGGCTTGTCCTGTTCAAATGAATACGCTCCGGTGAGCGTGGGGTCGCGACGGGCGAGGGCGGCGCGACCGGCCGGCTGCATGCGCCCGGCTCGCTCCAGCGCCGCGATGGTCGCGATGTTTTTCTGGCTCCACATGGAACGCGCCTGACGCGGCGTGAAGCGCTGCACGTAACTCGTCTCGTCATAACGGCGCTTCAGGCCGTCGATCCAGCCCCAGCACAACGCTTCTTCGACCGCTTCGCCATAGGTGATCGAGGGCAGTCCGGAGTCCTTGCGGTGCAGCCCCACCCAAACTTCCGTGCAACGATCGTGATGACGAGCGAACCACGCGGTAAACTCGGCCGGAGTCTCGAAAAAAACCGGTTCGGGGTCGGAGACAGGCATCGCAGCCGCAGATTGCCGGGAATCCGGCGGACAATAAATCACAAAACCCAAGCGTCAGAATCTCTTTCAACACCCCCGGCATCGGGAGTAAGTTCCTTCACCCCATGTTGCGCCCCTTATTATCTCGCCCGCTGCTATCTGCGTTTGCGGTCCTTGGCACCCTCGTCCCCGCGTTCCGCCTGTCCGCGCAGGAAATCACCATCGAAGGCACCCAGTTCATGGCCTACGGTGAACCGGTCTGGCTCAACGGCATCAATGCCGCCTGGATCGATTGGAACGACTTCGGTGGCGGACGGTTCCGCGAGTTCCAAACCAATCCCAATGATCGCTCCACCCGCGGATGGGATGAGGAAATCGCCAGTTACGCTGCGGCCGGGATCAATTCCGCCCGCATCTGGATCGATTGCGACGGCACCCATGTCCTCCGCTACGACGCCCAGGGCAACGTGACCGGGACGGTCGCCGGGTTCATCGAAGACGTCGGCAAGCTCCTCGATATCGGTCAAAAATACGGTGTCTACATCATGCCGGTGCTCACCTCGTTCGATCACGCGCGGGAAAAAACATGGGAAAGCACGTGGCAGAACTGGCGCGCCTTGCTGGGGGATGATGCCAAGATCGATTCCTACATCGACAATGTGGTGATTCCACTCGTGCAGGCGTATCCGGATCACCCTTACCTCTTCGCGTGGGAAATCTGCAATGAGCCCGAGTGGATGTATGCCGGCGACACGGAGCAGCGCGGCACGACCCGGGATCGTATCGTGATGTTTCACGCCCGGGTGGCGGCCGCCATTAACAAGCACACCACCAAACCGGTAACCACCGGCACGGCGGGGTGGCAGTGGATGAGCAGCGCCCGAGGCAATTTCAACGGCCAGCTCTACAGCGACGCCTCGCTGCAGGCACAGTTCGACGATCCCGACGCCCGACTCGATTTTTACCAGATTCACTATTACGGCTGGATGCAAAGTCAGGGCGCCAGTCCATTCGACGAAGGCGACACCCCGACGTATTTCCTCGGCGCGGCCCCGGACCGACCGGTCATTATCGGAGAATGCCCCGGCCTCGCGACGCTTTCCGGAGGCGCCATCAAAACAGTCGTCGAAGAATACCAAACGGGCTGGGACAACGACTATCAAGGCGTCATGGCTTGGTCCTCCAGTGGCCACGACGGGGCGGGCACGTTACCTGAAATCGCGGTCGGCACGACCCGCATGGCGCGCAAATACGCGGAGCGCATCGCCATCGCCCGACCACTGTTCGCCACGCAGCCACCGGCAACCACGATCGCACCGGGCGGCGCGGCGACGTTGGGGGCCGACATTGTCGGCCGTGGCGTGATGACTTATCAGTGGCGCAAGGACGGCTCGGATCTGCCGGACGCCACCGCGGCCACGCTGACACTCACTGCCGTCACGGCCACCGATGCCGGTGACTACACGCTCGTGGCCACATCTCCGACCGGACTTTCCACCGAATCCCAGTCCGCCGCGGTCAAAGTGGAGGCCCTGGCTCCGGGTAAATTGAAAAACCTTTCGGTTCTCGCGCACTCCGGCACTGGAGGCGACGTATTGACCGCGGGCTTCGTTACCAACGGCGGGACCGAAGCCAATCTCCTCATTCGCGCGGTCGCGGCCAAAATCCAACAACCGCCCTACAACGTCAGCGGCACGTTGGCTAACGCGCAGTTGGCCGCCTTCCAACCAGACGGCACCGAGCTGGCGCGCAACGACGACTGGGCCTCCGCCTCCGCCGAAACCATGCGGGCGCTGGGGGCCTTCGACCTGGACGCCGGGAGCTCCGATGCTGTTTTCACGGGTAGTCTTCCGGCCAATACACCGGTTTCGGTCCAAGTGAGTGACACCAGCGGCGGCAGTGGTGTCGCCATTGCCGAAATTTATGATGCGAACCGCGATCTCACCGGAAATCGTTTGGTCAATCTTTCCGCCCGCGTTCGCACGGGGGGCAGCAATGGCGCCCTGACGGCTGGATTCGTCATCGATGGCAACGTGCCGCATCGGGTTCTTGTGCGTGGCATTGGCCCCGCGTTGGTGCCGTTCGGCGTGGCCGACGCGTTGTCCGACCCGACCTTGCGGGTCGTCAATACCGCCACCGGCGAAATCGTTGCCGCCAATGATGATTGGCAGGACCACGCCGGTGGGGCACCTCTCGTCGCCGCTTCAACCACCGCGGGAGCCTTCCCGTTGCCGGCACGCAGCTTGGACGCGGCCGTTTTGATCACGTTGCACCCGGGGTCCTACACGGTTGTCGTCACGAATACGGAAAATTCGAGCGGTGTGGTTTTGGCCGAGGTCTACGATTTAGGGGAGCGTTGATCATCCCTCGCTCCCGTCGGGTGATCGTAAACATCGGCCGACGTTGATCGGTGAAGCAGACCTGCGACGTTGGTGATTTACCCAATCATGAACGATACCCCCAGCCCGTCTCCCTCCCATCGAACTGTCCTCATTACCGGAGCCGGCACGGGTATCGGTGCAGCCCTCGCTCTCCGCCTCGCACACGCGGGTTGGACCGTGATCATCGCGGGTCGTCGTCCGGAGAAACTCGAAGAAGTCGCCGCGAACATTCGAGCCGCGGGCGGCACGGTGACCGTGGTGGTGGGCGATGTGACAATGTCCGCCGACGTGGCTCGAATGGTGGCTGCCGCTGGTCCCTCGCTCGATTTACTCGTCCACAGTGCCGGCCAAGGCCACTGCCTCACGATCGACGAACTCGACGAGCAGGAGTTTCGAGAAACACTGAATGTCGCCACTGTCGGCGCGTTTTTAACCGCCAAACTCGCGTTGCCCAAACTGCGAGCGGGGCAGTCCGGCGCCGGCCACATCATCCAAATAGCCTCTCTGGCCAGTGGCGGCACCTGGAATCGCGAAGTCGGCTATGGAACGGCCAAAGGCGCCCAAGCGAAATTCGCCCTCCATTTGACTTCACAAATGGAAGTCGACGCCGCGGCGGGTGGGCGACGCATTCACGTGCACGCCGTTTGTCCCGGAACGGTGGATACGCCGTTTTGGGACCGCGTGCCGAATCGACCGATCGACCGTGCCAACGCCCTGACCGGCGACGAAGTGGCGTGGATGACGGAGGCGATTATCAACGATCCGGCTGCGACGTGGGAAACGCTCAGTGCAATCAAGCCGCGCGCCGAAATCGTGATCAAACCGCACGCGCCATTTGAACGCTGGAGCAATGTCATCGCCGTGGCCCACGAGAGCCATCCCTGACGCGAACGAGTGCATCGAGCTCAGTGTTCGATCAACTCGATCGTGCGAAAGTCCAAGGGGCCGAGTTCTCCTTGCAGTCCTACATGACCTGAGCGTTTCGCGATGCCTTGCGCCAAAGTGATCAACGTGCCATTGAGTTTTACGGCGAGGTGTTCGCCTCGGCAGGTGATTTCGAGACGATTCCATTTCCCGGCGGGTTCCTTGAGCGCTTCGATTTTGGCGGCATCGTAAACTTGTTCAAAGTCGCTCGCGCCGTAGTGAATCAAGGTGCCCAGCGGGTGCTCCACATCGGTGGCGTCCATGCACTGGACCTGGTAACCATTGTTGGGCCAACCATTCTCGTCGTCGTGACTGGTGGCACCGGTGCGCACGAAGATTCCCCCGTTGGCGCGTGCTTCGTTGAATCGCACCTCCAGAATGAGGGTGAAGTCGGCATACGTCTTGTCGGAACGCAGCCACCCCGTGCCGCGATCCAAATGAAGCAGGCCCTCGCGAACCGAGAAGCGACCGCCGTTTTCAATCGTCCAACCGGACAGGGATTTGCCATCGAACAACGCTTTTGGTTCGTCGGAGCCGCGCGACACGCCGACACCGACGACGAGAAAACAGGAAACGCAAAGCGCGCGCCAAGCGCGGCGCCGGGGTGGGGTAAACATGTCGCAATTCTACCCACAACTGCGCCGGGCAAAATGCTGAAATCGCCCGGACTTGGTTACCGTCCAGCGTCGCCGTCTTCCTGTCGCGGGTTACTCGATCGGAGGAACCAACATTTCCCGCGGCAGGATGTCTTCGACCTGCCGGGAACTCTTGAATGCCACAAACCCTGCTTCCTCCCGACCGATGTAGTGATCGGCAGACACCCACACCGGTCCACGGCGGCGATAGACCACGCCAAACCAACGTTCCACTCGTCGACTGATGCGAATACTCGTGAGCACCTCGAACCCGATGATCTCACCCAAACCCTCGGAAGATGATCGAAGATCCCGCGCAGCCTTGGTTTGCGCCTCTTTCGATTGATCGAGTAACCACACGTTGACGAGCGCATCCGGGCCATTGGTTTGATAGGCGGTGAAGCCGCGCTCAAAGAGCTCGCGGCCGTCGGCGGATGCGATGACGGGAATAAAACAGAGGCAAAAAAGCAGGCGGAACGAAGCGCTCATTTTCAAGGGGCAGGGTAGGAGGTTACGAAGGCTCGAATGTGAGACCCGCGTGGGTTCAGAATGATCCGTGTTCGACCGTGAAGCAGATGCGGACGAGGTGGAACTCGTCCCTCCGGCTATCGATCTCTCCACGGAGGGACCGGTGCCACCCGGTCCGCGTTGCCCCGAAGCGCGAGCGAGCTTGCGGCCTACGAGCGTCAGACCTTTCGGTTCAAACGTAGGCCGCCCGCGGGCGGGCGCGTTTCAGTTCGTCAGAGCAAACTGAGCTGCGAATCGTCCGCCGGTTTCACCGAAATTTTCTTCTTCGGCTTTGCTTGCGGGGCGGACAACTCGACCGAGGTGTCGTCGGACTCGAGTTTTCCCAGAATCGATTTGGCGCGGTCGATCACGCTGGGCGGCAAGCCGGCGAGGCGCGCGACTTGGATGCCGTAGCTGCGGTCCGCCGCCCCCGATTGAATACGGTGCACAAAGATGATGTCGTCGTTCCATTCTTTCACCGCGACGCTGTAGTTGCGTAGTCGCGGCAAGTGTTTGTCGAGTTGCGTGAGCTCTTGGTAGTGCGTGGCAAAGAGCGTGCGCGGACCTTGCTCGGATGAACCGTGCAGGTGCTCGACGACGGCCCACGCGATACTCAGTCCGTCGTAGGTTGAGGTGCCGCGACCGATTTCATCGAGGATGATGAGTGAGCGATCCGTGGCGTTGTTGAGGATGTTGGCAGTCTCGTTCATCTCGACCATGAAGGTCGAATTGCCGCGGGCCAGATCATCGCTGGCGCCCACGCGGGAAAAGATCCGATCGACCAAACCAATCCGGCACTTGGCGGCGGGCACCCAACACCCGATTTCGGCGAGCAGGGCAATCAATGCGACTTGGCGAATGTAGGTCGATTTACCCGCCATGTTGGGGCCGGTGATCAAGGCCAACTGTTCGCCCGAAGACGAGAGCAGGGAGTCGTTGGGCACGAAACTTTGATTGCCGCGAATGATGGCGGTATCGGGCGCTTTGAGCATCTGCTCGACCACCGGATGACGGCCCTCGGTGATCTCGAGCACGTCGCTTTCGTCGAGCTCGGGCTGATGGTAGTCCCATTCGCGCGCGAGCACGGCCCAACCGGCCAAAACATCGAGTTCGGCCAATGCGGCGGCACTGTGGCTGAGCGTGATCGACTCATCCAAAATGCGCTCGATCAACGTGGCGAAAAGTTCGCGCTCGCGGGCCAGCGCGTTGTCCTCGGCGTGGAGGATTTCCTTCTCCTTCTGCTTCAGTTCATCGGTCACGAAACGCTCGCTGTTCACCGTGGTCTGGCGGCGAATGTAGTTGTCGGGCACGAGGTGCAGATTCGATTTGGTAACGTCGATGTAGTAACCGAAATTGCCGGTGTATTTGACCTTCAGGCTCTTGATGCCGGTGCGCGCTTGCTCAGCGCTTTCGAGCTCGGACAACCACGTCTTGTTATCGCGGGTGAGGTTGCGAATGCGATCCAGCTCGGGATCGAACCCGGAGCGGATGGCACCGCCTTCCGCGATGTCGGTGGGCATCTCATCAGAGAGCGCTCGTTGCAACAGATCGCGCAATTCCGGCAGCTCGGCGATGCGAGCCGGGTAATCCGTCGCGAGCGTTTGGCCGAAGTCGGAGAGCAAGCGGTGGATGTCCGGCACCTGCCCCAACGTGTCGCGCACGCCGCCGAGCTCGCGCGGGTTGCGCAGGCGATTTTGCAGCCTGCCGAGGATGCGGGGAATGTCGCGAATGTGGGCGAGCGTCTCGCGGAGCTCGCCCAGCAGCATGGGTTCGCCCAGCAGCTCGCCAACGGTCGCCGAACGGCGGCGAATTTCGGTCAGATCGAGTTCGGGCGCGCTGAGCCAGCGCTCCAGCAGTCGCGCGCCCGCCGCGGTGCTGGTGCGGTTGATGGCGGTGAGCAACGATCCCGCTCGCGAGCCGCGACTCGATTGAAAGATCTCCAGATTGCGCAACGTCGCCGGATCGATGAGCAGGGTGCGGGCGCTGCGATATTCCTGTAGGGCCCGCAGGTTTTCGGGTTTGGCGCAGAGGTTTTCCGTCGCGTAGTGGACCAAGGCCCCGGCGGGACCGAGGCCGGGATGTTTTTCGTCCAGACCAAACCCCTCGAGGTTGAGCACGCCCAGCGCGTCGAGCACAGTGCGGGCGCCTTCGGCGATTTCAAAATGGTAACCCGGCAACTCCGTGACGAGGCGGTCGGCGCAAAAATCGCGCAAGGCATGCGCGTCGACATCGTCATGCGGCGCCTCGCGCCAAGTGGCGGCGTCGCCTTCGATGAGCAGCAGCTCGGCGGGTTCGAGCGCCGTGAGGACGGGGAGCAGGTTGTCCGCGCGCGCATCCGTCGCGAGTTGGAACTCGCCGGTGGACAGGTCGAGCCACGCCGCATGCAGACCCTTTTTGTCGCGATGCAACGCGCACAAATAGTGGTTGCGCGATTCGTCGAGCTGGTTGGCGGCGAGAGTCGTGCCGGGGGAGAGAATCCGGGTGAGCGCGCGCTTGACCAGTTTGCCGGGCACGGCGGCTTCGGCTTGGTCACAGATGGCCACCTTGTGACCGGCGGCGAGCAGTTTGGGCACGTAATTCTCGATAGCGTGATGCGGCACGCCCGCCATGGGATAATCCTGGCGCTTGGTCAGAGTGATGCCGCAAACCCGGGACGCGATTTCGGCATCTTCGTAGAAGATCTCATAAAAATCACCGAGACGGAACAGCAGGATCGCCCCCTTCGGCAGGGCACGTTTCACCTCGAAGTATTGCTTCATCATCGGGGTTAACTTCTTCGGCGCGGGCATGGCGGAGGAGCGAAACCACGAAACACCCGGAATACACGAAAATATTGCATCAGCAGGGCGTTAAGCTTCGGTTCAAAATATCGGTTCTGCTTCAGCTCGCGTTGTAGGCTTGGTCTACGGCCTTTCGTGTATTTCGTGTGTTTCGTGGTTAATCTTTCCTCACGAGATTTAGGCGGCGCCGGAAACCCTCCCATGGTGGTGCTGCACGGCATGTTAGGTTCGTCGCGCAATTGGATGAGCGCCGGGGCGGACTTGGCTCAGGATTGGCACGTGCACGCGCTCGATCAGCGCAATCACGGCAAATCTCCGCATGCCGAGCCCATGAATTACGACGCGCTGGTCGGCGACGTTCTCGCTTGGATGGACGCCCGCGCCATCGACCAAATCGACCTCATGGGGCACAGCATGGGCGGCAAAGTGAGCATGGTGCTGGCGATACAGCATCCGGAACGCGTGCGTCGCCTGATCGTCGTCGACATCGCGCCCAAGGACTACCTTTCCCATGGCCACCGGGCGGAATTTGCCGCGATGCACGAACTGCGCCTGAACGAAATCCGTTCCCGCGGTGAGGCCGAGCTGCGCATGGAATCCCGCGTGGCCGATTGGGGCATGCGAAAATTCATCACCACCAATCTCGAACGCGACGAAGCCAACGGTGGCTGGCGTTGGATCATTAACCTGCCCGTCATCACCGCCGCGCTACCCGATTTGGAACGCAATCCTCTGGCGCCCACCGACACCTTCGACGGTCCGACGCTGTTTATCGCCGGCGGCAAATCTCGCTACATCGCGCCCGCCGACCATGCGGTCATTCGTCGACATTTTCCGTCCGTGCAAATCGAGACGATCGCCAACTCCGGCCACAATCCGCACATGGAGGCGCGGACCGATCTGGTGCAATGCGTGCGAGCGCACGCCGGTTGATTGCGGGATTACGCGGCGGCGGTTTCGGCCAGGCTGGCTTCCACGCCAGCGCGGCTGCGTTGGGCGTGCGGCAACCAGTCCCGTCTTTTCCAGCGGCGAAACATCACCGAACCGCGGAAACACTCGTCCACGATCATCGCAGTCCACAATCCCGGCAGCCCCCAGCCCAAATACAACCCGAGAAACCACGACAGCGGCACCCAGATACCCCACATGCCGATGAGACCGAGTTTGAGCGGAAACGTCACATCACCGGTGGCGCGGAGTCCGCACACCATGACCATGTTAAACAACCGACCCGGTTCGATCAGCAGCGCCATTTTTAGCAACAACGCCCCCAGCACGATCACCTCGGTGTTGTCGCTGAACAATCCGAGAATACTGCCGCCAAAAAGCGCCGCGGGCAGCACCGCGATCATGATGATGCCCAGACCTTGTTTGAGGGTGCGGAGCAATCGGCGATAGGCGTGTTCGAACTCTCCGGCCCCGACGTGGTAGCCGAGCAGGATTTCGTTGGCCAAGGCCAGGGCGAAGCTGAAGGCGAATACGAAATGCATCACCTGCATCGTGTAGGACTGCACCGCGAGCGACGTCGCCCCCATCCGCGCGGTGAAGGTGGTGATCGTCATGAACGAAATCCACCAGCACAGATGCTCGCCCGCCGACGGCAAACCGATGCGCAGGATTCGACGCAGCCGGGGCAGGGGAATCCGCACCAAATCGACCAGTCGAATGGTGATGCCGGTGCGACGCCGTAGCATGGCCCAGAACAACGCCGCCGCCACCACGCGACTGGCGGCGGTGGCGAGCGCGACGCCGATGATGCCCATCCGCGGCGCGCCAAACAGACCGAAGAGCAACACCGCGTTGCCCACGGCATTGAAAACGTTCTGCGTGATCGTGATCCACATCGCATCGGACGCACGATTGTGGGCGCGCAACACCGCCCCGACCGCCACGTTGTGCGCTTCGAGCCAAAGCGTGGCCCCGAGGATCACGAGATAGGGCTGCGCGTATTGGAAAAGCGCCTCCGGCAACTGCATGAGTCGCAACAGACCGCTGGCGTTCAGCGTGATGATGACACTGAGCAGGATGCCCAACCAAAAATTCACCGCCACCGCCGTCACTCCGGTCGCATGAGCGCCGGTCTTGTCGTTCCCGCCGAGACAGTGCGTGACGACCACGCTGCTACCGATGCCTACGAATCCGAAGACCATGATCGCGAGGACCACGAATTGATGGGAAATTCCCAGCGCCGCCACCGCGTCGTCACCGATCGTGCTCACCATGAACACATCGATCGTGCTCGTGAGCACATGCAGCGCGTGCTCCACAAAAATGGGGAGCGCCAACGCGATCAAGGTGGGTCGAACAGATGTGGTCATGACGTGAAAACGGACAGAGCCCGGCAACCTGCCACACGCGTCGCGCGCGCGGCAAGCCCCGGAACGACGTCCCGCCCATCAGCGTTAAGCAAGACGCAGGCCGAACGATGTGTCCGCCCGCGGTGGAGCCGTTCGAGGTGGGGCGATTTCGCCAAAACCGCCGCACGCGTTGCGATGGTCGGATCGTGGAGCCGACCACCACCGCATCGGCGAGCGCGCCCTACCTTCTTACTCAGCTGCGCGCCGCCCAAAGGCGCAGCGAGGCGAGCATGAAACTTTCCAGCGCGGTCTGGGCGTTGAGGTTCACACGCAACAGACCGACGGAGTGTTCCAGTTTTTCAATGGCACCGGTAAACGCACGGCGGAACGACTCGTCGCCCGTGCTGATGTGCTCGAGGGCAAAATCGCGGGTGGCGTGTTCGATGCCGGCAAAGAGTTTGAGGCGCAGCCCGTTGGAGAGCCCGGTTTCGATCGCGACCTTTTCGTCATCTGCCAAATCGGAAGGCAGGTCGGTTTTTTGTTCCTTCCACGCCTCGGAAGTAGCCGCGTCCAAAATGACGCCAAAGCGCGCCGTGAGCCCATAGGCGGAAAAAATAGCATCGGCTGCGGCACCGCGATCGGTCACGCCGGCGGAGAGCCGCCCCAGCCAGGCCTGGTAGTCGGAAATCCATGCCCGCCAGCCATCGGGCAGGTAGCCGACTTCGGCCGACGGGAAACGGAAATTGAGGCAACGGCTGCGAATGGTCGGCAACAGCGCGTAGGGCCGCGTCGTCAGCACGAGCAGCGTGGTATTGGCCGGCGGCTCCTCGAGGGTTTTGAGGAAGATGTTCGAAGTGGCCACATTCATGCGGTCGGCTTCGTGCACGATGCCGACTTTGTGATCACCGGTGGCGGCGGAGACGGACAGCTTGCCGATGAACTTGCGCATGACATCCGCTTTAATGAAGCGTGCTTTGCCCTCGGGGCGAAGGTTGTGGCAGTCCGCGTGATCGTTGGGCGCGAAGCGCACGGCGGGAGCTGCGCCGTGGGGCGGATACAACAGGCGATCCGCGATCGCCAGCGAGACGGCGACCAGCGTTTCGTATTCCGCGCCGGTGATGAGCAGGCTGTGCGACAAACGCTCGCGCTCGATCGCACGTTCGATGACGGCGACGGCGGGCGTGCCTTGGAGCGAGTCCGGCCAGGTCAACGCGGGCATGGGGGCAACGACAAGCGAGCCTGCGCTCAGGCGATCGTCTTTTTGACGACCTTCCAGATTTCGCGTTCGATCTCCAACTCCGACAAGGTGCCTTTGATGACGACGATGCGATCGGGCAGGCTCTTCGCGAGCAGCAGGTAGCCGTTGCGGACTTTGGTGAAGAAATCGATGTTCTCGCGCTCCATGCGATCAGGCACATCGGAGGCGCGCTGGCGGATGCGTTTTTTGGATACGCTGGGGGGCACGTCGAGCACGACGGTGAGCGCCGGCATGACTTCGCCGACGGCGAAAGTATTGATCATGCTCACGGGATCAGCGGCGAGATTGCGGGCAATGCCTTGATAAACCGTGGACGAGTCCATGAAACGGTCGCTGAGCACAATGGTGCCTTTCAGGAGCGCCGGCGCGATGACCTCGCGCACGAGCTGGGCGCGGGCGGCGGCGAAAAGCAGCAACTCCGTCTCGGCACACATCTCGTCGCCACTGGAATTGTGCACGATGATGTTGCGCACCTGTTCACCGATCTCGGTGCCACCGGGTTCGCGGACGCTGAGGACGTCGTGTTTGTGTTTGGCGAGACGCTTGGCGAGTCGGGCGATCTGGGTGGATTTCCCACTGCCTTCGGCGCCTTCGAAGGAGATCAGTTTACCCAGAGGAGTTTCTTTTGCGGGCATGGGGTTAGAATGGATTACTCAGGACCAGTTGGCGAGGAAGCTTTCGAGGTCAGCGAGGGTGGGGCTCTGGGCAGTGCGCACGTAGTGACCGCTGGTGCACACGCCCGTGGTCAGACAAGCCTGCGGGCTCAGGCCGAGCAGTTGTCCGGTGGAAAAGCCCGCATTGAAGTGATCGCCGGCCCCGGTGGTGATGAGCGGTTTCTTTACGTAAGGTCCGGGAATCCAGTAAGTGCCTTCGGCGGTGGCGCACGCGGCGGATTCCTTCGGGTGCACCACGACCGTGGCGTAATTGAGCTTTTCGCGGATGTCGGCGGCGATCTGGCGCAGGCCGGCTTCGTCCTCGGGCAAGGCGTGAAAACCGATGGTGCGATGCACGCGCTGCGCTTCCTTGAGATTCAGGCCGAGCGTGACTTGGCCAAAGGCGCCGAAGCGACCGATCAATTCCAGCGCGGCGAGCAAGTCAGCCTCGGACCGTTTCTCGGGATCGGCCAAATCGAAAAAGAACACGCGATCACGCGCGGGGAGTTTGGGTAAAACGGTCTCCACGAGTTCGCGGAAGATTTCGCTCATGCCCGGGATCATCGTCCAGTTGACCAACGCTACCAAATCGGCTGCACCGAAAGCCTGCTCCAACGCGGGCATGCCCATTTTTTCAACCATGCGCTCAAACGTCACCTCATCCAGGCTGCGCATCTGGCCGAGCATCAGCTTCCCGTCATCGAACTCGACCGCGATCGTCGTGGCGGGATCGCTCAGCGAAACGATCTCCGAGCGACTCGCCATTTCCTGAAACACCGGATGGATGGCGAAACGACCCAGCGAGCCGATGTATTTGAGGGCGAAACCGTGCTGGAGCAGGGCCGTGGCCATGATGGGGCCGTTGCCGCCGAGCTTGTCCATGCGCGGATACAGCTCGAGGTTCGTGCTCTTGCCGGCGGCGCCCACGATGCGTTCACCGAAATCCTTGATCGTGGGTATGGCTTCGAAATCGTCGCCCTGGCCGGAGCGGAGGGCGACGGGCGTGACGATGGTGTCGACGAACCCATCGAGACCCACGACGGCAAGTTTGCCTTCGAGGCCGGCGGAGTTTTGGCGTAATTCGTCGAGAGTGGCTTGGCGGAAGTCCATGGGAATCAAAGTCAAAAGCGGAACGCAGACCGAACTAGGCGAATACCCCCCGCGCAATCATGAAACTCGCCGCGTCAGTTTCATGGCTTTTCCATTGAAGCACGCCGAGGGAGTAACCACTTGTAACCAAACAGCCATAATTCATTGTGATCACCCCCATTTTCGCCGTCACCAACGTCATCCAATCCTTCCTCAGCTCCGGGCTGGTGGGGCAGGTCATCACCATCGGGTTGGTGATTTTCAGTTTCATCGCATGGTCGATCATGATCGACAAACACATGGAGCTCAAACGGCTGCGGTTGTTGAATCTCAGCTTCGAACAACGCCTGCGAGGCGAACGCACCTTGCTCGACGCCCCCGAAGCCTTTCGCGAACGGCGCGCCATTCCCTACGGCGACTTGTTTTCCGATGCTCTCGATGCCTACTGGCGAGCCGCCTCGATCGGACAAGACAAGGGTGTCGACACCTCCCGCTTTCGTCTCGAGCACACTGAAAACGCGCTGCAACGCGCACTCGCCCGGCAAGTGCTGCGCTACGAGTCCAACATGGTGTTTCTCGCCACCATCGTCTCCGGCGCGCCGTTCATGGGTCTGCTCGGCACGGTGTGGGGCGTGATGGACGCTTTCAGCGCGGTGTCGGTGCAACAAACCGCCAGCATCCAAACGCTCGCTCCCGGCGTGTCGGCGGCGTTGCTCACCACCATTGCCGGTCTGGTCGTGGCCATTCCGTCGGTCTTCGGCTACAACTTTCTCTTCGCCAGCACGAAGCGGCTGATCACGGAAATCGAGAACTACGCGAGTTCACTGGCCGACCGCATCGAACTCGAATCCAGCTAAACGGACCTCCTCCCGAACCGGACACCTTCCGCCATGGCCCGCAACTTTCGCCGTCAACGTCAGTCCGCTCCGATCTCGGAGCTCAACGTGACCAACCTGATCGATCTGGGGTTCACGTTGTTGATCATCTTTATGATCGCAACGCCGTTGATCAATCAGGAGCAAACCATCCCGGTCGATCTGCCGGTCGAGTCGCGCAGTGATCAAGCGAACCCGGATCCCGACACGCAGTTCGAAACCATCACCATTCGCGCAGGCGGCACGGTCGATCTGGCCGGCACGGCGATCGCCATGGCCGGCCTGAAAGTGGCGCTCGCACCTTACGCGGAACAAACCAAGCCGCCGGTGTTTCGTATCCGGATGGACGCCGATTCCACCGCGCAGCAATTCATCACCGTAATGGACGCGTTGAAATCGCAGAATCTTTCCCGCATCACCTTCGATACGCAGGTTACCGACCAATAATACGTCGGCCCTTTCGTGAGACCCAGCCCATGACCAGTTCCGCCACCGCCACCTCCACTTCGCTGCGACCCGGCGCCACGGGACTGTCGGCGGCGTTGCACATCGGAGCGTTGGTGGGTTTGCTGGTTATGGCATGGTGGTCACAGCGCACGGAGGACGAACCCGACAAAATGTTCGAACTGGTGCCAGATCCGGGCGACAACTACGCCGCCACCGAAGCCCCCTCGACCCCTGCGCCGGAACCGGCCGTCTCGTTGACCTTGCCCGCGCCACAACCTCGACCCACGCCACCGCGGCCGCAGCCTACTCCCCAACCTGCGCCGCAGCCCGCCCCGCAACCCGTGGTAGTAAAAAAGGCGCCACCCAAGATCGAAAAAGCACCGGAGAAACCGGCGGTCAAAATCGAGCCGGTTCGGGAACAGGTTTCTTTTGACGACTTCAAGTCGGAGCATGGTCAACCCAAGGCCCAGCCTGTGCGCAACACCCCGAAACCGATTACGGCCAAAACCATCAACGTCGACCAGGTGCTCGACCGGTCCACCAGCCGGGTGACCGAAGGCGCCGGGGGCACCGCCATGACGTCGAACGAAATCGATATGTCGAGGCGTTACGTGGCACTCATCATCCAACGGATTCGCCAGTCCATGGAAGCGGCCGGCATCACCGAGCTACGCGAAGCCGGGGTGCAATTCAGCGTGAGTCTCTCGGGGGCCATCACCGACGCCCATATCACGCGGTCATCCGGCAGCGGATCGTTTGACCGTGCTGTTCTGGCGGCTTTCAAGTCCATCCGTCCCGTCGGAAGCCCCCCGACTCGCCGCGCCGAAGTATTCAAGACGGTCATCAGGCTCAGCGAGTAAGCAGATCCCAGTTTCAGCCGCTTGGCTGGTGCGCTGAGAGGCAGATGCGAACGACGTGGAAGTCGTCCCTCCGAAATCATATATTCGTCAAAATGACTGGCACCGCCAAACGCATCGACTTGTCCAGCCCACAAAAAAGCCGCCCCCCGGGGGGGACGGCTAAAAAGTTGGTGGACCCTAGCGGGATCGAACCGCTGACCTCCTCAATGCCATTGAGGCGCTCTTCCAGCTGAGCTAAGGGCCCGGGAGAGAGGGGACAATCCAAGCTGGGGAACTGAAGGCAAGGAGTTTTTTCCCCCGATTCCAATATCCGCCGTTTTACTTCAAAATCCTGCGGCAGCCGATGCCTTCCCAGTCCCTAATTAGCACGACGAACGACCGGCCCCATGCACACAAGTGCATTGACCACACTACGGGGCGGTCTAAGCACTGCCGTTCAGGCGCGCACCCGGCCCTCGTTTGGACTGACGCACGCATTCCCGCTTTTCTCCATGACCGCAGCCAACTCGAAGTCCTCCACCATCCTGATCATCGATGACGACGATGAAATACGCTATTCTCTCGGCCGCGTCCTGTCGTCGGGTGATTACCAGATCAACGAAGCCGCCAGCGGTGAAGAAGGGGTGGCCGCGGTTAAAAAAGGTCCGTTTCCGGATCTGATCTTTTTGGACATCCGCATGGGCGGCATGAGCGGCATCGAAACGCTGCAACACATCCGCTCCACCAACCCCAAGCAATTGGTCGTGCTCATGACTGCGTTTGGCACCGCCCAAACCGCCATCGAAGCCATGAAGTTTGGGGCGTTCGATTATATCATGAAGCCGTTCGACCCGGCCAAGGTGCTGTCTCTGGCCGAAACCGCCCTGCAGGCCAATCGCGAGATGAAGGCGGTCGGCGACTACAAACCGACCATTAACAGCGAGGATTACAAGGAGGGCATCGTCGGTTCCTCCGCCCCGATGCAGGAGGTCTTCAAAATCATCGGCCAAGTCACCGCCAGCGATGTGACCGTCATGATCACCGGCGAGAGCGGCACCGGCAAGGAACTCGTGGCGCGCTCGATCTGGAAGCACAGCCACCGTTCCTCCAAACCGTTCATCGCGGTCAATTGCGCCGCGATCCCCGACAACCTCATCGAGAGCGAGCTCTTCGGTCACGAAAAAGGTTCGTTCACCGGCGCCACCGGACAACGCATCGGCAAGTTCGAGCTCTGTGACGGCGGCACCATTTTCCTCGATGAAATCGGCGACATGGCGCTCGCGACGCAGACCAAGATTCTGCGCGTGCTCCAGCAGGGCGAGATCCAGCGCGTGGGTGGCACCGAAACGATCAAGGTCGACGTCCGCATCATCGCCGCGACCAACAAAAACTTGGAGGAAATGGTCCCGGCCAAAGAGTTCCGCGAAGACCTTTACTACCGCCTCAACGTCGTGCGCATCAAGATGCCACCGCTGCGCGAGCGGGCGGACGACATTCCCCAGATCATCGATTTCTGCCTCCAGAATCTCGTCAAATCCCGCAAAACGCGCGTCTCCAAAGTGTCGCCCGAGGCCATCGATGTGCTCACGCGCTACCGCTGGCACGGCAACGTCCGCGAACTGGAAAACGTGATTTATCGCAGCGCGGTCATCGCGCAAGGCGACGCGATCTTGCCCAAGGATCTCCCGAGCGAAATCCGTTCGGCCGTCGGCACGATTTCGCCCTTCGAAGCCAGTCCCGCCATGGATTCGGCCGCCCCGATTCTGGCCGGCAGCGAGCCCGCGACCGAAACCGGCGGCGGTGCCCCCGCCACGATGTCGGTCGCCGGCGCCCTGGACTATTTGCACACGGCATTGGCGGCCGACGAGGAACCCATTCTCAGCCGGTTGGAGCGCGAGATGGTCACCCGCGTCCTCGCAGCCCTCGACGGCAACCAAGCCAAAGCCGCGGAGCGACTGGGTATGACCCGCACGACGCTGCGCAAACGCATCGACGCCTTCGGCCTAAAGGACGACCCCGTCTCCTAGTTCACGAAGGGGAGGGCGGTTTAACCGACGGAGTCCATGGGGACGGGACAGCGGCCGACACAGCGAAACAGCGCGCTCGGCGAGCACGCCCTACCATCACCGCCCCGTTCGATACCACGTAGGCCGCGAGCTCGCTCGCGCTCACCGGCTGACCGCGCATCCGTCAAAAGCGCCCGCAAGCGGACGGCCTACACCGATCCATCCCCGCGCACACCGACACGAACCTCAACGTAGGAGCGAGCTCGCTCGCGATAGCACCTGCCTCTCAACAGGTGTGACTACGATCCACCGGACAACGATATCACGCTCTTCGTGAAGGTAGGGCGGTTTCGCCGTAAACCGCCCGCCGCCCACATCCACCCAGCATTGCAACTCCACCACACTGCCAAGGCGCGCTCGGCGAGCACGCTCTACCTTTACCGCCGGATCCGCTCCGAACTGTGTAGGCCGCGAGCTCGCTCGCGCCAACCGGCTGACCGCGCATCCGTCAAAAGCGCCCGCAAGCGGGCAGCCTACGCCGATCCATGAACCTCGTTCGGCCCGCGCACACCGACACGAATCCCCACATAGGAGCGAGCTCGCTCGCGATAGCATCTGCTTCGCCGCACCAGCGACCAAATTCATCACGTAGGTGAGCACTATCACCATCGACGAGGTAGGGCGGTTTCGCCGTAAAACGCCTGCACACGTCCACCCAGCATCGCGACACCACCACTCCACCACGGCGCGCTCGGCGAACCCGCCCTACCTTTTCCTCCCCGTTCAATCGTCGTAACCGACGGCGTGTGTTTTGTGCCACGCCCACGCGGTCGCCACGATAGGCTCGATGGTCGGGTATTTCACTTCCCAATTCAGCTCGGTCTTGGCCTTCGTCGAATCGGCGTAGAGCGCGGGCGGGTCGCCGGCGCGTCGGGGCGCGTATTCGTGCGGCACTTTCATGCCCGAAACTTTTTCGACCGCTTGAATCACTTCCAGCACCGACGTCGGTGTGCCCGTGCCGAGGTTGTAGAACAATCCCGTGCCGGGCTCGGCCAATTTGTCAAAAACGGCAATGTGGGCGCGGCTCAGGTCGTCGACGTGCACGTAGTCGCGCAGACAGGTGCCGTCCGGGGTAGGGTAATCGTTCCCGAATACCTTGAGAGCGGGGCGCCGCCCGGTGGCGGCGTCGATGGCCAACGGAATCAAATGCGTCTCCGGATCATGCGCTTCACCAATGTTCGCATCTTCGGCGGCACCGGCCGCGTTAAAATAGCGGAAAGCCGCGAAACTCATGCCGTGAGCGTGCGCGATCGCCTTCAGCGCATTCTCAATGTCGAGCTTGGTCTGCCCATAAGGATTGATCGGTAACTGCGACACATCCTCCGTGATCGGCATGCGTTCGGGAATGCCAAAGGTCGCGCAGGTCGACGAGAAAACGAAGCGCATCACCTTTTTCTCCAACATGGTCTCGAGCAGCCGCAGAGTGGCGACGACGTTGTTGAAATAATATTTCAACGGATCGGTCACGGATTCGCCCACGTAGGCAAACGCGGCGAAATGCATGACCAAATCGATCTTTTCGTCCTCCAGAATGGGGCCGACCACAGCCGGATCGCCCAAATCTCCCTCATAAAACGGGATTTCGGGAGAGACCGCCCCCCGGTGCCCGAACACCAAACTGTCCAACACGACCGGCCGGTGACCCGCTTCCACGAGCTGCCGAACGCAATGACTTCCGATATAACCTGCTCCACCGACGACGAGGACATTCATTACGGAGGCTTGTATTGCGTTATCGGCCTGCTTGGCTAGCGGTTTTTCTTTTGAGCATGTCGTATCAACCACCGCGCATCGTCATCACGGGTATCGGACTCACGGCCCCGAACGGCAACACGTTGTCCGAATACCGCCAAAATCTGCTCGATGGTGTGTCGGGCGTGCAAAAATTCGACGTCCGCTACATGGGCCAGTCCCTGGCCGGCGTCTGCGACTTCGATCCGCTCAAATACCAAAAGCGCAAAGCCGTGCGCGTAGGCACCCGGGCCGGCTCCATTTCGATCTACTGCGCCCGCGAAGCCGTCGCTGACAGCCAGGTCGATTTTGACGCCTTCGACAAGGACCGCATTGGCATCTACATCGGCACGACCGAGCACGGCAACGTCGAGACCGAGAACGAAATCTACGCCATCTCGAAGTTCGACTACGATACCAAGTATTGGTCGCACTACCACAATCCCCGCACCGTCGCCAACAACCCGGCCGGCGAGATTTCTCTTAACATGGGCATCACCGGTCCGGCCTACGCCATCGGCGCTGCCTGTGCCGCCGGCAATCTCGGCCTGATTCACGCCGCGCAGATGCTCCGCTTGGGCGAGGTCGATTTCGCGATTTGCGGTGGCGTGAGCGAGAGCATCCACACCTTTGGCATCTACGCCGGCTTCAAATCCCAAGGCGCGCTCGCCACGCACAAGCACCCCGCCAAGGCCTCCCGTCCGTTCGACAAGGACCGCAACGGCATCGTGATCGCCGAGGGTGGGGCGCTCTACACGCTCGAACGCCTCGAGGACGCCCAGAAGCGCGGCGCCAAAATTTACGGCGAGATCGGCGGCTACTGCGTCAACAGCGACGCCAGCGACTACGTGCTGCCCAATCCCACCCGCCAGGCCGAGTGCGTGCGCAAGGCGCTCAAGTCCGCCGGCCTCAAGGCCTCGGATATCCACATCGTCAATACGCACGCCACCGCCACGCCCCAGGGCGACATTCAAGAGTGCGGCGCCCTGCGCGAGGTCTTCGGCGAGGGCTGCCCCGATACCCACATCAACAATACCAAGAGCTTTATCGGACACGCCATGGGCGCGGCCGGCGCCCTCGAATTGGCGGGCAATCTGCCGTCATTTGAGGACCTCACCGTGCACCCGACCATCAACGTCGATAACCTCGACCCGCAATGCGCGCTGCCGGGTCTCGTGCTCAATAAACCGGTCAAAGCCGCCAAGGTGGATGCGATTCTAAACAATTCATTCGGTATGCTGGGCATAAATTCCACGTTGATCGTGAAGCGGTTTACCGCCTAGGGTTGTCCTTTTACGCCAAATGACCAAAGAAGAAACCAAGCAGGCAGTGCTCGACATTATCGCCGATGTTGCTCCCGACGAAGAACTTAGCAACGTTAAGCCCGAGGTGAAACTGCGCGATCAACTCGAACTCGATTCGATGGACTTCCTCGATATCGTGATGGAATTGCGCAAGCGCCATAACATCGAGGTGCCCGAAGCCGATTACCCGGAGCTCGCGTCCCTCGACAGCTGCGCGGAATACCTCACCCCGAAATTCGAGGCCCTGGGCAAGTAAGTCCCCCTTCGGTTTCCGCCGATCTTACAACCGAGTCCTCCGGGGACTCGGTTTTCTTTTGGCCTGTTCCCCCGAACTTCATTTCATCCGCCGGTTGAACTCATCCACGCACTACGACGTCGTCATTATCGGAGCCGGCATGTCCGGCTTGGCGGCCGGTATCCGTCTCGCGCACTTTGGTAAGCAGGTCTGCGTCTTCGAGCGTCACAATGCCATCGGTGGGCTCAACAGCTTCTACAGTCAGCAGGGACGCAAGTTCGATGTGGGCCTGCACGCTCTGACCAATTTCGTGCGGCCGGGCGTCAAAGGCACGCCGCTCACCAAGCTGCTACGCCAGCTGCGCATCAGCCGTGACGAATTTCAGCTCAGCGAACAAAAGCGTTCCCGGGTGGCCTTCGGTCCCAACGGCGAAACGTCGCTCACGTTCACCAACGACTTCGAGGTGTTCGAAAGCGAAGTGGCGGCGGCGTTTCCGACCCAGATTGACGGCTTCCGCCAGCTCGTGGCGCTGATCCGCACCTACGACGATGTCGGGCTCGACGCGCAACCGGAGTCCGCTCGCGCTGTCGTGCGCCGTCACGTCACCGATCCGTTGCTGGAAGACATGCTGTTTTGCCCGGTCATGTATTACGGCAGCGCCCAAGAGCACGACATGGAGTTTGGCCAGTTCGTCATCATGTTCAAAGCCCTCTTCCTCGAAGGCTTCGCGCGGCCGTTCGACGGCGTGCGGGTCATCCTGCGCGTCCTGGCCGACAAGTATCGTGCGTCCGGCGGCGAACGCCGCATGAAGTGCGGCATCACCCGCATCGTAAACGACGGCACACGAGCCTCCGCTCTGGAACTCGACACCGGCGAAGTCATCACGGCCGACCACATCATTTCGTCCATCGGCGCCCCCGAGACCGAGCGCCTCATCGTCTCGCCGACTGACACCCCCGCCGCGCGCCTGCCGGTCGGCGCACTCTCCTTTGTCGAGACGATCACCATCCTCGATCGCCAACCGGCGGCGCTGGGGTGGGGCGACGACACGATTGTGTTTTTCAACGACTCCGCGCGGTTCGACTACGCCGCCGCTACCGACCAAGTCGACCCGCGCAGCGGCGTGATTTGTTTCCCCAACAATTTCGCTTACGAAGACGGTCGCGAGCTCCCCGAAGGTGTATTTCGCTGCACCTGCCTGGCCAACTACACGGCCTGGTCGGCCTTACCCGCAGACGACTACCTCGCGGCCAAGGCGCAATGGTATGAGACCATCCAACGCAGCGCCCGGCGATTCCTGCCGACGGTGAGCGACGCCGATCTCACCGGCGCCGCGATCGCCACCGACATGTTCACGCCGCGCACGGTCGAGAAATTCACGGGCCACTTCGGTGGGGCCATCTACGGTTCGCCCCTCAAACATCGCCAAGGCCGCACCAACCTGAGCAATGTCTACCTCTGCGGCACGGACCAAGGCTTCCTCGGCATCATCGGCGCCATGCTCAGCGGCATATCGATGGCCAACTACCACGTCCTGCGCGGGTAGGGTGAGGGTTGGTTTAACCACAGATGGACACAGATTAACACAGATCCAGATTCTGGATGAAGCCCTGTCTTGTGAACACGTCGCGTAGCGGTAGCGAAGCCATCTGAGTCCATCTGTGGTTAAAAAAAGTTTTGCCTCACCGCTCCAACATTCGGGGTTGAAATAACCCTGAAAAACCAAGGTTGCGCTCACTTCCCGGCAGTCTTCACTCATCCGCTTCATGGCTTACGACTGGCTAAAAGGTGTCGACGATGAGTATGACGTTATCGTCATTGGCAGCGGCTTGGGCGGCTTGACCGGGGCAAATTGCCTCGCGAAGGCCGGTCACAAGGTGCTGCTGCTCGAACACCACTATCAATACGGCGGACTCGCCACGTGGTTCACGCGCAAAGGCGGACATATCTTCGATATTTCCCTGCACGGATTTCCCGTGGGGATGAAAAAATCCTGCCGCAAATACTGGTCCCAAGAGATCGCCGACTCGATCGTGCAACTCAAGGATGTGCGCTTCGTGAATCCCCAGATGGATGTCTGGACCGACTTCACCCGCGAGGATTACACCCGCGTGCTCGTCGAGCAGTTCAAAGTCGAGCGCGACACCGTCGAGGCGTTCTACACGCACCTGCGGTCGATGAATTTCTACGACGACAATACCGAGACGACCGGCGAGATGTTTGAGCGCTTCTTCCCGGGCCGTCCCGACGTGCATCGCCTCCTGATGGAGCCCATCACCTACGCCAACGGCTCCACGCCCGAAGACCCCGCGATCACCTACGGCATCGTGTTTTCCAATTTCATGGGCGCGGGCGTCTACACCTTCCAAGGCGGCTCCGACCTGCTCATCAAGAAGATGGTCACGGTCCTCAAAGACAACGGCGTCGAGTGCCGCAAACACGTGCTCGTCGAAAAACTCATCATCGAAGAACGCGACGGCCAAAAAGTCGTCGCCGGAGTCGTCGCAGGCAACGGTCGCCACATCCGCGCCAAGGCCGTGCTCTCCAACGCCAACATCAAGAACACCGTCTTCCGCCTTGCGGGCGCCGACAATTTCTCGCCCGAATTCGCCGCCGCCGCCGAAGCCGTGCGCATCAACACCAGTTCGTGTCAGGTGTATTTCGGCATCCGCAAAGGGGAATCCATTCCGCACATCGGCGACTTGGTTTTCACGTCCGACGCGCCCGAATACAGCAGCACTGAACTCGTCGATTTCCACACTACCAGCCGCACGTTTTCGGTTTACTATCCGGAAACCCGCCCCGGCAAGGATCGCTACACCGTGGTGGCCTCGCTCAACGGCAAGTATCCGGATTGGAACGACCTCTCACCCGAAGACTACGAGACCCACAAGCAGCGCCTCATCGAGGAAGCGCTCGTCTCGCTCGAACGCTACATCCCCGACGTGCGCGGCAAGATCGATTGGATGGAAGCCGCCACGCCGCGCACCATCGAGCGTTACACCACGCACATGGCGGGCACATCCTTTGGCACCAAATTCGAAGGCCTCAAAGTCTCGATGGATTTGTCCACCGAACTCCCCGGGCTCTACCACGCCGGATCGGTCGGCATCATCATGTCGGGCTGGCTCGGCACCATCAACTACGGCGTCATCACCTCCAACAAAATCGACAAAGCCCTCTTCGCCCTGAAGCAAAAGGCCGCCACCGAAACCGCCGCCAAATAATCTATTTTTGGCCCACTAAATCACACGAAAGCACACTAAAACTTGATGTATGATACGGTCGGCCCACGTAAAATACAGAATACACGGAAGCTTTTCGACACGTTCCGTGTGTTCCGTGGGCAATTCACCAAGCTGACTGTTTCGTGTCTTTTAGTGTGATTTAGTGGGCCATCCCAAATACCACCTTTTCCTTTCATGTCTCTCTCCATCACTGATCTCATTCCGCATCGCCCGCCGTTTTTGTTCATCGACGAAGTGGTCGAGCACAACGACACCGCGCTGACCGCCCGCCGCAAATGGCGCGCCGACGAAGACTTTTATCAGGGCCACTACCCGGAATCCCCGATCACCCCTGGCGTCCTCCTATGCGAGGCCGTCTTCCAAGCCGGTGCCGCCTTCATGTCGTTGCAAGCCCAAGCCGCCGGAGCCGCGCCGGGAGAGGGCGTGCCACTGCTCGCGAAGATCAGCGACGTGCGCTTTCGCAACCCTGTGTTTCCCGGCGACGAAGTCCTCATCGAAGTCACGAAGAAAGAAGCCATGGGCGGCTTCACGATGATGTCGGGACTGGTCAAAAAGAGCGACGGCACTCGCGTGCTTTCGGTCAACTACGCCGTCGCTTGGAAGACGCCCGAATCCAAATAAGCACGACGTTTTCTTTCACAGGAGGTAACAGAGAAAAACTGAGCCCGCCCGCCGCAGCATTTTTTACCGCAACGCAGAATGTCGGGCGTAAAGCCCGACCCACATTGTGGAGGGTAACTTACTTGTGGGTAGGGCTTTATGCCCGACTCGACAAAGGGACGCGATTTGAGTTACTCAAAGCCAACCCACCGCTGGCGGATCGCAATCATTTCTCATCCCCTTAACTCCGTGACCTCTGTGAACCCTCCGTGCTCTCTGTGTTAAAAACACACCTGTCACTCCGCCTTCGTTCTCTTCGTTGCCTTCTGTAAAAACAACTCCACCGCCCACGCATGCCTGACTTCCTCAATTTGACCGGCAAGACCATCGTCGTCGTCGGCGTCGCCAACCGCAAAAGCGTCGCGTGGCTCACCGCGAAAACGCTGGAAGAGCAGGGCGCCAAGGTCGTCTACAGCGTGCGCTCCGCAGCCCGCAAGGCGTCGCTGACGAAGCTTCTCGCCGATAAGCCGACGTTCATCTGCGACGTCGAGGAAGAGGGCGCGTCCCAGCGTCTCGCCGCCGAGATCATCGCGGCCGGTCACGGCCCGATTCACGGTCTCGTGCACTCGATCGCGTTCGCCAACTACAGCGAGGGTTTCAAACCGTTCGAAGAAACGAAACGTGCCGACTTTCTGCAGGCGACTGCGATCTCCGCGTTCTCCCTCGTCGAGCTCGCCAACGCCTTCAAACCGCACTTCGCGCCCGGCGCATCGGTAGTCACGATCGGCATCTCGTCACTCACCGTCACGCCCGACAACTACGGTTACATGGGCCCCATCAAAGCCGCCCTCGAATCGGCCACGCGTTTCCTCGCCAAGTCCTTCAACCCGACGCCTGGCGTGCGCTTCAACGTCATCGGTTCCGGCCCGCTCAAGACCAGCGCGTCGGCCGGCATTCCCGGGTATCTGGAAAGCTACCTGTATGCCGAGAAACTGACCTTCCGGAAACAGAACCTCGCCACCCAAGAAGTCGCCAACTCCGTCGTGTATTTGCTCAGCGAACGAAGCAGCGGCCACAACGGCGCCACGCTCGTCGTCGACGCCGGCCTAGGCAGCAATTTCTTCGACGCCGAAATCGTCCGCCTCGCGATGCGCCCGGAAATCGGGCCGCCCCCGAAATGAATTTTTAACAGGAGAAAACAGAGAAGAACAGAGCCAGCACCATGCATCTTCGGCACCGGATCTTTTCTACAGAAGGTGATCGGGCCTGAGAAAAATGGACACGGGAATCTCTTAGAAAGAGAAACCTAAAGTGAAACGAAACCGACACAGCGCCGAGTTTAAGCGCGAAGCCGCCAGGCTGATGATCATGGACGGGCTGAGTGCCCCGGAGGTCTCCCGGAAGTTGGATGTGAACCCGAGTCTGCTTTACCGCTGGAAACGCGAGCAACTGGCCGAGATGGATGCGGCGAGTCCGCCGCACGCGAAGTCGAGCCCGACCCAGTTGGCCGCCGAGATCGACCAGCTGCGCAAGCAACTGGCGAAAGAAAAGCGGATCAATGAGATCCTAAAAAAAACGGTGAGCTACTTCGCCAAGGACGAGTGAGCCGCTTCGTGTTCATGCGAAAACATCAGCACAGGTATGACGTGGCCGAGATGGGCGAAGCGCTCGGCGTCTCGCGCAGCGGATACTACCGCTGGATCGAGGCCAGACCCTCGGTCCGCCGAGAGCAGGACGAAGCGATCAAGCCAGTGATCGAGCAAGTCGTGCGTCGGGCTTGCGGCCCCTACGGTTACCGGCCGGTCCACCAACATCTGCGTGAGCAGGGCGTGGACTGTGGCCGTGATCGCACCCTGCGCCTGATGCACGAGTTGGAGTTGGTCGGCCGCTCCCATGCCCGGTTCAAGCCGATGGGCACCGACAGCGAGCATCTGTTTGGCTACCATCCCAACTTACTCAAGCAGTTGGGGAAACCGGAGCATCGCGATCAGATCTGGGTGGCCGACACCACCTATCTGCGCACGGACGAGAGCTGGTGTTATCTGGCGACGGTGATGGATCTATGCACCCGACGCATCGTCGGCTGGAGCGTCTCCGATCGCAACGACACCGCCCTGGTCTGCACCGCGTTGGAAAACGCCGTGCAAACCCGCGGCGAAGTCCGCGCCGGCATCGTGCATCACAGCGACCGGGGCAGCACCTACGCCGCGGATCGCTACCAACGCCTGCTGGCCAAGCTGAAAATGCACCCGAGCATGAGCGCCAAGGGCAACTGCTACGACAATGCCGCGATGGAGTCCTTCTTTGGTCGCTACAAAACGGCCGCAGTGCGCGACCACGTCTTTGCCAACGAAGCCCAAGTCCGCGCCAACGTCTTCAACTACATCGAAGTCTTCTACAACCGATTCCGCAAACACGCCTCTCTGGGCTACCTGAGCCCGATGCAGGCGGAGGCAAAAATCTTGCCCCCCATGGGGGGCAATGCACAACCCGATTGCCTAACCCGCAACTAAACCCATAACCCACCAAATAAGAGACGACCGTGTCTCACCATCTCAGGCCCGATCAAACACCTGCCTCACCGCCTTAGTTCTCTTCGTTTCCTTTTGTAAAAACCAGTTCACCCTGCGCTCCGTTTCCCTCCGTTCCCTCCTGTAAAAATCAGCCTGCTTAAATGCGTTTTGCCCATACCGTCATAGAATCCATTGCCGTCGCGTTGCCCGACGAGGCGCTGACGTCGGCGGGCATCGAGCAACGCCTCGCGCCGCTCTACGAACGGCTGAAACTGCCCGAAGGACGCCTCGAACTCATGACCGGCATCAAAGAGCGCCGTGTCTGGCCGATGGGCACGCGGCCGTCCGACGCCAGCGCGGCGGCGGGGAGGGCAGTGCTCGCGAAATCGGCGCTGTCCGCCGATCGCGTGCAATTGTTCATGCACTGCGCGGTATCGCGCGACATGCTCGAACCCGCCACGGCGTCGTTTGCCCATCGCAAGATCGGCCTGCCCGCCAGCGCGCAGATCTTCGACGTATCCAATGCCTGCCTCGGCTTTCTCAACGCGATGACCGTTGCGGCCAGCATGATCGAATCCGGTCAGATCGAATGCGCCCTCGTCGTCTCGGGCGAAAACGGCGGCCCACTCGTCGAACACACCTTGCGGACGTTGCTGGACAAGCCGCTGAGCCGGCAGGAGATCAAACCGTATTTCGCCAACCTCACCATCGGTTCCGGCGCGGTCGCGGCCGTGCTCTGTCACGACTCCCTCGCGCCGCACGGGCACCGCCTGCTCGGCGGCACGGCGCGAGCGGCAACGGTGCACAGCGAACTTTGCCAAGGCGACACCCACGGGGCAGATTCGCTCGCCATGCAAACCGATTCCGAAGCCCTACTCGTGGCGGGCATCCAACTCGCGCAAGAAACCTGGACCGAGTTCTGCACCGAAGTCGGCGGCGACCGGGAAAGCTTTGATCGCTTCATCTGCCACCAAGTTGGCAGCACCCACCGACGCAAACTCTACGAAGCGCTCAATCTCGATCTGACCAGAGACTTTTCGACCTTCGAGACGTTAGGTAACACCGGCTCGGTCGCGCTCCCGGTCACGTTAGCCACGGCAGCGGATCAAAACGTGCTGGAAAAGGGCGATCGCGTCGCCCTGTTGGGAATTGGCAGCGGCCTCAATTGCCTAATGCTCGGCCTCGAATGGTAGCGACTGATCCGCAGGCTGCTTGATATTACAGAAGGCAACGAAGAGAACGAAGGCTGAGAGGCAGGTATTTTTTGACACAGAGGGCACAGAGGTCACGAAGTTGAGGGAATAGGCTGGGCCAGCAGTGAGGTGGCATTGTTCTCTTCGTTTCCTTCTGTGAAAACAGTTCTATCCCTCGCATGGTGACTTACTTTGGCCGACTCACTGATTTGTTTTACAGAAGGCAACGAAGAGAACGAAGACGTAGAGGCACGAAAACCAACCGCAGAGCACACCGATTGATGAATTTAAGACGTAGTAACTGGAATCCAAGTTCGGGCTTTCCGCTCCGGGGGGTCCCGGCCTTAAACACCAACATCCTAGTGGCTTTGTTTCCCTTCGTTCCCTTCTGTAAAAATCAACGCGTCGCATCCGCAGCCTGTTGGCTCCGTTTACCTCCGTTTCCTCCTGTGAAAACAGCGTTGTCCCTCGCATGAACCATCTCCCGGCCTGGCTGCGCGAACTTTACCCGTTCACACCACAACGCTTCACCACGCCCAGCGGGGCGGGCATGAGTTATGTCGACGAAGGGGAGGGCACCGAAGCCGTGCTCATGCTCCACGGCAATCCCACCTGGTCGTTTTACTACCGCGATCTGGTCAAAGCCATCGCGCCGAAGAAACGCTGTATTGTGCCCGATCACATCGGCATGGGACTTTCGGAAAAGCCGGAAAACTATGCCTACACGCTCGCCACCCGCATCGACGACATTGCGGCGCTCGTCGAGTCACTGGGACTCACCAAAGTCGATCTCGTCGTGCACGACTGGGGGGGCGCCATCGGTTTCGGCTTTGCCCAGCGCCGCCCGGACCTCATTGGCCGTATCACGATTCTCAACACGGCGGCCTTCACCTCGATCCACCTCCCGCGCCGCATTGCCCTGTGCAAATTCGGCGGAGTGGGCCCCGCGCTGGTGCGCGGCGTGAACGCCTTTGCGTGGCCTGCGACCTGGATGGCCATGAGCCGCCGCGCGCTCAGCAACGACGAGAACCGCGGTTACCTGTATCCCTATGACAGTTGGGCCAACCGCGTGGCGGTGAGTGCCTTTGTGCAGGACATCCCGATGCGCCCCAGCCACCCGACGTGGCCAACGCTGCAAATCGTGGAGGACGGCATCGCCAAATTCCGTGATCGCGACGTCCTGATCCTCTGGGGCGGCCGAGATTTCTGCTTCAACGACCAGTTCTTCAAGGAGTGGGAGACGAGACTGCCTCAGGCCAAGACCATGTATCTAGAAGACGCCGGCCACTACGTCCTGGAAGACGCCCGCGGCGACGCCATCCCGAGAATCTGCGAGCACCTGCTGCAAGATAAGCGCACGGTCTAGCCGCCGAGCGAAGCATCAGCACCAGTAACCGGTGAGCGGGTGGGGGAGCGTGCTCATCCCATACTCCGCCGCGACCTATTCCAATTGGAGCTGGCCAAACCTGCTCTGGTGGATCAACTTCCGGCAGTTCGCTTCCTTTTCGGTCTGGCCACCGCAGAGAACACGAAGTGTTCAGCTGTCACTTTACCCCATGAAGGCCAACTTCCCGCTCCATTTGGAATCTCCACACACGCACACCGTGCCGGGCTCGACCGGGCGATTTGTCTCATGAGTCAAGCAAAGTCCCCTTTTGGCTGCCCCAATCATGAAATTCTTTTTCGAATAAGCAGCTGGAAGGTCGGGATTGTCTGATTATATACTTCGGTGTTATTAGAAGGCTCGCCCTCCCCTAAGTTTTAACAATTTCCCTGCAAGGTTAGTTGATTTTTCGGTCTGGCCACCAATAAACACCCAAATCGTGCGACTGTCGCCATACCCCATGAAAGTCAACTTTCTTCCTCGTCGGAACGTTGGTAAGCGTCCGTTATGGCACGTGGTAGTCGGGGCAGGGTCGGGCTGATAATGTGGCGGGATGGCTCGAATCGAAGCGGAACAGATTTACGTGTATGGTGGCGTGGTGGATTTGCGCAAAGGAGCGAACAGCTTGCGGACGTTGGTGGGCCGGCCGGAGCCGGAAGCGCTTTACGTGTTTTCAAACCGGTCAAGAGGCCTGCTGAAGTTCCTCGTCGTCGATGCGACGGGTGTTTGGTGCGGCACGCGACGTCTGCATCACCGGCGGTTTGCGTGGCCGGAAAGTCCGGACGGTCAGGAGCGGCTGACGCGTGATGAACTTGCGTGGCTGATCGCGGGTGGAGACGTGAAAAAGTTACGTCTAAAGCGCACTTTGGCTGGCCAATAGCGGGAGGCCGGATACTGTATCCGTATAGTGGCGACAGTTAATCCACCAACCGATCTTCAGGAGGATGATGAGGCGCAGGTTCTGCGTCTTGAATGCGAACGACTGGAGCAAGAAAACCATGTATTAGGCACGGAGCTAAAGGCGCTCAATGCGGAGATGGCTTACATGCAGCGCCAGTTGGAGGCCCTGAAACGCAAGCTGTTCGGACAGTCGCGGGGTGAGCAGGTCAGCGAGGCGCAGTTGAACTTGGCTCTCGACGAGATGGAGCGGGAACGCGCGCAGCAGGAGGAGGTGCCCAAGGAGGTGATTGGCTACGCCCGCCGTCGACCTCAGGCGGAGGAGTCGCAGGCCCGACTGCCCGAAGACCTGGAGACGATCACCGAGGAAATCATCCCGGAGGAGGTGCGGGCCGAACCGGAGGCCTACGAGCGCATCGGTGAAGAAGTGACCGAAGAACTCGATGTCCAGCCGATGAAGGTGATCCGTCGCCGGATCGTGCGACCGAAGTTTAAACGCAAGGGGCAAGCCGCAGCGGCGCCCTTCATTGCGCCGCTACCGGCCCGGGTGATCCCGGGCGGACTACCCGCCGCCGGTTTGATCGCGTTCCTCTTGGTGGCCAAATATGTGGACCACCTTCCTCTCTACCGATTGGAGAAAAGCTTCAAGCAACGCTTCGGCGTGAAGCTACCGCGTCAGCGCCTGTGCGACTGGACCGGATACGCCATCGAGAACTGGCTGTTAATCATCTACCACTCGATCCGGCAGGGATTGATCGGAGGCGACTACTTGCAGATCGATGAGACGCCGATCCGTTATCTTGACCCGGATCGCAAAGGACAAAGTAGCCGCGGTTACCTCTGGGTTTATGGACATCCAGGAGGAGACCTGTGCTTTGATTGGTCGCTGGGCCGGGGTAAAGCCGCGGCCGAGGCCATCGTGTGCGAGTTTACCGGTCTGCTGCAAAGCGACGGCTACCAAGTCTACGACCGGGTGAGCGAGGGTCGCGAGATCACGCAACTCGGATGCTGGGCGCACGCGCGTCGACGGTTCTACGACGCCTACCAAGCCGGTGAATCCGGGGCGGCGCATTACTTGGTGCTCATCCGCGATCTCTACGCGATCGAAGCGTCATTGCCGGCCGAGGCGAGCGTGGCGCAGGTCGCGGAGATCCGGGCCGAACGCAGTGTGCCAGTCCTCGCACAGATCAGGCAGTCATTGGACGAAGATATCGACACGCACATGCCCAGAACCGCCATCGCTGATGCCATCGGTTACGCCCGATCCCAGTGGAGCAAGCTGACCGCATACGTGCAGCACGGGCAAACGCGCATCGACAACAACCTCACCGAACAAGCCATCCGCCCCACCAAACTCGGGGCCAAGAACTGGTTGTTCATTGGGCACCCCGGTGCGGGCAAGCGCGCTGCGATCATCTACACCATCCTCGAATGCTGCCGCCGCCATAACGTCGAACCTCTCGCTTACCTCAACGACGTGCTCCATCGCCTGCCCGGCATGACCAATCACCAAGTCGCTGCCGCCAAACTTACCCCGCGCGACTGGAAACCCGCGGCCTGAGCGTCAACCCCTTCCGCATACGCGGTAGAACGGACGCTTACGGAGCACGCGACTGGGTTGTCTTCGTTGCCAAACCGATGGGAGATCGGTGCAGTCGGTGATGCATATGACCAAGTCTTTCTTGCCTGCATTCATTGCACTCTTTTTGGCGGGGTGTTCGACTTCCCCAGTGGCCGAATCAACCTCCAAGGTGCCGTCGCCAACGCCTGAAGCTTCTTCGTCAGTGGGAGCGGTCAGTGTTCATGGTCGGCTGCGCACGGCCGGAAACCAGATTGTGGGGAAACACGGTGAACCGGTGAGTTTGGCGGGCATGAGCTTTTTCTGGAGCCAATGGAAGGGCGAGTTCTACCAGCCGTCCACGGTCGCATGGCTGAAGGCCGATTGGCAGGCGAATCTCGTTCGCGCGGCCGTGGGGGTCGGTCGAGATGGCCAGCCCGATCCCGATCTTGATAAAGTCCACGCCCTGATCAGAGCCGCCATCGACCAAGACATCTACGTGATCATCGATTGGCATGATCACCGGGCCGAGGCGCACACCGCTGCTGCCGTCGCGTTCTTCGAGGAAATGGCCCGCACTTACGCCGGTAATCCGCACGTCATCTATGAGATCTACAATGAGCCCCTGCAGGTTTCATGGTCCGAAACGATCAAACCTTACGCGGAAACCGTGATCGCCGCGATTCGGGCGCACGATCCCGATAATCTCATTATCGTGGGCACGCCCAACTGGTCGCAACGGGTAGATGAGGCCGCCGCCGATCCGCTCGACGATTCCAACGTCGCCTATACGCTGCATTTCTACGCCGGCACCCATAAGGCCGATCTGCGCGCCCGCGCCATCACGGCACTCGAAGCCAATATCGCGCTTTTCGTCACGGAGTGGGGCACGGTGAATGCCGATGGCGACGGTGAGGTGGATCATGAATCCGTCGCGGCATGGATGAAGTTTATGCGGCAATGGAACCTCAGCCACGCCAACTGGGCCGTATCCGACAAGGAGGAGGGCGCGTCCATCGTGCGGCCCGGCGCGTCGACCTCCGGCGGCTGGACCGACGACGACCTGACCGCATCAGGCCGCTTCGTGCGCGAGTTGATCCGCGACTGGAACCAGCCGGTGGCACGTTAGGCGATGGGGCAGGTGCTGTTTTAACGCAGAGATGCAAAGACGCCGAGGGACGCAAAGATCCTGTGAATTGAAATCCGTTATTCTATTTCACCGGAGACGACACGGTTTTGAACTTTCAAATCTGAGGCTCCGTAGTCATTCGGAACGGGTTTGCGTTTCGAGCCCCGGACCCGATTTTAGAGCCCGTGGATGCCATCCAGAAAATTGGGACCGAAACGACCGATTCAATCGTAATTCCGGTTTCCACCCCTCTCGCGACTCCGTATTTAACAACGCACAATAAACAGGGTTTCCGTAGTAGCTGACGGGCAGGGAATTACCGCATTAGATTGCTCACGGTCAACAATTTTCAACCATTGTACCCATGAGTAAGGCTAAGTTTTTCCTCACACTCGACCAGGAAGCCATCGACGAACTTGAAGTCGTTGCTCGTGAAAATCACATGAGCCCGAATGCATTTGCGGCCGTCGCAGTAGGAAGGCTCTCCAAGCTGAAACCTGAATTCGCCTTGGCTGCGCTTGGGTCTATTCCCCAGGAGTATTTCAAGCGAGGCCCCGGACGACCTCCTGCAAGTAGTCGAGCCGCGAGACCTGAACAAATAGCTGCAGTTTGAACCTTTCAAATCTACGTAGCCCCTCCCCCTCCCAAGACCAAGACTGGCCATAACCAAGGAAACCCACCCAATACAATGCCCAAATATATTGCGAGTTACGACCTCATCAAAAACAAGGATTACAAAAAACTCTGGGAAGAGCTAGAACGCCTGGGAGGTAAGCGAGTTTTGGAATCGCTTTGGTATCTTGATGTAACCTACACGAAAACATCGCTATTAAGGGACCATCTCAAGGAATACGTCGATTCCGATGACCGGATTTTTGTTTGCGCACTAGGTGACTACGCGACCCGTAATGCTCTGATCAAAATATCAGAACAGTAGCACAGGTTTAGGCCGCCGGACTTCTCCTCGTTGGCTGAGAAATCTCGTTCCTAGCCATAGTAACACCCTCCGCCGAATACGGTTCTTTGTGAACCTTTTGTAAGCAAACAGCTCAAGGCGCTATCAACTCAGCGATCTTGGCCGCGACATCATCCATCGTGTCGCCGTCTGCTGTGCTGAGTCCAGTGCGAGAACCGAGGAGGGGACTTACATCTCTAAGTTCCCCGTAAGTTGTATCGTGCACAACAGGAACAAGGAGGTCACGGGCAAGAAGGACAGACAGTTCCTTGTCTGCAATACCCTCTCCCGCAAGGCGTTTAAGCAGGGCAGGTGTTACCAAAACAACCCCGACTCGCGAGTTCGCCAGTCCCTTATCAATTTCACGAAGGAGAGGCGTGCCTAGAGCTACATCTTTCTCACTAAACCACACCGAAATTTTTCGCGCCTCTAGCTTGTCGTGAAGTTCCTTTGCGGATTGTCGTCTATCGTCCCACGCGTGGCACAGGAATACGTCCCTGCGGTCGGGCTTAGCAGGGCGTTGTTCAACACTCCGACGGTAAGGCTCCAATGCGCGAATTTCCGCTGCGGTATATGATACGGAAGAGCCTGCTTTTGACCATCTCGGTCGTGTACTTGAACCTGAATTGCTAGAACCGCCAGAGTCCGCTGAGTAACTTGGCGATGGAATATACGATGAAGGAGAAGAGTATCCTCCAAAACTACTGCCCCCGCCATAGTATCTGCCATATCGCCCACCACACGCAGGGCAATTAGCTTTTCCACTTGCTGTTCGGTGGCCGACTACGGGGGCTGTGCATCTTGGCATAAAAGGTTCGATAGCTAGTTAATTCTGTATTTTCCAGCTAATTCCTCTATTGAATGTAACTGCGAACTGAGATAGAGTTGATTAGACATAAAGTCCCATTGCCGTTTTACCGTCTCAATAAAACCCCGAAATCTCATTAACTAGCACTACGATGAACAGCGGGAATATCAACAGACGACCTCCACCGATCGGGAAACGTGCCAATACACAGAAACAGCCCCAAACAACCGCGAACCAAGCGCTCAATGCAGGATACATCTGTCTCGCAATCGCGGTCGGTGCAGTTCTGATCGGTGGTCCGTTCGGATGGTTACTCGCGGGACCACTGACAACGGCGTGCGTCGTTTTGAGTATCATTACGATGACCAAAGGCAGGACCTCCGGAGGCGTCATTCTGCTTGTCACATCTTTGACTCTCCCAGCGTTCTTCACATTGATTTGGTATCTGTTTATCGCCGCATTATTCATCGGAGTCAGCGCGACTGCGTGACCAGGTAAGCTGTTCTCACCGACTCCAGAATTCGCCCTGGGCAAACTTCCCTCGATTAGCCAGGAAGTCGTTCAATTCGGCTCTCGATAGCCAACGGCCCGCGCCGGCCGAGCCAGATCCGACCGGGGGCACAATTCCGCCCAGCACTTGGTCAATGACGGCCGCGCCGTCCCCAGGCTCCATTGCGGAACAATTCCAGGCCCCTCCGGCCGCTATCCAGCTTCGGAGCATATCAAGGGCCCTGTCAGTGACGTTTCGGCCGTCTACCGCCAGGGAGACCGGATTTGCGCCTAACAGATGCATGCGATGCCACTGACGCAGCGCGCTCGCTGGCGTTTTAGCAATACACACACCAGGTGCGAAGCTCATTTTGTAGGTCCGACGGTGTATTGCCGGCATGCAAGTATCGTTAAGTTTTACCACTCGTTTTTAACGAGCTGGTTTAGCCGGAAATTTCCGAAAGGGGCGTAGGTGGGACACCTTTTTGAGGACTTAGCTCGTTTGATTCCAACATATTAGGGGATTTCTCGGAGCGATTTCGGGGAGGTCCTAGCCATACGCGGCCGAGGTCGCGAAGCTCCACGAAATTGCGCTCCACGCGTTCCAGGAACGGACGGATCACGTTGCCGTTTTCATCAAGTTCGCCGTCGCGTTCCGTGATCGTGCGACCGTCCGAAAGGAGCACGTTCACGTGAGAGCCTTTGACGATGTAACCACGCACCCAGAGTTCCGGAGCTTTCGCCGTGGGAATTTCGGTTTGGGTGACGCTCACGGGATCAGGTTCTTCCGTGAAATCCGGAGTCTGTTCAGATTCACTCTGAACCGCCGTTACTTGCTCGTTACGGCCTTCATAAATGCAGGAGCGAGTCAGCACACCTACCGCACTGCCGAGGGAGCAGAAGAGGATTACACGAAGCACAGAACGCATGATGAGACGATCAGCAGGCCTTCCGCCCACCCGATGGTTGAGGGTTTCCGTTTCTTGACGCGTTTCCTTTTGGGGATGCGTTCCAGGGGCGAAGCCGATACCACTTTCATATTGGCGAACTGATCGGCCGCTTCGCCCAGGAGCGCGTCAGAGTTGTAGAGTTCGCAGGCCCAGGAGGGACGCAGAAACACTTCCGAGTGCTGTTTCACCGGCTTCGCGTTGCCGACCGCGATGTCGAAACACACGCGGGTAAACACAGGGATGGGGAAGGGGATCAGCCCCATAATTTTGTAGTGCCGGAAGTTCCGGCACATCCAGAGCAGGTTCGCTTTTTTGCGAAGCTGTTTATCGATGTCTTCCGGACTTTGGGTGATGAACAGTAGGATGATATCGAGTTTCCGGCACAGCGTTATGAAAGTGAGCATTTCCCGGTCGCGGGGATCTTTTCGCGTACTTTGGTAGTCGCGGGAATTCCATTCCAGGTGTGCTTCATCGAGCATGACCAGGACTTGCGAATCAGCGGTTCCCCTGGAGATTTGACGGTGAAAGTCGCGGAGTGATTTTCCGTCCAGAATCGTAAGGCGTTCCGGGTCGTATTTGTAGCCGCGTTCCGCCATGCGCTGTTCGATTTTGTCCGGAAACATTTCGACGTTCGTGAAGCAGTAAGCGCCGCGTTCCAGGTGCCAGTAGGCGCGTTCGGCCGCGCACATCGATTTGCCGCCGCCCAGGGTTCCCGCGATGATTTCGATTAACCCGTTCATGAGATCGTCGGAATGAACGATTTGATGGCTCGGATCACTGAGCACGTCAGTCTCAGTCCGGCATAGGTCACGATCATCGAGAGGACCGTGTCCAGGGGGAACAGGTAATTGATCAGCGAAAGCGGTGACACATCAAAGGTGCCGGCAGTGGCTGGCGCGACGAGCGCGTCAATGCGCTGAAAGAGTGATTCCCAAAGGGAATTCACCCATCCGCTAATTGTGAGCGCGATAGTGCCGAGGACCAAAACGGCTTTCAGGACCGGCGTCGTTTCCGTAAAAAAACGAACGATTTGATAAAGGACGTTGAGCATGGTTCAGGTCGCGAACGCTTCGCGAATAGCGCGCAGAGACATGAAGAAAAACCAGATGGCGAGCGCACCGCGCACCAGGGCTTTGAATATGGTAATACCGGTTTCGTAGTCCGAAAAATCGATATCGATAGCGAGGTCAGGCCCGCTCTGCATGGGTAGGGAAAAGGCGAATACAGACACACTGCCGAGGCCTTCAATGCTCACGAGTTCGGGTAGTTTGTTCTCGATCGCGAGCACGCCGGAGGGTTCGAGTTCCAAACCTACTTCATCCGCAACATCTGTTTCGTCCGGAACCGTTGGGTCTTCCGGCCCGCTTCCGTCTCCTTCGATTGCTGCCTTGAGTGAGTTGATCGCACTAACGGTGTTCGAATTGCCGCTTTGGATTTCCGACCGTATGGAGACGAGGTTTTTGGCGAGATTGGCCACGCCGCTTTTATAGGTCGCGTTCGTTAGTGCGTCGTTGGGTTTGGTGTCCGTATTGGGTGACCAAATAGGCGCATCGTTGTTTTGAGTTACTCCTTCCGGAGTCGTGGCCGTGGGGGCTTTGTCACTTTGTGGCACTTCGACCGGTTCAGGCAGCTCGTCCCCTGGCAGCACTAATTCCGGGTCAATTTCGACCCCGGTATCAAGTTCGGTCAGTGCTCCGTCCACCACCATCCATTGGTCATCGGAGTATTCCAGATCGGGAATTTCTTCGACCACCGTCACAACGGCGTAAGAAGGCACTTCAAATTCCTGAATCACAGCCTGACCAGGCTGAAGCGTTATTTCTCCGACAGGGCTGCCGTCCTGAATGAGTCGATACGTCACCGCAACGTCGCGAGTATTGCGCAGCGATAGGCGAACCGTCTTGTTTTGGTGGTTACTTCCCACCGGAAACGGTTGGTGGATCCTTTCGCCTTTGACGTAGGTCGGGACAGTTGCGTTATCCGTGGAGTAGACGCGTTCCACGATGTAATGCGATTCTCCTGACAATACGTCGAACGGTCCAAGAATCCCGACCGTGATCGGGAGCCCCCCGTCTCCGGTGAACCATTGCACGTTCGCTAGCTTTGACGCGTAACTCGCCGGTGTTCCATCGTCATGAATAACCGAGATGACAAGGGTGTCTCCGTTCACACTTCCAGTCCATGGGGCACTAGAGGCCTCTGGATCCGCGAGGTTGACGGTACGAATGTAGAACTGGCTCGTGTCACTCCCAGGCACAAATTCCCACTTCGCAGAGACCCAGAATTGGAAATTGCCTTCCACGGCTAGGTCTTCACTCCATGCCGTGAATGCCGACAGTATGAACATTCCAAATACGATGAAGTATTTCATCTCAGCCTCGATTGCCCCCGTCTTTGATTCCCGCCCGGAAAAGCCAGAGGATGAACCAAACGAGCAGCAGGCAAAATTGTAGTTGTTCTATCGTAAATTCCATGGGGAGAAAGAGGGGGGAGGGAACACCTCCCCCCTGGTTTGATCAGCTCGTGAACGACTTGAAGACGCGCACGGCCCACTTGCCGCCGAACTTGAAGGCCATGAGGCCTACGCCCGCGACGGCAGCGATTGCACCGGCAGCAAGGCCCGCAGTGGCGATGGCGCCGAGTTCCGTGGTGATGGCGGAGATATCCATTTGTTTTCCTTTCCTTGGCTCACAGTTCCGCGACGGTCTTGAAGCTCGACCAGATGTGACCTGCTAAGTATCCGGCTCCGTAGATGGTCACAGCGAAGGCGAGCACGGCACCGACGAGAGGAACTAGATCTGCCATGAGTTTTGTTGTTTTTGTTGGGTTATCCGGCTTTGCCGGTTCTTCGGTCAGGGTGACGCGAAAAGTTTAGACGGTGGCTGGCTCGGGCGTTTTGCCGTGCGTTCCGTTGGCTTGGTTCAGGGTGAGAAGCTCCAATTGGTCGGAGGGCTTCGTCCGCTCGAGGAGGTAGTCCAATTCCGCGGTGTAACAGGTCACTTCATGCTCGAGGGCTTTGATTCGGTCCTGTTGGCATTGGACGTAGAGTTTCACTTGCGTGCAGGTCGCAGGAGGGAGCAGCGCCTTTACTTCGGCGTCTGCGATTTGATCCGCCAGTTCAGTGAGCTTCCTCCGGAGTCTCGCCTCCAGGGCTTTTTCTCGGGATGTCATCGGAGTCAGTTAAATTATCTTTCAACAAGGGTAAGCGGCGCGGGGCGCTTCGCGCTCCCGCGCCGCTTGCTCACTTCGATGAACCGACCATTTCAGACCGTTTGAGCTTCACTTGAACTTTGAGCAGTCCGTCCGCGGAGTAGTGAGGCACCACGGGGGCGATCACTTCGTCGTTATCCTGGAGCAGGATGGGGGATTGCCCCGGTTCCAGGCTTTGTTCGACCTTAACGAACTGTTTTCCGGCAAGGACTTGCCCCTCGACGATTTGAATGGTTCGTCCGGTTTTGGTTTGGAAGGAACGGAGTTCGAAGTCTCCGACCGCTCTGCCGATCACGTATACCCCTGGAGGCAGGGAGGAAGTTGCGTTAGCCATGTTGTTGTTATTTTTTGGGTTTTGATTTCACAGTCCGCTTGCGTAATGCCTAAGCGGATACGGAGTTCAGCGAACGCCGCCAAAAGGTCGCCCCACCGTGAGGTTTGCATCACGAGAAGTTTGTGCCTTTGGGAGCCGTCCGAAGAGGTTGATCGGGCAACGACACACCGAGTCCATCGGACGATTCTCTCCCCGATTGTATCCATTTCGTGGGCACAGTCGTTTTTTGTTTCGTCGATATCATCGAGCTGCCGGGGGGACGGCGTGTCCTCTGGTGGCGCATCGTTGCCCGAAAAGAATCCCATGGACGTTTGAAATAGGCGGACCTTCGTCATGGAGGTGAGCCAGTCGGGTAAGTCCCCGGCTTGCTTGCACATATATTTAAAGAGGTAGGTCCATTCCTTGCGACGGACCCGGCGAATGTCGGTACGGCCGAGGCCCCAGGCTTTGGTGACTTCTTCGCCGGGGATATGCCCGCCGTAGTCGAACCAGAAGTGCCAGTGAGCGTAAACGAGGCCGTTGTTGTCCGGTTGATGGAGTTCCATTTTCCAGAACCAACGGCGGATCTTATAGCGCTTTCTGAGCCGAGCTATGAAACGACGAAGGCGAGCCTTCCCCATTTCATACGCTTCCGGTGGTTCCAGCAGTCGCCAAGTCCCTCCTTCGTCAGGACACAGCTCCCGATTGACTGTGAGGGTAATAAACCGACCTCCGTCGAGGTCGGGCATGCCGCGTTTCTTCATTTGCCGACATTTCGCGGCCGCGTTGCGCTCCGTCCAAAAGTTCGGAGTCGTGTAGGGCATGAGTTCTACCACAGCGAACCCCCATTCGTTTTGTCGTGGCGGATGACGCGGAGCTGACCGCAGCGCATGCATTGGCACGTCGTTTGACGAATATCCGCATCGAGGAAGTCCCATTCGTGGCCGTTCCACATGCACAGGCACCAGAGCCGGAATTTACGCAGGACCTTCATGACGCTATGCCTTTTCGCCTTCGGCGACCCCTACGCGGGGGGCGCCCCCCGCCAAAACCACCGTATTGATCCTAGGTAGCTCCGTGATCGGTCCGCCCAGGTGCGGTTTTGCGTTGATTCGGCCGTGCCGGATATTGTCCCGCCGACGCCATTCTAGCGCCGTCCCGTGGAGAACGCGGGCCGATCGGGATGCGAGGTGCAGTCCGTTGACGGTCGCGGCGAATTCGCCGCGTTCGGTCGCGTCAGCCAGCGCACGGAGCGTTTCCGCCAGTTTGTGCGCTTTCTGTGCGACGTCGGGACACTTCAAAGCTTCGGCTTCGTAGCTAGACATCTGAAACCCCCGGCAAGTTTGAGTATACGGGTTTGCGTTTAGCGTTCGTGCGCCGTTTTTGGGTGCGATGAATTATCGCCGATTTACCGGGATAAGTGCCGCCGGGCCGGCGGATTTGGACGTATACCGTAACATGTTGGTATTCAGGGTGTCTGTAAAACATAACGCACAATAAACAGAAAGCGCGAATGTCACCGGGGGGTAGCAGGTGGCCGCATTTCTACTCCACCGACTTTTCGAGCGGCGGCTAGCGCTTCGAAAATTCGGTTCGGCGGAACGTCCGCCAGTGCTTTCAAATACACGGAGGCCAGTGCCTCCCCGGTATGGAACCCCAGCGCGAGCGCTTGAGATTCGATCAATTGTTTCGTGCCGTCGCGCGTGACGACCTTCATTGATTCACTTCTCGGCATGGGAAGCCTCTCGGGTTCGAAGGTTCAGATATGCGCACAGAAAACGAAGCGCGTGGGGACTTTTCCAATACGTCGGCGGCGGTTGCGCTTGATAGGCCCGGAGCCATCGACGCAGCCCAAAGAAACCAATAAAGACGTTGAGAGCATCTACGCTCGATTCCTCCAAAAACTCCCCCTTGATCTTTATGGAAAGGACTTCCCCCCGGAACCGCTCAACACGCGATAGAACTTCAAAAAATCGGTCTGAGCGGGAACACACTTCACGCCCTCGAATCGTCGTCACCACTTCGACCGGAGAGGCCAGCGTCAAAGGGGATTCAAGTCCGACGAGCGGAGAGTTATTCATTTTCCGGGGGGAGAGGGACAACAGAAGCAAGTGCGTCGGCCGCCTCTTCGAAGCTATGCACGCCGCTAGCGAGGTAAGTGAATTTCACGCAGTTCGCGCAGGTGGCGATCAGATCGAACTGACCCGTCACAGCGCATGGACGCACTTCGATTGCGGTGATCGTTTTGGCTTTCACGGGATAGCGCTCAAAAAAAGCCCGCGCCAAGTGTTCGCTGGAGAAGTCGGGGCAGGCGACGGAGCGCCAAGAGGATTGGTCGCTGTTAGTTTTCATCGGTGGCTTGGGGATGCGGCGCGCCCCGGGAGTCAGACCAAGCCAGGAGGTCAACTCACCGGAGCGGCCGGTTGACTCCTAGGAGTCTTAGGAATCCTAACTTTTCAAACCTTTTTTGTCATTTCCGGTGGTGAGATTCGTCACACTGCCCCGTGGGCAAAGCTAAAGACGCTGAAACATTGGGGGTGCATACCCGTAAAGAAATCGTTGCTGAGATCATCCGGCGCGGTGACGCATTGGGCCAAAAGAAAGGCACTTACGCGGCCGCAATCTTTGAATGGTGGTGGGAACAGGGATGCCCACCCGTGACGAAACCGGACGAACTTATGGAGGCATCGAAGCCACCGAAAAAAAACGGGCCGGTTAAGAAAATCGCAGCGATTTAGCCTTTCCGAGCGGTCGAGTGATCAGCCCAAAATTCTAAAACCGCTTCGGTTATCTAAATCTTTCATTTCCCCGAAATTTAATACCGAGATTGGCGGAATCCCCTCACGGTTTTCTTAGCCATTTTGCGAGCGCTAAAAAACCAATTGAATCGACTTACCAATGAAACCGAGACCTCGGGAAAAGAAATGCGGTATTTGATGAAATACCGCGCCCTCAAGATTCGTTAAACCTTTCGATGAAACTCCTTCTATTCCTTATCTCCACGCTGCCCCTTTGCGCGGTTTCATATGTTGGCGATTTCGATTTCTCACCCGGTAGAACCGACGATGAAATTCGGGTCACTGGATCGGCAACGCTTACAACCCCCGGAACCTACAGCGCCGATTCAATCCGAATCACCGGGGATTTAATTATTTCTACGCCCGGAACCTACCGGATCGAAACTACGGCTGGAACCTTTCGCGTTTCGGGTTCGATTACCGGTCCCGGGGCCGGCACGACACTCGAAATCGAAGCGGACGATAATCTCACGAGTTTTACCAACGGAGTGACCATTTCGTTTTACACGCCAGAGCCCGAACCAGAGCCAGCGGACGCGCCTTTGCTCAATATCTCGACCCGCGCGGATATCGCACCGGGGAAGAATTTACAGCCGGGTTTTGTAGTCGGAGGCGATATTCCCCGGCGCGTGTTGATTCGTGCGATCGGTCCGGGATTGGCTCAATTCAATATCACGACGGCCATGCCCAACCCGCGTTTGCGTGTGTTTCAATCCGGAGAAGAGATCGCCAGCAATGACGACTGGAACGCGGCCGATGCGGCGACGATGGCAGCAGTCGGAGCGTTTGCGATCGATGCCGGAAGCGCCGATGCCGTGGCCGTGCTGACCCTCGCACCGGGTGCTTACACTGCGATTGTCGACAGCGCGACAGCAGGGCAGGGCGGCGAGATCATCCTAGAAGTCTATTTCGTGAATTGATCACGCGAAGGCACAAAAAAGCGCGCCGGGTTTTAGTCCGACGCGCTTCCTTTGTGTGGGTTGTGGGTTGTGGTTAACCCGGCGCGTTTACGTCGGGAAATCTCTTTAGTTTCCAGTGCCAGAGAATCGGCCCCACGACGGCGGCGAGGACACCGGCACCGATTAAGCCAGCGAGCAGCGGATTGCGTTGGAGAAATAGCGAGAGGCCACAACCGGCAGCAACGGCGGCACCGCCATACATGACGAAATCCCAGCCCCTCACGAGGCCGAACACCGCCAAGGCGATACCCAACCCTAGGCCGATGCGAAAAAACCACACAGCGCGCCCGTTCGCGATGTCAGAAGGCGAGGGAGGCGCGGCCGGTTTGAACGATTGCGGAGCTTCGGAAACTTCGTTTCGGCGCGTCTCGGTTAAAAGCGTCGGCTCGCTGATGATCACGCGAAGGTTTCCCGTGTCGGCATCGGTCACAATTTCCGAGCCTTTCGGGACAGGAACCGTGCGGACGGTCTCGTTGACTTCCGCACGGGCCGGAACTTCGGCGGCTCCCGACTGCTGCACGGCCGTTGACCCGGCCGTAACGCTCGCAATCGCCGGTTTCAGCGAGCGCGGGACCTTGCTGCACCCTGCGAGAACGGCGAGGGCCACAACGACGAGTAAAAGCGACTTAAAACGGATCATCATTTAAAGGGCACCGCGTGCGAATTTCGTTCTGTGTGGGGTTGAGCCTGCAAATCAGGTTGTCTTGAGCGGCGACGGCTGAACCGGGGGGCATCGTCCTAATTGCAACCTGAACACGATCACGTTTGAACGTCGCGCCAGCGGTGAACCCTGCCCAAAATTGAAAATGCCTGAGCAATGTTTTGAGCAACCGCCCAGAATGAGATTCGCCGACGTATTGAACGCGCTTCGTCGCCTTGTCTCGGATCACATAAACACCGCTCCGATTCCTCACCGGCAATAGCAGGGGATTGACCTCCCCATCAATATACGGAGGCAGGAACCTGAGCGGCTTGAGCTTCGCCATTTTAGCGGCGAGCCTTGGCGGTTTTCTTTGCCGGTGCCTTGGGCTTTTTGGCCGGCTGGCGCTTGGCAGTTTTCTTCACCGGAACGGCTGGCGATTGATCGGCCGCGGCGGCTTGAGCGAATTTGAAAGCGCGGGGACGTGGCATGGTATTATTTAGTTTTGCGGTTTTTCTGGCCCGGCAACGCGCCGAGCTTTTCAAGGAGAGCAACGACCATAAATGCCGCCGTTGCCCAACCGGCGGCGGTGGCAGCGTGGTCGCTGAGGAATTGGCCGGTGGTCGCTGCAAGCGCCGTTCCACCGATACCTAGAGAGGTTTTGATGATGTCGGTCATTTGATGATTCCGGCCTTGCGCAGCACCCATGCGCCCACGATGACAGCGAGGCCAACGGGGATAAAATAACGGGCAATTTTCGCGGTGGTCAGCACGCCTTGACCTACACCGGCCACGGCTTCCCCGGCGTCGGTGACTTGGTTGACCAATTCCCCGGTGAAGATGCTCACAGCTTCGCCTGCCGATAGACCCTCAAACGGCTTTTGATCGCCGGTCACAATGTAACGCTGGGCACTGTCCAGAGTTTGCGCGGAATAAACCCCAGGCTCCGCAAGGATTCGCGCAGAGAGGGCGCGCAGATATGGACCGCGTTGCGTGATGTCGAGCGGGCCGGACGGTGGCAAATTGAGTTCCCGGCGAGTGATGGCCACGGCATAGGCGAGGGAGGCGGCTTGTAATTCGGCGGTAGTCATGACGGGGAGGGCAGGGCGGTTAATTTACGAGGGTGCGGCCCCAAGAAACGCGGAACGTGAGCTGCAAGGTATGCGTTGAAAGCTTGGTCTCTGCGACATCGAGCAGCACGCGCCACCCGACCCGGCCCAGACCGTTGCTAATTCCAATCGATCGGATGGCCGCCGAATTCGCCTCGGAAACTCCCAGAGTCACCGATCTGTCGCGAAAAAAAGACCCGGGAACATAAGCCTCAAGACCCATGGCCTTTTCCTGAATGATACCCGTCAAGGATTGATCGTTTAGGCTCGAAACCCGCAACGCCGTCGTCGCGGTCGAAATCACAACGGAATTTGCATTTGAGGCTTCCGACAACTGAAACGAAGAACCGTCAAGGCCTCCGTTTGACGCGACCTCAAGTAGGCCAAGTGTTTCAATCGTCGCGTCGCCGTCCACACTCCAACCGGCAATTGACGTAACCCACGGCGTTGGCTCGACCGGAGACATCGCAATACGAAGTTCCATTTCGACTTCCAACTGTTGCCCGGCAATCAGCGATACACCGGCCCCCCCAAACAGATCGCGACCGAACGCATTATTCCCTACACTTGAAGTGTGAGACCAAATAATTTCACGATAAGCGATCGGCGCAGCCTCGGGCGAAAAAAGATAGGTGCGAGTCATGATAACTTCACCAGTCCCCGCGCTCCACACCGTGCCGTTTGCACCTCCAGCAGAGGAATAATTGCTCGTGCGCTTCACCTCCGAAGTCAGCCCGATTTGGTTCACATACCACACCGTCCCCTCAGCAGCGGCGACGACGCCAGAATCTGCAACCGTCACCTCCGTCGCCGAAGTAAAAGCGGTAATATATGATTCTTCCCCGCTATCCCATTTCAACAAACGGCCCACGTCTTGCGCCTCAAAAAAACCAGCGGAGGCGGTAACGGTAGTTGCCGCGCGGCTAAACGTCACGGCCCCGGAATCGCGCTTTGTCGGAGTCGTCCCTGTCCCGATCGCGGCATTTGAAAACGAATGGGCCCAAGTGCGAACGGCAATGCCATCGAGCCCTTGATCCAAGATGAGATTGCGCCGCCATGCCGATGCACGACGAACGATCTCGCCCGCCTCATTGCGAACGCGGAACCGATAGCGGACGACGGCGGATTGATGGGGAATTGAAATCTTTTTCATATGAAAATCACGCGAGGGAATAGAATCCTGAAACCAGATCGACAGAGCACGCCGCCGACTCGCTCAACGCCCCGCCGTCAACAATGACCAAGTCATAGCTTCCGGCCTGCAAAGTGACGGACTGCGCGACCGGTTCCGAAAATTCACCGCCGTCAACGACGACAACGTCATAGCTTCCAAACTGCAAAGTGACGGACTGCGCGACCGGTTCCGAAAATTCACCGCCGTCAACGACGACAATGTCATAGCTTCCAGCCTGCAAAGTGACGGACTGCGCGACCGGTTCCGAAAACTCACCGCCGTCAATGACGACAGCGTCATAGCTTCCAGCCTGCAATGTGACGGACTGCGCGACCGACGAGCGCACAAATTGAGGGCCCGACAGTCGCCGCTTCCAAACCAACGGGATCGGGCGACATTGGATTTGCCCCGTCCTCATCAGGAATCCAGCCAGTAAATTTCCGAGACGTAGCAGGCGACCGCCGACCCGGTGGGGTTGTAGATTTCAATCACCTCACTCACCGGCAGCTGAACCTTTTCGCCAAACGCCACCGTCCCGCCGACGACACCATCGACGCGCCACTGCAACGAAACGGCAGGGTCCTGATTATCGATGATGATGAGTTTCCGGCGGCGGCGGGTTCCGACCGACAAATCAGGGGCGAAAGTAACGCCGGAGGTGGCGGGAATTTCGGTATCGTCCCACGGAACCAGCTCGGTCTTTGGCTCCGTCATCGCCTTGCGGTTGTCGTTGAAATGATCGTAACCGACCCAGACTTCAACGAACTGATCAAACGCGGCGGTGTTGGTCAGTTCGATGAACGCAAATTCCTGCCCGGGACCGACGCCCGTTCCCGTGCCCGGATGGAAGTCGGAGCGCGGCATGTCGCCCATCTTAACGCCAATCAAAGACGCGGCGGAAATGATGTCGACGTAACGTCCGGCGACACGAAGCGGCAGCGTTTGACCGGCCGCAATTTTTGGGCGTAGAACACTCATTTATTTTCCTTTCGCCAGACTGCGCAAACCGATGACGAGAGAAACCGCCGTTGCTGCAATCGCGGCATACTTTCCGAGCGTCTGGATGACGTCGGAATCCGGGTCGCGGAGATTCTTTTCAAGCCGGTCGATGGCCTGCGACGTGATGCCGCCAGCTTGACGAGCGGCATCTTCTGCAAAGGCCAGCGTTTGCGCTTGAGCGGTCGACGTGGCGGAAAATACGCGGTCAATTACGTCCTTGCTCTGCTCACTCGATTCACGAGCGATTTCTTGAACGGCATCAATGGAATCGGACCCGAATTCAAACGATTCGCTCAACGCATCCCGGCCGAAATTGGAAACCTCGACGAGCGCGGCATTCCCGGAATCAGCGACGAGCTGAGCGGCATCGACGGCGGCACCGGTGCCAGCGCGTGCGAGGTCGAACGCCTCGCGGGTGTTTTCGTTGCTGGCCTCAAATACATCACGCCCAAAGTCGAACGATTCAGCGAGCGCGCCGGAGGTTGCCCGCTCGATCCGTTCGCCGGAACGGTCGGAGAGTTCGAGCGCTGCAAGGGAGGTTTCCCGCGTGGTTTCGAGCGCATCGCGGGTAACGTCTTCGACGAGGTCGTTTGCCTGCGATCCGGCCACAACGACCGCCTGAAATGAATCCTTGCCGAATTCGAGCGCGTCGCGCCCGAAGTCGAGGCTTTCGCGCGTCGACTCTTGCACCGTCTCGAATGCATCGCGAGACACGTCCCCGGCAAAGCTCGTCGCGGCTTCGCTCGCACCGGCAACGCGGTCGATTGCAGCACGGCCGAAATCGAGGCTTTCCCGGGTGGTTTCCTGCGACGTTTCGAGCGCATCGCGGGTAACGTCACCAATGAGACGGTTTGCGCCCTCTTGGGCACGCTGGACGGTCTCGAAAGCGTCGCGAGACGTGTCCCCGGCAAAATTGAATGCATCCTCCTGACCGCGTTGCACGGTCTCGAAAGCATCGCGGGAGGCATCACCCGCAAAGCCGAGTGCATCCTCGGTGCCGCGCTGAACCGTCTCGAACGAATCGCGGGAGACATCCCCGGCAAAATTGGTCGCGGTCTCCTGTGACTCTTGCGCGCTTCTTAACGCCTGGTCGGTCACAAACTCGTTTGATTCGAGGGCACGCGCGCCCGCTTCCTGCGAAGCACGCAAAGCCTGATCGGCGACGAATTCGTTTGATTCGAGGGCATCGGCCGCAAAGTCGGCGTCAAAGCTCTCATTGATGAGCGTTCCGCCTTGTCCGACGACGGTTGCACCCTCGGCCGCGTTGAGAGAATTATCCGTCGCCGTCGTGTGCGTGTTCGTCGCTGAGTTGGTTTTCTTTGACCCCTTAGACATCGCTCAAATCCTTTCGCATGACGACCTCGGCAAGCCGGTATCCGTAGCGCTTCGACATCACCCGAGCCAACGCGGGGCGGATCGTATGAAACCGAATCGAGACGCACGATTCAGCGGCGGCGAGATCGTCGATGCGTTCGACGATTTCCGGCAAAATCGAGCCGTCTGAATCGCGCTTGGCGTAGACGGCGACAATCACTAGCTCGCGCGCCGCTTCGACGTCAACGCGAGTGATCATCATTCCGACCCGTTCCCGGGACGCATTAAAAACGTGGAAGCACTGAGCCCCGCCAGACTCGACCACACGGCGAAGGCAGTCGGCATGCTCGGCCGGGGAATCCATCGGGATTTCCCGCTCAAATTCCGAGCAAGCCGAATCCCACGGAGCCAGCTCGATGCGGAGCTTCGGCGCTACGGGCGGCGGACGCGGCGACGGCGGGAGGGCTTGCGCTTGGACGGCCATAAAAACAGAGCGAGGACGACGAGAACGGAGAGGGCGAGGGATGCGACGAGAGCCGGGTTTAACGTGGCGAGAGCGGCGGTTGAGGGCGTGCCCCCGGAGCCAACTCCGAGGTTTTTATTGCCGAAATTAACCGTGACGGGAGCGCCCGACGTGGCGGCTTGAGTGGTGGGGCCGGAGTCCCCGGAGAGTCCACCACTCAAACCGGCCAGAATCGAACCTACGAGCGGGAGAGGCACGATGGAATCAGGGGCGGCGGCCGCGCAAGAGGACCGCGCCCAGAATCACAACCAGAACGGCCGGAATCCACGGCGGAATTGCTCCCAACGCGGCGGTGATTTTCTCGCCGGTGGTGAGTTGTCCCGCCTCCGCCAGTGCTCGCGCGGCGTCCGCATCGGCCTTGGCCTTTTCGGCTTCGGCCTGAGCGGTGGCCGCTTGCGCGGCGGCGGTGGCGGCGCGTGCTTGGTAGCGCGCGGAGCCAATCGCCGAGGCCGCGTTAAGCGTATCAGTGAGGAGTTGACCAAAGGTCATAACTTTCGGGCGGTTCCCCGGCGGTTAGGCTCCAAATCCCGGCGAAACCGAGGTCTGCAACACCGTGATCGATTGCGCAGCGGCCGAGTCAATACGCACGTTGAGCGTCTGATTCACTTCAAGGAAATCGCCGATTTGTTCGGTGAAGTTGAAGCAAAGCGGATACTCAAACGCGGTGGCATCGAGGCCGTAATCGGCGAGGACGCGCGCGTTTTGCGTCTTGGTGACTTCCCAGACGCGTTCCGAATCGGCGATAACGTCGACGCTGTTGATCGTCTGCGGGCCATCCATGAGGAAACGCAGGATCGGGAAACGCTTGTTGGCGGTGTCCCAATCGTAAAGACCGGACGGGGCATTGATCGTGCTTTCCGACTTGCGGATGATGGCCCTGATGCGCTTGCCATCGACACCGACCCGAAAACCCCGGTCAAAAGACATGATTCCCTCAATACGAGGCACAGCCCCGGCGGTTTTGAGTTGGAGCTCAACCGACATGGTGCGGGCGCCAGCGGTGTCCCACGCGGTTAGCGATTCGTCGTCTTTGTCGGCAGCGGCCGGGTCGGAGAAGTTGAGCGGGAGCTCACCGGTTCCGACCGTGATACCGTTCAATTTCGCCTCATCGAGGAGACGCTGCGCGGTGCAATCCCAAATCGCGACCTCGTCCACTTTGACGCGAACGCGGTCAACGACCGTTCCCGCCGCCGTGGCCACGCCATCGTGGAAGCAAAAAAGTTTGTGCTGGAAGTAGCGGCGACCGGTAGGGGTTGAATAAGTGGCGAGGCCACCATCTACAACACCCTCGATGCCGGTAATACGGAGTTCGTTTCTACGCATGGTATCGGGGTGGGTTAGAACCGAGGCAGCGCGCGGATAACACGGATGTTATCGAGCTTGCTCCGGAACATGAAGGCCACCAATCCGCCGCCGATGAACCAAGCAGCGCGGTAAAGCCAAGTTTTGTGAGATGCTTTCATCGCCTCCCAAAAACCGGGGAAATACCGGGACAATCAATCGAACTGAGGTAGCGTCATAGGGCCGAAGCGAGCAACGCCGAACAGCGGAAGACTAGACCGAGCAAGATGTTGCAAATTGGTCAAAAATCAGAAACTGTCAGCCGATAGATCATCGATCGACTTAACGTCTCGGAATTCCCCCAATCTTTTAGTTTATTTTACATCCTAGTCCGAATGGTCTATATCCATAATATGATTCAGGAATCTAAATGTTTTTATGTCCGATAAACTAAGATCAAAATTAGCAACTCTTGCTACGAGAATTGCAGCTAACGAGATAGATTCCACTAGGGTTTTTCTCCTCGAAATCAGAGCCCAAAGGCTTTCTCCGCCTTCCCGAGAATCGGTAAAGAAACTCCTCGCTGAGACGCTATCAATAAGTACCGATACCGTCTCAATCAGACTTGCCAGTCATGACGACAGCAATCGCATACTTGATGATATCGTAAATATATTAGACAACGAATAGTCGGTAATATGGAGGCATTAACCGACGCGCTAATCCAGCATCTCCAAGACAATGGCTTGGACGACTACATATGGAAGGGAGCACTTGTTCTTGTTTGCTGGACAGTAGTTACTGCTATACTGACAAGATGGTTTTCGACCCGAAGGATTATTTCTCAAATCCGGCGAGAAGGGATTGAAGAGAAACTCAAGAATGGAGATGTGATCGAGAGAATTGAAAAAAGTCGCACCGACTTATCGGCAAAATCCGAAAGTATCAATATGTTCCTGTCAGAGATTCGGGATGCTCTTAAAAGTGGCGATAAAAAACGCTTACATGAAGTGCGCGAAGAAACTTGCAGGACATATTCAATAGACTATCTGGACCAACTCCGTCGGTACGTAGAAGATATCAAAATATTTTGCGATCACGCTGACGCGCTTGATCGGGTAATAATCGACATTCTTCCTGCACTAGATACCATAAAGAGATTTCTAGACGTGATAAATAGTGAGAAGATTTTATCAAAACTAGACTATCCTTCGAAATACAGACTCGATCCAAATCCACAAAAGATTTTTTTCAGGAAAATCAGTAGACTGGTACCACCCTATCGAATTCCTACCAAAATCCAAATTCAGAGGATTAGTAAGTCAATGAAGAAGCATCTCAGGGATGATTAATAATATCAGTGCAATAAGTTCTGAAAATAACTACGAATTAACAAAAACCGAAGCGCCTCTTTCATGTAAAAACAATTCGACATCAATGAATCATGCATAATCCATTCGCTAGCTTCGACGAAATATACGAAATCACTCAAACGCTCATCGTGAACCACGAAGAACGCGTCTTCAAAATCGAAATACTTCAGAGCATGAAGACGTTAGATCGAAATGAATTTTCAAGCCGAGTTTACGTTGAGACAGACATAAAGGTAAATCCGACCTATTCAGATGATCACTTAAGCAAGCGCGTAAGGGCGTGGTCACGCTTGGTCGACTTCCCCTGGGTGAAGCATGACAATCCCGATGGAGCGGTTTCACAGACACTTGGATTTCTGAGCGAAAGATACAAGCAAAAGTAAAGGCTCGACAGCCAGTTTAGTCAATTGGTCTGCTGCCCTTCTTGACTGAGCCCAAATGTCATACGCAATTAAACAATGGCTCATTTTTACCGAGACCAACAAGTTAGCAACCTGAAGATAGACGGAGACGTACTCCGCCAAATAGACAGCGTGTTTCAAGCTAGAGGCGTCCTACTCAATCAGCAAGTGCTGAATGAATCAGAACAAGGAAACAAGAGTTTTCTAACATACGTCATAAGGTTCGACGAAAAAGGATACCGCCTTTTTTCAATAGGTGATCTTATCGATTATTTTCACAAAGCGGGATATGTTGAAAGAATCCTTTTTACGGTAGAAACGGGAGATAGTCTAAGATCAAACCGACAAGTTGGATCTCACCTAGAGTTGAGACTCGATAAGAAAGGCGGTAACTCCTGCTATCTGTCGGTGACCTCCGATGATTCAGATTGGGTTGATTCATCATTTTCTGCAGTTCAGGAAAATCTGCAAAAGAACCGAACAAGAAACGGTTGGGCTCGTTCCGCATGGATACAATTTCTAGTTCAGATTGTCGGCGTGACCCTGGGATTCGTTTTGAGTCTTTGGGCTGCATTTAATTTGGAATCCAAGCTAAGCATGGAATCACCATTTATTATAAGCTTTCTTTTCGTTCTTCTTATTTTCTCAAACACGTGGACCTATCTCAATAAACAAATCCTGTGTTTTATCGATAATACATTTCCTAATATTGAATTCTATAGACCCAAAAAAGATACTATTCACTGGCTTATCCAAACGGTGGTCGGAGGTGTTTTTTTAGCGATAGTCTTATACTTTTTGAGTGTTGTATTTTCCTACTTTACAGATATTTTGAGCGGATTTGTGAATAGAAATACATAGCCACGCGCTCCGCGCTAGCGTCTACGTATGCACTCTTGGACGCTAAGCAGGGAATCGGCCTCGTGTTATAATGTGGTTCGGAGCGTCGGCATGTTTTCGGCAGTGTAGAAATTCGTATTTTGGAAGCCGCGTTGATTCCAGTAAACGAGAATCCGACCATTCCCGCGCGATGGACTCCGCCGATTCGCGGGTCTGCCAGAATAGGAAAAGGGTTCCAAGTTGGTTGCGCTGTTTGGGGAGCATGTCCTGCCAAACGTGGGTCATGGCGTGGAGTTGGTGGAATTGATGCCGCAAGCTCGTGAACATGGGCGTCACTTCCTTGTCGCGCTCGAAATGGTCGCCGAAATCGTCGCAGAAGACAGCACAGGAACGGTAACGCCAGCACGCCTCCAGGAACTTGGCCTTGTCGGTAAAGACGAGTGAATGGTTTCCCCAGTTGGCGGACCGCGTGTCGAACACAATCGATCTCCGCCGTTCGCGCTGCCAGTAGGTCAACGAGAGCCGTTTTCCCACATGGGATTTTCCGAAAAGCGAGGGACCGATGATGCCGACGTGAATGCTCATTCTTTCGGTAACGACGGCGCGAGAACTCCGAGAATTATCGTCACGAGCACGACGAGCCAGAGCCAGCCGGACGGCCCGAATTTTCCGAAGAGGAACACAACTGAACCGAGCAGGGCCAACGGGTAGACAAGCGCAACGATGTGACGCAGGACGGTCAGCGCCACGGGCACCGGAGCGGACGGTTTTTCAACCGCTTCGGCCGGTTGAGCAGATGGGGAGGATTCGTTTTCAGTCATAGCGGTTTAGCTGCGAATATGGGCGTAAGGATCGGCGGGAACCGATGGAGAAGGGGAGGGCGGCGTTGCCGGTTCCTTGCGTCGTGGTGGCGTCGCAGGAACCTTTTCAACCGGCTTGGCGCGGTCGGATTTCCAGCGCTGCATCCAGCCCGAAAATTTCGCTTCGGTTTTGGGCTGGCGGCTCACTTTGAGCAGGTAGGCAACGCAGGCCACGCCGACGGCCAGAACGCCGGTGAGGTGCCAGCCCTTGGATTTGAAATACGCGGCCAGCGTGCGCTTGAAATTCGTATGGTCTCCGCCTTTCAAGCGCGCTTCGGAGGGCTCGCCCGTGGCCATGCCGGTAGCCATGTAGGCCAGACCGACCGCAACTTCGGCCGCGTCGTCGGCATCGGTCACGAGCTCGGAATCGATTGACTCAGTTGACGGTGCGGAAGGCGTGTTTTCGGCAGTCGCGGACGGCGAAGGCGACGCGGCGGCCGCGCGGTCAGCGTCGGACCATGCCGACGCGGCCGGAACCGGGTCCGCTTTCTTGTTTTTCGAGCCTTTCGGCCGTCCGCCGCGTGGCAACCAGCGGCCGGTTTTCGGGTGTTTCTTGCCGTTGTGCTTCGATTCATCGAACACGACTCCGCCGGAATCTTTTTCGACGGAATCGGCCGGCGGGGGCGTCGACGTGGTAGCAGGCTTGTCGACTTCGCCCGGTTGGGGTTTGGGAGCTTGGTCAAGGATCTCACTCGCAACCGTGATCGGGTCGAGCGTGACGACGGCCGTAGGTTCAGCCGGTGGCGTCTTTTCGGTTTCGGGATTCATTTAATTAATCGGCACAGCGCCGGGTTAAGGTTTCCGAGGGTGGAAAATTTGCGGTTTTTTCGGCCAAAACGGCCGTGGTGCTTTGTGTGACGGCACCGGATTCCGCGTGCCCTGGAGAATCACGGCCCGACATCTCCGCCGACTCTCCAGCCATGTTTTCCGGTAGCGGATTTTCGGAATCGGTAGCGATGTCGGGCGCGTGAAGCGGTTTCGCAGGCTTCGGCATCGGTGCGCGTTTCACGGCGCGGTAGCGCGGCACGAACGGCGCGAAACGATCGGTCTCGAACGCTTCGAGCGGGATCAATTCGGCAAGGTCACTGTGTCCGACGTAGCGCTCGGCCAGACCACGACGTTTCGGCAAGTGGTTTGTCCACGCGACCCGCGTCCCGACGACTTCGAGCACCTCGACGGCCTGCACGCCGACGATTTTCCGACCTATGCGACGGAACCGGAGGACGGTCGAACCACGATCAATTTGCGCGTTCATCGGCTGGGCTCCGGTTCGAAAATGGGCGGCGAGGGCGGTTTGACGCGTTCCGGGATGTCGGGAACGAATTCGAACGTCTCCGAATCACGGACAGTTGGTGTGCCCGTGTGAACACTGAGGGCGGCACCCGCCTCGAACTCCATGACGGTGTCCTCCCAGAGTCGCACAACCAGAGGGTGTTCGGTGACGGCGCGGGAATTCCAATGCGTGCCGCCGACAATCACGCGCGGTTCCTTCACGCCGGACGGTCCCAGTGAAGGCGAGAGACGGGCGAAAACGCGGCAGAAATCGGCGTTCGAGCCGAGATCCATGTCGGGAGCCGTGCCCGGCTCCGTCTGCGCCGCAATGGCGGTTTCTCGCGCCATGGTGACCGCTTCGCGGTGCTCCCAATAGGCTTCCCGGTCCGCTTCGTCCTGCGTGATGAACGCGTTTTGGTCGTAGACCTCGCGCCAGACCATGCCTTCGCCGGTGCGGCCTTCGACAGGGCGATAACGACGAAGCGTCTTCTTGGCCTCCTTTCGTTCGCGAATTTGCTTCTTCAATTGGCCCATCGGAGCCACCAAACGCAGACCGAAAACCGCTTCGTGAAGCTCGCCCAGGTTTTCGGCCGATAGTTTCAGCATGTCGCCCGGTTTCGTGACGTATTTGCAGCACTCCCGAGCGTCCCGAATCGATGCGCCTGCGTCCCAATGATGGCCCCAATAACTCCAAACCGCCTCGATCATCTTCGACCAACGACGCGGCGGAATAAACCCGCGCAGCGATTGAACAACGCAATGGGCGTGCGGGTGGAAAAGCGGTTCGCCGTTTTCGTCGTATTCTACGGAACCAGCGTCCCCGTTTTTTTGGCCCGTTTCGGATGCTTCAAGCGTGCCGAACTCGGTTGATCGAAAAACCAATTCGACCCCGTATTCGGCCCGTAGCCATGAACTCAAGCGCGATAGTCGGCGGTGCAACAACTGGACGCGCTCCCGTAGCTGATCGATTCGGCAGCGTTTACCGAGCGTGAACGTCCAGAACCGGCAAAACGGGTTTCGCTCAATATAGTATTCAAGCGCGGCGAGTTTGGGAGCGCGGACCATTGCGGCCACGAATGGAAGCAGGCAAATCCGGCGGAAATTGGGAATCGGTTCCCGTTTCTGTGAATGGACGAAATAGGCCCAGAGAAACAGGGAATCGGACCGGTAGGCCGATTTACCGACGGACTCCAGACGGCGTGCAATCTCGTGGGATTGGGCGCGAATTTCCGAGCGTGCGGCTTGTTGCTTGGCGATTTCTTCGGGACTAAATCCGATGCCGGTTTCGGCTTTGGCGTGGTCTCGATATTGCCGTTCGGCCCGTAAATGGTGGGCTTGCTCGGTTCGTCGAGCGGCGAGGGTTTCCGGATCAATCGGCGATAGATCACAAACGCCCGGGTCCGCCCAAGAGGGCGCGACCTCCATCGGAAATGGATCAATCCACCGGTTATTTTCGGAATCCCAGACCTCGGCAGACGCTTGGAAACGGCGGACAATCTCCCGGTATTTGGCACCTCTGACCGGATGGGCGCGGTCACGCTCGACTAAGCGGTCGGAACGTTCGTTCCGTTGTTGGGCAAGAAAGACCTTATCGGCCGAACAGCGGTATCCATCATTTCCCGTAGGAACCGATAAGTTCCGGCCGAATGGGTCGGCGTCGCGGAGAATTCGGCCGGAATAGCTCAAATTCCGGCCTCCAATTTGGTCCGATCAACCGAACCGGCCGGATTTACCTCGATTTTCCAACCGTGACCGGGGAGCCCGGACATGCGGAAATAACCGACCGGCAAGGGCGCGAATCCAGTGACCGCGCAGCCGTATTCCATGGACAGCAGCCGACGAATAAAAATTTCGGCCGCGCTGAATGCTTGGCGGGGCGTTCGAGTCGCGGAGACCTCGAAATTCCGCGTGATCAAAGCGCGCCCTCCGAAATGAACCGCTCAATCTCGGATTCCGGAATGAAGTAGGTCGAGAACGCGGGAAGCGTGAAGATCGCCCGAGCCGCGCATTGCCGACGAACCCAATAGGTCGACTTCTCGATATTGTGGCGCGTTTTGAGCGCTTGCGAGAATTCGCCCGGTGTTAGACAGTGCTGAGGTGGATTCGTCCTCAGCTTCTGTGCCAACGCCTCGAACTTTATTTGCCTACTTTTCGGTAGTTTTCGCGATTTCCTCGCAACACTCGGCATTTGAGAGATTTAGCGCCTTTTCGCCTTGTCCCTGCTTTCGCCCCGTTAACGGTATTAACGCACAATAAACATTATGTCTAATACGGATATTCCTAATGGACTGTGCCTTACTCCACTCCACGGCAAAACCTGAGCGCCTATGTCTTCCGAAATCGAAATGGGTCATCGTGCTCGGATTGCGGATCGGTTGGCCGCTATTGAGGCGGAAATTGAGGCGCTTAGTGATGAAACAGCGGTGATCTCGCCTGATGTTTCGATTGGGCGGTTGTCTCGGCTCGATGCCATGCAGCATCAACAAATTGCCCTCGCCGGAAAACGGCGCTTGGAGGATGAACGCAATCGGTTACATGAAGCCATCCGTCGTCTGGATACTGGCACCTATGGCAGCTGCCTCATCTGTGGCGGAGAAATTGCTCTCGAACGACTCACTTATCAGCCGGACGCCTTCAAGTGCGTGCCCTGCCAACAGAAGAAGAAATGAAATCCTCCGTGAACCCTTTGTTCAACTGGCTCGATCAACGTGCCGCCGGTGTCCTGCTGCACCCCACATCACTGCCCAGTGATCAAGGCATTGGCGTCCTTGATGGTGCGGTGGATCGTTTTTTCGACTTTCTCAACGAATCCGGCATCTCCTATTGGCAAATCTGCCCGTTGGGCCCGACCGGTTTTGGTGATTCGCCCTATCAGTGTTTCAGCGCGTTCGCGGGCAATCCCTACTTGATTGATCTGCACGTGCTCGTGGACGCCAGCCTGCTGAGTCCGTCGGATTTAGTCGGCGTGCAATCTCTGCCACGCGATGCCGTTGATTTTGGCCTGCTCTATGCCACGAAATGGCCCCTGCTGTTCAAGGCCTATGACGCCTTTGTGAACGCGGGTCGCACGTTCGATCGTTACGGGGATTTTGCCGCGTTTCGCACGGAAAATGCCACGTGGCTCGACCCCTACGCGGGTTTTCTCGCGCTGAAAGATCATTTCGAAGGTCGCGCCTGGTGGGACTGGCCCGCGGAGGTGCGTTTCTTTACCGAAGCCAAATCCAGCAAACTCTGGAATGAGGTCGCCGACCGCGCTGACGCTCATGCGTTTTTCCAATACCTGTTTTTTGGCCAATGGAACGAAGTCCGCGCCAAGGCAGCGGATCGCGGCATTCAGATCATCGGCGATGCTCCCATTTTCGTGGCGGCCGACAGCGCCGATGTCTGGTCGCATCCAGAATTATTTGAAATCAACCAAAACACCGGCCGCGCCATCGCAGTGGCCGGCGTGCCGCCCGATTATTTTTCCGCCGACGGTCAGCTTTGGGGTAACCCGCTTTACCGATGGAAGGCGCATCAAGCGGATGGCTACGCCTGGTGGATCGATCGCCTGAAGGCGAATATTGCGCTGTGTAACGTCGTGCGCATCGATCATTTCCGCGGGTTTGACACCTATTGGTCCATCGCCGCCGGCGCCCCTACCGCGCGTAAAGGCACGTGGGAAACGGGGCCCGGTCTAGACTTTTTCACCGCTGTGAAAAGCGCCCTGCCCGACTGCAAATTGATCGCCGAAGATCTCGGTGAACTGGCTCCGAGCGTCGTCGATCTGCGCTACGCGACCGGCCTGCCCGGCATGACCATCCTGCAATTCGCCTTCGGTGGCGATGCGTCCAACGTCTACTTGCCGCATAATCTGGAAGGCAACAGCGTGATTTACCCCGGCACCCACGACAACGATACGACCTTGGGCTGGTATCGCACGGCCGATGCCAAAACGACGGATCACGTGCGGCGGTATCTGCGCGTCGCTGGCGACGAAATTGGCTGGGACTTCATCCGCGTGGCCTACGGAGCGGTGAGCAATCTCGCTGTCGTGCCGCTGCAGGATTTCATGAGCTTGGGCGGAGAAGCTCGCCTCAACACGCCGGGGCTGCCGCAAGGCAATTGGCAGTGGCGCTACAACGACGCCGAGCTCGCGGAGTTGGTTGAAAACGCCGCGCCCTATTTACGCGATCTGGCCGAGCTTACCGGACGCGTTTGAGAGGCCGTGCCCCACTGTTAGCGCGAACGAATTCGCCGCCTACGGGGAGCCGCCCGCCGGTTATGAAGGTAGGGCGTGCTCGCCGAGCGCGCTGTTGCGACGTGATGGCGTTCGCGTTTCCCGAGTGGATGCGTGCGGCGGTTTCGGCGAAACCGCCCTACCTTGGGTCCGCTCGAGACGCTGTTCGCGGGGAGAACGAGGATTATGGGGCGTGGTAGGCCGTCCGCTTAGAGGCGCTTTGGGGGATGCCTTGTCAGGGGGTTAGCGCGAGCGAGCTCGCGGCCTACGGGCGGAGCCGCCGGATCATGAAGGCGCCGAGCGAGCGGTCGTATTGTGCCGGATTTGCTAACTGGGGCGTTCGGCGGTTTACGGCGAAACCGCCCAGCCTCGAGGGCAGTGATGCTGCGACTGTCGCTGGCGCGGAGTGTCAGATGCTAGCGCGAGCGAGCTCGCTCCTACGTTGAGATTCGCAGCGGTTTTCGCCGGGAGAACGAGGATTATGGGGCGTCGTAGGCCGTCCGCTTGCGGGCGCTTTGGGGGGATGCGCTGACAGCCGGTTAGCGCGAGCGAGCTCGCGGCCTACGGGGAGCCTGCCCGCCGGTTATGAAGGTAGGGCGTGCTCGCCGAGCGCGCTGTTGCGACGTGATGGGGTCCGCGTTTCCCGAGTGGATGCGTGCGGCGGTTTCGGCGAAACCGCCCTACCCACTTACGGCGAGCGGCCCCAGCGTTTGGTGAAGGGGTAATAGATGATGAGCGGACGGCCGGCTACGTCGGCTTCCGGCACGCCGCCCCAATAACGACCGTCCAGACTGCTGGCGGAGTTGTCGCCGAACGCCATGTATTGACCTTCCGGCACGGTGAGGGTCTGCCCCGGTCCCATGTCGCCTTCGTATCGGTAACCCGGATACTTCTCAACGCGTTCGGCGTTTTTAGCAAAGGCGTCCGAACCTTCAATCGGTTCGCCATTGCGGTAGAGCACGGGCTCGCGGATTTCGAGCGTGTCGCCGGGCGCGCCGACCAGCCGTTTGATGTAATACTGCTCGTTGGGACCCGGCATCATGGCGTGAAGCCGGGGGATGTTGTCGGTGCGGAACACGAAGCCGTCGCCGATGCTGGGTTTCACAAAGTGATAGCTGATGCGGTCGACGAACAACCAGTCGCCGGTGAGGATATCAAACGCGAGGACGCGGTCGCCCTCCTCCACTTGTTTGCCGGTCGGCAGCAATACGCCCTTGCCTACGGGAATCGAGGCCGGCAACGGAAACGTTTCCACGCCATCGAAATAGGAATCGAGCAGCACGCGCTCCAAATCAAAGTCGGCCGGGACGCGCACGCTGACTTTCTCGTCGTCCACGTAGAGCTCGTATTCGCGCAAATTGGTCGGCACCACGAACCACTTTTTCCCCCGCACGGTGCGATACGGCACGTAATTGCGTTTCTCGTTCACGCGAACAACCGGCACGCGCACTTCGCCGGCGACCGGGGCGTCCACGCGCCGAGGTTGAGCCATCTGCGTGACAAAGTTGAATGCCTGTCCGATCATGCCGGGCTCGTCGGCTTCATCGGGATATACCGCGCCGGTCATGCCACTGTAGCTCGGCCACATGGAATTGGTGGGGATCTTAAACGGCTGAAAGAAATACGCGCGGATGCCCAGAATCACGATCGCGGCGACGAGGAAGAACTCGACGTATTCGACGGAGGAGCGCTTCGGATACAGCGTGCCGCCGGATTTGCGCAGCGTGCCCTCCAGGCGCTCGATGCTCAGTTTTAGATCACTGGCGTTGGCCTTGGATTTCAGCTGCTGCTTGACGGTGCACTGCTGGTCTTGCAGCTCCCGCAAATCGCTCGCGCTGAGCACGTCGCGACGGTAGTGTTCGACCTTTTCCGCGAGCTCCAGCCAGTTGGTGGCATTCTGCCGCATTTTGCGTTGCACGGAGGCGAAGGGTCCAAACACGAGTTTTAAGCGGTAGAGAGGTTAAGGGCGAACGCGGGAAATCAGTTTTTGAGGACCTGAATAAACGCATCAGGCGGGATCGAAACGCGACCGATTTGTTTCATCTTCTTCTTACCCTCCTTTTGTTTGTCGAGGAGTTTACGCTTACGGGAGATGTCACCGCCGTAACACTTGGCGGTAACGTCCTTGCGCATGACGCGGACATTATCGCGGGCCACGATGTTGCCGCCGACCGCGGCCTGCACCGCGACCTTGAACATCTGCGGCGGAATAATGTCGGCCAACTTTTCGCACAAATCCTTGCCCTTCCCCGGAGCTTTCTCGCGATGCACGATGCTGGAGAACGCATCCACGGGTTCGCCGTTGATGAGGATTTCCATTTTAACGAGATCACCGGCTTTGTATTCGCCGAGCTCGTAGTCCATGGAGCCGTAACCGCGGGTAATGCTTTTGAGCCGATCGTTGAAATCGACGAGGATCTCATTGAGCGGCAACGTGCAGGTCAGCATGACCCGAGTGGCGTCGAGCGTGTCGGTGTTATCGATCGTGCCGCGCTTCTCCATCACCAGTGACATGATGTCGCCCATGGAGGTATTGGGAATGTGGATGGCGGCTTGAATGGTGGGCTCGCGAATTTCGTCGATGGTGCCGGGATCGGGCAACATGACGGGGTTGTCGACCTGCAGCATGTCCTTGCCGTGCTGATACACGTGGTAGACCACGCTGGGATAGGTGGAGATGATCTCCACGTCGTGTTCGCGACGCACGCGCTCCTGGATGATCTCCATGTGGAGCAGGCCGAGGAATCCGCAACGGAACCCAAACCCGAGTGCGAGCGAACTCTCCGACTGGTAGACAAAGGCGGCGTCGTTGAGCCGCAGGCGGCCGAGGGCGGCCTTGAGTTTCTCGTAGTCGCTGGATTCGAGCGGATAAATGCCGCAAAACACCATGGGCCGCACTTCCTTGTAGCCGGGCAGCATTTCCGTCGCCGGGCGTATCGCGGTGGTGATGGTATCGCCGGTCTTGATTTCGGCGGTGTCCTTGATGGTCGAAACGATGTAGCCCACATCCCCGGCGGCCAACTCGGGCACTTTGGTCATCTTGGGCGTGAAGATGCCGACTTCCTTGATGTCGCTCTTCGTGTTCGTGCTCATGAGCTGGAGCTGCGTCCCGGCTTTGAGGCTACCCGAAAACACCCGGGCGTGGGCGATGACGCCGCGATAGGCGTCATAAATGGAATCGAAGACCAACGCGCGCGTATGCGGGTGGTTGTGCCAGCGGGGCGGCGGAACCTGCTTCACGACCGCCTCCAGGATGTCGACGATGCCGATACCGGACTTGCCACTGGCCAAAATCGCATCCTCGGCGGGGATCATCAAAATGTCCTCGAGCTGAGTCGTGCACATATCGAGATCGGCGCTGGGCAGATCGATCTTGTTGATGACCGGAATCACTTTGAGGCCCTGCGCAAACGCCAGGTGGGCGTTGGCCACGGTCTGCGCCTCGACCCCCTGCGCCGCATCGATCAGGAGCAACGCACCTTCACACGCGGCGAGACTGCGCGAGACTTCGTAGGAGAAGTCCACGTGGCCGGGGGTGTCCATGAGGTTGAGCTTATAGGCATGCCCGTCCTGCGCGTTGTAAACCATCATCACGGGATGGCTCTTGATGGTGATGCCGCGTTCCCGCTCGAGATCCATGGCGTCGAGATGCTGGGCGGTCAACACGCGCTGGGTCACGGTGCGGGTGTGCTCAAGCAATCGGTCCGACAAGGTGGTCTTGCCATGATCGACGTGGGCAATGATGCAAAAATTACGAGTAAGAGAAACGTCCATACGGGCGATAAAATCCTGGGCGAAGGCGCGGGAGGCGCCGTCGAATTAAGCGGAGAAATCCTCGAATTCGGCGAAGCTGTTCACGACCCACTCACGTTCGGTGCGCTTGGCCATGCCGGCGAGAACTTTACCGGGGCCCAGCTCCCACAACGGGCCGGCTCCGGCCGCGACTGCCGCCCGCACGCAGTCTTCCCAGAGCACGGAGGAAACGACTTGTTTGACCAAGGCTTCCTTGATCGCAACGGGATCGGAAACGGCCGCGCCGGTGGTATTGGTGAAGACCTTCAATTGAGGGGCCGCAAACGGGATGTCGGCCAAATAAGCGGCGAACTTTTCACGCGCCGGCTCCATGAGACGACTGTGGTAAGCGCCGGCGACGTTGAGCGGCAGCACGCGTTTCATGCCACGGGCTTTGCCGGCTTCGACGGCGGCGGCGACTTTGGCCTGCTCGCCGGAGATGATGATCTGGCCCGGAGCGTTGAAATTGGCGGCCTGCACGTCGAAATCGGCGCACAGCGCATTCACGGCTTCACGGGATTCCCCGATGACGGCGGCCATGGTGCCGGTGGTTTGCTCGCAGGCTTCCTGCATGAGGCGACCGCGTTCCGCGACGATCCGCAAGCCGGTCGAAAAGTCGTAAACCCCGGCGGCACAGTAGGCGGTGAGTTCGCCCAGGCTCAGGCCCAGAGCCATGGTGACCTCGCCCAGCTTCCCCTGCTCTTTCAGCACGGCATGAAGTGCGAGTCCGTGCACGAAGAGGGCCGGCTGGCAGACTTTGGTCTCGGTCAGCGCCTCGGCGGGTCCCTCGAACGAGAGCTTCGACAACTCCCAGCCGAGGACACGGTCGGCCTCATCATAAAGTGCTCGCACTACGTCGGATGCGTCGTAGAGCGTTTTCCCCATGCCCACTTTCTGGGCACCCTGTCCGGCAAATAAAAGCGCTGTAGCCATGTTGTGCAAACGGTCAGACCTAAGGTTTCGACGGACCGAAACCAAGCCCTAAAAGCGCTTCATCCGCGGGAAGTATTTCTCGTCGTCGCGCGCTGGCGGTCGCCATGGTTCACCCGTTTTCTTTTCGGTAGCCGTGGGTTCCGTCGGCTGATAAACGGGCGCCGGGCGATCGCTTTGGCTGGTCTGCAGGACGTTGGTGGCACGGGCCGGAGCACGGCTCGGGGCTGATTCGATCGGAGTAAACGAGGAGATGTCGACGGCGGGCAGAAACGGATTTGTCCCGGCATCTCCGGTGCGGTTGGTGAGCGTGAATCCGTTGAATGCAGCGCCAGCGGGGGGCGCTTCGGTCGCGTTTTTTGGCCCGATGGATACGGCCAGCTTGTCGACAGAGCGTTTGCCGGGATTGGCACCCTCCGCGGTGGGACGCAGCAATTTCAAATCCCCAGGGGTCATCCATTGGGCCATAAAGCCTTCCAGGGGATTGACGACATCGTCGGCCGGAACGGACGCGGACAACTTGCTCTCGTCGATTGGGGCTCGATGTGCATCGGACGAGGACTGCGCATCAATGGCCTCGCTCAACCACTGATCCGATTCTGATCCGACGGAACGACCCTCGAGCAGCGGGCGGGCGCGCTCTTCCGCAGCTGACGTTTCCATTTCGCGGGCGCTTTCCGCCGGGGATTGCCCGGCTTTTCGCATCCCGTCGATCAACCAATTTTGTTTCGCCCATTCGCGCCGACGTTCGAGTTGGTCGCGTGATTCCTTGCGGTCTTCGGTCGGCGGCAGCAGCGGTGAAATGTCGTTCGATGATTCGATGGTCGCGATGGCCCCGGAAACCGCTGAGTCCGGTGCTCGATCGTGGACCGAAAGTCCGCGCTGCATCAGATCCAACTCGAGCAATCCGGAACGGGTCGCTTCCACGGATGTGTTCTCCTCCGTCGCGGGCCGGGATTCCTGCGCGGATGAAAAACCCGCGAACGCCAGCATCCCGCCCGCCACCACGATCGATGGTGAAATGAACAATCGCCGGAACGGGGCCACGGTTGTGCTCAACTGCGGGAATCGGGTTATTTGAAGAAGATGCCCTTGAGGTTCATCTCCAGGGCCTGCGGGTTCGGCGAATAGCGCACGCCATCGGCTTTGCTGATCTTCCCTTCCTTGATGAGTCGCATGATGTCGCGGTTGAACGAGTGGCTGGCGGAATCCGTGCCTCCATTGAGCAATCCTTGGATTTTTTCGTTCTCCCCTTCGAGGATGAGGTTTTTCACGGTTTGGTCCGCCGCCATCACCTCCGTGGCCGGCACCCGCCCCTCGCCTTCAATGGTGGGAATGAGTTTTTGGCAAATGAAGCCGCGCAGCGATCCGGCGATTTGGCGCCGGGCTTGGGCCAGTTGTTCCGGTGGGAAAAACTCAAACAAACGGGTGAGCGATTGCGCGACCGTCGCCGCATGCATGGTGGAGAACACCAAATGCCCCGTTTCCGCCGCCGAGATCGCAGTCTCGAACGTCTCGCGATCGCGCATCTCACCGATGAGGATGATATCGGGGTTTTGGCGCAAAACGGCTTTGATGGCCAAGTCGAAGTTAGGGACGTCGGTGCCGATCTCCCGCTGTTGGAAAACGGATTTGTCGTCGACAAACGTGTATTCGATCGGGTCCTCGATCGTGACGATGTGTCGGTCCAGGTTGCGGTTAATCCAGTTGAGCATGGCCGCCATGGTGGAGCTCTTGCCCGATCCCGTGGCCCCACAGATGAGGAGGATGCCATCTTTGGATTTCGCGAGATTGAGCAACGGTTCACCATTGAGACCCAGTTCGTCGAACTCCGGCACTTTGCTCTTAATGTGCCGCAACACCACGCTGACCGTGCCGCGTTGGTAGAATGCATTTACGCGAAAGCGGCCGATCCCTTCGGTCGCATACGCAAAGTCGACCTGATTGTTCTCTTCCCACAGCGGTTTAAAGACGCGCGGCACGTGCTCGTCGACCCACGCCTTAGCCTCCTCACCGGTGATGGGATCCATGTCCACCGGCTTGAGTTTACCCGCCAATCTCACGTATCCCGGCTTGTTGGTTTTGATGACGACATCGCTGACGCCGCTGTCGACCGCCAGTTTGAGCAAGTCGTTAAAGATCTCGGTATGAGGGGTCATGACGGTGAAAGATACCCAGAAAAGGGTTGCGGTCTTGGTAAAGTGGCGTGGTTTGCTGGGCAAGGTCCATTTACCCTACGACGTCCTATGAAGCAGCCCTCCATCACCGGCACAATTACCGCATTGGTGACCCCGTTTTCACGGGGTCGCGTCGCATCGGGCGACTTGCAAAAACTGGTCAAAGCGCAGCTCCGGGCCGGCATCAGCGGTCTCGTCCCCGTCGGCACGACCGGCGAATCACCCACGCTCACCCACGAAGAACACCTCGATGTCATCCGCACCGTGGTCGACACCGTGGCCGGCAAAGTTCCGGTCATTGCCGGCACGGGTTCCAACTCCACCCGCGAGGCGGTCGCCCTGACCAAGCGGGCTCACGATGCCGGTGCCGATGCCATGCTGGTCGTCGCACCCTACTACAACAAGCCCAGCCCCGCCGGTCTGTTCCTGCACTTTTCCCAAGTGGCCGAAGCCACGGATCGCCCCATCGTGCTTTACTCGATTCCCAGTCGGTGCGGCATCGACATCAGCGTCGGCACCGTGGAAAAACTCCGCGCCAAGTATCCGCATGTCCGCTACATCAAAGAGGCCGGCGGTTCGGTGGATCGAGTCGATCAACTCAAGCAGGCGCTCGGTCGCGACATCACCGTGCTCAGCGGCGACGATGCCCTCACCCTGCCCTTCATGTCCGTGGGGGCCGAGGGCGTGATCAGCGTCGCGTCCAACTTGTTGCCACGGCAGGTGATCAAGATGGTCAACCTCGCCGCGGCGAATGATTTCACCAAAGCCACGAAGCTGCACCGGAAACTCTACCCGATTTTCAAAACGCTTTTCATCGAGCCGAATCCCGTGCCGGTCAAAACCGCCATGAAGGCGCGCAAAATGATCGGCTCCGCCGAGGTGCGTCTGCCGCTGTGCGACATCTCGCCGGAAAACGCCGCCAAGCTGACGGCGACCCTCGCCAACCTCTGATCGTGACGACCATGAGTGCCCCCCGACTTGTCATCATTGGTTCCGCCGGCCGCATGGGCCAATCGCTCATCACCGCCGCCGAAACGCTCTCGCTCCCCGTCGTCGCCACGCTCGATCAAGGCGACGACCTCGCCGCCGGCATCGCCCAGGGCGACGTCGTGATCGATTTCAGTTTCCACGCCGTCACGGAAACGGTGATCGATCTCACCGTCGCAGCGCGGAAGGCACTCGTGATCGGCACCACCGGACACTCCTTCGAAACCAAAGCCCAACTGAGTGCCAAAGCGGCGGCCATTCCCTGCGTGTGGGCCGGCAACTATTCCGTGGGCGTCAATTTGCTCTTTGCCCTCACCCGTCGGGCGGCGGCCGTGCTCGGGTCGGATTACGACGCCGAGGTGATCGAGATGCATCACCGCTTCAAGAAAGACGCGCCCAGTGGCACGGCGGCGCGGATGTTGGAAATTATCCTCGAAGAGCGAAACCTCGACGAGAACGCGCTGCGCCACGGCCGTCACGGTATCCCCGGCGAACGCACCGACTCCGAAGTCGGCGTGCATGCCTTGCGCGGTGGTGATGTGGTGGGCGAGCACACCGCCATGTTTGCAGCGTTGGGTGAACGCCTGGAACTGACGCACAAGGCGACGGACCGCGGCATCTTCGCGCGCGGTGCCATGCGCGCCGCACAGTGGGTGTCGAATCAACCCGCCGGCGTTTACGACATGCAGCACGTGCTCGGGCTGGACTAGGAAAATTTATGATTACTTCGATCACCGGTCCGTTGGCCGAAATCTCTCCGCTCCGCGCCGTCGTGGAGCTCAACGGCCTCGGCTACGAAGTGCATATTCCCGTCACCACGGCGGAACGGCTGCCCGGTCCGGGCGAAGTCGTTAAGCTCCACACCCATGTGGTGTATCGGGAGGACTCACAGACCCTCTATGGCTTCGCGGCTACCGAGGATCGCGATTTCTTTCGCCTGCTGATTGAGCACGTGAGCGGCGTCGGTCCCAAGGTGGCGTTGAGCATCATGAGCCGGCTCTCGTTACCGCTGCTGGAGAGCGCCATCCGCGACGGTGACGTTGCCACGCTTTCCAAATGCCCCGGCATCGGCAAAAAAACTGCCGAGCGCCTGGTGGTTGAACTCCGCAGCCGCGTCGGTGCGCCTGCCAACGCCACTTCACCGGTGGCGGGAGGCGGATCAGCCGCGTCGCCCGCACCGGCGACCGGCGGGGTGGTGACGGATGCCGTGGCCGCGCTGACGGTGCTCGGTTACAAGACAGCCGATGCCGACAAAGCGGTGCGCCAAGCGATGGTGGCTCTCGGCGGCACGCCGACGACGGAGCAGTTGATCAAGCGCGCACTCGGCCGCTGAGCCGTTCTCCACTCTCCCCCTAAAAAAAAGGCGCGTCGAGTGCGACGCGCCGGTAAGATTTAGCGTTGGAATTCAAACGCCGCCGACTCGGAGATCGGAGGGGAGTCGTCCAGCCCCGGGTAAGGGTAAGCGAAGGCACTCAAGCTGCGCACCGGCATGGGCTGGGCGGTCTTGAATTCCAGTGAGTCGACTTGAATCGGCCGGATGGGCGCAAACTGCATGCGAGCCATCCACGCCAACGGGTCATCCGAGGCGCTGTGGGCGGCTACGCGCAATGTTTGGGCATTCTCGCCCGGCGATTGCTCAAGAAACAGCACGGTGCGATAAGCGTCCGATTGGCGGTTTGCGGCCGTATAATCGTCATCCAACCCCAGGCGGGTTGCTTCGGAGCTCGGGGTGACGGTCGCCATCTGGCCACCTTGCAAGGCATCGAGCGCCGGATCCGACTGCAGCGAGCCAAAATAGACGGCAAATGCGGCGCAGGCGGCCACGAGACCGGTAGCGGCTCCCCACCCCCAACCGGAGCTCCGGGCGGGAGCAGCCGCGGCGGGACGGAATGCGACCACTTCGGCCTCCTCCTCAGCTTCGGCGGCCGCGACCAATGCGGCGATGGAAGGCCGGGGCGCTTGGCCGACGGGAGCAAACACCTGCTGACAGGCCCGCTCCACTTTGCAATATTGGGCGTAGATTTTTTGACGCTCCGGTGAAGCGGCGATGGCCGCCTCGATTTCACGCACATCGTCCTGGGAGAGCTCCCGGTCGATGTAGAGATTCAGTTGTTCGATAAAACGTTCGTCGTTCATTGGAAGTCCTCCCCGAGCTTGCTGCGCAGGCTCTCCCGAGCTCGCGCGATTCGGCTTTTTACCGTGCCGATGGATATGTCGAGAATCTCGGCGATCTCTTCATACGTTAGGTTCTTTACGTTGCGTAAAATCAGGATCTCGCGGTGCTTGGGACTGAGTTTCTCCATGCCGTCGGCAATGGAGTCGACCAGTTCCTGTGTGATCGTGGCGTCTTCGGGGGTTTCGGCCTCCGTGACAAAAATATCCGCGAGTGGTGTGCTGTTATCGTCTCCCACCGGCTGGTCGAACGAGATCGTTTTGTCGCGCTTGCGGCGCCACCAATACCAGTAGCGGTTGCGCGCCAGATTGGTGGCGATCTGATAAAGCCACGTGGAAAACGCGGAGTCTCCGCGAAAATTCACCAGACCACGATGGGCGCGGATAAACGCGTCCTGGGTGACCTCCTCGGCATCCTGCGGATTGCGCAACAACTGGTGCACCATCGCATAAATCCGATCCCAATACCGGCTCACCATTTCTTCAAATGCCGCTTGGTCCCCGTTCTTGAAACGGTGGACAAGCGATTGGTCCAGGGCTACTTCTTGCGCTTTGGTCGACATGGAATTATCCGAAGTAGGACGTTCCGTCTCGGGGTTTGTTCCCATAGTTTTAGCGGGAGATGCTTTTCGGGGATCTGATGAATCGATTGAATTCAAACGCTTGGCATTAAAACGCCTTTGGCAGGTTTATCCATGGAGATTTCAAAAAATATCTTGCCAATTTTCGGACCTAAAAACGTATTTCCCCTCCTTCTCGAGGGAATGGGTCGATAGCTCAATCGGTAGAGCAGTTGACTTTTAATCAATTGGTTCAGGGTTCGAGTCCCTGTCGACCCACCACCTCTCGAGTTTAATTTCACCTTAATCTTGGCACTCTCTTCACGAATTCGGCTTTCGCGGAACGCTTCGGAGTGAGGCATCGTTTTACATTTGCCTAATCGTCCGTAGCTGCACTGATACAAGAAGTTACCGCCCTATGAAACGTCTGATCATAATTGAAGACCAAACCGCCATCCGAGAGATGCTGGTCGAGATCCTTCGTCTGGAGCCGGACTACGATCTGGTCGGGGAAAGCGGAGACGGGCAAAGCGCCCTCGCCCTTTGCTTGGAGAAAAAACCGGACCTTATCGTGCTCGATGCCAAACTCCCGGGATTAAACGGTGTGGACCTCCTGCGCCGCGTTGTCCGGCAGCTGCCCAATCTGCGAGTGCTCGTCTTTTCCGGTTATGAAAATCCCGTGCTCGTGCGTGAAATGCTCGAATCGGGCGCGCATGGTTTCGTGGAAAAAACCGCCGGCTTGTTCGAATTCAAAAAGGGCCTCGAGACGGTCGCCAACGGTGGCACCTACTTCGGCCCCACGGTGGCCTCGTTGCTGCGGAATGTGGTCGCCAACCCCGCCGCCAGTTCCACCGCCGATTTCCTCACCGATCGCGAACGCGAGATCCTTCAGCTCGTGGCCGAGAGCCACAGCACCAAGGAAATCGCGCTGAAGCTCGGGATCAGCGTGAAAACGGTGGACAACCACCGCACCAATTTGATGCGGAAGCTCAATCTCCACGACGTCGCCAGCCTGACGCGTTACGCCGTGGAAATCGGACTCATCGAGTCCAAGACCACGCTTTAAGCATCGGATGAGATCGCCGCCTGCCAGCGGCGCCACAGCAGCTCCTGCACTTCGGGAGCTCGCCCGATCACCTTTGTGATTTTGATGCGCAGGCGCGGATATTTTTCCGCTGCCGTCGCACAAATTTGGGCAATGTCGCCCGCCATGCCGGCATGACGACCGGCTTGGAGAAATTGCAACGCCACGACGACGTCGCCTCCGCCCGACGCCCCGATTTCCGCGAGGGCTTGTTCGAGTAACGGATCGTTAAAGGCATAGTCCGGACCCGCTCTACGTTCCATCGAGGTGGCTCGGACGCTGAAATTTTCATCGCGCACAAGTGCGCCCAATTCTCCGGCAATCAAATCGCGCACATGCGCCACCGCCGGTTGCGGGCTGCCATGATCCGTGAGTAAAACGCGAGGGTTGGTGAGCGCGTGATCGGCCACCGTCCCCTTCACTTCCCGGTGAATGGCCCGAGCAACCAACGCCGCGGAATCATCGCCGGCTTGGACCAGAGGCGCGGCCAACCTCACGCGCACCGCCGGATACTTTTTCCGCTGCGCCTCCAAACGTTCCGGCAGGTATTCAGTCAGCGCCGCACTGGGTCCGAAGAACAAGGGCAGCAGCAATACGTTCTGGCCTCCGCTCTCGGCCCACCTCTGTAAAAACGGTTCGACGAGTTCCGCGTTAACACCGCCGAGTTGATCCGCGGATACGCCGCTGGAATGCAGCAGCGACACGGCTTTCACCGGCACGTCGATGCGAGGCTGCAGCGCCTTGGCGGTCTCTCGCAAACTCAGCGTCGAAGCGGCACGCAGTGATCCATTGTCGAACAACAGGCAAATTGAAGGGGCAAAGCTGGACACGTTTCGGTTAAATATCTTGCTCACCGAAATGCCATCCCCGATAAGGACAACTCAATCGTCCTTTCCCCGACTCATGAGCGTATTTGCCAAGAAACTTGTTCTCGTCCTGACCATCGCGACCCTCGGCCTCACCGGCTGTAACAAGAAACCGGTGCGCCCCGATCCTGGCTCGACCATGATTGGCCCGGGTGGTGCCAATGGCGGCGCCGGCTTCAGCGACAATCTGCTCAACCCGGGCGACGTCTACACGGGTGACCCCCTCTTGGGCGACTACGACAGCGTCTTGGAAACACGCGGTGGCGTCATCGAAACCGACGACATGATCCGTGGTCTCCTTGAGCCCGTCTATTTCGACTTCGACCAGTCCGGCATCAAGCCTTCCGAGCGCATCAAGCTCGAAGCCGCCATCGACTACCTCAACGCCAACCCGCAATACCGTCTCCTGCTTGAAGGTCATTGTGACTGGAAAGGCACCGCGGAATACAATCTCGGCCTCGGCGACCGCCGTGCCGGTGCGGCCCGCCAATTCCTCGAGACCGCCGGCGTCGGCATGTCCCGTTTGGAAACGGCCTCCAAGGGTGACCTCGAAGCCGTCGAAAACAGCGACGCCGCCCAGGCCTCCCAGGATCGCCGCGTCGACCTCGTGATTCTGAAGCGATAGATCGCCTCGATTTTCCCAAAAAAAGCCCGACCGGAAACGGCCGGGCTTTTTTGGGCGCTGAAACGGGGATCTGATTCGTTCGCGTTGGCGCTGCTCCCCAGCGCCGTTCCCAAGCGCCACTCTCAAGCGCCACTCCCGAGCGCCACTCCGGGTAGGGCGTGCTCGCCGAGCGCGCCGTTGCGGTATTACGGGGGGGGAGGCCCGCCCCCGATTGCCGATTCGATGTGTTCGGCGGTTTCGGCGAAACCGCCCTACCCTGATCGGCTCGCCGTAGTGGCGAATGAGGCGCGAACGTCGCGAAAATTACCGGCCGGCCAATTTGCGCAGCACTTGCTCGCTCACCTTCATGCCGCGTTCCATTACGCCGAGATGGAAGCTCTCGTTGGGCGCGTGCAGATTGTCTTCCGGCAGGAACAGCCCAAACATCACCGAGTCGAGCCCGAGCACCCGCTTGATGTCCGCGATGATGGGCACACTGCCACCTTCCCGCAGATACAACGGCGGTTTACCAAAGACGTCCGCAATGGCGGTATCGGCTGCGCGGAAGGCGTCTGCCAGCACGGGAGACTGATCCGCCGGGGTGTTGGACCGATCCGGCGGCACCACCACGTAAGGCGTGCCTTCGTGTTGATCGATGAGACGAAGCGTCACGTCCTTCGGAGCGCGCTCGCGAATCGCGGCGTAGACCAATTGCCGTATCTTTTTCGGATCCTGGTTGGCCACCAAACGGCAGCTCACTTTGGCCATGGCCTTGCTCGGGATGACCGTCTTGGAGCCTTCGCCTTGGTAACCACCGCCGATGCCGTTGAAATCAAGCGTGGGCATGAAGCGCACCGCTTCGAACGGCGTGAAACCTTCCGCCGTGTAGAATGCGGGAATACCGAGAAATTTGCGGTAGGCTTCGGTGTCGGTGCCGTATTTCACCAGTTCGTCCTTTTCCCATGGTTCGACGTCGAGCACGTCGTCGTAAAACCCCGGGACATTGACGCGGCCGTCGGGGCCATGCAGCGAGGCACACACCTCCGTCAGCGCTTGAATGGGGTTGCGCAGCACGCCGCCATGCAGACCGGAATGCAGGTCCGACTTCGCGGTCGTTACTTCGATATCGAACAGCACGAGCCCGCGCAGCCCGCACGTAATCACGACCTGATCCTCGCTCGGGATGCCGGTATCGGACAGGAACACGAGATCGGCCTGCTTGAGGCGTTCGCTGTATTGCTCTAAAAATTTCGGAAAGCTCGGGCTGCCCATTTCCTCTTCACCCTCGATCATGAAAGTGATGCGCAGCGGCAAGTCCGGCTCTGCTTCCAACAATTTGCCCACGGCGGCGATGTGCGTCATCAACGGCCCCTTGTTATCAGCCGTGCCACGCCCGTAGAGGCGATCCCCGCGCTGCTCCGGCTCAAACGCCTCGGACTCCCACAGATTCAAGGGATCGGCCGGTTGCACGTCGTAGTGGCCGTAGATGATGACGTGAGGCCAAGACGGATCCGTGCCCCGGCTGGCGAGGATGATCGGATGCAGGTCCGTCTGCACGACCTCGACTTCGAAGCCGATCGATTGCAGCAGCTCCGACACAAAACTTTGCGCGCCCTTCATGCCATCGGCGAAGGCCGAATCGGCGGACACGCTCGGGTGCCGGATGAATTCTTTCAGTTTTTCAACGGGATCAAACATGTCCCGAATCTGTCCGAGCCTCCCCGCAACCGCTAGCCGGAAAGCTCCGGCAGCTGCCGAATATTAGGGCGCGCCGATTTCCGTATCAGTCACCGACGCGGGTTCGTCGTAGAATGTGCCATTCTCGATCTTCGCCTTGGTCTCCAAATAGAGCGGCACGTATTTCGGGGCGATTTGCTGAAGATTGCGAATCCGAGTCGCGTTGGACGGGTGCGTGGAAAGCAGTTCCCAAGGTTCCGCCCGGCCTTCATTGGCCTTTTGCATGCGCTGCCAAAAGGTGATCGCCGCCCGGGGATCGTAGCCTGCGCCTGCGGCAAAACGCACGCCGATCGTATCGGCCTCGGATTCATGAACCCGCGAATATTTGAGCAGTCCGACTTGGGCGCCGCCGCCAATGGTGGCCATCGCAATTTGACGTTTCTGCGGATCCATCTCCGCCATCTTCATGCCTTCGTCAGCCACGACCGTGAGTCCGGCGGCCAAAATTTGCTGGGAATAACGTTCGCCGGAATGGCGCGATGAAACGTGCGCGATTTCGTGCCCCATCACGGCGGCCAACTCGTCGTCCGATTCCGCCAAATTGATCAGGCCAGTGTAAACGCCCACCTTGCCACCTGGAAGCGCGAACGCGTTGAGTTCATTGGACTCGAAAACCACGAACTCCCAGTTGGCATTAGGCAAATCGCGTCCCACGGAGCGGGCAATGCGACGGCCGATGCGCGTGATGCGATCGTTAGCCATCACGTTGGTCGAAATTGGTTCACTCTCCTTGATCTGAGCAAAGGCGCTGAGCCCCATCTGCGCTTCCTCGGCGGGCGAGGTGATGATGATCTGCCGGCGGCCGGTTTCCGGGACCGTCGTGCAGCCACCGAAAAATGCGGCGAGGACTCCGATCAGGGCGAGCAGTGGCAGGCGTTTCATGCTCTCCAGCAAACGAACTGTCCCGCGGCGTGCAACTCTCGCTGCACGCCGGTTGCAATTAATGCTTAAAGTGGCGAATGCCCGTGAAGACCATCGCCATGTCGCGCTCGTCGGCCGCGGCAATGACTTCGGCATCACGCACCGAACCGCCCGGCTGAATCGCGCAGGTCGCACCGGCATCGGCCGCCGCAATGAGGCCATCCGCGAACGGAAACAGGGCTTCGCTAGCGACCACCGAACCTTTGAGGTCGAGCCCGGCTTCGCCCGCTTTCCACACCGCGATGCGCGAGCTGTCGACGCGAGCCATTTGGCCAGCCCCAACGCCGAGCGTGCGCTCGCCATTGCAATAGACGATCGAGTTGGACTTCACGTGCTTGCCGATTTTCCAACCGAACAACATGGCCGCCCACTCTTCCTCGGTGGGCTGACGTTTCGTCACGACCTTGAAGTCGGCCACTTTACCGAGCGTGCGATCGCGGTCCTGCAGCAGCACGCCACCGATGACCGAGCGCACTTCCTGCAGCGAGTCCGCCCCGATGCCGTCCTTGGCAATCATGAGGCGCAGATTCTTTTTCTTGGCAAAAATAGCCAACGCTTCGTCGGTAAAACGGGGGGCAATGATCACTTCGGTGAAGATCCCCGCGATGGTCGCGGCGAGTTCCGGGCCCATGGTTTGATTGACGATGATGATGCCGCCAAACGGAGCCTGGCGGTCCGTCGCGAACGCATCTTCCCAGGCTGCCTCCAACGTGTCGGCACTGGCGACGCCGCACGGGTTGGTGTGCTTGAGAATGGCCACGGTCGGCCGCTCGAATTCACCGATGAGGTATGTCGCCGAAGTGATATCGAGGATGTTGTTATAGCTGAGCGCCTTGCCTTGCAGCTGCTCAAAATGTTCGTGGAACGTGCCGTAGAGGGCGGCCTTTTGGTGCGGGTTCTCGCCGTAGCGCAGTTCCTGCGCCTTTTCGAGGTCCATGGACAACACCGCCGGAAAACCGCTGAGTGCTTCCAAGTCGGGCTCGTCGGCCTGCGATTCCAAATAAGCGGCGATCGCGGCATCGTAGCTGGCCGTGCGTTGAAACACTTTCAGCGCAAGATCACGACGAAGTTGCGCCATGGCCGAGTCGTCGCCCATGGCTTCGAGCACGACGTCGTAGTCGGCCGGATCGCACACGACGGTGACCGCCTCGTGATTTTTGGCCGCGCTGCGCAACATCGACGGACCACCGATATCGATATTCTCGATCGCCTCCTCCCGCGTGACGTCCGCTTTCGCCACCGTTTCCTCGAACGGATAGAGGTTCACCACCACCAAATCGATCAACGCGATGTCGTGCGCTTTGGCGGCGTCGAGATGGTCGGCTTTGTCGCGACGGCAGAGCAAGCCGCCGTGGATTTTGGGATGCAGCGTTTTCACGCGACCTTCCATCATTTCGGGGAAACCGGTGTGATCGCTCACTTCCGTGACGGGCAGGCCTTTCTCCGCCAAAAGACGGGCCGTCCCCCCCGTCGAGAGCAGCCGGTAGCCGTGCTGCTGCACCAATGCGGTGGCAAATTCCACCACGCCGCTTTTGTCGCTCACCGAAAGAAGGGCCAGTTTTTCCATTGAACCGGCTTTGTGCGGTCCACCCAAAATACTGGCAAGACCGGATTGGTGGAGAGGTCTGTCGGAGTCGCAAAAGTTGGGGCGTGCGCGCCGAGCACGCCGAGGCAGAGAACCGAGGCTTCCTTCTTGAGTAGCTGCGTTCGGCGGTTTCGGCGAAACCGCCCTACCTCATCCTAGTGATGATGGTCCGGAGTCGTGTTTTCTCCATCCGCGCTCCACATCAGGTGCTCGTGGAACCAGTGATGCACGGCGGGTCGATTCCGCACGATCGTCAACCCACCCAGCGCGATCAAAAGCACGCCCGCCGCCCGCATCAACCACTGGCGCCCGGCTCCACCCAGTTTGGGCAACAACCACGCCGTCGCCGCCAAGCCGGGCAGTGTCGCGAGGCTAAATACCAACGCGCCCGCCACCAACGTCGTCACCGATTGCGTGCCGACCAGATACAGCAGCGCCGCAAACGACAGACCACACGGCAGGAAGCCGTTGATCCAGCCGATGAGCAGCCCTTTGAACGCCGAGGATGATTGGCCGAGCCCGCGCATCACCCCGCACGCTCGCGAACCCTGCCACCACCGCAGAAACGCCTGCGGCATCCGGCGTTCGAACAATTGGCTCAGGCCCAGCGCGATCATGACCAGGCCCACGCCCCATCCGATCGCGCCCTGCACTTGCTCGATCGGTGCCCGCGTGGCGATGAGTCGTGTGGCCGCCATGACCGCGACGCCGACGAAAACGTAACCCAGCCCTTTGCCGACTTGATACGCCACCTGTCGAGCCCACCACCGCGCCCGCCCTCCCGTGCCGCTGCCGGCCGCGATCGCGAACGCGCCGCACATGCCCACGCAGTGCCCGGTGCCCAACAGGGCGAGCAACGCAACGTGACTGAGATCGGCGACCATCTTGGCGCACGATCTGCCTCCTCTTCGCCTTCGCAACGGAATTCCCCGCGAATCCGGTTTGCATCCCCGCCGCCGCCGCATCTGTTTCTCCGCGTGCCCGTCTCTTCGGAATTGCCCGGACTCATCGCTCGTTTGGATCGCTTGGTTTACCACCACGGCGGTTCCTGCCTCCCCCCGGACAAACCGCACGCGTTCGTCTACTTCATTACGGTTCACAACGGTTCCGACCACGCGGTCGACTTGCTCGGACGCAAATGGGTCGTGCAACAAACCGACGGTGAACGCCTCGTGATCGAAGGCGACAAGATCGTGGGCGAGACTCCGCACCTCGAGCCCGGCGAATCGTTTTCCTACAACAGCTACCACGTCACCGGCTGCAATGCGCAGGTCGTCGGGAGCTTTCATGGCACCGACGACACGGGAGCACGAATCCACGTCATCCTGCCGCCGTTCGAGATGAAGATCCCGGACGACGCCCACGCGTCGTAAGATCGGCGGGGGAAAGTTGGTCTTGCTCCGTCGGTAGGCATGGCCCTCGCTGATCCTTTACAAAAATGAAACTACTCGATCTCAACCGCCAGGGCGGTATCGGTGCCAACTGCTTGTTCGTTCAAATTGGCGGCGTTAATTTACTCATAGACAGCGGCTTAAATCCCAAGCACGTCGGCCGCGTCGCCACACCTGACTTCGGAAAAATCCGCGGCGAGCGCGTCGATCTCATCGTTATTACGCACTGCCACTTGGATCATATCGGCAGTGTGCCGGTGGCGATGCGCGAATTTCCCGATGCTCCGGTCATCATGACGGCATCGAGTCGCATCCTCATCGAGCGCATGCTGCACAACTCGACCAACGTGATGAAGCGGCAGAAAGAGGAGAACGATATTCCGGAGTATCCGCTTTTCTCCCACGAGGAAATCGACCGCTGCGCGCGTCGCATGGTCGGCCTGAACTTTGGCATGGTGAAACGTTTTCACGGCGTTGATCCGCGCCATGAAATCGAGATCGTGCTCCACCCGGCCGGTCACGTCGCCGGCGCGTGCGCCCTCGAGGTGCGCCACAAACATCGCGGCATCTTTTTCACCGGTGACGTGTTGTTCGACAACCTGCGCACCCTCCCCGGCGCCCATTTTCCCACCGGTCACTTCGATACCATCGTCACCGAAACCACGCGCGGTCTCACAGAGCGCGAGGTTGGCAAGGAGCGCGTGCACGAGGTCGACGCGCTGATCAAGTCCATCAACGACACCATCGGCCGCGGCGGATCTTTTCTCCTGCCGGTATTTGCCCTTGGGCGCATGCAGGAGATTTTAACGATTCTCCACGATGCCCGACGTTTCGGTAAACTCGTCGACTGCCCGATCATTGGTTCTGGCCTCGGCATCGCGCTGTGCGACTACTTCGACGAGATTCGCCGCAAGACCCAGCACGTGCAGTTCAATCGTTCGACGCTCAAGGAACTCAAGCTCAAGGCCCTTCCCCGCAAGGTGACGCCAGGTCAGGATCCGCAGCGCAACGGTTTGTTCGTGGTGAGCTCCGGCATGCTGGTGGAAAACACGCCCAGCTACGCCCTCGCCTCGGGTCTCCTTGGCCACCACCGCAACACCATCGGCTTTGTCGGTTACTGCGATCCGGACACCCCCGGCGGGAAACTGCTGGAGTGCAAACCCGGCGACGACTTCATCTTCGAAACCGTGCACGTGCGCTCGAAGGTCAAGGCCCGCATCGAACGCTATGAACTGAGCGGTCATGCCGAGCGCGAAGAGTTGCTCGAATTCGCACTACAAGCCACCCCCCGCGCCGTCGTGCTCACCCACGGCGACCCGGCAGCTCGCAAGTGGTTCGAAGGTCAGTTCGCCGCCCGCGGCCCCGACATCAAGGTCCTCGATCCCGTGCCAGGCCAGACCTACCAAGTCTAAGACGGACTGCCCTACTGAGCCTTTCGGTCTCCTCCCCGCGCAATCAGCCGGTAGTAGTTTTTACAGGAGGAAACTGAGTTAAACAGAGCTCGAGCTCAACCTCCGGAGGGACGACTCCCACGTCGTCCGCCGAGGAGTGGCTCAGCTCGTTCGAAAGTCCCCTGCTATCGGGGGGGGCTCCTAAAACCGCTCCACCCGTGCCGGGCTGCGCACGGCATCGCTCAATGCTGCCGGCGCAAACAAGCCGGGCGCAAAATCGAGGTCGAGCGCGGCACCGGTGACCTCGAACCGCACCTTGTCGCGGGTGGCCTCTTCACGCACGTCGATCGATTTCACGATCCACTGATCGCCGAGTTTTTTGAGGTCGAGCACCGTGAGTTTGCGCTGCGGTTGTTCGTCAGCGTCGAGAATCACGGCCTGCACGAGTGCATTGAACTGCGCATCCAAGTGCAACCGCACGCCCGCGATGTGATCGTGGGCCGCCGCGAATTCAGCCGGTGGATACATCAAAAACGCATGCACCGCCCGGCCTCGCACTTTGGTCACCCCTTCGTAAACAAAGTCGTCCCAGTAAACGAACGGCATCTGCAGCTCGAACATGGACAGATTGGTCGCGCCGATGGGATCCAGTAGTTGCGCGGCACTCAATCGCTCGACCTGCGCCGTCGGTTCATCCGCCTGGTAGCGCCAGGCGGCGGATTCCGGTCCGTTTTGGCCCAACAACACTTCGGACTCCGCGCCGTCGACCGGCGCATTGATACTGGCCCGAAATACGGGTCCTTGGATGGTGCGCGATCCCCACATCCGCCCCGTCACCACGGAGCGCTCTCCCTTGCGCGGGAGCACTTCGAGGTCGAACTCAAGGAAATAGTCCCCCGGCAGACCCAGGCCGCGAAAGGTGGCCATGATCTCGCGCCCCCTTGCCGGGTCGGCATCCTGCACCGAGATGTAACGCGGCTCCAAGCGGTTTCGTTTATGCTGGGCCGATGCGGTCCCAACCGAACCACAAAAAAGGCAGACCACCACGGCGGTCTGCCAAAATTGAAATGAGAAACTGCGCGTCATGAACAGGCGCAGACTCGGAAATCAGTTGCCGGGTTCCGTGGTCGCCGGGACTTCCTCGGCGGCGGCATTTTCGACGGTGGTCTTCACGGCTTCGCCATTGGCTTCCATCGCATCCATCGTGGCGGGAGCGAAGAGGTCGTCGGGCGTCGCAGTGGAGGCATCGGCCGGGGCTTCGATGGTCGGCAGCGCGGACTCAGCTTCGGCAACCGCGTTGTTACGCACGTAAATATGGCCCAAGTAGAGCAGCAGGCTGAGCACGAAGAACGCGATCGCGGCCTTGATCGTCGCGCCGGTAAGCACGTTGCCGGTGTCGGCTCCGAAGGTGGCTTCGGCGGCGCCACCACCCAAGGCGGAGCCCATACCGCCGTCGTTTTTGGCCTTTTGCATCAGGACCAAAAGCACCATGGCGAGGGATACAACGATCAGAACAAGCGTGAAGAGCGCGATGAGGAGATTCATGGAAAAGGGTTAACTGATCAGTTTGCCCCGGGTCTTGTCAATGCCAGGGTCAGGTCGGTTCCGCCGCCTCCGAATCAAGCCTCCAAGCCGAGTCGTTCGAGGATGCGCTGGAGGTCGTCGTTCCCGGCGTATCGGATAACGATCTGTCCGCGTTTACCGGAATGTTTGAGCGCCACCCGCGCCCCGAGGTGGGACGTAAGTTTTTTCTCAATGCCGTTGATGGCCGCAGCTTCGGCGGGGGTGCCGCCCTTTTGGGCGGATTTCTTGCCGCCGCTGCCCCCGGCTTTTTTGTCCTGCACCAGTTTTTCGGTGCCGCGCACACTCAACCCATCCTCGATCACGCGGCGCGCCATGATGGCGCGTTCGGCGGGCGCTTCCACGCCCAGCAACACCTTGGCATGACCTACACTCAAAATGGATTTGGCGACGTAGCCCTGGAGTTCGGCATCGAGATTCAGCAAGCGCAACGTGTTCGCCACGCTGGCGCGACTCTTCCCCACCCGGTCGGAGGCCTGTTCCTGCGTGAGATCAAAATCGCGAATCAAGCTGGCGTAACCGTAAGCTTCTTCGATCGCGTTGAGGCCTTCGCGCTGCAAATTCTCGATCAGGCCCAACGCGGCGGATGACGCGTTGCTGGCTTCGACGACCCGCGCCGGAATCGTCTTGAGTTTGAGCACCTGATAAGCGCGCCAACGACGTTCACCCGCGATGAGCTCATATTTCCCCGCCTTGAGTTTACGAACGACGATCGGTTGGAGCAGACCCTCGGCCTTGATGCTCTCCGCGAGTTCACTGAGGTGCTCGGGTTTGATTTCACGGCGGGCCTGATACGGGCTCGGCTCGATCTGGGTGACCGTGATGTCTTCGAACCCGGCGGCTGGCGCCGGGGAGGCTTGATTGTCCGACGCTTTGCCGGAGCCGCTCTTCAGCGGTCCGACAGTTTTCGCGGCGGCTTGGGCGGTGGGGGATTTCGAAGCGGCACCGGCGATAAGTCCGCCGAGGCCGCGACCGAGGCGGGATTTTGAAGCTGCCATGGTAATTAGTTTCCGCCCGGAATGAAAAGCGTCTGGCCGACCTGGATCTTGGTCGGATCGGTGATCCGGTTGGCGTTCTGAATGTCCTTAATGGTGGATTTAAACCGGCTCGCGATGCTCGAGAGTGTGTCGCCTTTTTGAATGGTGTAACTCAAGCCCTCCTTGGGAAAATCGTCGGTAAACGTGGGCGTGCTAATCGTCTTTCGCACCGTCAGGTTCTTGGCCAGGTCGTCGAGGGCGCTGTTGGTTTCCTGGGCGAGCTTTTGGATCGCGGCGCTTAATTGGGAGCGCGTCGTGCTGTCGCCGGAGCGGATCGATTGATTGATCTCGGCCACGGCATCGTTGAGTTGGGAAACGGTTGCGTAGGTGGTTTCGAGTCCATCCGTGGCTCCCATCAACGCCGCGTTTTCACGTTCCAGTTGTTCGATGCGCAGGGCCATGCTGCCCATGCGTTGCGAGAGGAGGCGCACGTCTTCACGTAAACCGGCCACCGTTCCGCCTAAACTTTGCTGTTGCTGAACTTGGGCGAAAACCGGGGCGCTCGCGACCAAAGTCAGCAGTCCAATCAACGCTGATTTCATCATGGACGGACAGTTTGGGAAAAAGCCCTCGCGAAAACAAGCGGCTTGTCAGGAAACGATCGAGAGGAGACGAGCCGCGAGATCGGACGGATGGTCGGCGCGAACGATATCTCGCAGTCTAGCTCACTTGTGGCTCCGCGTGACGAGCGGAGGCATGGGCCTCGACGGTAGCACGGTCCCCGGTTCAACCGGAAACCCGCGCAGAAAATCAGGTGCCGACAACATTCGCCCTCCGGGACGCTGGAGGCGCAGCAATCGCACACTCCCCTCCCCGCAGCCCACGACGAGGGTGTCGTCGGGCGCAGGCAGGACGTGGCCGATTTCACCCGCCGCTTCGGCCACTTCGGCCAAGCCCAACTTAACAATCTGCCCCGCGATCTCGATCCGACATCCCGGCCATGGGAACAGGCCGTTGATGCGGACGGCCACTTCGGCGGCCGGGCGCGAAAAATCGATCACCCCGTCGTCCTTGACCAGCCGACGGCAGAACGTCGCCGCAGCGTGGTCTTGTTCGGTAAACTCGAGGGTGCCGGCGGCGAGGGCGGCGAGATTGCGCGCCACCAGCGGCACGCAAGCAGCCGAGAGTTTGGCCTCCACGTCGAGCGCCGTGTCGTGCGGTTCAATGCTGACACGCTCCATATCGGCGACCGGCCCCGCATCGAGTTCGCGCACAATGCGCATTAAAGCGACCCCGGTTTCTGCATCGCCGCTGGCCACCGCGCACTGGATCGGCGAAGCCCCGCGGTAATGCGGCAGCAGAGACGCATGCAAATTGAGCGTGCCGAGTCGCGGCGTCTCGATAAACGCCTCCCGGAGGATGTGCCCATACGCCATCACCAACGCGACATCGGGTGAATCCGCCGCCAGTGCTTCGCGCTCGGCGGCCGTGAGCTTCTCCGGCTGCCGCACCGGTATGCCGTGTGCGATCGCCCACTGCTTGATACCGTTGGCCACCACCTTCTGCCCCCGGCCCACCGGACGGTCGGGCTGGGTGTAAATGTTCGTAATACGAACTTTTGCGTCCCCTTCGCCCATGAGCCAATCAAGGAGCGGCAGGGCGATGGGGTCGGACCCCATGAACACGACTTTCAGCGGCTCAGTCTTCAAGGGTCTCAAATCCGTCGCCGAAATCGTCGTCCGCGCCAGCCCCACCCGCCGGTGGTTTGGTGGATTTGCGCAACGGACCGTGTTTGCCGCGGTCCTTGTGCTTTTCCTTCCCGATCAGCCGGAACAACATCGGACAGCCTTCCAGGCCAAATTCGTTGACGATACCGCGTTCGAGATAGCGCCGGTAGTTCTCGGGCAACTTCTCCTCGCGATTGCAGAAAATGCGAAAACGAAACGGGCGGTTGCCGGTCTGGGTGGCGTAGTAGATCTTAAAACGGCGGCCTCCGATGGCGGGCGGCGGCATGCGCTCGGTGAGTTTCACAATCAACGCGTTGAGCCGCGCCGTCGGAATCTTCATGTCGAGCAACCGGTTGATTTTGACCGCCGAATTGAGCATGCGATCGATCTCGAATGCGCTGACCGCCGACACAAAAATGACCGGTGAACCGGGAGTGAAGAACAGCCGCTCAAACAGGGCCTTCTCGTATTTTTCCCGGTAGTCGCGCTCGTTTTTATACATCTGCGTGGAGATGTCGTCGTCCTTGAAGGCTTCGAGCACGAGGTCCCATTTATTCACCACGACGATGATGGGTTTGCTCTCCTTGACGGCTTCGCCCGCAATGGCTTTGTCCTGCTGAGTGATGCCTTCCAGCGCGTCGACAACCATGTAAATGACGTCGGCTTTCTGGATCGAATCGAGGGCGCGCAACCGCGAAAAATATTCGACCGGCGAAGCGAGTTTCGTATTGGCCTTGATGCCGGCGGTATCGATCAACGTGAAGTCGATCAGCTTGTTGTTGCGGGCCTTGAACTGAAACGGAAGTTCCACGGCATCGCGGGTGGTGCCCGCGGTCGCACTCACGATCAAACGATCGCTCTTCAACAACCGGTTGCTCAGGGAGGACTTGCCGACATTCGGCCGTCCGATGAAACAGACGCAGAGGGGATCCCGGGCGGTTTTGTCGGCGGTGTCTTCGTCCTCCGGGACGGGGGGGCCGATATGGGAAATGATGGTTTCGCGCAGGTCGGCCTCTCCGCGTCCGTGTTCGGCTGAGACCTGCACCGGCTCCCCGAGGCCGAGCCGATAGATGTCCGCGAAATCAATTTTCTCCTCTCCGAAATCGGCCTTGTTGATGACGACCTGCACGGTCTTTTTGGAACGACGCAGCATCGAGGCAATGCGGGTGTCGAGCGCAGTGAGCCCCTCGATCCCGTCGACGACGAACAAGATCAAATCGGCGGCCGCGATGGCGAAGTCGACCTGTTGTTCGGACGCGGCCGTGAGCTCGGCGGTGCTCTCCCCGCCGACCAGCCCGAGACCGCCGGTGTCGAGCAGCGTGTAACCGCCATCGGCCACATCGAAACTGATCACGTCGCGCGTGATGCCGGGTTGGTCGTGCACGATGGTCACGCGCCGCTTGGCCAAGCGGTTGAATAGACGGCTCTTCCCCACGTTGGGGCGTCCGACAATGGCTACGTTACGTGACATCGATTGACTCCTGATTTAGTTCTTACGGCGCTCAATAAAGCGCTCCATGCGGTCGCAGGCGACGATAAGCTGTTCGTAACCCGTGGCAAAACAAGCGCGCACATGGCCCTGACCTCCGTGACCAAAGGCGGTGCCCGGCACGACGGCGACCTTCTCTTCTTTGAGCAGACCGACGGAGAACGATTTTTCGTCCATGCCCACTCCGGTGGTCTGGGGAAACGCGTAAAACGAGCCGCGCGGGGAATGGCAGGCCAGCCCCATGGCATTGAAACGACGCACCACCAAGTCACGACGACGATGGTATTGCTCGCGCATTCTGGCCACCGCGTCCTCGCCGTGGCGCAGGGCTTCGAGCGCACCTTCCTGCGCGATGATCGAAGCGCACATCATGGCGTATTGATGCACCTTCATCATGGCGTCGATCAATACCGCCGGTCCGCACGCATAGCCGATGCGCCAGCCGGTCATGGCAAACGCCTTGGAAAAACCGTGCAGGAAAATCGTGCGTTCCGCCATGCCCGGCAGTGAGGCGATGCTGGTGTGCACACCGTCGAATGTGAGTTCCGAGTAGATTTCGTCGCTCAGCACGAGCAGATCCTTTTCCCGGGCGAACGCGGCGATCTTTTCGAGCTGCTCCTTGGTGCAGGTGCCGCCGGTCGGATTGCACGGCAGGTTGAGCATCAGGATCTTCGCTCCGGGTTGCCAGGCCTCTTCGAGGGCCTCGGCCGTCAGCGCAAAATTATCCTTGGCGTAGGTCGGCACCGCGATGGCTTCACCATGGGCGAGCTGGATGCTGGGATGGTAGGACACGTAACACGGCTGATGATACATGACCTTGTCGCCGGGATTGACGAAGGCGCGAAACGCCAAATCGAGCGCCTCCGACACACCGACCGTCACGATGACCTGATCTTCCGGGCGGTAATCGACACTGAAGTGTTTGCTGACGTAGCGGGAAATCTCCTGCCGCAGCTCGGGCATGCCGAGGTTGGACGTGTAGTAGGTCTTCCCCTTTTCGAGGGCGTAGATGGCGTGCTCGCGGATGTGCCACGGCGTCGTGAAGTCGGGCTCGCCGACGCCGAGGGAGATCACATCCTCGTTTTTCATCTTGGCGACGAGTTCGAAAAAATCGCGGATGCCGCTCTTGGGTAGCGTGGACACGTGTCCCGCCACCCATTTTTCGGGATTGGCTGATTCCATGGTCGTGCGGTCGCCTTAGGGAGCGACGTTGAGGCGGCTGCTGGAGCCGGACTCGGTTTCGAGCAGGAAGCCCTGATCCTTGTAGCAACGGAGCAGAAAATGGGTCGCGGTGGAAAGCACGCCCTCGATCGAGGACAGTTTTTCCGAAACGAAGGCAGCCACCTTTTGCAGGGATTTGCCGCGCACGATCACGAGCAGATCGTAGCCGCCGGAGACGAGCATGCAGGTGTGCACCTCGTCGAACCGGCTGATGCGTTCAGCCAGGCGGTTGAACCCGCCGTCACGCTCAGGCGTGATCCGCACTTCGATCACGGCTTCGACGGCCGCCTCGGCTGCTGCCTCCCGGGAGAGATCGAGCACTGGACGCCAGCCGAGGAAGATTTTATCTTTTTTCAGCTGTTCCAGATGCTGTTCGACTTCGGCTTCGGTGATACCAGCCACCTGCGCCATTTGCGCAGTGGAGAGGCTACCGCCTTCGAGTAACAGCTTGAGAACAGGGTTCATAGGAACGGCAGCTTCACAGAGAGCGACGGCAGGAATCGACTAAAATCTTCGGCGGCCGAAAATCAGAACCAGCACAGTGGTTGAAATTTTGTGTTCAGTCCGCGGAGAAGCTCGTTCCTACTCTGCTCCTTTACGCATGTTCGAGACCCTCAGCGACAAACTTTCCTCCGCCCTCCGCAACGTCCGCGGCGTCGGTAAACTCAGTGAAGACAACATGGCCGACGCCCTCAAAGAGGTGCGCACGGCCCTGCTTTCGGCCGACGTCCATTTCAAGGTCGCCCGCCAATTCGTCGACAAAGTGCGCGAACAGGTCGTGGGCCAGGAGGTGCTCAAGGGCGTCACCCCCGGGCAGCAGATCATCAAGATCATCAGCGACGAGCTGGAGCAATTGCTCGGATCGGGCGAGACCCAGCTCAACCCCAAGAAGCCCCTGAAGGTGCTCATGGTCGGCCTTCACGGCTCGGGTAAGACCACCTCGACCGCGAAGCTGGGACGGTTGTTGAAAAAGAAGGGCTATGCGTCGCCCCACGTCGTGGCCTGCGATATCTACCGTCCGGCCGCCATCGACCAGTTGGAAATCCTCGCCCAGGCCAATGAACTCGGTTTCACGTGCGACCGCACGTCGAAGGATGTGCCTGCCATCGGTCGCGCCGGGTTGGCGGCCGCGAAAGCCGCTGGCTCCGAGCTCATCATTTTTGACACCGCCGGTCGCCTCCAGATCGACGAGGATCTCATCAAAGAGGTGCAACGCCTGAAGGACGTCGTCGTGCCGGACGAAATCATCCTCGTCGCCGACGGTGCCCTCGGTCAGGAAGCCGTCAATGTGGCCAAGGCGTTTCACGAAGCGCTTGGGTTGACCGGCCTGATTCTCACGAAACTCGACGGTGACGCCCGCGGCGGTGCCGCGCTTTCGATCAAATCGATCACCGGTGTGCCGATCAAATTCGTCGGTGTCGGCGAGAAGACGGAGGATTTCGAGACGTTCCATCCCGACCGTCTCGCGTCCCGGATACTCGGCATGGGTGACGTGGTTTCCCTCGTCGAGAAGGCCCAGGAGAACATCGACGAAAAAGAAGCCGAGCGCATGGCGGAGAAACTCCGCAAGGCCGACTTCAACCTCGAAGACTTTCTGGCCCAGATGCAGCAGGTCAAAAAAATGGGCTCGATGCAGAGCATCATGGGCATGCTGCCCGGCATGAACAACGTGCAGCTCGACGACGGTCATGAGAAGCAAATGGGCCGCACCGAAGCCATCATCCAGTCGATGACCCTCCAGGAACGCCGCAAGCCGATGATCCTCAACGGCAGCCGTCGCATGCGCATCGCCAACGGCGCGGGTGTCAAAGTCGTCGAGGTCAACCAACTGCTGAAACAATTCCAGCAGATGCAGAAAATGATGAAGATGATGAAGGGCAGCAAAGGCCGTAAGATGATGAAAAAGATGCAGGGCATGGGCGGCGCAGGCATGCCGGGTATGGGTGGTGGCGCCGGCGGCATGCCCAAGCTCCCCGGCATGTAATCGGGTCGCCGGCCGCGGTCCGCAGGGAACGTCGTGGGACGGGACGGTCTACGAACCACTACCGACCCGTCCCGCCGCGGCCTTTTCGTCGCTTCCTGACTCCAAGCATGGAGATGCGCTTGGTTCGTGCGATCGCGGAATCGATCGCGACCATACGTGCCTGATCGGATAGATCCAAACGGACCTATCTGGTTAATATGCAGATTGATAAGAAATTTACAATTTGGCTCGCATGCACCGCTCTGATGCTTGTTGGTTATAATACCCCTGCATGTTATTACTATGTTTTAGGGGCGTATTAACCCTTACTCCCATCCAGCTATGATTCCATTCTTCTCCGGGCTAACCAGGCAATCGCTCATGCGAACTGCCCGCCTCCTGCTCCTTTCGATCGTATTATCCGCGCCGACGTTCGCCGATGAGACCTACTCGATTTCCGGGTCAGACGGCACCTATGATTTCCAAGCTACGGTGACCGTAAACACCAACGCGCCCACCTACTACTACAACGGCGGGAGTTACGGAGATTATCTTCTCTATCAGAGCACCGCAATCAGCGCTGCGACCATGACCGTGAGTCACACCAGCTCGGGTTCGACCTATTTCCAGAAAACCAACTCCACCGCCTATCAGAGTGAAGCCTATGTGCTGGGAAACTATGGCAATCAGGATCGTTTGCTGCTCCGGTTTCGCGACGCCAACAACTACTACCACTACATCGATATTTACTGGAATGCCGCAGGCTCGGCCATCCCCGCGAATGACCAACTCCCGTCCGGCTCGCTCCCGTCTCCGAACCGCATCTACGTCTATTCCGCCAATAACCCCAACTTCGGCCGGAACTTCACCCAAAACCTGAGCATTTCGGGAGGACCCAATGCCAACGACGAAGCCCTCGCCGAACTGCAGGCCGAAATTGACGATTTGACGCAACAGCTGGCTGATGCCAACGCCGCCCTCACCACCGCCATCGATGAATTGGAGGCGTGCAATGATGAAGCCGATGCGCTCACCGCCCAAATCGTTGCCTTGAACGGCGAAGTCGACGCCCTCACCGCCGACAAAATGGCACTGCAGGCAACGATCGATTCCCTCAATGCCCAGGTCGCGAATCTGGAAGCTCAAGTCACCGCCCTCACCGGCGACCTCGCGGCCGCCAATGCCACGATTGACAGCCAATCCTCCACCATCGCGGCCAACGCCGCGGAAATCGCGGCGCTGACCACGGACTTGCAGCAGACCCAGTCGGAGTTGACTGCCACTCAAGCGACGCTGGCGACGACCGAAGCAGAACTCGTCACCACGCAAACGACCTTGGCATCGACCGAATCGACCTTGGCGGACACCGAGTCCACGCTCGCCGCGACAGAAGCCACGCTGGCGGCCACGGAAGATGAACTCGCCTCGACCCAAGCAGAGTTGGACGCAACCGCCACGGCCCTCGCCACCACCGAGGCCACCCTCGCGTCGACCGAGTCGACGTTGGCCGCGACTCAGGCCTCCCTCGATGATACCGCCGCCGCCCTCGCTGCCGCCGAAGCCACCGTCTCGGAACAGGCCGGCACCATTGCGGGGCTGGAATCTGAACTTACCACGGCCCAGGACACGATTTCCGGTCTCACCTCGGACCTCGATGCAGCCCACGCCAGCATTGCCAGTCTGCAAGTTGACCTCGCGTCCGCCAATGCGTCGATCGCCGCACTGGAAGCCGATCTTGCCGCCACCCAGGCCCTGTTGAGCAACGCGCTCGCGGCCAATGCCGCCCTCACCGCCGACCTCGCCTCGGCTCAGGACACCATCGCCAATCAAGCCACCTCCATCGCCGGTCTCGAATCGAGCCTGGCCACCAGCGAAGCCGAATCCGCCGCCCTTGGCGCAGCTCTCGGCAACGTCGACGGTGCGTTGGAAGCCTTCGAGGCTGCCTACCGCGCTGAATTCGACGCGAGCTTCAGCCTCGCCGGGGACACCTCCGCCGCCCGCCTGACGTCGCTGATCTCTGCGCTCGATGGCCTTAACTACGGCCAACGCCAGGCGATCTACAATTTGCTCGCCGGCAACAAGGCTCCGAACAAGGGCAAAAAGAAGTAGAACGCTTCCGAGTCTGACTCTCGTTTTGGCCCGGCCCTTTTTGGGGGCCGGGCTTTATCGTTTACTCAGCTGAGACTTTACGGACGTTCCGAAAGCGATCACCAACAGACTCGCTTTCCCCACCCCATGAAATCCCGTCCTCTCCGTGCCGTAGGCATCGCGGCGCTCGTCGCGCTTTGCCCCTTTCTGAATTCGCTCGAAGCCGCCGAGCTGCCGCCGGTCCCCGCCGCCATGGGCATCCCGACCGCAGGTCCGGCGGCCGCCCCCGGGTCGCCTTATGCGCCGCAAGCTTTGGCTCCCGGTGGTGTGGTCATGACGCTGTTTCCGCCGGATTCCCCTTATCTGAAACCCGACCGTATCCACGAAGCCGAGACCTACGGTTTTTACGGCGGTGCCCTGCCCGGCTATCTGGTCAATATCCACAACCCGTCGATCGAGTTTCACGCCGGTAACGGGGAGCTGAATACCGGCACCGCGATCATCCTCGTGGCGGGCGGCGGTCACAACAAACTGAACATTTTTGGCGAAGGCTCGGCCATGATTCCGTATTTCGGCAGCCGCGGCATCAGCACCATTCTTCTGCGCAACCGCCTGCGCAGCGACGGCTATGACCCGAAAACCGACGGCGTCCATGATCTCCAGCAAGCCGTGAAACTCGTGCGCGCGCATGCCGAACAGTGGAACATCGATCCCAACAAGATCGGCGTGCTGGGTTTCTCCGCCGGAGCCGAACTCTGCGCCGCCGCCTCGCTCTACTATGACGAGTTTGATGCCAAAAACGACATGCCGGAGAACCCGCTGGCCAAGATCTCGTCGCGACCCGATTTCAACGGACTGGTCTATCCCGGTCCGTCGCCCTTCTTTTTCGCGTTTGAGGATCAACCGTCGATCCCCGCCGATTCCCCTCCCGCGTTTTTCACCGGCCCCGGTTGGGGTGACTGGATTCACGCGCTTTGGGCTACGGAGTATTTCACCGCGTTGCTCAATGACGGCGTGCCCAATGTGGAACTGCACATCTACGCGCGCGGTGTGCATCCGGGCGATCGCGGCAAACCCGGTCAGGCGCCCGCCACCGGCGGCATCACGCTGCGCGACGGTGTGGGCTTTGGCACCTGGCAGGAACGTTATATGGACTGGCTCGATGACCTCGGCTTCACCGGCAAACCCGGTGAAGTCACCCGCGCGGCCCTCGACATTGCGGCCAACCTCGATCGCGAGAGCCCGATGGACGTCCTGCAGGAACGCATGGCCGAACGTCGCGCCGCCGCCGCAGCCGAGCAAAAGGACAAGTAACCCCTTCGCCAGGCGCTTTCCCCAAGTCGGCCCATCCGTCCATCCGTCTTCCGCCGGAAAGTGTAACCATTATGGTTACACTTTCCGGGCGGTGCCCGGCTCGCAAAGACCGTCTTGGGTCTGGACATTGCTGTTATAACATCCGTTATACCACCTATGGCTTACACGACCAAAGTGCGCAAAATCGGTAATTCTCTCGGTGTCATTCTCCCGAAGGAGGCCTTGGCGGATTTGCAGGTCGAAGAAGGTCAGGCGCTGTATTTGACGAAAGCAGCGGATGGAAGTCTTCGCGTGACGGCTGGCGACGACGAGTTCGCTCGTCAGATGGCAGCAGGCCAGGACTTGATGAACCGCTACCGCAACACCCTCAAGGAACTCGCCAAGTGATGGAGCCCACGTGGCTGCTGCGCGAAACTGTCCTCACGTTGCACGAGCAGTCATTGGCTTTGTTCGGCGGTCTAGCCGGGATTCGTGACGAAGTCATGCTCGATTCCGCGCTAAAGCGACCGGAGGACCTGTGGTATTATTCGAAGCCGACGCTTCCTGAATTGTCGGCGTCCTACGCGTTTGGGTTGGCCAAGAATCATCCCTTCTTTGACGGCAATAAGCGGATCGCATTTTTGGCTGCGGTCACGTTTCTCGAAGTCAATGGCCGCAGGTTCAAGGGGTCCGAAGTAGAAGCGATTTTGAACACGCTCGCGCTCGCGGCGGGCGAACTCGATGAAAAAGGGTTCGCCGCTTGGCTCGAAGTCAGCTCCACCGCCCCAACATCCTGACCATGGCTCGCACCACTTACAAACCGGCCATCGCTTCGGCCGTGATCATCGCCAACATGATCGGCACGGGCGTCTTCACTTCGCTGGGCTACCAATTGCTCGATATCAAATCGGGCTTTGTGCTGATCATGCTCTGGGTGGTCGGCGGCGTTACGGCGTTGTGCGGCGCGCTCTCTTACGCGGAGCTCGGTGCCGCCCTGCCCCGCTCGGGCGGCGAATACAATTTTCTCAGCCGGATCTATCATCCGATGGTCGGATTCGTTTCCGGTTGGATCTCCGCCACCATCGGGTTCGCCGCGCCAGTCGCCCTCGCCGCCATTACGTTTGGCAGTTATCTCTCCGCCGCGATTCCGGCGTTGTCACCGACTTGGCTGGCGGTGGGGCTCATCGTGGTCGTGACGGTCGCACACACCGGGCGGCGCAAACGCAGCAGCAATTTTCAAAGCGTGTTCACGGCCGTGAAGATATCGCTGATCGTCGGATTTTGCGTGCTGTGCAGTCTCATGGTCGACGAGCCGCAGGCCATCAGCTTTCTGCCGAAACTCGGCGACGGCGGTCTGGTGCTCAGTGGCGCGTTTGCCGTGTCGCTCATCTATGTGAACTACGCTTACACGGGCTGGAATTCGGTGACGTATCTCATCAACGAGGTCGACGACGCGCAGCGGAATCTGCCGCGTATCCTGATTACCAGCACGCTCACCGTGATGATTCTCTACGTGGCACTCAACTGGACGTTTCTCTATGTGGCGCCCATCGCGGCCCTCGAGAGCAAGGTCGAGGTCGGTTACATCGCCGCGCAACACGTGTTTGGCGAGGCTGGAGCGTCGGCGATCAGCGCGGTGTTGTCGTTGCTGCTGATTTCCACGGTGAGCGCCATGACGATCGCCGGACCGCGAGTGCTACAGGTGATCGGTGAGGATTTCGCATTGTTCGGGAAACTCGCTCGGAAAAACGAGGACGGCATCCCGACGTTGGCGATTCTGGTGCAATCGGGGCTCGCGCTGATCTTCGTGCTCACGTCGTCGTTTGAATCCATCCTGCTGTTTTCGGGATTCATTCTCGGGCTCAACACGCTCTTCGCCGTAGCCGGTGTTTTTGTGCTGCGGTGGAAACAGCCCGATTTGCCCCGCCCTTACCGAACGTGGCTCTACCCGTTGCCACCGTTGATCTACCTCGGCCTCATGCTGTGGACGGTGTTCTACATCGTAAAATCGCAGCCCATCGAAGCTGCGATGGCCGCCGGACTGATCGTGGCGGGCGTGATCGGCTACGTCTGCGCGCGGCGTTGGGAAACCAAGCCACCGCGCGCGGACTGATGGGGCGACCCCGCGCGTGTCGCGCTACTTCGTGAACTGACCAAAGAGCGTTTGCAGCAGCTCGGTCGAGCGAGCCTTGGGATCGGCGCGCATCTTTTGCTCCTCCACCGCCACGACTTCGAAGAGGCGACCGACGGCGGCGTTGGCGATGTAGGCATCAAGATCGAAGTCGCCACTGGGCAGTTGCACGCCGGTAAAGGTCTGCACGGCGGCCATCAAGCCGCCGCCTCCCTTCTGCTCGAGGGCGGTGCTGATCTGTTTGTAATATTGCGTGGCTCCCGAGGCGGCCGTGGTTTGAGCGATGATCGGAGTGATTTTCGCTAAAATCAGACCGCGAGCATTTTGATCCAAGTATTGGGTGAACGCCGTGTCACCGCCTTGGAGTAGCGAAGCGACGTTATTCACATCGAGATTGGAGATCGTTTGTTTGAGAATTTCCGGCGAGAGCTTGAGCGCCTCGGTCGCGGCACCATTCATCGTGGTGGAAAACTGATTCAGCAATTGCTCCTGACCAATACTCGTCAGCGGCTTGCGCAGTTTCTCCACCGATTCCGGCAGTGGAATTTGCAGCGAGGCGTTGGACATGAGTCCGTTGGGACCGGTGAGGTAGTCCACCGCCCGGTCGGCTGCGACGTTGAGCGCCTGGGTGATGCCGGCGTTCACATCGAATCCCGTGGCAGCGGCAATGGCATCGGACTTGGTGCCGAGTTGACCGGCGGCGGACATAAGCGACGACTGCAGATCGGGTTTGGCCTCTGCCGCGGGCGCCGCCATGGGAGCGGTCTTCGGTGCCACCACCTCACCGGCGGGCTCGGCGGGGGCCATCTTGGCCACCATTTCCGCCTTGGGCTCAACTGGGGGGGCCATTTTCGACTCTGGCGCGGCAACGGGCTGAGTCGCCACGGGAGTCGGCGCGGGCGGCGCCTCTGCGGCAGGCGCGCTGGCGGTTTCCTTTTTACCGCAACCTGCCATCAGCAGCACCGCGATCGCACCAATACCAAACCGGGATAACGTTTTCATACCGTTGTCGCTACGCGAAATCGGCCGCCGAAGCGATGCCCATCGCGGATGTTGCCCGGTTTTTACCTCGTCACCGCCGAGGTTCGTTATCCAGATCAATGGTCCGTTTGCCATGGAAAGAGTCCTCAACATCGCCGCCTACAAATTCACGCCTTTCGAGGCTGACACCCTGCCGACGGTGAAGCAAAACCTGCTGAGCCAGTGCCTGGAGTCGGGCCTCCGCGGCACGATTCTGTTGAGCCCGGAAGGAATAAACCTGTTCATCGCCGGTATGGCGGACGCCGTGAACGCCCTGGTGAGCTCACTGCGCGAGTTGCCGGGATTGGCGGACTTGGAGGTCAAGGAAAGCTGGAGCGATGAACTGCCGTTCAACCGGATGCTCGTAAAGATCAAGACGGAGATCATCGCGTTCGGCATCGAGGGGATCGATCCGGCGCACGCCCCGTCCCCGAAACTGCCGCCGCGGGAGTTGAAGCAATGGCTGGACGAGGGCCGCAAAATCACGCTGCTCGACACCCGCAATGACTATGAAGTGAGACTCGGGGCGTTTCGCGACGCGTTGCCCGCCGGCGTGGATCACTTTCGCGACTTTCCGGCGGCGGTCGAAAAGCTCCCCGAACATCTCAAGGACGAACCTGTGGTCATGTATTGCACCGGCGGAATTCGCTGCGAAAAAGCCGGCCCCTTTATGGCGAAGGCGGGATTCAAGCACGTGTTTCAACTCGAGGGCGGCATCTTGAAGTATTTCGAGGAATGCGGCGGCGAACACTACGACGGCGAGTGTTTCGTGTTTGATCGGCGCGTGGGGGTGGACCCGGAGCTCAAGGAAACCGGGTCGGTGCTGTGCTTCGCTTGCCAAATGCCGCTCACGCTGACCGACCAAGCGGATCCCCGTTACGTCTACGAAAAGTCCTGCCCGTATTGTTATGCGGAGCCGGCGACTACCGACGCAACGTAGGCGGGGGTTTGGCCGTATTACGACGCGGCCACAACGCGCCCAGTAAAACGAACAACAAGCCGAACGTAGCGAAACCGTAGTAAAGCCAGCGCATGTCGGCCTTGGTCATGCCGAGTTGATGCTCCACGGAGGCGTCGAACAGTTTTTCAATGGCCACGAAATTGACCGCCGCGCTCATCAGCAGGGTCGCGCCGATGCCGATGCTCGTCATCCGGAATAATCGATTCAACCAGCGGGGCATGCGTATTCAGCAGGAGGGACCGACCGCGTTTTCAGTCGTGGGGAAAGAGCGAGCGATCAATTCCCGGGATGATGCGAAGCGCGTTGCCGAAGTAGACTTTTTTCAAAACAGGGTCCGGTAAAGCGAGTCCATACATGCTCCAGAAAGCGTGCCGTTTGCGGTAGTAGGGAAAGTATTCGTCGGCCGTTTCGAGCACGCGGAAATAGACATAGTATTCCTCCGGCGCCCACGAGTCTTTACCCATGAGAATCCGGTCCTGATACTTTTCAAAAAACGCCCGCGCCTGCCGAGGTTGACGGGCGGGTTCGTAGATGACCGCGCCGAGTTCGGTCATCATGTTCGGGATCTCGTCCATGAGCTGACCGAGACGGTCCAGATCGTGGGCCAACCACAGAAAGTGCGCCGCAATGAACGTGGTTTCGGGATGCTTGCGAAACACGTTGGTTTGCTCGGTCAAAAGCCGCTCAAACGTCGGCTCCCCTTCGCGTTTGCGACGAGGCCGTTGTTTCAGTTCCAGCCAGCGTTCATTGTATTTGTCGTGCGGCAGCCAGAACTGATGCGGGTCGCCAGTATGGATAAGCACCGGCACGCCCAACTCCCCGGCCTTGGCCCAGAGAGGATCGAGCCGCGGGTCGTCGACCTGCACGCGATGGCCGGCGGCATCGTTCACATACATCCCGAAATTTTTGAAAATCTTGAGTCCCTGCGCCCCGGCTTCCACGTCGGCTTCGAACTGCGCCGCCGTGCGTTCGGGGTAGTCGGGGTCGTCGATGCCATCAAAGGACGGGTTGGCAAAAATCGCAAAGCGCGTCGGATAACGCTCTTTGGACGCCTTGATGACCGCTTTCAGCCGGTCGCCGCTGCCGCCGGACAAGTTAACCATGACCGCCAGGTTGAGCCGATCCATATCGGCCACGGTTTCGTCCACCGTCTCGGCCCCGAGCCGCGGCCCCCACTGGTGGTTGTGCGCGTCGACAAAGGGAAATTTGGCGCGAGTCAGATGATGCTCGGGAACGACCAACGTCGATACCGGCTCATACTCTTCAAAGCCCATTTCTTGCGCGACGATGATGGAAGTCGAGGCGGCACTCGCCGCCATGACGGCAAACAAGGCGCGGGTAAAACGCGGGGTAACGATCATGATGCATCGACATGTGGCCCCGTAGCGGCAACTCGCAACGCCGGAACGATCCTTTCCCGGGAAATAGGCTGGGCGTTAAACGTGGTGCGGCCACCGCCCGTCCACCGACATTCCGTTGTTTACCCTATTTTTCGACAAAAGCATGCGACGGGGGAACCGCTGGGGAGTGGTCACAGTCACTATCCTCATCCCATGAATTTACCTCTCCTCTTCGATTCCAACACACAGCCCGCTACTGCGAGCGCTGGCGCGCCGCACCACTTGTCGTATCTCGATGGACCCACCCTGCCCGCGGGTTTTGGCGCCCGGACCCGGCACCGGGTCAAGGCATTGATCGAAACGTCACTGGAATCACCGCGCGGACGGGCGGGACGCAAAGCGTCCGCGCCGCCCTTCGCGCCCCGCGTCTTCAAAGTCCGCGGCTGATCCCGCCGCTCAGGCGAGCTTGCCTTGGATGAGTTTACTGGCGGCGCCGAAGTCGATCAGGCCGGCGTCCGGACGCTTTTTCAATGCACCGATCACCTTGCCCATTTCGCGTTTCGTGGTCGCGCCCGACGTAGCCACCGCTTCGGCCACGATCGCCTCCAATTTTTCGCCGGTGATCAGGGCGGGCAGATAAACCTCGAGGATCGCGATCTCCGCTTCATTGGCCTCGACCAAATCCGTGCGTCCCGCTTTGGCAAAATCGACGTTCGCGTCCTTCAGGTTTTTCACGGACTTGCGCAGGGTGGTGACCACGAGTTCGTCGTCGATCTCCACATTCGAATCCATCGACACGCGTTGGATGGCAGCATCGGCGGTGCGGAGGGCGGTGGCTTTGCCGGAGTCACGCGCTTTCATGGCGGTGACGATATCGGCTCGAAGGGTTTCGTAGAGTGACATGATGTTGAACACTAGATGAGCTTTGCTCGCGATTTCGCGCAAGCACCGGATTGGGATCAACGCGACGGCACGAACAGGACGCGCACGGGATTGGGCACCGTGACCCGGTGTCGACTGAAAGTCAGCTGCCCGGTCGTCTGATCGATCGCAAAGGAGGTCAACGAGTTGGAATGCTGCCCGCCCACGATCATCCATTGCCCGGAGGGATCGAAGTCGAAGTCGCGAGGCCAGACACCCCGGATCGGCTCGCGCTCGATCGGGTGCGGCGCGCCGGTCTCCGCATCAAGGGAGAACACCGCGATCGAATCGTGGCCGCGGTTGCCCACGTAAAGAAACTGGCCGGAGGGATGCACCCGAATTTCCGACGTGTTGTTACGTGGCTCGTGATCAGTGCGGCCGAGCGTGGATTGCGAGGACAGAGCTTCGAACATCCCCTGCTCGCCCGTCCGGCGAAGCTGCGTCACGGAATGATCGAACTCTCCATTCACGTAGGCGAATCGGCCGTCAACACCTTGACTGATATGCCGCGGACCCGAGCCGGGCGGCAGTTCGATCTTAGCGCGGATGCGCAGAGCCAAGGGATTTGCCTGCGGTTCGAGCACCCACACACAGTCGTTGCCGAGATCGGTGACGTAGAGCAGCCGCTCGTCGGCGGAAAACCCCACCCAATGGCTGCGCGACTGGGTCTGCACGGGACTCGGACCGGCGCCTTGAAACGGGAGGGCAAACGTGAGGGTCTCGACCGCAGAATCCGGCACGCCATTTTGGTGTAGCCGTGCCAATGATACGGTGCCCGCCCCCCAATGCGCCGAGGCGATGAGTGAACCGGCCGGATCCACGGCGATGTGTGTCGGCCAACCGGACTCGACCAACACCTGACCCCGCTGCGCCAAGGAGCCATCGTCTTCGAACGCGTATGCCATGATCCCGGAGCTCCCTTCGCTGGCAAAACTGGCATAGAGGATTCGGTGGCGCGGATGCGTGGTCAGCCAGGACGCCGCGCTCACTTCCGCGATACGCTCCGGCGGGCTCAACTCCCCGTTGGCCTGATTCAGCCAGGTGCGAAAAATGCCGCCTTCGGCCATGACCCAAGCCGGGTGCAGGTCGGCGGCCGCGACGGTGGCAAAGCACAGGGACAGAAAAAACAGGGGTAACGCAGGAGGCATGGCGGAGAGTAAAGCGCGTCCCCCGATCGATCCAACAGGACAAAATGCCGGGAGTGCGCTTAACGATCGCGCCCCGTGGCCGGTGTATTCAGCTAAGCTCCACTGCGGAGGCGGGCGGCGGAAAGAAAGTTGTCCGCGGCACGATCCAGTCTGGCCACGCGTTCCCCGATGTCTCACATCAACCCCAACATGGCCGCTTTCATTGAGTTGCAAAATGTCACCAAGCGCTACGGAGACATCACTGTCGTCGACAACGTTTCGTTGCAGCTCACCAAAGGCGAAGTGTTTTCGCTGCTCGGTCCAAGCGGCAGCGGGAAAACGACGTTGTTGCGCATGCTCGCGGGTTTCATCGAGCCCGACGAGGGACACATCTTGGTCAATGGTCGCGATCTGACCCATGTCCCGCCGCACCAGCGCCCCATCAACACGGTTTTCCAAAACTACGCGCTGTTTCCGCATCTCACGATTCGGGAAAACATCGCCTTCGGCCTCACGGTCGCGAAACGCCCCGCCGCCGAAATCGAGCGCGAAGTCAAACGCATGTTGGACCTCACCCAGATGCATGCTCACGCCGACAAGAAACCGACCCAAATCAGCGGCGGGCAAAAGCAACGCGTCGCCATCGCCCGGGCCCTGATCAATCAACCGGAGTTGTTGCTGCTGGATGAGCCGCTCGCCGCCCTCGATTTGAAGCTGCGCCAGCACATGTTGATCGAGCTGGAAAACATCCACCGCGAAGTCGGCACCACCTTCCTCTACGTGACTCACGACCAGGGGGAAGCCATGTCCCTCGGCGATCGCGTCGCCGTCATGAACCACGGCCGCTTTGAACAAATTGGCACGCCGAGTGAAGTTTATGAAACCCCGCACAGTCGTTTCGTGGCGGGCTTCGTCGGCGACACCAATCTCATCGATGCCACGGTCGTCGACGTGGGAGCAGGTGACAATCACGGCCTGCGCACCACCGATCTCGGCCCGATTATCTACGGACTCGATGATACCCCGCACTCGGGCGATGTCGTGCTCTCCAAACTCGCCGGGGCCATCCCCGACGGCAGCCAGGCGGTGCTGAGTCTGCGCCCCGAACGCATCGCCCTGCGGCGCGAGTGCCCCCGGCATCATCACGCGCAAAATACCATTCAGGGCGTGGTGGTCGACCTCATCTACCTCGGCTCGCGCACGCACTACCGCATCAAAGTGGGGTCGCGCCTGATTTCCGTCTGGAAACAACACCGCCGGTTCCTACCCGACTACGACCCCGTCGAAGCCGGCGAAGTGGTGTGGCTCAGTTGGTATTCCAATGATGGATACCTCATCGTGGAGGCTCCCGGCACGTCATGAAAAAGCGGCGGTGGATCGAGCAGGCGTTGACCTGGCCGAGTTTCGGTTGGCTCGTGATTTTTTTCGCTGTGCCGACCGTGCTGGTGTTTGCGCTCTCGTTCAAACCGGCCGACCTCAGCGGCGGCGCCGCCCCGGGTTGGACGCTGGAAACATGGCGCAGTCTGAACAACCCCGCCTACCCGGGGATCGTCTGGCGCACGTTGTGGTTGAGCGGGGCCTGCACGGTGGTGTGTCTCGGCCTCGGCGTTCCAGTGGCGTATTGGATCGCCCGACTCGATGTGCGCTGGCGGCAACGCGTGCTGCTGCTGATCATCCTGCCTTTTTGGACCAACTTCCTCATCCGCATCTTTGCGTGGCGCACCCTGCTCCATCCCGACGGATTCGTGAAATCAGTCTGCGTATCGCTCGGTTGGGCGGAACCCAACACTCAGCTGTTGTATAACAACGGCGCGATCCTGTTGGTGCTCGTCTACACGTATCTGCCGTTTGCGATCCTGCCGCTCTACGCGGCGACCGAGAAATTTGACTTCACCCTCTTCGAAGCGGCGCGCGACCTCGGCGCGACCAAGTGGCGGGCGTTTCGCAGCGTGTTTTTGCCGGGCATTCGCACGGGACTGCTCACCGCGTTTTTGATCGTGTTTATCCCGGCGCTCGGCTCCTACGCCATCCCGGCCATCGTGGGAGGGCCGACCAGCGAAATGATTGGCAACAAGATCGCGCAACGCGCCACCACCGACCGCAACCTGCCCCACGCGGCGGCGCTGGGAGCGGTGCTGACGCTGGTGATCTTTGTGCCGCTCGGCGTGGCGGCCTATCTGCGCCGTCGCGATCGACTCGATGTCACCACAACCCCGGTCGACGAACCCGCCTCGCCATGAAACCGAGCCGACTTCCTCTCGTCACGGCGCTGGTGGTGCTGGTCTTTTTCTACCTGCCGATCGCCATGCTGATCGCGCAGTCCTTCAATGCCGCCAAGTTCGGTGGCCAATGGAACGGGTTTTCCTTCCGTTGGTATCAGGAACTTTGGGCCCGAGAGGATATCCATCAGGCGGCGTGGAATACGCTGCTCATCGCCGTGACTTCCACCATCGCGTCGGTCGTGCTGGGCGCGCTGGCCGCCTGGTGTATCCATCGTTACAAGACGCGCACCCAGCGGATTCACTACGGCCTCATCTACGCGCCGCTGGTGGTGCCGGACATTCTGATGGGCCTCAGCCTGTTGTTCCTGTTCGTCAACGTGGGGGTGCAGCTCAACTTCACCACCATCATTCTCGCTCACACGACGTTTTGTCTGAGTTACGTGACCCTCGTCATGCTCGGGCGTTTGCAGGACTTTGACGACGCCGTGATCGAGGCCGCTCAGGATCTCGGGGCCGGCTGGGGCACGATCATTCGGCGGATACTGTTGCCCCTGCTCGGACCGGGGCTGGCCGCCGGCGGGCTGTTGGCGTTTACGCTCAGTATCGACGATTTCGTGATAACTTTTCTCGTATCCGGTCCGGGCAATACTACCTTGCCGGTGAAAATTTTCAGCATGATGCGTCGGAGTTCCCCCCAGGTGATCAACGCGTTGAGTGTTATCTTCATGTCCGTCACGTTCATTACCGTCCTGCTCAGTCAACGACTCACCCGCCCACAACCATGAAATCTCCCCTCCTCCGCTTCATTGCTGTCGGCCTGGTCGCCGGTCTCGTTTTGCTTTTCTCGTCGTGCGCCAAAAAGAAGCCGGTCCTGCACGTCTACATCTGGAGTGACTATCTCGCCGAAGGCCTCGTGGAAGAGTTCGCCGCGGCCAACAACTGCGAAGTCATCGTCGACAACTACGACTCCAACGAGGTGCTCCACGCCAAACTCAAAGGCGGCGCCACCGGCTACGACCTCGTTTTCCCTTCCAGCTACATCGTGCGCATGATGGTGGAGGACGGTCTGCTCCAAAAGCTGAACCACGACCGCATTCCCAACATCAAAAACCTCGACCCCATTTTCGTGGGCAGCGTTTCGGTTGATAAGAAAATGGTCTACAGCATCCCCTACATGACGGGGGCGACCGGGATCGCCTACCGGACCGATGAAGTGGAGGATTTCGTTCCGTCGTGGCAGATGTTTGCCCGCTCCGATCTTGCCGGCCGCATGACTTTGCTGGATGACCACCGCGAGGTGTTGGGGGCCGCGCTCAGAGTGTTGGGCCACAGCATGAACTCTACCGACGAGGCTGCCATCGAGGCCGCCGCCGATCTGGTCATCGAGTGGAAACGAAACATCGCGCAGTTCGCTTCGGAATCCAACAAGGCTGGCATTGCCTCGAAGGAATTCTACCTCGTGCAAGCCTGGGGCGGCGACGTGCAACAGATCATCGATGAAAACGAAGACCCCAACATCGCCTTCGCGCTGCCGCAGGAAGGCTTTGCCATGTGGGAAGACACTATGGCAATTCCGACCGGAGCGGATAACGTCGATCTGGCGGAGAAGTTCATCAACTTCCTCCACGACCCCGTCATCGCCGCGCGCAATATCGAGTTCAACTACTACCTTTGCCCCAACTGGGCGTCCTACCGCCATCTCTCCGAAGAGGTGCTGCAAAACCCGATCGTCATCATCCCGCCCGAGCTCCTCAAGAAAGGCGAACAGATCAAGGATATCGGTGACGACCTGGCGAAATACACGGCCGCTTGGGACCGGGTTAAAGCCACGCAGTGATCCGCATGGTCGGCCCTCCGATTTGGTCCCGACCGGGGAAACAAACGGCGGGGCCGCCAGTCCAAACGGTTTCTTGCCATTTTCCCCCGCCCCCGCCTGATTCCAGCGCGGACGAGTCCTTTCCGGCTCCGACGCAAACGTGCCCCTCGTTTCCAACCCCGAAACCATGATCGATACCAAACTTCCCCTGCGCGAAAAACTTGCCTACGGCTGTGGCGACTTCGCCTCCGTCCTTTTTTGGCAGACGTTTATGCGCTACCTGCCGTTTTTCTACACCGACGTGTTTGGACTGACGGCCGCCATGCTCGCCAATCTCCTGCTTTTCAGCCGCGTGCTGGACGGTGTCAGTGACCCCGTCATCGGTATGTGGGCCGACCGGACGGAGAGCAAATGGGGCAAATTCCGCCCGTTCATTCTCTTCGGTTGCATGCCGTTCGCCATCTTCGGGGTGCTCACCTTCACCACGCCGGATCTGGGCGACAACGGTAAGATTATTTGGGCGTTCGTGACCTACAACGGCCTCATGCTGCTCTACACCTTGGTCAACATTCCCTACACCGCGATGTTGGGTGTCATGACGACCAACTCCGTCGAGCGGACCCGGCTGTCCTCGATCAAGTTCATCTTCGCTTTCGCGGCCGGCACCGTCATTTCGGCCACCCTTCTCCCCATGGTCAGCGCGCTGGGCGGGGCCGAGGGTAATCCGCAGCAGGGGTGGCAAACCGCCTTTATCATCGTGGGCATCGTCGCGGTGGCGTTCTTCCTCATCACCGTTTTCGGCACCAAGGAACGCATCAAACCCACGCCGGACCCGGAGGCCACCGTCGGCAAGGACATCAAGATGCTGTTGGGCAACAATGCCTGGGTGCTGCTCCTCGCCACCACCCTGACGTTCATTCTGTTCGTCGCGGTTCGGAGCTCCGTCTCGACGCACTATTACAAGTATTACGTTTTCGACGGAAATACCGATGTGGCGAACAAGCTGAGCCTTTTCGGCAACATGCTGAATTTCGACAACATGGTTTCCGCCTTCAATACCGGCGGCCAACTGGTCTCCATGGCCGGCGTGCTCGTGACCGCGATGATCGCGAAGAACTTCCGCAAAGGTCCGCTCTACATCACCTTCTTCGTGCTCGCGATCATTGCCACCGCCTCGTTCTACGTGGTGCCCGCCGACCAGATCGAAACATTGTTTATTCTCGATCTGCTCGGTTCGGCCGCTTCCGCACCGTTGCCCGTGCTGCTGTGGGCCATGTATGCCGACACCGCCGACTACGGCGAATGGAAGAATGGTCGCCGCACGACCGCGCTGGTGTTCTCGGCGTCCACCATGGGCCAAAAAGTGGGTTGGGCCGTCGCCGGCTACATCGCCTTCATGATGCTCTCCGGCGTTGGTTTCGAAGCCAACACCATCCCGAGCGACGATGTGAAACACAGCTTGGTCCTGCTCATGAGTCTGGCCCCCGCCGCCCTCGGCATCTTGTCGATCGTGATCTTCAAGTTCTACCCGCTCACCGACCAAAAGATGGCCGGCATCGAAGCGGATCTCGATGCTCGTCGCGCCGCTGCCGGCACCCCGACGGAATAAGCTTCGGCCCTGCTTTGATTGCGCACGGCTCCTCCTTCGCGGGGAGCCGTTTTCGTTTTCCCTCCCTGGCGGGTTACCGCACCCGGTTCGGCTAATTCGCCGTCCGGGCCCGATGTATCGCCAACACCAGCGCCTGCATTTTGGCGTGATCTTTCATGCCCGGCGCGGTTTCGACGCCACTGTTCACGTCGACGAAATTTGTCCCGCTTTCCGCGAGGGCCAAGACCACGTTTTCCGGCGAGAGCCCTCCCGCCAGAATCCAAGTATGATCGGGGTGTGACGCGCGCAGCTCGCGGAACCGGCCCCAATCCCCCGTCTGACCTGAACCGCCGAAACGGTCACGATGAAAGGTATCGAGCAGCACCGTCCCTGCCGCCTCCAACACCGCCGCGGCAACGGCTTCGTCGGCCGGCAGTTTGGGTGCGAGCCAAAGAACATCCTTTCCCACGGTTTCACTCCACACCCGCAAGCGCGCCTCCGGCGTCGTCGTCCGGAAATGGATCTGAAAACGATCGAATCCCGCGTCCCGGGCCGCCACGAGTTCCGCCTCATCGGGTTCGACCATGACCGCCACGTGTTTGCGCCCGTCGGGCAACGCCGTCGCCATGTCCCGATACTGGCGCAACGGCAAATAGCGCGGTGATTTCGGATACAAGATAAACCCCAGATAGTCCGCGCCGAGGCGGTCCGCAAACTCCGCATCCACCAACGTGGTCAGTCCGCAAAACTTGAGTCGAATTCCGTCAATCATCCTGCGATATTAAAACGCGTTGATCGTAGTGATCACGTGATCGATTTCCGCGTCCGTAAGCTCGGGGAAAATCGGCAGACTCAGGCAGTTCCGCGCCGTCTTTTCGGCGACGGGCAACGCGCCTTCCGCCGGTCCAACATCCGCGTAACACGGTTGCTGGTGGAGCGCGCGCGGATAGATCAAATCGGTGCCGATGTCGTGCGCAGCCAGGTGTTCGCGCAATGCCTCGCGTCGCGGATGCAACAGCGTGAACTGGTGATAGACGGAATCTCCCCACGGTGCGGGCTGCGGCAGAATTGTATCGGCCAATGTGATACCGTCACGATACCGCGCCGCGATCTTCCGTCGACCGGCCGTGTAGCGTTCAAGATGCTTCAACTTCACCCGCAGCGCGGCGGCCTGCAGGCCTTCCATGCGATAGTTGTAGCCAATGGCGTCGTGCTGGTAGCGGACATTGGAACCGTGCACGCGCAGCAGACGAACCTGGTCGAGCAAACCCTCATCCTGCGAAATAACGGCGCCGCCCTCGCCCACGCCGCCCAGGTTTTTAGTTGGATAAAAACTGAACGTTCCCGCCACGCCCATCGTGCCCACCGGGCGACCGTGATAGGTGGCCAGATGCGCTTGCGCGCAATCCTCGATCACGGGCAGGTCGCGCTCGCGACCGAGCGCGAGAATCGGATCCATATCCGCCGCTTGACCGAACAGATGCACCACCACGATCGCTTTGGTCTGTGGCGTAATCGCGGCGGCGATGGTTTCCGCCGTGGCGTTGAATGTGACCGGATCGACATCACAAAAAACGGGTTTCGCTCCGACGTAACTCGCCGTCCAGGCACTCGCAATAAATGTAAAGGCCGGCACGATCACGTCGTCGCCCGGACCGAGATTCAGGGCGCGGGCCACGGCGTGCAACGCGGCCGTGCCGTTGGCCACCCCGACGGCACTGGTCGCGCCCGATGCCGCCGCAAATTCGGCTTCAAAGGCGGTGACATCCGCCCCGAGACAGAACCGTCCGGCGTCGTAAGTTTCGGCAAATGCCGCGAGAATTTCGCTGCGCAACTCGCGGTGTGGGCGGGAGAGATCTAAAAACGGAACCTTCATGCAGAGGAAATCGGAGGGTGCCGGTGGGGTCGCGTCGCCGCAAGCGCCACCTGCCACGGCCCAGGGTGCAACGCTAGTCGTTCAAGTGGGTTACAAGCGCCGTGACCAGTTCGTCCAAGCCCGGTGCCGCGGCTTCGAAGTCGACCGCAAGTCCCAGCTCACGCAACGAAGCCGAGGTTTGCGGTCCCATCGATCCGCACTGCGGAACGGTGGCCGTCGGACCGAGTTTGAGCGAATCTCCCTGAGCCGCATACGCTTCGGCGGCCGAGGAACTGGCAAACAAGACGGCATCCGCGCCTTTGTCTCGAAAATCATGGGCGGCGGGATGTTCGCTGAGATCCAGTTTCTCAGTGCGATAAAGCGGCAGTAGATCGACGATGGCCCGGCCTTCCTGCTCCAGCTTTGCGACCAACGTGTCCCTATTCAGGTTGCCCGTGACCACCACGACCTTGGCGCTGTCCAAGCTGTCGGTGGCAATCAACGCATCGGCCAACGCCTCCGCCGTCGCCGCCTCGGGTCGGCACTCGACCTTGAGGTGATATTTTTCGATTTCGCGGGCGGTGGCGTCTCCGACACAAGCGAAACGCAGCAGGCCGAGCGCACGAATGTCGGCATAGGCCCGCATCACTTGCTCAAAAAAGACTTTCACGCCGTGGGCGCTGGTGAAGACGATCCAATCGTAGGTGCCGAGTTCCGAGAATATTTCGACGAGAAGCGTCGGGTCGACGTCGGGCACGACATTGATCAAGGGCAACTCGATGACTTCGGCCCCCAAATGTTCGAGTTTCGCTCGTAAACCGCTGTTGCCCTCGCGGGTCCGAGTGATGGCCACGCGCCGTCCGAACAGCGACAACTGCTCGAACCAATCCACCGTTTCCTGGTGGCGAACGACTTCGCCCACGATGATGATCGCCGGGGCTTTCAATCCGGCTTCCGTCACGGCATCCGCCACGGTGGCGACGGTTCCCGTCAAACTGCGCTGCCGTCCGAGCGATGCCCATTGCACCACGGCCACAGGCGTCGCCGGGTCGAGTCCGCCGTCTTGCAGGCCGGTCATAATATCGGGCAAACGACTCATGCCCATATAGATGGCCAGCGTCGTATTGCGCAGTCCGCCCAGTTTGGCCCAATCCACCTGCAACTCGTGCTTGTTGGGATCTTCGTGACCCGTGACCAAGACAAGCGACGAGCTGGTATTGCGCTGCGTGAGCGGGATCCCCGCGTAAGCGCCGGCCGCCAACGACGCCGTGACGCCCGGCACCACTTCAAAGCGAATCCCATCTGCGGCCAACGTGCGGGCTTCTTCGCCACCGCGCCCGAAGACGTAGGGGTCGCCGCCTTTGAGCCGCACGACCTGCTTGCCCGCCTTAGCGCGATCAACCAAAAGCGCCTCGATCTCGCTCTGCGGCACGGCGTGAAATCCGGCCTTTTTACCCACATAGACGATTTCGCAGCCCGGCTGACACCAGTCCACCAAATCGGGGTGCACCAAGTAGTCATAGACCAGGACATCCGCCGCCGCGATCAATTCGCGCGCGCGGAACGTTATCAAACCCAAATCGCCCGGACCTGCGCCCACGAGAAAAACTGTGCCTGTTTCGGCCATGGGCAACGGCTCGCAGAATCATCGGCCAGCGCCAAGCCATGTTTTGAAATTCAGGACTGAAATATCCCCCGCATGACCCTTTTTACCCCCCTGCTTCGCACGCACCAAGAGTCCGCCCCCAAAACTCATCGTGCTTCACTACGTGTTTTCAGCCGCATTTTCCCCACTTACTCGGGTCCTGACACCCCGTTTATTAGGGAATCTAACCCTTGTCATATGGGCTCTCGAACCTATCAATCGACTTAATGCAGGCAAGTTACGCTAACTTCCTGATCGCTACCCTGCGGCCACTCGTCCTTTCGCGGACGGTTTTGAGTGGTCTGGCACTGCTATTTTTTGCCACTTCGGCGTCGGCTCAGATCTATTGGGACAGTGGGGGGAACAACCGCTGGAACACGTCCAGCAGTTGGAATACGGATACGGTGCCCGGGATCAATGACGACGTGGTCTTCGACAACACGTATCAAGCCACCCTCGACTCGACCATCCAGCTGCGAGGCACGCGCAGTGCGGCCAGCGTGACGTTCGATACGGGCGACACCATCGCCATCGTCAATGGTAACGGGAACCGAACCCTCAATCTGCGCGATGGCGAAATCACGAGCCTCGGAGGCGGTTCGCACTCGTTCACCAACAACCGGATTCTGCTCCAGTCCGATGGAATCTTTCACGTGGCTGAATCGAGCACCTTGAGCATTTCAGCAAGTATCCGTGACAGCAGCGGAACGCGCGGCCTCACCAAAACCGGTGACGCCTTGCTCGTGCTCTCCGGTGCCAACACCTACTCGGGCACCACGACGGTGAGTGCCGGCACCCTGCGCTACGGTGCCAACAACACCATCGCGTCCGGTGCGGTCACCGTCAACGGGGGCACGCTCGATCTCGCCACCTATTCCGATACCGTGGGAGCGGTGACGCTTTCCTCCGGCACCATCACCAGCACCTCGGGCACGCTCTCCGGCTCCTCCTACGTTTTTACGAACAGTGGCACGGTGTCCGGCCAACTTGGCGGATTCGGCACGCTCACCAAAACCGGCACCGGCACGGTAACGATGTCCGGCGCGAACACGTATTCGGGTATCACCACCATCAGCAATGGCACGATTCTGGCCACCAACGCTTCGGCCCTCGGATCTTCAACCTGGAGCAATGTCATCAACGGAGGCACGCTCGCGCTTAGTGGCGGCATCAGCATGACCGAGGGCAGTTTTAACATCTCCGGCACCGGCTACAATAATCAGGGCGCGATCCAAAACGTCTCGGGTTCCAACACCCTCTCCGCCACGCTCTCTTTCACCGGCGACGCCACCATCCGTAGCGACGCCGACAGTCTCACCCTCTCCACGTTGTCCAACGGAAGTGGATACACGTCCGACTTGCTGGGCGACGGCGACATCACCGTGACCGGCAGCTATTGGAGCGGCGGCGACATGAACTTGGGCGGCGCTGGCGATCGATCTTTCAACGGTGCCATGAGCCTCAACTCCGGCAAGGTTCTCACCATCGATTCCACCGGCACCAATACCGTCACCGGGGCGCTCACCGCCGACGGCGGCATCGACATCAATGCCGGGACGACCGTCTTTTCCAGCACCGTAACTTCCACCGGCAACATGGATGTCGGGGCCAGTGCCGGGGCCGTTACCGTCGGCAGCACCACCAACCTCGGCGCGGGTTCGCTGACGATCAACAACGCGGCGACCAATACATTCACCGGCAATCTCACGGCCAACGGCGGCATCGATTTGAACGGCGGCATCAATAATTTTGCCGCCAACGTGACTGCGTCGGGCGGCATGGACATCGGGGCCGCCGCCGGCGCGACCTCCGTAACCGGCTACACCGCGCTCAGCGGCGGCACCCTCGCGATCAACAACAGCGCGACCAACTCCTTCACGGGTGCCGTCACCGCCAACGGCGGCGTCGATATCAACGGTGGCACGAACTCGTTTGGTAATACCATCACGGCATCTGGCGGCATGGATATCGGTGCGAGCGCCGGCGCCACCAACGTGACCGGCACCACCAACCTTTCCAGTGGCACCCTCAGCATCAACAATTCCGCCACCAATAATTTCGCTGCCGTCACGGCCAATGGCGGTATCACGATCAACGCCGGCACCAATAACTTTTCGGGCACCGTCGCCAGCTCGGCTGGTTTGGATCTGGCCGCCGGAGCCGATGACACGTCCTTCACCGGCACCGTCAATCTTTCCACCGGCACGCTCAACATTGCCAATGCCGGCGCCAATACTTTCGGTGGCAATTTGACCGCAGGCACTATGAACCTCGATGGCAGCGGCACCACGACGTTGTCCGGTTCCGGCAGCAACAGTATCGCGACGACCAACTTCAATTCCGGCACGCTCGTCCTCAACAAAACCCCCGGCATCAATGCCCTTTCCGGCACCGTCGTGGTGGGCAACGACATCGACGCCGCCACCCTGCAGCTGGCTCAGTCCAATCAAATCGCCGACGGCACCACGATCAATTTGAGCTCCACCGGCAGCTTCGATCTTGATGGCAACGACGAACGCATCGGTGACCTCATCCTCAATGGATCAGCGGTCGATTCGGGGGCCGGCACCCTCACCTTGGACACGATCACCAGCAATGCGTCGGCCGCCTCCTCCACCGTCGCTGGTAACCTGGCTCTGAATAGCTATGATAGCACCGTGACCGTCGCAGACGGAGCGGCGGCTGAGGATCTTGCCATCAGCGCCAATATATCCGGCAGCAACAAACGCCTCAACAAAGCCGGCGACGGCACGCTCGTGCTTTCCGGCACCAGCACGTTTGAGGGCAACGGCGGCACTTGGGACGCCGGTGTCAAGGTGCTCGGCGGCACGGTCGCCATCAGCGCCGACGCCAACCTCGGCAGCACCAACAACAACGTTTCGCTGGCCGACGGCACCACCCTCGAAATGGACGGCAGTTTCTCCGCTCACGCGAACCGCCGCCTGAAACTCGCTGGCACGTCCACCGTCGATGTCACGGATGCCAATACCGCCGAATGGGCCGGTATCGTGGAAAGTTCCGGGGCCCTCCAAAAAGCCGGGACCGGCACCCTCGTTTTGTCAGGCACCAACACTTACTCCGGCGGCACCACCATCAACACCGGCACGCTTCAGATCGGCAACGGCGGCACCACAGGTTCTGTCACCGGTAACATCACCAACAATGCGGCCCTCGCCTTCAATCGTTCCGATTCGGTCACTTACAGTGGCGTGGTCTCCGGCTCGGGTTCACTCACGCAGGCGGGTTCGGGCACGTTGATTCTTACCGGCACCAACACGCACAGCGGTGACACCACGGTCAGCACCGGCACGCTTCAGCTCGGCAATGGCGGCACCACGGGCTCGGTCACGGGCAACATCACCAACGACGCCGCCCTCGTCTTCAATCGCTCCGACAGTGTCACCTACAACGGAGAAATTTCCGGCACCGGCTCGCTCAGCCAATCCGGTTCCGGCACCTTGATTCTCGACGGCGCCAATACGCACAGCGGCGGCACCACCGTCGCGAGCGGCACGCTGCAAATCGGTAACGGCGGCACCACCGGTTCCTTGACCGGCAACATCACGAATAACTCCGCTCTCATCTTCGACCGCTCCGACGCAACCAACCCGACCTCGATTATTGCCGGCTCGGGCACGGTGACTCAAACCGGCACCGGCTCGCTCACCCTTTCCAGCGCCAACACCTACACCGGCAGCACGACCGTCGACTCCGGTTCAACGCTCATCGCCGCACACGCCAACGCCCTGGGCACGACCGCCGGTGGCACTACCGTGGCTACCGGCGCCGAGCTTCAACTCACCAACAACATCGCCGTCGGCGCCGAGGCGCTCACCCTCACCGGCACCGGCAATCTCGACAATACCTCCGGCACCAACAGCTACGGCGGCGTCATCTCCGGCGCGGGCACCGTCACCACCACGTCCGGCACACTCACCCTCTCCGCCGCCAACACCTTCTCCGGCGACATCACCATTGGCTCCGGCTCCGTGCTCGTCGCCACCAATGACGACGCCCTCGGTTCCGGCGGCGGCTCCACCACCGTGCAATCCGGCGGCACCCTCGAGGTCAACGGCGGCGTCGACATCGACACCGAGACCAACATCTCCCTCGCCGGCGTCGGCGTCACCACCGACGGCGCCCTCCTGAGCACCGGCGGCACCAACATTGTGGATACACCCATGTCGCTCGCCGCCAACGCCACCATCGGCGCGACCTCCGGCACCCTCCAACTCGGCACCCAGGGCAACGACCCCGAGCTCAACCTTTCCGGCTTCGATCTCACCCTCAATACCAACGGCGGCGACATCACCGTCGAATCCGACTTCACCGGCACCGGCGACATTTACAAAACCGGCTCCGGCACCCTCACCCTCAATCACGGCGAAGCCTACCCCGCCATCCTCTCGCCCGACACCGACTTCTTCCTCAACGACGGCACCACCATCCTCAACACCTACGCCACCGAAAACAGCGGCATGCGCGGCGACATCACCATCGGTGACGGCCTCGGCAGCGTCGGCACCGCCATCCTCCAGCAAGGCCTCTACGAATCCGGCACCGACAACTCCAACGAGATCATCTCCAACACCTCCAACATCACCATCAACTCCGACGGTTACTGGGACCTCCAAGGCCACAAGGAAGTCGTCAACCACGTCACCATGAACGGCGGCACCATCGACGCCAAAAAGAACATCGGCGACGCCAACCGCCTCGACATCGGCGGCACCCTCCACGCCACCGCCGACGCCACCATCAACGGCCTCCTCGGCCTCAACAACCAAAGCGCCGCCTCTCTCATCGTCGACTCCGGCGCCACCCTCGACCTCAACGCCACCCTCTCCAACGCCGGCTTCGACAAGACCGGCGACGGCACCCTCATCCTCTCCGGCGGCAACACCTACGTCGGCAACACCGAAATCTCCGACGGCATCGTCATCGTCGACAACAACTCCGGCCTCGGCTCCGTCGGCTCCAGCTACACCCGCGTCGACAGCGGCGCCCAGCTCCAACTCGCCGCCGTCAACATCGGCGCCGAACCCCTCAAACTCTCCGGCACCGGCCACAACGCCGACGGCACCGGCGCCCTGCGCGCCACCACCGGCACCAACACCGTCGGCGGCGCCGTCGCCCTCGAAGCCCACGCCGAGATCCAGACCGACCTCGGTGCCACCCTCATCGTCAACGGCAACATCACCGGCTCCGGCAAAACCCTCACCGTCGATTCCCTCGGCACCACCACCTTCAACGGTAACAACACTTTCAATACCCTCGAAAAGAACGGCGCCGGCCTGCTCACCGTCACCGGCACCAACACCTACGCCACCGCCAACGTCAACGCCGGCACCTTCGCCCTCGGCAATACCAACATCCTCGCCGACGCCATGGACGTGAACCTCGGCGCATCGGGCACCTTCGCCGTGGGCACCTACACCGAAACCATCGACGACCTCAACGGCTCCGGCACCCTCACCATCGCCGCCGGCGGCGTGCTCGGCATCGATAAGATCGGCAACGCCGGCGCCTTCACCGGCGACCTCGACATCGACGGCATCATGACCCTCAACGGCGGCCTCATCGGCCCCGGCGCCGACGGCTCGCTCAGCACCGGCACCATGATGCTCAACGCCAGCAGCACCCTCGAAATCGCCGCCGACTTCGTCTTTGGCGGCACCCTCGAACTGGCCGCCAACACCGTGCTCAACCTCACCGGCAACGGCACCACCTTCGACCTCGGCACCCTCCACATCACCGGCGACACCGTCATCGACTTCTCCGGCGTCGACACCGCCACCTTCAACATCGGTAGCCTCATCATCGATCCCGGCGTCGCCGTCAGCGCCACCGGCTGGGAATCCTTCAACGACCTGTGGACCGCCGCCAACTTCAGCGGCGCCACCCTCGACGAACGCAACAGCACCACCGCGCAAATCACCTTCAACGGCTTCACCCCCGCCGACACCATCTGGCTCACCTACGACTACGGAGCCAACGAAATCACCGTCCCCGAGCCCTCCAGCTACGGCGCCCTCTTAATGGCCGCCGCCCTCGCCTCCCACCTGCTGCGCCGCCGCCACCAACAGGTAGGGCGTGCTCGCCGAGCGCGCCAGCATCACGCCACCCCGTAGGCCGCGAGCTCGCTCGCGCTCCCCCACCACGACCGTCCGGAGACTCTGCACGCCGCTCCCCCATACGGCACAGCCCGGTAGCCAATCCGCCGACCCACTTGTCACCTATTAGGTGACAAACTTCCGCCCCGCCCTGGGCCGCGTGCTCGCTCGCACTCACCCCCAACGACCGTCAATCACTCCGCGATATAAGCCGGGGAGGGTTGACCGATCCTCTCCAGCTACGGCGCCCTGTTAATGGCCGCCGACCTCGCGACCCACCTGCTGCGCCGCCGCCACCTCCGCCAAGCATAACAGGTAGGGCACGCTAGCCGAGCGCGCCACCGCCACCAAACACGTAGGCCGCGAGCTCGCTCGCGCTCCCCCACCACCGGCTCGCGCTCAATCCACCGGCCCGCCCCCCCCATACGGCATAGCCCGGTAGCCAAATCCTCCGACCTACTTGTCACCTATTAGGTGACAAACTTCCGCCGCCCCTTGGGCCGCGAGCTTGCTCGCGCTAGTTCCACCGGCTCGCTCGCGCTCAGTCGTTGGCCAATTCGCGTTGAATCGGAAACACGTCGCGCAACGCCGCGCTCACGCGATCCTGCACGTCCTGTAATTTTCGATACCGTGCGGCGCGCTTCTTGTCAGGCTTCACGCGCGTTGATTCATCCTTGGCCACAAGCTTTTCGGTCAAGGTTGCGATGCTGGCGTTCGGACGTTTCTGACGCGCCATGGCCCAGGCAGCTTGAATCGCACCACCGAGGGCCGCGCCTTCGTCTTCGACCATTGCCACCACGGGCACGCCAAAGACATCGGCCATGATTTGACGCCAGACCGCGGACTTCGCTCCGCCACCGGTCACGCGAATTTCGCGCGGCTTCACGCCGAGATCCGCCAGACGACGCAGACCATAATTCATGCCCATTGTCACGCCTTCCATCGACGCCCGGGCGATGTGGCCCGGCTTCATTGTATGCTGATTCATCCCAATGAAAACGCCCGAGCCCGCCGGGACGTTTGGCGTCCGTTCGCCTTCCAAATATGGCAACATGACCAACCCGCCCGCACCGGCCGGAGCTGCCGCCACGGCATCGGCCAACGCATCGTGATCGTAGTGAAAGAGTGCCCGCACCTGCTCGGTGACGGTCGTCACATTCATCGTGCACAACAGAGGCATCCAGCCTCCGGTGGATCCACAAAAAGCCGCAATCTCGCCCTGCGGATCAACCACCGGCTCCTCGGCGTGCGCGTAGATCGTGCCGCTCGTGCCAAAGCTCGCGGTGACGACGCCCGGCTTCACGTTGCCCGTGCCAATCGCGCCCATCATGTTGTCGCCACCGCCGGCGGAGACGATGACATCGTCGGCAAAACCATATTTGGCCGCGATGTCTGGCAACAAGGTGCCAACGATGGCGTCGGAGTCGTGCAACGGCGGCAGATAGTCAGCGAGTTTCGGATCAATCGCGTTGATCACCGGCTTGGACCACGTGCGCTTGCGCACATTCATCAACGCCGTGCCCGAAGCGTCGCCATACTCCATGAAGTATTCGCCGGTCAGGTAAAAGTTCAGGTAGTCGTGCGGCAGCAGCACGTGACGCAGCTTGGCATAGTTCTTCGGCTCGTGGCGCTTGAGCCAGAGAATTTTCGGCGCCGTGAATCCCGGCAAAAATGCGAGACCGGCTTTGCGAATCGCGGCCTTGGTGCCGCCGAGCGCCTTGGTCAGAATTTCGCATTCCTCGGTGGTCGAGGTATCGCACCACAACTTGGCCGGACGAATGACTTCGCCGTCGGCGTCCAACGGCACAAAGCCGTGTTGCTGACCCGAGATACCGATGCCCTTGACCCGGGTGCGATCGATCTGCGATGCCACCGCGCCGATCGTGGTGTCGAGGGCGGCGACCCACTCCTGCGGATGCTGTTCCATGTGCCCCACCGGCAATCCCGTGATCAAACGGTGCGGCGCACGCGCTTCGGCGACGACTTTGCCCGTGTCGAGATCGAGGGCGACGGCCTTCGTGGATTGGGTTCCGGAATCAATACCAATGTAAATGCTCATGGGGAAAATATAAGGGGACGCTTGTTATGACTCACCCCCGGTCTCCTTGAACACCCAAAACCCCACAACCCCAGTCTATTAATTGAATCAGCCGATGCCTGCGAATGGCCGCGCCTTCATTGCACCTCTGTTTAATTGAATCCGGAGAGGCAGGATTGGTTTTAACCACAGATGGACACAGATGAACACGGATCAGACGACAAGGTAACGCTGATTGAGTAGCGAATCTCCCTGCTCCCATATGGTTTCAGATTCCGTATCTGCGTGAATCTGCGTCCATCTGTGGTTAAAACCCGCAGTCTGATGGGCTTCGATTCCCTCGCTACTACCCAGTCCGTCATCCGAATTCCACTCGACCGAGCGCGACGCCTGCTTTTCGCTGTCACGCTGCAACTTTAACTTCACTGTATCATCATGTCTGCGTCACCCAAGATCATCTACACCAAGACCGACGAAGCTCCCGCGCTCGCCACCTATTCGTTCCTGCCCGTGGTGCAGGCGTTTACGAAGCCCGCCGGCATTGACGTGGAGACCCGCGACATCTCGCTCGCCGGCCGCATTCTCGCTCATTTCCCCGATGCCCTGCTGCCCGAACAACGCGTCGACGATGCCCTCGCCGAACTCGGCGCCCTCGCCAAAACGCCCGAGGCCAACATCATCAAGTTGCCCAACATCAGCGCCTCGATCCCGCAGCTGAAAGCCGCCATCGCCGAGCTCCAAGCCCTCGGTTACGCCATCCCGGACTATCCGGAAGTTGCCGCCACCGACTCCGAAAAAGCCGCCAAAGCTGCCTACGACAAGGTCAAGGGTTCCGCCGTCAACCCCGTGCTCCGCGAGGGCAACTCCGACCGCCGCGCTCCCAAAGCCGTCAAGGACTACGCCCGTGCCAACCCGCACTCCATGGGCGCATGGTCCCCCGAATCCAAGACCAACACCGCCACCATGGGCGCCAACGACTTTGCCGCCAACGAGCGTTCCTGCTGCCTGCCCGGCGAGACCACCGTCGACATCGAATTCATCGCCGATGACGGCAATCGTTCCATCCTCAAGTCCGGCCTCAAGCTCCTCGAGGGCGAGATCCTCGACGGCACCGTCATGCGCAAGGACGCCCTCGTGTCCTTCCTCCAGGACCAGATCCAGCGCGCCAAGGACGAAGGCATCCTCTTCTCGCTCCACATGAAGGCGACCATGATGAAGGTGTCAGACCCGATCATCTTCGGCCACTGCGTTAAAACCTTCTTCGGCCCCCTCATCGCCAAACACGCCGCCGTCATCGAAGAACTCGGCGTCGACTTCAACAACGGCCTCGGCGACCTCGTCGCCAAAATCAAAACCCTGCCCGACGACCAGCGAGCCGAGATCGAATCCGACCTCGACGCCGCCTACGCCGACGGTCCCGACCTCGCCATGGTCAACTCCGACAAAGGCATCACCGGTCTTCACGTTCCGTCCGACATCATCATCGACGCCTCCATGCCCGCCATGATTCGCGCCGGTGGCAAGATGTGGGACGCCAAGGGCAACACCCAGGACGCCCTCGCCGTCATTCCCGACAGCTCTTACGCCGGGGTCTACCAAGCCGCCATCGACTTCTGCCGCGCCAACGGTGCCCTCGATCCCGTGACCATGGGCTCTGTGCCCAACGTCGGTCTCATGGCCCAAAAGGCCGAGGAATACGGCTCCCATGACAAGACCTTTGAAGCTCCTGCCTCCGGCACCATCCGCGTCGTCGACGCCGCCGGCAACGTGCTCATCGATCACACCGTTTCCGCCGGCGACATCTGGCGCGCCTGCCAAACCAAGGACGCCCCAATCCGCGATTGGGTAAAACTGGCCGTCAACCGCGCCCGTGCCACCGGTGATCCCGCCGTCTTCTGGCTCGACGAAGCCCGCGCCCACGACGCCCAACTCATCGCCAAGGTGCGCCAATACCTTACCGAGCACGATACCGAGGGTCTCGAAATCCACATCCTGCCTCCCGCCGAAGCCTGCACCTACAGCCTCGTGCGCATCAAGGATGGCAAGGACACGATCTCCGTCACGGGCAACGTGCTGCGCGACTACCTCACCGACCTGTTCCCGATCCTCGAGGTCGGCACCAGCGCCAAGATGCTCTCCATCGTGCCCCTCATGAACGGCGGCGGTCTCTTCGAAACCGGCGCCGGCGGTTCCGCACCCAAGCACGTGCAACAGTTTGTAGCCGAAAACTACCTACGCTGGGATTCCCTCGGTGAGTTCCTCGCGCTCGCGGTCTCACTCGAACACGTCGCCACGACCTTCAACCAACCCAAGGCCCAGATCCTCGCCGATACCCTCGATGCGGCCACCAGCAAATTCCTCGTCAACGACAAGTCTCCGACGCGCCGTGTGGGTGGCATCGACAACCGGGGCAGCCATTTTTATCTGACCCTCTACTGGGCGCAGGAACTGGCCGCGCAGGACGCCGATGCCGAACTCAAGGCGCGCTTCACTCCGATCGCGGAGAGTCTCGCGGCCAACGAAGCCAAAATCGTCGAAGAGCTCCTCGCCGTCCAGGGCAACCCGGCCGACATCGGGGCCTACTACATGCCCGACGACGCCAAAGCCTCCGCCGCCATGCGCCCGAGCGCCACGTTCAACGCCATCATCGACGCGATGTAGTCGAACCCGACCGCTTCGCCGTCTCGCCAAGTCTTCGCCGCCGCCCTCCGGGGCGGCGGCCTTTTAGTGCCTCGATTTAAAGCGCAACATCTCAACGTAGGAGCGCGCTTGCGCGCGATTTCCGGGCGCTTTGCCCATCACCCTCCCCGCTCCACTCCACCGCAATCGCGAGCAAGCTCGCTACCCCGGAAATAGGAAACACCCCCCGCCGCCGCCCTCCGGGGCGGCGGCCTTTTAGTGCCTCGATTTAAAGCGCAACATCACCTCGTAGGAGCGTGCTTGCGCGCGATTTCCGGGCGCTTCGCCCATCACCCCCTCCGGCTCCAACCGCAATCGCGAGCAAGCTCGCTCCTACCCAGTAGAAATGAAACACCGCCGTCGCCTGCTCCGGGCTCACGCGGTCAATCCGGACGACTTGGGGCGATATATGGGCGGGGCAATCGCTCGGAAAACCACCGTGCGATGACTACTCCTTGATCGCAATGATCACGCTGCGGCTCACGGCCGTGGATTTCACGCCGCCCCATTGGAATCCCGCGTCAACCAGATAGCTCCGCATTTCACCCAACGAATAGCATTTCCCTTCTGTGATTTGCATGAGTAGCGCACTGAACTCCGCGACGTGCAACGGTCCCGTTTTCTCCACGTTCAGATAAGCGTGGTGCAGCAACAGCACCCCGCCCACGGGAAGCGCGTCGTAGGACTTCTTCAGCAACTCGCGCACCTTCGGCTCATCCCAATCGTGCAGGACGTTCGACATGAGGTGCACATCGAAACCCGTGGGCCAGGTGTCGGCAAACATGTCGCCCGTGATCACATCGACGCGATCGCTGTAACCTTTCGCCGCGATTGAATCCCGGGCAATGCGATCGACCGGAGCCCGCTCAAGCACCGCTCCGCGCAGGTTCGCGTGATTCGCCACCATGGCGCAGGCGTAGATCCCGGAGCCGCCCGCGATATCAAGCACCGCATTCCGTTCCGCCAAATCCACGCGCCGCGCGATGGCCGGACCCAGGAGCACGCCGCGGCAATCCATCGCGGCCGTAAACGCCTTGGCAAACTCCGGCCGTTCCATGGCCTGCGCCCACGCCTGGGGATCGAAGCTGCCAAAATTGGCCGGCCGGTTCGTGCGCAACACCTCCAACATCGCCAACGTCGACGGCCGATCCTTCATCGAAGCAAAATACGGCCCCATGTCCCACGGCGATCCGGACGACAAATGTTCGCGCCCCCGCAGCGTCACCAGAAACACGCCACCGGTGAGCGTGGTCAGTCCGTTGGCCGTGGTCAGCGACATCATCACGTCAGCCGGCCGGGGATGGATTTCAAACTTCTGGCAAATGGCCGCCAACGTGGACGGATTGTCCGCCAGCCACGTGAACAAATCGAGATGGGCGACCGCCACCGCCAAGAGATCCACCGCCGCGAGTCCGTCGCGGTAGCGGTAAAGGGAAATCGGATCGGAGACGGGTTCGTTAATCAGCGCGTTGATGGGCATAGGGCAAATGAGACCGGGCATCCATGAGAACGGCGCGTCATTAGGCAAACGCGTCCTGTTCATTCGTTGAATTCACCTCGCCGGCGAGAGCGCCGGGACCCCGGTTCGCGCGTCGTCATATCTTCACTTTTCGCGTATCGCCGGGGCACCGATCCATCGCTTTGCTGGCGCTCTTCCTGCTATTCCAGCCTCAGCTCCACCACCATGCCGCTCCCCGCTTCCTATTTTCGTCAGACCAAGATCATCGCCACGCTCGGCCCGGCAACCGAGTCGAAGGAAATGCTCGCCCAACTCATCACCGCCGGCGTCGACATCCTCCGCCTCAACATGGCGCACGCCACCCACAAATGGGTCGAAGATGCCATGTGGTTTGTGCGCGAAGCCTCCACCGAGGTCGGTCGCCACGTCGGCGTCATGATGGACGTCAAGGGCCCGGAAATCCGCACCGGAAAAGTCGAGAAAGCCTTCGAGGTCAAAACCGGCGACCCATTCGAGTTTCACATCGAATCCGTCGAGCCGACTGCGGGCGTCATGTCGGTCTCGGTCAACTACCCGGGTCTCCCCGGCGATCTGTCTGTCGGCACCGTCGTGCTCATCGACAGCGGCCTGATCCGGATGCGCGTGTTGGACAAAGACGACGTGCGCGTGCGCTGCGAGGTGCTCACGCCCGGCTCCATCGGCTCGAAGCGCCACATCAACCTCCCCGGCGTCTTCGTAAACCTGCCCTGCCTCACGACGAAGGACGAAAACGATCTGCGCGCCGGCGTAAAGGCGGGCATCGATTTCGTCGCGCTGTCCTTCGTGCGCCAGGCCGAAGATATTCGCACGCTACGCCGGTTCCTCGATGAGCTGAAATCGCCCGCCAAGATCATTGCCAAAATCGAGGATCAAGCCGGCGTGCGCAACATGGCGGAGATCATCGCCGAAGCCGACGGCGTCATGGTCGCCCGCGGTGATCTCGGTATCGAGATCGACTACCACCGCCTCCCCCTCGTGCAGACCGAAATGGTCGCCGCCTGCCGCGCCGCCGGCAAACCCGTCATCATCGCGACGCATTTATTGGAGACCATGATCTCCTCGCCCATGCCCACCCGCGCCGAAATCTCCGATGTGTCCAACGCCGTGCGCGAACAGGCCGACGCCGTCATGCTCTCCGGCGAGACCACGGTCGGAGCCTATCCGCTCGAATCGGTGCAAGTGATGAAGAACATTATTCAAAGCATCGAGCCCTCGGTCAGCACCGACCTGAACCGCAACCTGCAGCTCCACGAGCCCAAGGCCAAGATGCTGCGCTCCGCCGCCAAGCTCGCCCAAGACCTCGGCGAGAGCGCCATCATCGTCTTCACCCGCAGCGGCTTTCTCGCCTACACCCTCGGTGCCCTGCGTGCCCGTGGCGTGCCCATCTTCGCCTTCACCGACAACGAGTCGATTTTCCGACAACTCCTGCTTCCCTGGGGCGTGGAACCGTTTCTTATCACGTTCCACGACGACCCCGAGGAAACCATCCGCACCGCGCTTCACCTTCTCAGTGAGCGCAACTGGTGCCAAGTCGGCACGACCAGCGTCGTCATCACCAACGCCCTCGCCCGCGGCAAGATCATCGACACCCTGCAACTGCGCCGGATCGAGTAGTTTGCTGCCGCTCAGGTTAGCTTACTGAGACGGTCCGGTTTCGGGCGCAAGCGGCTCGAACGCGAAACGCAGGCCGCGCGTATACGACTCGATCTGCATGCCGGCATGCCGTTCACCATCGATGATGCGAAACTGGTAATCAAAGCCGGCGTAGTCACTATTCGCGGCCCGTGAATTGAAACGAAGAATGCCGCTCAGAAACGTCGGGGACTCGTTGCCACCGCCGCTGGCAAAAAGCCGCACTGGCAAGGGCCTGCCCGAAGCGGCAAATTGCGCCTCATACTTGAGCAGCCAGTCATCGCCCACCACGACCGCCGGCGTCGCCGCGATGCAGGCTTGGAAGAGCTCGGGCTCGGAATACATCGCATAAAGCGTAAACAATCCGCCCAATGACGCGCCCGCCATCACCCGATAGGACGGATCAGCACGATACTCCGATTCGATAAATGGAATGATGACATCCTTGATCGTCGCCAGAAACATATCGGCGTGACCGGTCGCAGGATTACCGTTCATCGCCACCGGTGAGAGCTCCCAACCACGCATTTGACCGTAGTTTAAATTCTCCCCGGCATAGCTCAACCCCACCACGATGAACTCCGGCACCACCTTGTCGTAAACCAATCCGCCGTGCGCGTTGGTCATCTTTAGAAAATCCCAATACCCATCGGTCACGTAGACCACGGGATAGACCCGGTCGGAATTCTCGGCATAGCTCGGCGGCAATCCCACCATCAACTGGTAGTGGCGCCCCTCCGCCGTGGGCTCGAGAACCCTCATTTCGGATCGGGCCAACGTGTAGGCCGGAAAAGGCGGTTCGTCCGACTGATCGGGCCTGAGAAAAATGGACACGGGAATCTCTTAGAAAGAGAAACCCAAAGTGAAACGAAACCGACACAGCGCCGAGTTTAAGCGCGAAGCCGCCAGGCTGATGATCATGGACGGGCTGAGTGCCCCGGAGGTCTCCCGGAAGTTGGATGTGAACCCGAGTCTGCTTTACCGCTGGAAACGCGAGCAACTGGCCGAGATGGATGCGGCGAGTCCGCCGCACGCGAAGTCGAGCCCGACCCAGTTGGCCGCCGAGATCGACCAGCTGCGCAAGCAACTGGCGAAAGAAAAGCGGATCAATGAGATCCTAAAAAAAACGGTGAGCTACTTCGCCAAGGACGAGTGAGCCGCTTCGTGTTCATGCGAAAACATCAGCACAGGTATGACGTGGCCGAGATGGGCGAAGCGCTCGGCGTCTCGCGCAGCGGATACTACCGCTGGATCGAGGCCAGACCCTCGGTCCGCCGAGAGCAGGACGAAGCGATCAAGCCAGTGATCGAGCAAGTCGTGCGTCGGGCTTGCGGCCCCTACGGTTACCGGCCGGTCCACCAACATCTGCGTGAGCAGGGCGTGGACTGTGGCCGTGATCGCACCCTGCGCCTGATGCACGAGTTGGAGTTGGTCGGCCGCTCCCATGCCCGGTTCAAGCCGATGGGCACCGACAGCGAGCATCTGTTTGGCTACCATCCCAACTTACTCAAGCAGTTGGGGAAACCGGAGCATCGCGATCAGATCTGGGTGGCCGACACCACCTATCTGCGCACGGACGAGAGCTGGTGTTATCTGGCGACGGTGATGGATCTATGCACCCGACGCATCGTCGGCTGGAGCGTCTCCGATCGCAACGACACCGCCCTGGTCTGCACCGCGTTGGAAAACGCCGTGCAAACCCGCGGCGAAGTCCGCGCCGGCATCGTGCATCACAGCGACCGGGGCAGCACCTACGCCGCGGATCGCTACCAACGCCTGCTGGCCAAGCTGAAAATGCACCCGAGCATGAGCGCCAAGGGCAACTGCTACGACAATGCCGCGATGGAGTCCTTCTTTGGTCGCTACAAAACGGCCGCAGTGCGCGACCACGTCTTTGCCAACGAAGCCCAAGTCCGCGCCAACGTCTTCAACTACATCGAAGTCTTCTACAACCGATTCCGCAAACACGCCTCTCTGGGCTACCTGAGCCCGATGCAGGCGGAGGCAAAAATCTTGCCCCCCATGGGGGGCAATGCACAACCCGATTGCCTAACCCGCAACTAAACCCATAACCCACCAAATAAGAGACGACCGTGTCTCACCATCTCAGGCCCGATCACGCTGGCCCGAATTCTCTGCATCGTCTTGATGAACGAAGCCGCTGCGCGGCGCAGTGAGGAGTGGGATCGACCAGAAGGGGGTATGAACCGGACACCGTTGGTCTGACCCTCAGCCTCAGAGCGTTTTGCACTGCGGCGATCAGCCAGCCATTGTTACCCACGTGCATGATCAAACCTGACTAGTGATAATTCCCACCCTATATATAGCATATAAAAACCACCATTTAACTAGGTATTTCCACCAGTATCTAAATATATCATATTTATCCATCGCCGCTCCGGATAATCAGTTGACTACACCGGAAAAACTGCGAATAAATTGAGCCGTCCCGACAAGATGTCACATAATAACAAATACCCAATGAAAAGAATGCTACTTACGATAATTCTGTTATTTAGTTTTGCTACACTCCATGGGAAACCTACAATGGGGGCATTTTATTATCCATGGTATGGCCCTAACGGCCACCATTGGACCCCACCAGGACATATCCTGCAACCAACTCTCGGTGAATACAGCAGTCTAAGTATTCCCGTAATTGATCAGCATTTGCAATGGGCAAATGAATACCATATCGACTTTCTTATGGTTTCGTTTTGGGCTGCGGGTGGAGTCACTAATTCTGAAATTATGCTTCTATTTGATCGGACAGATCTCGTTCCTACAAAAATTGCCCTACTCATTGAGCCTGATGCTGACCTGCAAGCCATAAAATCGCAGCACTACAACTCCGGAGGAAGCTATAGCAATTACGTCAACAACAGCGTAAACTGGTTCATTCAAAGATATGACATCATTAAAAACGATCATCAGTGGTTCTCCAGATCATCTTATTTACACGATCCAGATGGACGTAAAATATTAGGGTTCTTTAATTGGGACAGTCCAGCTGTAACAAAAGATGTTATATCAACTGTTTTAGCTGTCAGGCCCGACATAGGCGCATCAACATGGATTTGGTATATTGGCTCGTTAGGCAATAAGGTGAGCACAGTCCGAAGTCTGTTATACCCAAACAAAGGAAGTTGGGCTCCATACCAGCCGATGCAATCAAACGGATCATACAGTCAAGCACTAAACAAATATAATCAATTTGAGCCTGGGATGTCCCAAAAAATCATGGTCGCATGCCCAAGCTTTAACGACACCCAACTTGTTGGCGGATCCAACACATACATCCCACGAGATTCCGCATATAGATTCAGCCAGCAACTTGCTGACATTAAGGTCTATGCACCTAATTTGAATTGGTTGCTGATAACTTCATTTAATGAATGGAACGAAAATAGCGTTATTGAGCCGGTTGTTGAATACCCTGGAGGCCCCACCGAAGGAACTCTCTATCTCGGTGTCTTAAAAAGCTGGTGGGAGTCATGGTAAAGCCCCCTCCTTCGTCACAATACAGATGGAGTCAGTCATCTAACTGTTATGACTTTCGTGCACTGAGGTCCATCGTTATTTTCTAAATCAAGGCGGGTTCAAGGTTTCGGAATCTTGGACCCGCCGTCGCACACACCTCCGGACCGCACATACTGACGACTAGTCCAACTTATCCAACCAAGGGGGGCCACTTCGTCCAAAATTCATCAGCATCTAATAAAAAATATTTTTCCTTGAATCTCTTCTGACATACAATGCTCGCGGGCAAAGATTATCTCCCCGCCTGCGTCACTAATGACACTTTCCACTACCTTAAGTGGCAATGCATTCATTTCCATTGATGCTCCAATTCCCGTTTTTTTCCGAATCCATCTCAATAGGCGCTTCAATAAAGTCGGCGGGTAATAAGTAATTTTCTTGCTTGAACTGGAAATCTCGGTTACTATTTGCACACATACACACCCCCCCGGACGACATATGCGGACAAACTCTTTCAAATAGGCAATGGCAAGCTCCCGAGGCAAATGTTGAAGCGTAATCAAGCTAATCAAAAAATCAAAGGTCTGATTAGGAAATATATCTAAGTCTCCTTTAGGATTATGCTGATAAATAATTTTACTTCCATGACTATTATACTGACGCGCTAACTGTATCATATTCATTGAAACATCGACACCAGTCACTGAAGTAAACGAACCCGCTAGTGCTTGGGTAAGGCGACCTACTCCACAACCGAAGTCGAGAGCGTTGCGATGTTCAATGTTGAAATTCAGCGCAGACAATTGTTCTAAACACATTGTCACATCGACCTTCCCTGTCTCAAAGAACTCGGATGGCGACCAACGATTTCCTCGCTTTTCTTTCACAGTCAAAACTGCCCAAAACGGATCTTCGCGCGCTAGCCGTTCCCATACCATTCTTAATTTAAGAATTTTCATCATCTTGACCGAGTTTATGTCCCTTCATTGAGTCAAGCCTCGGAATGAACACATTTTTGGGATTACCCGCAAATCCATCTTGTCACTCCCACGCTAACTAAGGGACGGAAAAGGGTGGGCCAAGCCAAAGGAGTTGAGCCAACCGAAGGGGACAGAGCCAACCGAAGGGGACATTGCTTGGAGCCAACCGAAGGGGACATTGCTTGAATCTTGACAGATTCAAGTCGTCGACATGCGCCCAGTATCAGTTGGGTTGCAGGGCGGAGCGAGATATTGGCCTTCATGGGGTATTGCGACGGGATTTCGTTTCGCGTTTCTGCCAGTGGCCAGACCGGCACGATACGAACGTGTCGGAAGTTGATGAACGTGAGAATATTTGGCGAGCTTTCTGATAACGTAAACTCACCCCGTCATTGCTTGCCTCTGTCGGGGTGCTGGCATGCGTTGCCTTGCCCCTGATTTCAGGTTTTTAGTCATTCGTTTCTCAGCTTTCAAAACCTCCCCCGTCTACGCCCCATGTCTTCTCGTCGCCATTTTCTCGCTCAGAGCACGCTTGGTCTCGCTGCTGCCGCGCTCGCTTCTCGTTCGTTGTCTGCCGCTCATCACGAGTCCGGCGAATCGGCCATGGACGAGACGTGGTTCGATATCTCGCTCGCGCAGTGGTCGAACCACAAAGCTTATTGGAGTGGTGATCGCGACAAGATGCGGTTTGCCGAAATCACCAAGCGCGAGTTCGGCATCACGGCGGTGGAATACGTGAACCAGTTCTACATGGAGGGCTTCATTCCGGCCGTGACGGCTGAATTAAAAAGGGTCTCCGATGGGGCGGGCGTGCGCAATGTGCTCATCATGTGCGATCGTTGTGGCCGACTCGGCGATCCGGATGCCGCCAAACAAACAGCGTCCGTCGAGGCCCACATCCCTTGGCTCGAAGCCGCGCGCACGCTGGGTTGCCACGCCATTCGCGTGAACGCGTTTTCCGAAGCGAGCGAATCCTATGGAACCCAACTCGACCGCACCGCCGATGGTCTGCGTCGGTTGTGCGAGATCGGCGACACGTATGGTTTGAACGTCATCGTCGAGCCGCACGGCGGTCTGTCGTCCAACGGGGCCTGGCTGGCCGCGTTGATGGATCTCGTCGGACACCCGCGCGTTGGCACTCTGCCCGATTTTGGCAACTACGGCAGCCGTCGCGAGGGTTGGTCCTACGATATTTACACCGGCACGGCTCAGAGCATGCCTTACGCGAAGGGCGTGAGCGCCAAGACCTTTGGCTTTGGTCCCGACGGTGAAGAAAACACCATGGATTTCCGTCGTCTCATGCAGATCGTCAAAGACTCCGACTTCTCCGGCTTCGTCGGCGCGGAATTCGAAGGCTCGGACATCGACGAAGACACGGGCATCAAGCTCACCCGGGACTTGCTGATCAAACTTGGTGGACGACTGTGAGTGAGTTGACCATCGCGGCAGTGAGTTGGGTCCGTGATGGGGGCGTATCCTTATGAATGCGGCGGTTTCGGCGAAACCGCCTACCCGCGTCATCGTGACATGCGGCGTTCCAAGTCGGCCAAGTGGGCTTCGAGCTTGGCTTGCATTTCCTTGGCGACCTTCACCTCGGTCGTCTTGACCTCCAAGTCCTTGGTGATGTCCCAGAGCTCGTCGATTTCCTTTTGCCCACGGCTCTTGCCGAGCGTCCGCGCCAACGCACCGAGCCCCAAGGCACCGGCACCTCCCGTAGCCAACCATCCGGCGAGATCCATGCCGTCATCGGCCGCCTTGGTTTTGAGTGCTTGGATTTGAGTTTCACTCAGACCCGCGGCGGCGAGTTCAACGCCAACCTGTTGGTTGATTTTCTCGCGTTGTTCCTCGCTGAGACTCGCGAACTTGGATTGAAATTCCATCGTTTTATCCGCCAACGCGGTGGTCGCCTCGGTCACTTTTGATCGGGTCACTTCAATATCGGTTTTGACCTTATTGATATCCGCTTCGAGCGCTTTCTTGGTCTCATGCACGTCAGCTTTGACCTCCGTTTTGGCCTCCTTGTCCTTGTCCACGAAAGTTTTGAAGACCTGCGCGACGGCGTTGCTGGGGTTGATGGTGCCGCCGATGGCGGCTCCGCCAATTTGAACCATATTGGTCAATAGGTCCTTCATCTCAGCGCGCTGTTTTTCCAGGTCGTCGCGAATCTTCTGCAACTTGGCCTGCGTGACCGAGCTATCCTCCTCGTGCTTGGCGGTGGCGGCCGCAATGATGTTTTGATCCAGCAGGGGGTTCGCGGAGGCGATCGCCAGATTGGTGCCCGAAACCCGATCGATGGTGGTGGTGACACCCGAGGCTACTTCCACCGATTTCGGATGCGGGGCGAGGGCGGTCACGCAGCCTGAGAGGAACAGAACACACGCCGCAAATGGCGCGGAAAGCAGAGCGAGGCGGATGGTTTTCATGACTGAAATATTTTGGAATGCGGGGTAAAGTGCTCTCTCCCGGGCAGACCGATAGGGTCGTCGGCGGTATTGAACACAGGTTCAGGGTCAAAACGCTCCCGCGGCGGCGATCCTGACATCATATTGCAAATTGCACCTTCGGGTCACATCTCCCGCCCCCCCCCCTTGATCCACCGCCTAGCTTCCGGCTCGGCCCTCCCCGGCTCCCGCGAACCGCGCTCCCCTTTTGCCAATCTACGCCTTGTCAGCGGCGCGATCGTTCGGCTCACTCGGCGGTTCATTCTATGAAATCCCGTTCCTCCCAACTTTTCACCGTCCTCTCCTCTTGCCTTTTGCTGGGTTTGGTCGCCTGCCAAAAATCCGAACCCGCTACGAAAGAATCCATGTCTGAAAAACCCGCCGCGACTCCCGCGGCTTCCACTCCCGCCCCCACTTACACCACGACCGAACAAAAGGTCAGCTACGGTATTGGCCGCAACATCGGCGCCGACATCGCCCGCAACGCCGGTTTTGAAACCGACGTCGAGGCGCTCGTCGCCGGTATGCGCGACAGCATCGGTGGCGCCGAATCCCAAGTGCCCGAAGCCGAGCTGCAGGCCGCCTTCGTCGAGATCCGCGCCGCCGCCCAAGCCGCCGCCCAGGAAAAGGCTCAGGTCAATAAGACGGCCGGTGAAGCGTTCCTCGCGGAGAATGCCAAGCGTCCGGAAGTGACGACCACGGCCTCGGGCCTCCAATACGAAGTCATCACCGCCGGCACCGGCCCGAAGCCGACCGCCACCAACACCGTCAAGGTCCACTACCATGGCACCCTCGTTGATGGCACGGTCTTCGACAGCTCCGTCCAACGCGGCGAGCCGATCGAGTTCCCCGTCACGGGTGTGATCAAGGGCTGGATCGAAGGTCTGCAACTCATGCCGACCGGCTCCAAGTGGAAGTTCTTCATCCCTTCCGATCTCGCTTACGGCGATCAAGACAAGGGCACGATCCCGCCGGGCTCCGCTCTCATCTTCGACGTCGAGTTGCTTGAGGTGAAGTAAGACGACTCAAGTCTCCCTTTCGTTTTCCAAAAGGACGCCGTTTTCGCGGCGTCCTTTTTGTTTTGCGGCCCAACCGCAAGGTAGGGCGTGCTCGCCGCGCGCGCGGTGGCGGTGCAGCCGAGTGGCGGCAGGGATCTTAAAACGGCCCCGGCATACGTGCTCGGCGGTTTCGGCGAAACCGCCCTACCTCAGGCGCGCTTTTGGGCGTGCCGAATCGCGCTACTCGAATCGCGCCGGAGCGAAGGCACCGGGAAACGTGACACCATCGGGCCAGCCCAATTGTTTTCGCACGTCTGGTGGCAGCGACACGCCCGAGGTGGCACCGACAAAAGCGGCATCGAGTTCGAAGTTCTTCAACTCGGCGCTCCGGAAAAGCGGGCCGTGATAATCGCTCCAGCTGTGCGCGTGAGCTTCGAAGTTCGGTTGCAAAGCGTGCAATTCACTTGGCGCGCTGAGTTCGGTGCGGTGCGACTCGCCCACGGTGGGGCTCCAGTTGATCAGCGGCGGCGTTTCGGTCCGGGCCGGCCGGACATAAACATTGCCGTCCATGGCATCAACTTGCGGCGCAGTGAGTAAATCGTTGACGCTGTCCTGCTGCCAAAAGTTGAGCAGCGGGCGTTCGAACGAGGCATCGCTCACGAGCAGATTATTCACGAACGCGTGACTGTGGCGTTCCGCCACGTCGGGACCGGCGCTGGCGTGCCAGCCAAAGTGATCGCCCGCGGTGTGGCTGCGCGCCGAACGCTGGAAGGCTGCCTCGCTGTTGTAGAAAGTATTCTGATACACGCGCACGCCCGAACTATTGAGCACCCGCAGGCCCGTCGGGCAGTTCACGAAAACGTTGCCGGCACAAATCGCGCCCTTGGAGATTTCGAAGAAAAACCCATTCTGCGTGGTCTCGATCCAGTTGTTTACGAACACGCCGTCGACGTTGCCCACATCATACCAGATGCCGCTGGCATGGGGATTGTCGATGATGAGGTTGTCGCGGCAGGTGACGTTGTAGGACTGGTTGAAAATCTTCACCGCGGTGGCGAAGTAACCGACGAGATTTTCGGCACTGTTGGTGCGCGTCACGATGTTGCGCTCGAGCAGCACGTCGGCGGAATTGATCACATAGATGCCTTCCGTGCCGCAGTCGGAAACCAGGCAATGGCGGATGGTGAGACCATCGCCACGAAAGTAGCCGGCGACCCGTGAACAGTGCGAAATGGTGAGATGTTCAAACGTGGTGCCGATGACCTCTTTGCCGAAGTTGTCGGGCGACATGTAAGCTCCGGGTTCGGTGCCTTCGATCTCCAGGGCCAGGCGTGCGTATTGCGTAAAGGTGATACCGCGAAGAGTCGGACCCACCCGGTCGTTGGTCTTCCCGTGCACGTCGCGAATCGTGCGTTGCAAGGCGCTGTTGTGGGCCGTGATTTCGATGAGCTTTTCCGCCGGATCGGTGCCGATGTAAACGTAGCCGTTGGCGTAATCAATGTAGTGCGAAGCGGTATCGAGATCGTTCGCGCTGCCGACCGCGCCGAGCAACTGGCCATCGGCAAAGACCATGTCATTGTTGAACATGTGGAGCGGTGAGCGACTGAGATTGCGTTCGTGGCGGCGCCACCAATCGGCTGGAGCGGCCGGGAACAACCGAGTCCACGCCGTGCGCCAGACGCCCTCGCCCGCCGCCTCCCAATCGGTCGCGACCCGCGTGCCCTTCACCACGGGGCGTTCATCGGCGTAGGGTTGGATCGTGACGCCTTGGTTCAACTTGAGTCCGCCGGTGCGGTAAACGCCGCCGCGCATCACAATCGCATCGCCCGTAACCACTCGTGCGATGGCGGTCGCCAGAGTCGTCGGTGCCGCCAGCGTCTTGCCGGTCGCCTTGTCAACGCCATCGGGCGCCACGTAATAAATCGTCCCGGCCTCGGGCAAATCATAGTGCTGCTGGATCGGGCCGTAGGGACCACCCGAGGGTTGGGCGGTGAGTGAGGTTGCCTGGAACAAACCGATGACGGCGAATCCGAGCACGGTGGTCCTCCGACGGAGGAGACGAATGAAGCGAGGGGAAAACATGAGCAATAATGGGAAAGCGGCACCGTCCGGTGCGAAGGACCGCTGAATCAATTTCAACCTTCCCCAAAGACAACGGAGGTTCCAGCCCGAGATCGATCTCCGGCGGTGGATCGGTTGCTTGCCGTTCAACGCTCACGGAGGCTCAGATCAGTTCAATTTGACGCCACCCAGCTCGCGATGTGCGCTGCTGCTCATGCGTCGTCCCTCTCTCCTCCTTCGTTTCCTCGGCTTGTTCGCGGTTGGTTTGGCGTGCGACGCTACGGCGGTAGCCAAAACCATGACATCCGCGCGAATCGACGCCGCCTATATGCTCACCCTCGGTCGACCTGCCACGACGGCAGAGCTGGCCAACACCGACGAATTTTCCGCCCTGAAATCGTTTCAGGAAGTCATGACCCAAATTGGAAAGACCCGGCTCAACGATGCGGCCGAAACCGGGCGAGTGCAGGACCGCGCCTGGTTCGACGCATACGGTGAGAAGCGACCTTCGACCGCCCCGAGCAGCGACAGCCGGTCGTATGCCGCGTCGGTCCGCCAACACTTGAAATCTTTGGCTGCATCGCCGGAGGAATACGCGCTCGTGATCAACCGCGCCTATCGCGAGGTGATTCGCCGCGACGCTTATCCGGAGGAGATCGCCTACTGGCACGAACACCCGGACACGCTTTCCTACGTGCTGCTGGTGGGATGCGTTGAAGACTGGGCGCGACGCAACCAGCCGGGCCTGATGGTGACAGCGGGAGAACCGACGATTTCCATCAATTGCGATCTGCTGACGACCCGCCGGCTACCACCCGCACTTGCCGCCGAGATCCGGGACACCCATCCAGCGGGAGATGATCACGCAGCCTTGATTCTGGTTCCCGGCGGAGCTCACCTCGCGTCTGGTGGTGGCATGGCATTGGTGGTGGTGGGCTCGCGGGATTAGAGCCCGACCAGGGTCCGAAGCAGGACCACGCTTCACCGTTGCTTTACCGCAACATCCTCGCATTGCACTTGCGACCGAGCTCGCACGGCCACTTCGTGGGGCATAACTGATTTAAAACCAGCAATCGATTGAGCGGCGATGAGTTCGGCAACCACAGATGAGTTTTTCCCCAAGGACCGCACGACGTCACCGTTCCCGGTCTCGTCGGACTCCGGTCCGAGCAAAGCGGAGGAGTCTCCATTCGCCGGGCACAAGATTCTCGTCGTCGACGACGAACGTATCAACAACGTCATGATGTCGCGGGTGCTCAAACGGGCGAAGTTTGAGGTCATCGTGGCGACCACTGGAGAGGAAGCGCTCGAAAAATACGCCGCCGAGTCCCCGGATCTGGTCCTGCTGGATGTCATGTTGCCCGGCATCGACGGCTACGAGACCTGCCGACAGCTCAAGCAAACCTACGGCCAGGAAGCGGTCCCAGTCATCTTCCTGACCGCCACCACGGACACGAAAGGCGTCATCGACGGGTTTGCCGCCGGAGGGGTCGATTACGTGCAAAAGCCCATCCGGGAGGCCGAAGTCGTCGCCCGCGTCAACACTCACATTCAGACCCGCGTGCTCATCGGCGAACTGCGAGCGGCCAACGAAGCCAAGAACCGCTTCCTCGGCATGGCCTCGCACGACCTGCGTAACCCACTCGCCTCCATCCGCGGCCTGGCGCAATTCCTCAAGGATCCGATCATCGGGAAATTAACGCCGGACCAACTCGACATGGCCGAGACCATCGAGACGACGGCCAATGGCATGCTCTCGCTGGTCAACGAACTCCTTGATGTTGCGACCATCGAATCGGGTGAGTTGAAGCTCAACCCCGAGATGGGATCGTTGAAAACGCTGGTCGAGAAAGTGGTCTCGCTCGCGAACCTCGATGCCACCCGCAAGAAGACCAAACTCGTGCTGGTCATCGCCAACGACATTCCCGACATGCTGTTCGACGAAGCCAAAATGCGGCAGGTGGCGGAAAACCTCTTCAGCAATGCCGTAAAGTATTCCCCGCCCGGATCGACCATTCGCATCGTGCTGCGTGATTCGGAGACGGCGCAAAACCTTCATGTCATCGATCAAGGTCCGGGCATCCCGGCGGGCGAAGCCGACAAGCTCTTCAAGGACTTTGGCCGCCTTTCGGTTCAACCCACCGGCGGCGAAAAAAGCACGGGCTTGGGCTTGGCCATTTGCCGCAAGATCGTGCAAGCGCACGACGGCACGATCTCGGCGGAGAATCTCGCCACCGGCGGGTGCGTCTTCAAAGTCTCGTTACCGAAACGAGCCTGATTCGACGCCCGCCCCCATGGTCGGATCGGGGCATACTGAGCTTTAAACGCCCGCTAAACGCGCCGACCGCACCGTCGGTTCCACGCCATGGACGGCGCAGCCGACGCGTTTTCCATCGGACCGTTTTGCCGCCATATGGGGCTGCGCATGAGCGTCATCCGACCGCGTCGTTCACCGCCGCGCTGAAAATGTGATTCAATTTTCAGGGCTCCCACACTTGCACGTGCTCCATCGATGCAGCAACTTCGCTCATCTATGCCGCTCATTCCGCTCGAGGACAATTTTGACGATGTTATCAACAAGGTTCAACGCGGCCTCCACATCAGCGACGAAGACCTCGCCGCTCGATCCGAGGTCACGCTGGAGGACCTGGCCAAGGTCAAGAACGGCGAGATGATCATCGCGGTCATCCGTCGCGTCGCCCGCCATCTGCGCCTCAACCCCAATGCGCTCGAAGCGCTCGCCCGCAAAAATTGGTATCCTGAAATCCCCGTCTTTCCGCGCGGATTCGCCGCGTTCAACACGCCGTTCGAGGACATGACGGTGAATAGCTATCTCATTTGGGATCCCAAAACCAAGGAAGCGGCCGCCTTTGACACCGGAGCATCGACCGAGGACATGATCGACGTGATCAAGACCGAGCGCCTCCGCCTGCAATACATCTTCATCACCCACACCCACGAAGATCACATCATCGACCTGCCGCGACTTACCGCCGCATTTCCGGATGCCGAAGTATGGTCCCACGTTGATGCACCGGTCGAGCATCCCGGGGCGCAAAACTTCAAGGAGGGCGTTCATTTTCACGTCGGCTCGCACGATATTAAAACCCTGCTCACGCCAGGCCACGCCGTCGGCCAGACCACATTTTTCGTGTCGGGCCTCAGTTGGCCGTTGGCCGTGGTGGGAGACTCGCTCTTCGCTTCTTCGGTGGGCGGCAGCCCGACCGGCTTTGCCGAACAACTGCGGACCAACCGCGCGAAAATTTTCAATCTACCCCGCGACACGGTGATCGCTCCGGGCCACGGTCCGCTCACGACGCTGGCCCAGGAAAAGAAACACAACCCGGTCTTCGCCCATTGATTCCAGCACCACTTCGCCCTGCCATTTTTCCCCGTAAACCCAACTTCAACTTACTCAGCACATGACAGCAACAATCGGATTCGTCGGCGTCGGCCGCATGGGCGCCAACATGGCGCGTCGTCTTAAAGATCAAGGTCACACCGTGACCGCCGTTTATGATTCGGCCCAGGTGCTCGCCGCCGAACTCGCCACCGAAATCGGCGCGGCCCACGCCTCCTCCCTCGCCGCGGTGACCGCGGCCGCCGATATCGTGATCACCGTCGTGACCGATGACGCCGCCCAACTCGCCGTCTTCAGCACCGAGGGCGATTCGCTGCTCGTTGGCGCCGAAAACACCACTTTCATCAACTGTGCCACCATTACGCCCGACATTCACGTCGAGATCGAAAAACGCGCCCGCGGAGCCGGAGCCCATTCACTCGAGGCCTGCATGGCGTCGTCCATCCCCCAAGCCCGCCAAGGCACCCTCTATCTGATGTGCGCCGGGGAACGCGCGGTATTCGACGACGTCAAAAACGTCCTCGACGACCTGAGCCAGGATCTCCGCTACATCGGCCCCGCCGGTTCCGCCGCCCAGGTGAAAGCGCTCGTGAACATGATCATGAACGTCAACACCGCGGCGCTCGCCGAGGGACTGGGGTTGGGTGCCGCGCTGGGCCTCGATTTGGACATGCTGCGCGAAGTGTTTTCCCAAACGGGAGCCAACTCCCAAGTGCTCAAAACCGACGGCGAAGACATGCAAAACCGCGACCACGAGTGCTACTTTAGCGCGGCCCATGCCGCCAAAGACAGTGGCATCGCCTGGACTCTGGGCACCCAAGCCGGACTCCCCCTTCCCCTCGCTTCGGCGACCAAACTGCAATACGAGCGGCTGTGCGCTCTGGGCGTCGGCGGACAGGATAAATCGGCCGTAGCTGAACTTACATTTAAAGGCAGACTAGTGTAAGCGATTTGCGCTTTTTACGTTAGACTCTCACCCAGCGGTTGTTACGTTTTTTCGCCATGGGTGACCTCCTTCAGCGAAAAACCGCCATGATCATGGCTTTGGCGCTGAGTTTGGCGGCCACGCTTGTGGCGCTCGCGACGGACGAAAATCTGCGCGAGCGACTGGGCACGACCTATTGGCTGCTCGGCCTGGCCATCATCGGTTCCATATTGCTGGTTTTGGCGGGCTACGTGTGGGACCGCACCCTCATGATTAAGCTTCGCGAGATCAATCGCACGGCCAAGCAACAGGGAGGCTCCCGCAACTTCGACGCCGACGATGAAGCCGAAACCGCCTATGTATTGCCCGACGAGCCGGAGCTTGAACAGGGACAGGATGAAATCATGGGCCTCGCCCGCCAGATCGAGCGTATGGCCCAGAACCTCCAGAAAGTGGAGGCCAGCTATCGCGGCATCGTGGAGGATCAGGTAGATCTCATCTGCCGTTACCGCGCCGATGGCAAAATAACGTTCGTGAATTCGGCCTTCGCCAAGTTTTACGGCCAAAAGCGCAGGCAGATATTGGGGTCGGTTTTTCCGATTTTCGAACAGGGTTACCCCACGCGGGATTTCCAAGGCAATCTGCCCGACAAAGCTTCGTTCGAAGTCGCGCTGACGAATCACGAAGGCACCCCCAACGCATTCATGTGGACGCACCGCGCGATCAAATCGCAGTCCGGTGCGCTGTTGGAATACCAAGCGGTCGGCCACGACATCGGCGCTCGCAAACAGGCTGAAGCCGCACTGATCGAGGCCAAGAACGCCGCCGAGTCCGCCGATCGGGCTAAAAGTGAATTTCTCGCCGTCGTCAGCCACGAAATTCGCACGCCAATCAACGCCGTCATCGGCTTCGCCAAACTCATGCGCGAGACGCCCCTGACGGCGGACCAGATTGAATACATCTCCAACATCCACCAAAGCGGCATGACGCTGGAGACATTGATCGCCGACATCCTCGACGTCTCGCGACTGGAAGCAGGACAGCTGGAGGTCAAAAAAACCGCCTTTGCCCTGCGGGAATGCATGCAGGAGATCCAACGCAGTTTCGGCAACGTCGCCCGCGACCTCGGCATCGATTTCAGCCTCAAGGTCGACCCTGGTGTGCCCGTCATCGTCAACGGTGATCAAGGCCGCCTGCGCCAGGTGCTGATGAACATCATCGGCAATGCCCTCAAATTCACCGAACACGGCAGCGTCAGCGTCAGCGTATCGTGCTCCCGCGGGGAAGACATTCCCGACAGTGACCAGAAACAACTTCGACTCTTCGTGTCGGTCACCGACACCGGCATCGGCATTCCCGAAAATCGAGTTAAAGAACTGTTTAAGCCCTTCAGCCAACTCGATTCATCCAGCACGCGCCGCCGCGGCGGCACCGGGCTGGGCCTCGTGATTTCCAAACGGCTCTGCGAGCTCATGGGCGGTGCGATCTCGGTGGAAAGTAAACTGGGCCAAGGCTCGACGTTCCGTTTCAGTCTGTCGCTCACGTATCTGCGCGGAGACTCCCAGCCGCCAGTGGCGGCCCCCCGGGTTTCACCGTCGCCCTCGCCCAGCGCGGCTTGAACGTAAAATCGGACTCACGCAGAGAAATCACTTTCAGGACTTGCGCGCCCCGAGGAATCTTTGCAACGTCCGCCTTCCTCAGATTAAGGCGCGGTAGCCAAGTGGTAAGGCCGAGCTCTGCAAAAGCTCTATCGGCGGTTCGATTCCGCCCCGCGCCTCCAATTTTTCGCCCATCGAAATGCTTCGGTGGGCGTTTTTCGTTTTGAGATGAACGCCGTTCGCTCCGACGTAGGGCGTAATCGAACCGCTTAGCCGCTGCGCGACGCGGTTCGATGTCAAACCAGCGGCTACGCCGCTAGACCGCCCCGCGCCTCCAATTTTTCGCCCATCGAAATGCTTCGGTGGGCGTTTTTCGTTTTGAGATAAACGCCGTTCGCTCCGACGAAGGGCGTAATCGAACCGCTTAGCCGCCGCGCGGCACGGTTCGAAGAACGAAGGCGGACCAATCTCCCCGGACGCAACAAGACACCTCAATTCACCGGCTCGAGGTAGGGCGTGCTCGCCGAGCGCGCCGTTTCATTCCTCCTCCCGGTCAGACCTGCTCACCCCGAAATCTCTCCATTCCAACACCTGCTGCTTCCTCCATCCTCGCGCTTCGCTCGAAAGACTTGGGTTTGCGGTTCGTCGGGCCCACCACACTTTTTAGTGGTTTTCGCTGGCTTCGTCGCTTCCCCTGATTCCGCTTCCTTACACCTGATGCCCACCACCATCTTCACCATCGCCAATCAAAAAGGCGGCGTCGGCAAAACCACGACCGCCGTCAATCTGGCCGCCGCTCTCGCCGAACGCAAAATCCACACCTTGTTGATCGATCTCGATCCCCAGGCCAACGCGACCAGTGCGGTCGGCGTGGAAAAGCAGGCCGGGCGCAGTCTCTACGGCCCGCTGAATGGCGAAGGCAGCGTGTTTGAAATGATCACGCCCACGGAGTATCAGCATCTCGCCCTGATCCCGAGCGAAGAGGATCTCGCCGCGGCCGAGGTCGAGCTTGCCCAGTCGGAAAACTACCTCGCCCGTCTTTCGGAGGTGCTCCGTCCACTCAAGGCCAGCAACGGCTACCGCGCCATTATCATCGATTGCCCGCCGTCCATGGGCATGCTGTCGATGAACAGTCTCGCCGCGGCCGACCAGCTCCTCATCGCCTTGCAAAGCGAATACATGGCGCTCGAGGGTCTCGGGCAGATTCTGCGCAATGTGGATCGCATCCGCGATGCCGGTCTCAATAACGATCTTAATCTCGGTGGTGTGATCATGACGATGTATGACGGCCGCACCAACCTCGCCAAACAGGTCGTCGACGAAGTGCGCGCCCACTTGCCGGACAAGATCTTCAACACCCTGATCCCCCGCTCCGTGCGCCTCAGCGAGGCTCCCAGCTTCGGCAAACCGATCTTTGCCTACGACAACGCCTCGGCCGGTGCCGTGGCTTACCGCGAGCTCGGAGCCGAGGTGATCAAGCGATTCGGCCTCACCCCGGGTCGCTGAAACCCGTCGCGTCGTTCGCCTCTGCTTCGTCAGCCATGCGATTGCTCTTCGTCAAATACCGTCACGTATTCAACGTGGGGCTGCAGAGCAACATCGTCTACCGGTGGAACTTCGCCCTGCGCGCGGCGTTCTCGCTGCTGCACTTGGTGTTCGTCTTCGTCCTGTGGGGCGCGGCGTTTCAAGGCCATGACACGATCGGCGGGTTCAGCCTCGATCAGACGCTTACTTACTTCATCTGCCTGTTGGTGCTCCAGTTCTTCATCGGGGCCTTTAACGAGGACTACCAGATCAGCGAGGAAATCCGCAACGGGCTCATCAACCAGTTCCTACTCAAACCGATCAATTATTTCCTCTACCGGTTTGTCATCTTTGTCTCCGCCCGCCTCGTCTCGGGTTTGCTGGCGCTGCTGCCCCTCGTCATCGCGCTGCCGCTGCTCGGCGATTATCTGACGTTTCCGGACGAGCCCTGGCGGATCGCGGTCGGCATTCCCGCCGCCTTTATGTCGGCGATGATCCAGTTCACCATCGCCTACATTTTCGGCATGCTGACGTTCTGGTTTTTGGAAATCCAATCGTTCGTAATTCTATCAATGGCGATTGAGTCGCTGCTTGGCGGACAGGTCTTTCCACTCGATTTGCTGCCCGATACTCTGTTCCGGATCTCGCAGTTTCTGCCCTACTATTATCAGATGTATTTCCCGGCCGCGATCTTCACCGGCCGCATCGACCAAGCCGTCGCGGTTCAGGGACTTGCCATTCAGGCTTTCTGGGTGGTCGTCTTGCTCGGCGTCGCGAACCTGCTCTGGCAACGCGGTCTCAAACGCCACACCGCCGTCGGCGGCTGAACCACTCCCGTATCGCATGATCCACTACCTGCGCATCTGGCTCGCTTCGGTTCGGTATTCGATCGTCCGCTCGATGATGTTTCGCGGTGACTTCATCATGTGGGCGTTGGTCGAATTGTTTTGGATGGCGGTCAGCATCGCTTCGATCGCCGTCATTTACCAGCACACCGATGCCGTCGCGGGTTGGACCAAATACGAGATGCTGCTCCTGCTCGGCACCTCCATGCTCATCCAGCGCCTGCTCATGGGACTGTTTTGGAGCAACCTCTTCGAGATGGGCCGCAACGTGCGCTCCGGCCACTTCGACTTCTTCCTGGCCCAGCCCGGCAACATGCTGTTCATGGTTTCGACCCGGAAAATCGATCTCGACAGCCTGCTCAATGTTTTCGTGGCGCTCGCCGTCGTCGTCTACGCGGTCGGCAAGCTGCAACTGGAGCCCTCACTGGCGGACATGCTGACCTACGCCTTGTTCGTCGGCTGCGGCGTGGGCATCAGTTTTGCCATGTTGCTGCTCATCGCCTCGGTCAGTTTCTGGACGATCGGCAGCCAGGGTGTCGAAGGCGGTTACTTCACGCTCTATGAGTTTTCCCGCCTGCCGCGGGCCGCGTTTTCCGGCGTCGCCAAAGTCGCCTTCGTTTGGGTGCTGCCCACCGTCGTCGTCACCAATGCGCCGGCCCACACCTTGATCCACGGACTTTCCGGCACCTACACGGCGTGGTTGCTGGCGGCCACGACGGCGTGGCTCGCCATCGCCATCGGGGTGTTTCAACGCGGTCTCAAGCGCTATTCCAGTGCGTCGTCGTGAGGGACGCGGTGACGTTGAATCTTTACGCCTCCGCTTCGGCGCGCTCCGATAACTGACCCCGTATGTCCGCCTCGATCGAGCACCTTCAACAACGCATCGGATACCAGTTTCGCGATCCCTCGTTGCTTACTCTCGCCCTCACCCATCCGTCGTGGCTGCAGGATCACCCCGAAGCGTCCGACAACAACCAGCGGCTCGAATTTCTCGGCGATGCCGTGCTGCAGCTGATTCTGACCGAAGCGCTTTATGCGCTTTATCCGTCCGACCGTGAGGGCGCTCTGAGCAAACGTCGCGCCGCGCTGTCCAAAGGTAATTACCTGGCGCTGCTGGCAGGCGAGATCGACCTCGCACCGCACCTCTTGCTCGCGACCAGCGAAGAACAAACCGGCGGACGCCACCGGGCCGCCGCCTTGGAAGATGCCTTCGAATCACTCCTGGGCGCGATCTATGCCGACAGCGGCTATGAGTCGGCGCGCGACATCATCCTGAAACTCTACGGCGATCTGGCCCGCCGTCTCAGCCAGGTTATTCCCAGCGAAAACCCCAAGGGGCGTCTCCAGGAACGTATTCAACCCCTCCACGGCAACAACGCGCTGCGTTACGAGGTCGACCACATCGCGGGCGAGGACCATGCCCGCGAATACGAGGCGCGGGTGTATTTGCAGGACACCTTCATGGGCTCCGGCCGCGGCACCTCCAAGAAAGCGGCCGAGGAAGCCGCGGCCCAAGCGGCACTCGATTCCGACCTCCTGCCCGATTCGGGCAATTGATCCTGTCGGTTGCGCTCCGGCGCGACTTCGTTCTCCTCCCGTCCATGTCTGTTTCCGCCTCCCGTCCCCAACTCACCGGTGTCTGTCCTCCGGCCCGGGGCGCGGTATTGGCGCAACACCTACGCGACTGCGCGGCCCCGGTGTGGTTGGTCGTCGCGCCGGATCTTAAAATCGCCGAACAACTGGCGGAGGATATCGCCTTTTTCGCCGAGGCCAGCGGGCATTCGCCCTTGCCCGGCATCCTCGTGCTGCCCGAATCCATGCCCACCGACGGCGATATGCGGGAAGCTTTCGCGGCCTCGGCCGATCGCACCACGGTGCTCTCCCGACTGCGCGCCACACGCGGCGTGAGCAAACTCACCGGCGGAAAAGTGGGGCCCCTCGTCGTCATCACCTTCCCGGCCGCGCTCATCCAACCCGTGCCTGCGCTGGAGTCGTTTGCCCGCAACGAGCTCGAACTCAAACCGGGCAACACCCTCGGATTCGATGCCTTGCTCGCGAAACTTCATGAGCTGGATTACGACTCGGAGCCGCTGTGCGAATCCCCCGGCCACTACGCCGTGCGCGGCGGCCTGATCGACGTTTATCCCATCACCGCCAACGAGCCCTACCGCCTGGATTTCTTTGGTGATGAGCTGGAGGAAATTCGAGCCTTCGACCCCGTGTCACAGCGATCCGGTGCCACGGTGCCGAAGATCACGCTCAGCGCTTCGCCGCGCCTCAAGCTCGATCCCGCGCGCACCGGACTGGCCGATTATTTGTCGCCCGCCACTCGACTGATCTTCATCGAACCGGCGGAACTTGAAGCGAGGTTCTCCACCCTCGCCGCTGATCGCGGCGACGCAGCGATCAATCCCGTGATCTCGGCCCTGCTCGATCGCAGCGCGGCCCTCGCCGCCGTGCAGGATCTCGACGAAGCGTCGTTCTGGTTCGAGTCGTCCACCGGCCCCGAACACACTTGGAACACCGAGAGTCTCGTGCACTATCGCCGTTACCCCGGCGACGGACTCGTGGCGCAGGAGCGTCTGCACGCCGAATCCGAAGCCCGGCACGAATTCCTCGCCCAACTGGTGACGTGGCAACGCGAGGGTTACGCCATCCACATCGTCACCGCCAAGTCCGGTGAGGAAGACCGCACGCGAGAGATTCTGGCCGAGGAGTCGGGTATTGCGGCGCTGAAGCCGACCTTTGATCGCGGCGCACTCAACGAAGGGTTTCGCCTCACATTTCGCGACGATGCCACGCTCACCTGGCGCGGTTTCGGCAAGAAAACCCGTGGCCTCGTCATGGTCACGGAAACGGAAATTTTCGGCCGCAGTCGTCCCCGCCGCCCGTCGCTTTCCCAGCGCGCCCTCGTGCAACGCGCGCAGGTCGATCAGCTGCTCGACTTTGCCGACTTGGTCGAAGGCGACTTTGTCGTCCATCTCCAGCACGGCATCGCCCACTACCGGGGGCTGACCAAAATCGAGACCCGCGACGGCGTTCGCGAAGTCATATCGTTGGAGTTCGACGACCACGTCACCCTGCACGTGCCGCTGCAGGAGTCGCACCTCATCAGCCGTTACGTCGGCCTCAGCAAATCAAAGCCGCAGCTCGGTCGCATCGGCACGGCGCGCTGGGAAAAAGCCCGCAAAGCCGCCGAGCGCTCCACCGTCGATCTCGCCGCCGAACTGTTGCGCTTGCAGGCCGCACGCGACGCGGAGCCCGGCTTCGCTCATCCGCCCGACACCACGTGGCAACAGGAATTCGAATCCTCTTTTCCTTACACCGAAACTCCGGACCAGCTGCGGGCCATCGACGAGGCCAAAGCCGACCTCGAACGCAGCCGGCCGATGGACCGTCTCATCTGCGGCGACGTCGGTTTCGGCAAAACCGAAGTCGCCATCCGCGCCGCCTTCAAAGCCGTGCAAGGCGGCAAACAGGTCGCGATCCTGATTCCCACCACCGTGCTCGCGCAGCAGCACCTCAATTCTTTTCGCGAACGAATGGCGGGCTACCCGATCGCGGTGGAAATGGTGAGCCGTTTTCGGACGCGCAAGGAGCAGACGTCGATTCTCGCCGCCACCGCCGCCGGTCAGGTCGACATCTTGATCGGCACCCATCGGCTACTGCAGAAGGACGTAAAGTTTAAGGATCTGGGCCTCGTCATCATCGACGAGGAACAGCGTTTTGGGGTGAAACACAAAGAGCGTTTCAAGGCCATGCGCGCCTCGATCGATGTCATGGCGATGAGTGCCACCCCGATCCCGCGCACGCTCTACATGGCACTCACCGGCGCCCGCGACATGAGCGTGATCGAAACCGCACCGACCAATCGTCATCCCATTCAGACCATCGTCAAAACCTACGACGACAAACTCGTGGTCGATGCCGTTCGCCGCGAAGTCGCGCGCGGCGGACAGGTGTTTTATCTGCACAACCGCGTGCAGACCATCGAAGTCGTGGCGGCTCACCTCGCCGAACTCATGCCCGAAATCAAGATCGGGGTGGGCCACGGTCAAATGGACGAGAAAACCTTGGAAAAGCGCATGACCGATTTCGTGGCGGGCGACTACCAACTGCTCGTCTGCACCACGATCATCGAGAGCGGGTTGGATATCCCCAATTGCAACACGATCATCATCGAAGGCGCCGATCGCTTCGGTCTGTCGCAACTTTACCAGCTGCGGGGTCGCGTCGGGCGTTTCAAGCATCAGGCCTACGCCTACCTGTTGTTGCACCGCCATACCCGCCTGGTGGAGATCGCCCGCGAACGGCTCAGCGCCATGCGCACGCACAACCAACTCGGCGCGGGTTTTCGCATCGCCATGCGCGATCTCGAGCTGCGCGGGGCGGGTAATCTGCTCGGATCCGAACAAAGTGGCCACATCGTGGGCGTCGGTTTCGAGCTGTATTGCCAACTCTTGCGCCAATCCGTCGCCCGCTTGAAAGGCGAAAAACAAGCCACCTCCATCCGCGCGACGGTGAAACTGGACTTCGTCTTCGTCGGCGATGGTGCCGCCGGCGGCGCCGATCGCGGCCGACATCGGGACGGTTACACCGCTATCCGCGACGCCGAACACGCTGCCAGCGGAGCGGTGGCAGTGGCGCACATCCAGGCGCGGTTGCCCGCCGATTACATCGGGGAAACCCGCTTGCGCATCGATTTTTATCGCCGACTCGCCATGGCCGGTTCCCTGGACGAGCTCAAACAACTGCAAAGTGATTTGCGCGACCGGTTTGGCAAATTTGGCGAACCGGTGAAAGCACTCCTGCTCGTCACCGAAATCCGCATTCGGGCGGAACAAAAAGGCATCGTTTCGGTCGAGACCCAAAGCACCAAATTGAAGTGCTTGCGGGCAAGTGGTCAGAGTGATGACTGGGTCATGCACGGCGCCCGGTTTCCGAGGTTGACCGCCCCCAAGCCCCTTCTACGGTTACGAGAAATATCTACGTTTTTAGACAATCTGCCGCATCCATGACGCATTCCTTAGCCGCCCACATCCGAGTCCGCATGTTCGCCCTCGCCGGTGTTTTGGCCCTTGGCTCCCCTCTTTTCGCTCAGACCTCCTCCACCAAAACCGATGACGGTCTGAACCTTCGGTTTGCCAACGGGATCGCCGCCGTCGCCGAGGCCAAGATTATCACGGTCGACGACATCCGCCGGGAAATCGCCCCCATGGTGCCCGAGATCCAACGCACCTCGCGCAACGAACAGGAGTTCAACCGCCGCCTCGAGGCACTCCAAGACGATACCATTCAGGCGCTCGTCGATCGCGTCCTCATCGTGAAGGATTTTTACAGCGACGAGAAACGCCGCATCCCGGCCAGCTACGTCGACAACGCCGTCGACGAAAACATCATCAACGAGTTCGAAGGCGACCGCTCCAAGTTCCTCGCCTATCTTCGCGCTCGTGGTCTCACGCTCCGCGAATATCGCCGGGAAGTGGAAGAGGACATCATTTATCAATACATGCGCGGCCAGAAGCGGAAATCCGCCACCGTCGTTTCGCCCGTGCAGGTGCAGACCTTCTATGACGAGAACAAGGAGGAGTTCTATCAGGAGGACTCCGTGCACCTTCGCCTCATCCAATTCACCCGCAAAGACGGCCGCACCGACAGTGATCTGCTGACCCTCGCGGCGCGCGTGCAGGCCCGCCTTGATGTCGGTCATTCGTTTGAAGACATCGCCAAGGAAGTCTCGGAAGATTCCCGCCGCTCCCGCGGTGGCGATTGGGGATGGCTGAATCGTTCCGGCCTTAAGAAAGAGTTCAGCGACCCGGTCTTCGAACTCAGTGCAGGCCAGGCCACCAATCCAATTCTGCTGCCGGAAGGCGTTTACATCCTCTTCGCCGAAGATCGTAAATTCGCCGGGATCATGCCGATCAACGACGTGCGCGAACAAATCGAACGCGCCCTCATCTCCCGCGAAGCCCGCTCCGCGCAGGAACAGTGGCTCGAACGCCTCCGGCGCAACAGCTACGTGAAGCTCTACTGAGCCCGACCTCGACTCGCTTGACTCCCCCCCCCTCCGAAACGCCGCCTCATCCGCGGCGTTTTTTTCGTCTCTGACTGCTGGGAAAACGGGCCGAATAATTGAACAGTCAACGCGATTTGCGTTCACCCTCTGTCCGGCCGCGACACGCTGCGACGCATGAATATCCTCTTCATTGGCGGGACCGGCATCATCAGCACCGCGTGCACGTCACTCGCTCTCTCGCAAGGACACGAGGTCGCCGTGCTTAATCGGGGCCAACGGGCGAAACCTTCGGTTGCCGCCGAACACCTGCAGGCCGATCTCACCGATGACGCCGCGGTGCGGGCAGTGTTGGGCAACCGCTCATGGGACGCCGTGGTGGATTTCACCGTTTTCACTCCGGCCGATTTGGAGCGCCGGCTGATCTGGCTGGGGGGCCAAGTGGGCCAATACGTTTTCATCTCCTCCGCCAGCGCCTACCAAAAGCCCCCCTCCCACTATCTCATCACGGAGGAGACCCCGCTGGAAAATCCCTACTGGCAGTATTCGCGGGACAAGATCGCCTGCGAACACCGCTTGATGCAGGCCTGCGCCGATGATCAGTTTCCCGGCACGATCGTGCGACCTTCCCTCACGTTTGGGGACGACCAAGTCACCTTGGCCATGAACAGCTGGCAACGCAGCTATACCGCCATCGATCGCCTGCGTCGCGGCCTTCCCGTCATCATTCCCGGCGACGGCCGCACCCTTTGGACCATCACGCACAACACCGACTTTGCTCAGGGCTTGCTGGGCCTGCTCGGGCGAACTGACACGCACGGTGAAGCGTTTCACATCACCTCCGACGAGGTGCTGACGTGGAATCAGATTTTCACCATCACCGCCGAGGCGGCCGGCGTCGCCCAGCCCGAGTTTGTGACCATCCCCGCCGAGTTCATCGGTGCCTGCCTCCCCGACGAAGCCCCCGGACTCGTTGGCGACAAGCTCTGTTCCAGCGTGTTCGACAACACCAAGATCAAACGCTTTGTGCCGGGATTCGCCGCCAAAACATCCTACCGCGAAGGCATCACCCGCACCTTGGCGTGGTTCGACGCCGATCCGGCACGCCAACTGATCGATGCGGCGGAAAACGCGCAGCACGACCGGTTGATCACAGCCTATCGCGCCGCGATCGCGAGCGGACTGTCCGCCTTTCACGCCGACTGATCGGTGACCGTTCGACTCGACACGAGTCGGCGCACATTTCAGCGTGGTCGGGTGAGTAACCCCATTACCCGTCGAACCGCCCTCAAGAACCTCGCCACCGGATCGGCCCTCGCCGCCGCCGGAGCTGCTTTGCCTCTCTCCACCGCTTCCGCCCACGACTTGCCCGCGCCCCGCGTCGGCCGCTACAAACACTCCGCCTGCAAATGGTGCTACCGTGACATCCCGCTGGAGGAGTTTGCCGCCGTCGGCCGCGAGATCGGGCTCGACTCGATCGAGTTGGTATCCGTGGAGGAACTACCCATTCTCGCTCGCCACGGCCTCGCCTGCGCCATGGTCTGGGGCGTGCCGGGCGGTATCGTCGACGGGTTGAACGAGCGCAAAAACCACGACGCCATTACCGCGTTCATGACGGAGAAAATTCCGGCCATGGCCGAGGCCGGCCAAAAGAACATGATCGTGTTCTCCGGTAATCGTCGCGGATTGTCCGACGCGGAGGGTCTGGAAATTTGCGCCGAAGGTCTCGATCGCATCACCCCGATCGCCCAAAAACACGGCGTCACGCTGTGCATGGAACTCCTCAACAGCAAAGTGAACCATCAGGACTACCAGTGCGATACCACGCCCTGGGGCGTGCAGCTTTGCGAGAAAGTCGGGTCCGAGCACTTCAAATTGCTCTACGACATCTACCACATGCAGATCATGGAGGGTGACATGATCCGCACGATTCGTGATCATCACAAGTGGATTGGCCACTACCACACCGGCGGCAATCCCGGGCGCAACGAACTCGACGGGACCTTCCAGGAGATTAACTACCCGGCCGTCATGCGGGCCATCGCCGAGACCGGCTACACCGGTTTCGTCGGCCAGGAGTTTGTGCCTACCGAGGCCGATCCGCTGGTGCCTCTGCGGCGCGCCATTCAGCTCTGCACCGTCTGACCCTGCGCATCGCAAGTATAGCGACTTGCATCGCCCACCTGCCGTTCGCGGCCGGATTCCGGTTTATCATTAAGCCGGTCCGCCCCGTCACCGCCGCCACAATACGTTGGCGTCTCCTTGTGTCGTGGCCGAAAACTGATCTTTTATCGCCGTCCCCATTGTGAAGATACGCTCAATCCCTCCGCTCCTCGCCACCCTTCTCACCTCGCTCACGCTTCTCGCCAGCGTGCCGCCCCCGCCTCAACTCGAGTTGGAGGATTTCGAACGCCTCCCCGAACCGGTGATGACCCCGGCCTCGCCGGCTGCCGAACGCGCCATCTCGCAATTCCGCGCCCCGGAAAATTTCGAAATCAAACTGTGGGCAGCCGAGCCCATGCTCTCCAACCCGGTCGCATTTGATTTCGACGAGCAAGGTCGCCTCTTCGTGGCGGAAACGCACCGCTACCGCTCGAGCGTTCTCGATATCCGCGGTTACATGGGAATGCTCGAAAACGAACTCGCCGCCGAAACGATCGAGGATCGATTGCGCTACACCGATGCGATCTTTGGCGAGGAATCCGCGCAGCTCGCGATCGAAACCGAAGTGGTCCGGCTGATCCAAGACACCGACGGCGACGGGGTCGCGGATGACAGCCGCGTGTTTGCCGATGGTTTCAATTCGAAACTCGATGGCATCGCCTCCGGGGTGCTCGCTCATCGCGGCAAGGTGTGGTTCACCAACATTCCCAGCCTGTGGCAGTTCGACACCGACGCCGAGGGCACCACCGAAACCGCCCGCCATGAATTGCTGCGCGGCTTCGGCGTGCGTTTTGGCTACACCGGTCATGACCTGCACGGCTTGATCCTTGGTCCGGACGGGAAACTGTATTTTTCCATTGGCGACCGATCGACCAATGTCACCGCCCCCGACGGCAACCACGTCAAGGTGCTCGATCAGGGCGCAGTCTTTCGCGCCAACCCCGACGGCTCCGAAATGGAAGTCGTCGCCACCGGCCTCCGCAATCCCCAGGAACTGGCGTTCGACGAATACGGTGATCTGCTCACCGGCGACAACGACTGCGACAATGGTGACCTGGAACGTCTGGTGCATGTCGTTGAGGGCGGTGACTACGGCTGGCGGGTCGGTTACCAATTTGCGCCGCTGGGCCGTGCTGGTCCGTGGATGAGCGACGATCTGTGGAAACCGGATTTCCCGGGTCGTCCCGCTTACCTGTTGCCCGCCGTCGCCAACATCGAAGACGGCCCGTCCGGCATCACCTATTATCCCGGCACCGGATTTTCGTCCGACTACGACCAGACGCTTTTCATCACCCACTTCAAAGGCAACGTCGCTCGCTCCGGCGTCCAAGCTTACAAACTCGAACGCACGGGGGCTTCGTTTAAAGTCGTTTCGAGCGAGCCCTTCATCTGGGGCATGTTGCCGACCGACGTCACGTTTGCGCCGGACGGCAAATTCTACTTCGTCGACTGGGTCGTTGGTTGGCCGAAATCCAGCATGGGCCGCGTCTACTCGATGAGCCCGAAGAATCGGCCGGCGGCCGAAGTTGCCCTTTCCCGCGAGGTAACAACCCTTATTGGCGGGGGTATCCAATCGGCTGCGACGCCGGCCCTGTTGAAGCTGTTGGCTCACCGCGACCAACGCGTGCGCACCGAGGCGCAATTTGAAATCGTCGAGCGCGGTGCCGCCCATATCCCCGCCCTCCAGCAAATGGTCGCCGACCCGCAGGCTCCGCAACTCGCCCGCCTGCACGCACTCTGGGGACTCAGCCAACTCCAACGCGTGGCGCCCACCGCCCTCTCCACCCTCGCCGCCGCGTTGACCGATAACGATAACGAAGTCCGCGCCCAAGCGGCCAAGGTCGCCGGTGACCTGCACCAATCCACGCAATACGATGCATTGATTGCCGCCCTCCGGGATTCGTCTCCCCGGGTCCGCTTCTTTGCCGCCCAGTCCCTCGGTAAACTGGACCAATCCGCCGCCGCCCCGGCTCTGCTGGACCTGCTGCGTCGCAACAACAACGCGGATCTCTACATCCGCCACGCCGCCACCCACGCCTTGGTGCAGCTCGACAATCGCGCAGCCTTGGTCGCCGCCGAAAAGGATCCGTCCGCGGCCGTTCGCCTGGGCGTGATCCTGGCTTACCGTCACCTCGACGAACCGCGTATCGCCAATTTTCTGACCGATGCCGATCCGTATCTCGTGCGCGAGACCGCGCTCGCCATCAACGATGGTCCGGTGAAAGCCGCGCGGCCCGCACTCGCCGCCCTGCTCGGCTCCGGTGATCTCGAAGACATCCCATTGCAGCATCGCATTATCAACGCCCGGCATCGCCTCGGGCGACCCCAGGACGCCGCGGCATTGGCCGATTTTGCCGCGCGCTCCGATGTGCCGGACGAACTGCGCGAAGAAGCGCTGTATCAACTTTCCACCTGGCCCGAACCGTTCCAACGGGATCGCCTCGTCGGCGTCTACCGCCCCCTGCCCAACCGTGACGCCGCCCCGGCCATGGCCGCACTGGAGAGCCAACTGTCCCGCCTGCTCGACGGCACCAGCGACTCCCTCAAACGCGCCGTGCTCACCGCCGCCCTCCAACTCGAAGCCTCGGGCACGCTCCCGCAAATTCGAGCCATCGTCGCCGATGCCACGGCGAGCGGCGAAGTGCGTGCCGTCGCCCTCAACGTGCTCGACGAACTCGGCGACAGTGAGCTCATCACCTCCGTGAAACGGGCAGGCGTATCCGACTCCAGCGAACTTCGCATGGCCACGCTGCCGATTCTCGCCCGCCTTTCGCCCCAGGAAGCCCTGCCCGTGCTGTCTCGCATGGCCGGCTCCGCTCACGGCACCGAACAACAGGCCGCCTTCAAGGCCATCGCCGAACTCGATGATCCCGCCGCCGGCGAACTGTTGATCGATGCCTTGGCTCAACTGCGCGCGGGCGAGATCCCTTACATTGCCCAGTTCGAACTTCTCGATGCCGCCGAAGCGTCAACCTCTCCCGCCGTGCAGTCCGCCGTCGCCGAGCTCAAGGCGCATTGGACGGCCACCGGCGACACCCTCGCGCCTTTCCGCGGCGCCTTGGAAGGCGGCGACGGTCGCAAAGGCTGGCGCCTGTTCAATCAACATCCCGTGCTCGCCTGCACCCGTTGTCACAAAACCAACGGCGAAGGCGGCGAGGCCGGACCTGACCTGACCACCATCGCGGCGTCGCAATCGGCTGAATACATTCTCGAATCCATCATCGAACCCAACGCCGCCATCGCGCCGGGATTTGATGTCGTCGCCTTCACCCTCAAGGATGGAGACTTCGTCGCGGGCACAATTGCCGAGGAAACCGCCGAGCGGATCGTGGTGTGGGATGCCATGGGCGAAAAACAGGAGATCAATCCCGCCAATGTGGTCGAACGCGCCGGCGCTCCGTCCAGTATGCCTCCAATTTTCGGCCTCGTGCTCAAGCGCGACGAACTGCGCGACCTCATGGCCTTCATGCGCAATTTGAAGCCCCGGGACTTGCCCAGCGAAGAAGAAGGCGGCGAAGCCCCCCGGGCGACCCACGGGGAGTTGTAACCCCTGAATTAGCGACCGTGACCGCGAACAAACGCGGTCACTGAAAGATTCCGGGTTCGGTATGCGTTACAAGGGGCATACCGTATGGCCGAACTCGAATCTTCCTCCAATCGCCTGCTTTCGCTGGCGGCCAATGAACGTCCTCAGGAACGCCTTGAGCGTCAGGGGCCCAGTGTCCTCAGCGACGGTGAATTGCTCGCCATGCTGCTGCGCAGCGGCACCTCGGGACGCGATGTGCTCACGGTCGCCCAAGGGTTGATCGCTAATGCCGGGTCACTCGCCGGGCTCACCCGTTGGACGCTGAAGGATTTCACCCGTCACAAAGGCGTCGGACACGTGAAGGCGTTGCAGTTGCTGACGGTTATGGAAATCGCCCGCCGCGTCGTGCTTTCCGAAAACGCACTGCCGCCGGTATTGGAGAATCCGCAATCGATCGCCGAATTTTGCCGCCCCCACGCCATGGGTCTGGCGGTTGAAAAATTCTGGGTGTTGTCCCTGAATCGCAAAAATCGCCTCATTCGTCGCACGGAGGTCACCTCCGGCACCGCGGGGAGCACCTTGGTCCATCCACGGGAAGTTTTTCGCGAAGCGATCAAGGAAGCGGCCTCAGCGGTCGTATGTGTGCACAACCACCCCAGCGGAGATCCCGCGCCCAGCGCCGCCGACATCCGCGTGACGCGGGTGCTGCGGGAAGCCGCCCAAACCATCCAGATAGACCTTCTCGATCACATCATCATCGGCTCTCCCGCGGCGGACCCGGTGGGCTTGGGGCACTACAGTTTTCGCGATGCCGGCGTCCTCTAGCGGAAAAATGACGGAAATGGAGCGCGATGAGGGAGAATAATTGAAGTCGAAAACGAAGAAAATTCGGTGGTTTACGGGGCGTGGCAAAAAGGGACGAAAAAATCCCTTGAACTTTGTCCGTCCGACCATGAACTACGCCGTTCCTCTGGTGGGATACTCAAGTGGCCAACGAGGGCAGACTGTAAATCTGCTGGATTATTCCTTCGGTGGTTCGAATCCACCTCCCACCACCACTTTTAAACCCTCGATTTTGTTCGAGGGTTTTTTAGTGCCCGTATCCTCACAACATGACCACCCCAGAGGTGGATGAGAACCATCAGGTTCGACGAAGGTCCCACTCAAGGGACCGAAGATGGGGCGCCCCAGCGGGGCGGTGCGCAGCACTTGGCCTCCGGCCAACCCAATCCACCTCCCACCACCACTTTTAAACCCTCGATTTCGTTCGAGGGTTTTTTAGTGCCCGAGGCACTACAGCTGAATTTCACAGGAGGCAACAGAGGCGAACAGAGCCGTCAGCCAGTTGTGTTTTTTACAGAAGAAAACGAAGGTCACAAAGCCACGCCACCTCCTTCGTTCTCTTCGTTGCCTTCTGTAAAACCAGCCCGCTGACGGCTCCGTTTAACTCTGTTCTCTCCTGTAAAACCACGCCCTCCTCCAGCCGAATTGGCACAGAAGAAACGAAGCGCACAAAGCCACGCCCCCGCTGCGCCTCCGGCTTCGTTCTCTTCGTTGCCTTCTGTAAAACCAGCCCCCTGACGGCTCCGTTTAACTCTGTTCCCTCCTGTAAAACCACGCCCTCCTCCAGCCGAATTGGCACAGAAGAAAACGAAGGTCACAAAGCCACGCCTCCGCTGCGCCTCCTCCTTCGTTCTCTTCGTTGCCTTCTGTAAAACCAGCCCGCTGACGGCTCCGTTTAACGCTGTTCTCTCCTGTAAAACCTGCCTGCTGACGGCTCGATTTAGCGCCGTTCCCTTGGGTGAGTCTCTCCTCACGCGACCTGGGCGTGTCTACATCGTGCTGTGGCCCGAGCCCATGACCGTCGTGTCTTTGACTGGGCCTTGGCTCCATTTCTGGGCGCGCAACAGGGGATCGGTGCGCAGTCGTCGGGCAATTTGAGCCGGAGTCGGTTTTCTGAATTCCTGATCTTTCAGGTAGAAATACATCACGGCCATGGAGTCCTGGTCCACCTCGGTCGTATTGTTGTAGAGCGTTTTGACCTGATATTCATGCGCCTCGTGCAAGGCGAAGCCGTTGGCATCTGCATAGAACTCGACCGCCTCGAGGCCGATGCCGGTGGTGCGATTTTTCGCTTCGCTGCGGAAAACGGTGCGTCCCTCGGTGAGATCCACCAGCTCGATGTATTCGGCAAATGGATGCAAATGCACCGCGACGTAGTGCGCCGTGGTGTCGAACGGCAGATTTAGCCAGTTCGTTGCGAGCGCATGATAGGTGTGTTCACCCGGAGGCACGACCCAGTGCGCGGAAAACTGATTGCCGAACTGGTCGGTATTGGCGGCGTGCGAGGCCGACGTGCCGATCGCACACGCCGCGCCATGCGTCGCGACGTCGGCCCGGTCGAGTCCCCAGTAACCGCTCTGACCCTCGACCAATACCATGGCCTGTGCCGCACTCATGAACAGCGGGGTCATCGGGGTCGTGAGGTTGCGATCACGGACGAATTTGATCGTGATGCGGTGTCGCACTTTCAAATCGATGTCAGGGTCGTTTAAATTCAACACCTGACTGTTCAGTGTCAGCGGTTGCCACGATACCAAGGGAATACCAAACCCCTCCGGGAAATTCACCTCGAACTGCCCCTGCGACAGGGTGAACAACCGCGGGGAGGCGACCTTCTCCCAGGCAAAGAGCTCCCGATACGCCGAGATATCGATATCCAGATTGCTGTGACACATGTATTCCTGGGGCAATAAGGCGGAACCGTCTGCGTTAACCATCTCCGCCCGGTAGCTCACAAGCCACAGCAATTCAGGTTCTTCGGTTTCGCTGAGAATAAACTGCTGCATCGCCGAAGGCCCCATCATTGATCGATGGATTTGATCGAGTGTAAACACCGGCGCGAGGATCACCTTTTCCTCCACCACACTCGCGCCCAGACGGGCGCACATCCCAATCACGATCAGCAGCAGCAGCGAAACGCGCCCTCGGGAAACAACAAAAACTGAGGCGAACGGATGGGTCATGGGAATAACGGGGTTCCAGTCGGCATGGGGCCGCCCCAGCGGCTGGCGGCGGTGGGGGCATCGTGACTACGCCGGAGAAATTGACGAGGTCATTTAAGTTCCGAACCGGTGGGTTTACGCCCTTTTATCAATCGAGGTAAGAAGTCTCCCCATCGGCGTAACGCGTTTTTTGATGGGAAGGGATCGGGAAACTCACTTACCGTTCCGATGCTCAATTCGCCCCATCCCGACCTCATGAGCATAACCCCAACAGACCACGCGGTCCGCACGCTGAAAGACGGATACTGGGACCACACCGCGCTGGTGCGGCAGCCCGACGGATCGCTGCGCGTGCGCAAAAGTAACAAACATCCTACCACCACCTCAGGCCCGTGGGGCACGGAATCCTTGCGACGGGAGATCCGCTACCTGCTCGATTTATCCCCCGGGGACGCCATCTGCTTTCCGTCGGTTTTACACCATTGGGATACGCTCGGCGACGCGGATGCCGCCGTCGGTTACGAGATGCCCTATTATCCGACGCACCGCGATGCCGGGGTCTTGGCGCGTGAGGAGCAACTCGACCAGGCAGAGATAGATCGGTTTCAAGACCAATTGGCGGATCTTTTGTTCGGCCACGTGCATGTGCCGGCCCCGACCGCAGAGTCGTTGAGCCGCCACTTCGATCAAGCCGTGACCAGGGCGTTTGAGGGGTTGAGTGCCGACCCCATGTTGCCCCGTTTGCTGGATGCGGAGCGACTGACGCTCAATGGCACCGTCATGCGGGGGCCGCGGGCCGCCTGGCAGTTCATCCAGCACGAAACAGACATGTTGGCGGAACTCGACCAAGAGCCCGGCGTGCGGCTGCACGGCGACTTCTTTCTGGAAAACATCCTGTGGCGTCCACTGTCCCTTCACGACCAAAGCGCGACACCGGCATTGATCATGATCGATCCGGTTTCCGTCGCCGGAATCAGCCGCGGTCCGGCGCTGTTCGATCTGGTGAAATACGTGTCCTACGCCAGCGGCGAACTGCTCGCGCTGCGTTCCGAGTGGGTCGAATTGGACGGGTTTGATGCGACGACCGCAGATCCGGTTTTTAGCTACCGGATCAAGTGGCAGGCCCCTGGCTTGCGGCCTTTCCAAAACCGCGACTGGCACAGTCGTTTCACCTCCGCGTATCTCGATCATCATGGTGTCTGGGATCGGCGACGCTACGCGTTGATCGATGGATACTTCAGCGCCGCCATGGCACTCAATACCCGGGGGCACCAGCGGCAGGCGCGCCTCTTGAAGGCGACGCTGGAATTCAATCGAGTGCTCGGTCTCGCCGTTTGATATCGGCTAGTCAATGGCGGCCTCGGGCAGCAGAGCCCGCGCCCCACCAATCACCCGATCCCACTGCATGGCGGGCCCCGGATCGACTTTGTTGGTCTGCAGATGGAAGTGTCCCAACACGCCTTGAAATGCCTTCCATTCCTCTCGCGAGAGCGTGTCGGTGCGCAGCTGACCCTCCGCATCCCGCGGATAGTCGCAGGCCAGATTCGGAAAGACCGTGCAGAGCGTCGCGGTGAGTTTGATCAGGGCGGCGTATTGCTCGTGCGTGAAATCATATTGGTAGAACTCGTCGCCGTTGATGGAGCCGCACTGCAAATCATCGCGGATCGGACGACCGCTGAATTCCGCAGCGCGCACCGATTCCGGATAAGCGGCTTTCGGTATCGTCAACGCGGTGCGGCCGGTTTCATCCCTCGCATACCACTCCTCCAGCGGATTGGCCCTCGCCGGGGGATACGCCCCGATGTTGGCAATCTCGATACCGATGGAACGACTGTTGGCAAACGTGGCGTGCCACGCCCGTTCCTTGAGATCGATCGTTTGGTAAATGGTGCCATCGACATCCAACATGAAGTGAATGCTGAGACCGCGCTGGTCATGCAGACGTTCGAAGCAACGCGCGCTCGTGCCGCTCACATCGTAGTGCAGGACGAATTGATCCACCACGCGTTGCAATGTCGCCAAATCCCACCCGCCGCCGCGCACGCGCTCACGCTCCGTCGCGGTCAAGACCGCCCCGCGCATGCCATAGCGGTTGGGCGATTCCAACGCGGGGTTATCCTCGACGCTACTCGTCCAATCCGCCCGACTCGCGGAACTGAAACGACGCTCCACCCGATAACCATCATACCCGCCTTCATCGACCCACAATACGACGGGCGTGCCCGTGCGAAACAATTGCCCCGCCACCATGATTTCGTCGCCGTGGCGCGTCACCAACGTCCCGGGAGCGACGCCGGCGGGAATCTCCGCCTCTGGCGAAGGCGTCACGATCTCAGGTTCGACCGCAATCGGCTCCACGGCGATCGATTCGGCGTCAACGAGAGGCTCCTCGACGGCTGCAACTGTCACCGGGTCGGGTCCTTCCGCCTCGGGTGCCACAGCGGGAGTGGCACACCCCGCCAGCAACCCCACGCTCAGCGTCAACCACGACGCTGATCGTCTCCATCCGGACTCAAAGAGGTGGCTCATCCATCGCATCGAGGCATGCGAGGCGCACCGTTCGCGTAAGGCAAGCCGACTCAGCCCATACTCGATGAATGCGTAAAAACGTAGCCCTGCGCCAACGCGGTATACGCTCTCACCTGCTCGGCCCCCCACGCGTCATTCCGGCCCAGTTCCCGTGCCATGACGGCGGCCACCACCGGCGCGGCTTCGATCGACGCCTTCGCATCGAGCAGGAGCGCCCGGGTGCGCCGGGCCAAAACGTCCTCCACCGTTCGCGCCATCTCCGCGCGAACATGCCAGATCACTTCCGCAGTCTCATACGGCAACGACGGATGCAATCGCGAGGCCCCGTCGACCTCGGATGCCGCCAACGCGGCGATCGCATCCGCATCCGTGCCGTAACCGTCAATGCTTGTGGTGTCATCTTCGTTTTCACCCCCGGCACCATGGATGAGTAAGTTCACCGTGACGCAGGGCTTCTCGTCCAAATCACCGACGGTTTCCACGTGGTCGATCACATCCTCTGCCATTTTACGATACGTCGTCCATTTGCCACCACTTACGGTGATGAGTCCACTTTCGCTGATCAGGATCGCGTGATCGCGGGACAACGCCGCCGTGGACTCCGCCCCGGCTTCGCGCACCAAGGGACGCAGTCCGGCGAATACACTCAGCACGTCGTCCGCCGTCGGGTCGAGCGACAGGTATTGCCGCGCGTGCTCCATCACGAAGTCTCTCTCTTCCGCCAGGGCGCGGGGTTCGATTGACGCTTTATCCAAGGGCGTATCCGTCGTGCCCACCACGACGCGATCGTGCCAGGGCACGGCAAACAATACGCGGCCGTCGCTGGTTTTGGGCACCATAATCGCGGCATCTCCCGGCAGGAACTTGCGCGGTAAAACCACATGAATGCCCTGACTGACCGCGATCACCGGTGGGGTCTCCGGTTGATCGACGCGCCGTAGCTCGTCCACAAACACGCCCGTCGCATTAACCACCGTTTTTGCTTTCACCTCAAACTCCGCGCCACTTTCGGCATCGCGCACGCGAGCTCCGGAAATCTGTCCATTCGACTTAACCAACCCCACACAACGACAGTGGTTGATCACCACGGCGCCATGCGTTGCCGCGGTCATGGCGAGGTGAATGGCCAGGCGCGCATCATCGAACTGACCGTCGTAATAGAGCACGCCGCCATCGAGATCCTCCGTTTCAATCGTCGGGATCCGCTCCAGGGTTTCAGTCTTGGTCAACCACCGCGACGGCGAGAGCCCCAACCGTCCCGCCAACTGATCGTAGACTTTCATGCCGATGCCGTAAAACGGGCCTTCCCACCACCGGTAGTTGGGTATCACAAACGACTGATCGCGCACAAGATGCGGGGCTTTGCGCGCCAACCGACCACGTTCGCGCAGCGCTTCCAGCACGAGCGAAATATTGCCCTGTCGCAGGTAGCGCACCCCGCCATGCACCAACTTGGTCGAGCGACTCGACGTGCCTTTGGCAAAGTCCTCCGCCTCCACCAACGCCACCCGATGGCCGCGCGAGGCCGCATCGACCGCTGCGCCCAAACCGGTGGCCCCGCCGCCCACGATCAACACGTCAAACGTATCGCCCGCCTGCAACGCCGCCAGGCTCTCCGTCCGGTTCAATTTGCCTTCACTTTTCATGACTGGATTCCTCCCAATGTTTTGCCCGCTCCACGGCTTTCGCCCAATCCCGGCGCAACCGATCGAGCTCGTCGATCGGACGTTGGCGCGTAAATTTTGTATCCGCTTTCCAGGCACGTGCGATCTCGCCGCGGTCACTCCACCAGCCCACGCCCAGACCGGCCAAGTAGGCCGCGCCGAGCGCCGTGGTTTCGACTTCAACCGGGCGCACCACCGGCGAGCCCAGCAGATCGGCTTGGATTTGCATCAACGCCGCACTGCGCGACGCCCCGCCATCGACGCGCAATTCCTGAAGCGGCACCCCGGCATCTTTTTCCATCGCCGCAATCAGGTCCGCGCTTTGCAACGCGATGCTGTCGAGCACCGCTCGGCACAGATGCGCCCGATTGGTGCCGCGGGTCAATCCCACCAACGTGCCGCGCGCATACGGATCCCAGTGCGGTGCGCCCAGTCCCGCAAAAGCCGGGACCAGAATCGCTCCATTCGCATCCGGCACGGATCCCGCGAGCTCGCTCAGTTGCTCGGCCGACTCCACGAGTTTGAGTTCGTCGCGCATCCACTGCACCGCCGCCCCGGCGACGAAGACCGAACCTTCGAGCGCGTATTCCATCCGTCCGTTGAGACGCCAAGCCACCGTCGTCAGCAGATTGTTTTGCGAACGCACCATCTCGGTGCCGGTTTGCATGAGCAGGAAGCAGCCGGTGCCGTAAGTGTTCTTGGCCATGCCCGGTTCAAAACACGCCTGCCCAAACAGCGCGGCGTGTTGGTCCCCCGCAACTCCGGTGATGGGCACTCCGGCCGCCGGCAGTCCATCCGCCACGCGGCCGAACTCACCGGATGAATCCCGCACCTCCGGCAGCATCGCGTGCGGCACTCCGAACAGCTCCAACATTTCTTGGTCCCAGTCGCCGGTGCTGAGATTGAACAACAGCGTGCGCGACGCGTTGCTCGCATCGGTCGCGTGCACGGCACCGTCGGTCAGTTTCCAAATCAACCACGTGTCGATCGTGCCCGCCAACACCTGGCCCGACTCGGCCTTCGTTTTAAGACCGTTCACGTGCCGCAACAGCCACGCGAGCTTGCTGCCCGTGAAATAAGGATCCAACCGGAGTCCCGTGATTTCGGTCACGCGCGATTCCAGCCCTTGCTCCACCCACCGCGCACAGTCATCGGACGTGCGACGATCCTGCCACACGATCGCCGGGGCCACCGGCTCCCCGGAACCGCGATCCCACACCACCAACGTTTCCCGCTGGTTGGTGATGCCGATCGCCGCCACGTCTTTCGCCGTCCCCCCGGATCGGGCGAGCGCATCCTCCATGGTCTGGCGCTGGGTGGTCCAAATCTCGTTCGCATCGTGCTCGACCCAACCCGGTCGCGGGTAGTGCTGCGTAAACTCCTGTTGCGCGGCGGAGACTTGTTGTCCTGCCCGATCAAATACAATGGACCGCGAACTCGTGGTGCCTTGATCAAGCGCGAGAATGAACCGGGGATCGCTCATAAAAGGGGAATACCGCAGCACGCTAACGACCGATTCCATTCATGCGAATGCGGAATAGCCCCGCCGGTTTCGATTTTGGGATTTTCACTTCCCGCGTCCGCCGCTTTCCCGGTCTTCAAACTTTCGTCACGATTCGGATTGTTTTTATTCTTCATGATTATCAACAGCTTACAACTCTTTCCCGTCGTTGGCACGCGCACTGCAAAGATATCCGGCAACTTCCTTTGCTATCATGAAAAACTTCCTCTCCTTCCTCGCCATCGCCTCCGTCACCGGTCTTGCCGTGACCATCACCGTGGAGACCGCCGGTCTCTTCGTTCCCTCCGCCCTCGCCTACGCCACCCCGTTCGCCGTCTTCGTCTGCAGCCTTGTGATGCTGACATTCACCAATGACTATCGCACGCCCCGCCGGACCTTTGAACCGCACGTGAAACGCGCCCTGCTCTTCCCGGCCAACGAAGCCTTCGTCGCCCGGCCAACCCGCCACCACCAGGCTCCGGTGCGGTGGACCGCCCGTCATCGTCGCATGCGTCGTTCGCTTGCTCGCTTCTAAGCTCCCGCGTGCCGCTTGACACACCGCGCCTCCCTTAGGTCACTACTGCCATGCCCGCCTCCGCCCCTCGCATCCTGATCGCTGATGACCAACCCGATGTGCTCGAAGCCCTCCGGTTGTTACTCAAAGGCGAAGGCTACCAGATCGACGCCGTCAAATCGCCGGCCGCCGTCCTCCGCGCCGTTGAATCCCGCGACTTCGCACTCGTGCTCATCGATCTCAACTACGCCCGCGACACCACCTCCGGCGAAGAGGGTCTCGAGCTGTTGGAAAAGCTGCAAAATCTCGATTCCAACCTACCCGTCGTCGTGATGACGGCGTGGGCCAGCGTCGAGATTGCCGTCGAAGCCATGCGCCGCGGCGCCCGCGACTTCGTCACCAAACCCTGGGACAACCCACGCCTGCTCGCCATCGTGCGCAACCAGGTCGACCTCGGCAGCGCCGTGCGCGCCTTCCGTCGCCTCGAACAGGAAAACCAAATCCTGCGTGGCAAGGATGCCGGCCCCACCATGATCGCCGAATCCGTGTCGATGCGACCCATCCTCGACATGATCGCCCGCGTCGGCCCGTCCGATGCCAACATTCTTATCACCGGTGAAAACGGCACCGGCAAAGGCGTCGTCGCCCGCGCGCTCCACGCCGTCTCCGTGCGTTCCACCGATCCGTTCATATCCGTCAACATGGGCGGTTTGCCGGAAGGGATTTTTGAAAGCGAACTCTTCGGCCACGTGCGCGGCGCCTTCACCGACGCCAAGAGCGATCGCGCCGGCCGCTTCGAACTCGCCGACGGCGGTTCGCTCTTCATGGACGAAATCGGCAACATTCCGCTTTCCCAGCAGGCCAAGATCCTGCGCACCCTCGAAACCGGCGAGTTCGAACGGGTCGGCTCCTCGCGCACCTACCGCGCCAACGTGCGGCTCATCTCCGCCACCAACGCCGATCTGCAACAGCAGGTCGCCGACGGCAAATTCCGCCAGGATCTGCTGTTTCGCCTCAACACCATCCACATCCACCTGCCGCCCCTGCGCGAACGTCGCGAAGATATCGACTTGCTGGCCCAGCATTTCCTCAAACAGCACGTCAAACGCTACAACAAATCGATCACCGGCTTCGACAGTTCCGCCACCGAAGCCATGCGCGGTTACACCTGGCCGGGCAATGTGCGTGAACTCGATCACGCCGTGGAACGCGGCTGCCTCATGGCCCAGGGCAAAGTCATCAAGGCCGGCGATCTCGGTCTCAACGCCGGCAACGCCACGCCGCAGATTGAAGACATGAGCATTGAGGAAGTGGAAGCTTACCTCATCAAAAAGACGCTCGCCCGCTGCGACGGCAATGCCCGCAAAGCCGCCGAAGAACTCGGCCTCTCCCGCAGCGCCTTCTACCGCCGGCTCGAAAAATACGGACTCTGATCGGCGGCCCGGAGTCTTCATCCGAAAGCTGAGAGCTGACGACTGATTGCTGACCGCTTACCAAGCATGGCGAAGCCCACCCGAAACCGACTGAACCATGACCAGCACGTGCTGGTGGGGGTCTTGCTGGCCGGACTGCCCGCGGTGATCGTCTCGATGTGGCATCTGTGGTTTGCCGGTGACCAACAGCCCAAAGTGCAGTGGACGCTGTCGCTGCTCATCATCGGTTTCTGGCTCGGGTTCGCCTTCTCCGTGCAAAACCGCGTGGTGCGCTCGCTGCAAACCATGGCCAATCTGCTTTCCGCCTTGCGCGAAGGTGACTTCTCCATTCGTGCCCGGGGCGCCAATCGCGACAACGCGATGGGTGACGTCATGTCCGAGATCAATTCCCTCGGCGCCATCCTCAAGGCACAACGTCTCGGCGCCATGGAAGCCACCGCCCTGCTGCGCACCGTCATGGAGGAAATCGACGTGGCCATCTTCGCCTTCGACGGCGACGGCGTCCTACGGCTCGTCAATCGCTCCGGCCAGGAACTCCTCGCCTCACCCGCCGAAAAAATCCTGGGCCGCTCTGCGCCTGAAATCGGCTTGGCCGAATGTATCAACGGACCCGATACCGGCGTATTGGAAGCCACGGATTTCCCCGGAGGCACCGGTCGCTGGGGCATGCGCCGCACGTCCTTTCGCGAGGGAGGTTTACCGCACGAACTTGTCGTCGTCGCCGATCTCAGCGAGGCGTTGCGCGAGGAGGAACTCAAAGCCTGGCAACGCCTCGTGCGCGTGCTCGGTCACGAGCTGAACAACTCCCTCGCGCCCATCAAATCGATTGCCGGCAGTCTGGGTTCCATGCTCAAACGTCCCCAACGCGCGGACGATTGGGAAGAAGACCTGCGCGGAGGTTTGGAGATCATTGCCAATCGCGCCGAAGGGCTCAGTCGCTTCATGCAGGCATACTCGCGCCTCGCCAAACTTCCCAAGCCCGTCAAATCGCCCTGCGAAGTCCATCCCCTGCTGCATCAAGTCGTCCGCCTCGAACTGCGGCACAAGGTGGAGATCGTCGAGGGTCCTGCCGTGACCGTGCCATGCGATGGTCCGCAGATCGAACAAGTCCTGATCAACCTCATCAAGAACGCCGTGGAAGCGACCCTTGAAGCGGCCAATCCGGACGACGAGAGCGAGCCACCGATCGACCTGCCTCCGCCTCCCAGCGTGAAAGTAACATGGGATATCGTGGGAAAATTTGTGGAGTTTCGGGTCATCGATGCCGGACCAGGTATCGGCAAGGCCACCAATTTGTTCGTGCCGTTTTTCACCACGAAACCGGCGGGTTCCGGCATCGGTCTGGTGCTCTGCCGCCAGATTGCCGAGAACCACGACGGCGACCTCGTTTTGGAAAACCGCACCGACACCCAAGGCTGCATCGCCGTCCTGCGTTTGCCGGCTTAGTGCGATCCCCCATCCCCCCGGAGAGGTTCAGTTCGATTGAGCCCGCCACCCAATAGTGGTTTTACGACCTTCACTTGTCGTTCCTGGCATGATCGCATCCAATCGTTCGATACGTCGTTTACAATACTTCGCCGCGGCACTATTCGCTTTGGCCACGACTTGCTCTGCCACCGGCGCAACGAATTTTTCAATCCGACATCAAGTTTCCGGCGGGGCCACATTATGGGGCTTGGTTGAGGGACCGGATGGTTTGGTCGCAGTCGGGACAGGCGGTCGCCTCCTCACTTCTGAGGACGGTAAAAACTGGCAATCCCGCGAAACCGAAACGGATGCGTGGCTGACCGCCGTGACTTTCGCCAATGGGCGTTATGTTGTCGTCGGTGAATCCGGGGTAATTCTACTTTCGGACGATCTCATTACGTGGCGTTTGGTGGCGGACGTCCCGACTGAAGAGCGTTTGAACAACATCAGGTTCGGCGGTGGCCGTTGGGTCGCAGTGGGAGAGCGTGGCACCATTATCTGGTCGGACGACGCCGTGATCTGGCGACAATCCTCGCGACTCACATCCAAATGGCTGCGAGCCTTGGCGACGAGTGAGGCGGTGGATGTCGACGGCACCCGCCACCGTATTTGGGTGACCGGAGGCCAAGCAGATGTGCGTCTCCATTCGTTCGATGGAATCGAGTGGATAAAGGATACCTTTTCAGGCAACGGCGGCAAAGATGTGGAAGCCTTTACGCCGATCTACAGTGGGTTCGGAACCACCTCCCAAAGCGAAGGCACATTTCGCGTCCACTCTCACGAATTTGGAGCTGTCGGTTCCGACGGCTTCATTGCCTCGTATCATGTAATTTCCTCTCTCGATCCCTCCGGCGATGACCCGAATGGGATCTACCACGGATTCTATTTTCATTCGCTCTCGGGGTCCACCGACGACGAATTTAAAGACATTGATTGGCGGGCGATCGTGCGAGGCAACGGGCGACACTTTGTGGTCGGCACTGCGGGCACGGTGCTTTCGGCCCCCCAGATTTACTCCCGCTCAGAATGGACTCGGCATCACAATTTGCCCGACACCACATTCACCGCCGCCGGGTTTGGCTTGGATTCCTTTTTCATCGTCGGTGCCAACGAAACAATTGTGCAATCCTCGCCTTCGTTCCGCGGTCAACTGGCCAACCTGTCCGCCCGAGGACGCATTGTGGGAGCCCACGGCAGTCTCGTCGCCGGATTCGTGTTGGGCGGCGCCGAGGAAACCACGCTCCTGCTACGCGGAGTAGGCCCCCAACTTACTGACTTCGGCATAACCGCACCTCTGCCGGCTCCACGCATTCGACTTCAGGACGCCTCGACTACCACGCTTCAAACGAACAACGGATGGCGCTTCTCGCAGCACCTTTCCCTGGCGACCTCCCAAACCGGGGCGTTCCCACTCCCTGATGGCTCCGATGATAGCGCGATGTTGGCAACGCTCGCTCCAGGCGCCTACACGCTGACCACCAACGACGAAAGCGGTGATGAAGGTGTAACTTTGTCCGAAATTTACCACGTTCCAGATCGGGAAGGCGTGTTCCCTGCCGCCCATCCAATCAACCTTTCTACTCGCGGTCGGGTCGGCGCGGGAGAGGACGTGCTCGTGGGTGGTTTCGTGGTCGAGGGCGCCTCTGCCATTCGTGTGCTGGTTCGTGCCGTGGGCCCGGGCCTCGCACAATTTAACGTGGGGAATCCCCTCGCGGATCCCACCATCACCGTGCAATCGGCCGACGGAACCTTAATCGGCACCAACGACAACTGGGAATCCCAAGCCCACCCGGGCGACCAGACTACCATTCTGAACGAGATCCTAGAAACTTCGCGAGTGGTCGGTGCATTCCCCTTGGACGCACATAGCACGGACGCCGCGCTCCTCCTCTGGCTCTCCCCGGGAACATACACTGCCACCGTTTCAGGCAATCCAACAACCAGCTCGGGCGGAGAAGCCCTGTTCGAAATCTACGAACTCCCCTGAAAAGAGTTCAGCCGCCACCGGTATGTCATCTATTAGGTGACATACGGCTCCGGCGGACCAACCAACGGGAGAACGAACCGAGCGGAAAAGAGTTGCCGGGCTGCGTCCCATTTCCGGGACGGTAACTTCCCAGCATCGTGGTGTCGGGATCAGGATCTAAAATACCATAATTTTTATCCTCCTGCATTTAAATCACTTACACTGCACGAACATAACTGGCACGGGGCCTGCAAAGTCATGGGCACAACTTTTAGCACATGGATATTCCCCGGCCCAACCAAGCAGCAGCAAAACGTAAGAAACGCATCACCATGATCGTGGTGGTCGTCGCCCTTCTCGGCGCGATTACGTTTGGTCTGTCCCGCCTCAAGCCCGCCGCTCCGTCGATGGATCGCAACCTCGTCTGGGTCGATACCGTCAAGCGCGGTCCCATGGTCCGTCAGGTCCGCGGCCTCGGCACCCTCGTCCCGGAAAACATCCGCTGGGTCGCCGCCCGCACCCAAGCCCGCGTCGAAACCATCATCCTGCGCCCCGGCGCGATGGTCACCGCCGACAGCGTCATTCTCGAGCTCTCCAATCCCGACGTTACGCAGGCCGCCGAAACCGCCGTTTCTTCCCTGCAAGCCGCCCAAGCCGGCCTCGCCAATCTGCGCGTGCAACTGCAATCCCAGCTGCTCGCCGCCGAATCCGCCGCCGCCGCCGCCAAGGCCGCTTACGAACAAGCCCGCCTTCGCGCCGAGGTAAACGACGAACTCTTCGCCGACGGCCTCGTCTCGCGTCTCGAACTCGAACTTTCCAAAGTGACCGCCGAAGAGGCTTCCACCCGCAACAACATCGAGCAAAAGCGCTTCGCGTTTTCCCAGGAATCCATCAAGCCACAGCTCGCCGTGCAGGAGGCCGAGGTCTCCCGCCTCGAAGCCCAAGCCCGCCTTCGCCAAGCCGAAGCCGATGCCCTCAAGGTCAAGGCCGGCATGGCCGGTGTGCTCTCCGCCCTCCCGGTCGAAGTCGGTGCCCAGGTGCAACCCGGCCAAAGCATCGCCCGCGTCGCCGATCCGACAGATTTGAAGGCCGAAATCCGCATCGCCGAAACCCAGGCCAAAGACATCACCATCGGCCAGCTCGCCTCGGTCGATACGCGCAACGGCATCGTCTCCGGACGCGTGGTTCGCATCGATCCCGCCGTGCAAAACGGCACGGTTCTGGTCGATGTCACGCTCGAAGGTGAACTCCCGCGCGGAGCGCGCCCCGACCTATCCGTCGACGGCACCATCGAACTCGAACGCCTCGACGACGTGATCTACGTGGGCCGCCCCGCCTTTGGTCAGGAACGCTCCACCGTCACGATCTTCAAACTCGATCCCAATTCCGACCTCGCCGAGCGCACTCAGGTCCAACTCGGTCGCAGTTCCGTGAATACGATTGAAATCATCCGCGGCCTCAATCCCGGCGATCAGGTCATCCTCTCCGACATGTCGCAGTGGGACTCCCACGACCGCGTGCAACTCAACTAATCCCCCCCTTTGCAAAATAATCTGCAACTCTTGACCCGCCCTCGGGTTATTGCCTCCAGACCGATGCTCTCCGCCCTGCTCATCCTCGCCTCCCTCGCCGCGTTTGTCGCTCTCGACGCGGACGCGGATGCTTGATGCGCCTCCATTTCCAGAATCAACCCACCCTAGCTCAACCTACCCAACCGATCATGCCCGAATCCCTCATCAAACTCGAAGGCGTCACCAAGGTCTTCCTCACCGACGAAGTTGAAACCCATGCCCTCTCCGGCATTCACATGAACATCGACCAAGGGGAATATGTCTCGATCGCCGGCCCGTCCGGTTGCGGTAAATCCACCTTGCTCTCCATTCTCGGCCTCCTGGATACGCCCACCGACGGCACCTACCTGCTCAACAGTCGCCCGGTCCAAGGCCTGTCTCTTCCCGAGCGCGCTCGTATCCGCAACCGCGAAATCGGCTTCATCTTCCAGTCCTTCAATCTCATCGGTGACCTCACCGTTTATGAGAACGTCGAACTCCCGCTCACCTACCGCGGCATGCCCGCCGCCGAGCGCAAGGAACGCGTGCTCGAAGCCCTCGAAAAGGTCGGCATGGGTCACCGCGCCAAGCATCTCCCCTCGCAACTCTCCGGTGGTCAGCAACAGCGCGTGGCCGTCGCCCGCGCCCTCGCCGGTCACCCGGCCGTGCTCCTCGCCGACGAGCCCACCGGCAACCTCGATTCCAAGAACGGTGAAGCCGTCATGGACCTGCTCGCCGAGCTCCACCAAGGCGGCGCCACCATCGTCATGGTGACCCACGATTCGCGCTTCGCCCGCAATGCCGATCGCACCATCCACGTGTTCGATGGCCGCGTCGTGCAGGAGCAGGTCGAAACCGACCCGACCGCCTGAAGCCCATCTTCGCCGTGACCGATGCCCGTTGACTGTCCTCATCCCGTCACAACCCCTTTCGCCCGCTTAGGAACCGGGCGGATATTAACAGTCATGTTAACGTAGTAGCGTTGAAAACTCGGCGGCCGGTCCCACGACCGGCCGTCTTTGCTGTCCGCCTTCCGACCACCACCTGACTCCCCGCTCCGTTGCTCAACGACATCCGTCACGCCTTTCGCCAGCTGTGGCGCGCGCCTGCGCTGACGTTGCTCGCGGTGCTCATGCTCGCGTTGGGCACCGGCGTGAACACCGCCGTATTCTCCGTCGCCCACGGCCTGCTCCTCACGCCGTTGCCCTACCCGGGCGGAGAGCGGCTCGCCCAACTGGCCGTGCGCGCGTCCGACGATCCGACCCGAAGCTCCGGCCTTACCCCCGCACAATATCGTCGCCTCGAAGCCGCGCCGGATGCGCCCTGGGAAGCAATCGCCTCCTGGCGCTACAACTACTCCAGTCTCAGCGGCATCGACGAACCGGTGCGTTTGACCAGTATTCAGGCCACCGATACGTATTTCGAAGTGCTGGGCACTGCAGCTTGGCGCGGCCGCACGTTCCTGCCCGAGGACGCCGCCCCGGGGGCTTCACCGCGGGCCGTGATCAGTCATGATTTGTGGCTGCGTGAACTCGGCGCGCCCGCGCGGCTGGATCAGGCAACCCTCCAAATCGACGGCGAGGCGGTCGCGATCATCGGCGTGATGCCACCGGGTTGGACCGACCCGTTCAACAATGCCCGGCTGTGGCTGCCCACCGTCGCGACCGGCGGGGTGAACACGGTCGACTCGGCCCGGTTTTGGACCGGCATGGCGCGCCTGCGTCCGGACGTTTCTCCGGCGCAGATCAACGCATGGCTGACCACGCACCAAGCGCCGATCACCGCGGACAATCCGGCCATGCACGCGGATTGGGTGCCGACCCTGTCTCCGTTGAAACCCCTGCTGCTCGGCAGTTACCGTGAAGGCGTCATGCTTTTGATGGGCGCGGCGGCGCTGGTGCTGCTCGTCACCTGCGCCAACTACTCCGGTCTGTTGTTGATCCGGGCTTCGGCGCGGCGCCATGAGCAGGCCGTGCGCATGGCACTGGGCGCGGAACGCTGGCCGTTGCTACGGACCGGTCTGGTCGAGTCGTGCCTCCTCGCCGTCATGGGCGGCGTCGCCGGCATCTTCGCCGGTTGGTGGGGATTGGACCTGCTGCTCGCCACGGTGCCTTCTGGATGGCTGCCGCGGGCCGATGCGATCGAGCTCAATGTTCCGGTATTGGCGTTCGCGCTCGTCTCCGCCGCGTTGACTGGACTCGCCGCCGGCGCTTACCCGGCTTGGAGCGCCAGCAGCGCCAAGGTGCAGTCGGCCCTGCAATCCAGTGGACGCATGTCGGACGCACCGCCGGTCGCCCGACTGCGCGCGGCGCTCGTGGTGGGCCAAATCGTGCTGGCCTTGGGCCTGCTCACGTCGGCCGGTTTGGTCGGTCGCAGTCTGCTGGCCAAACAAGCCATCAATCCCGGACTACAAACGGCACCGCTGCTGCGGGTCGGACTGTCCCTGTCCTCCCGTGACTTCCCCGACCAGGACACTCGGCGACGCTATTTCGATCAAGTCGTGGCTGCCGTGCAGGCCGTGCCCGGCGTGGCAGACGCCGCTTTCACCCAGACCATGCCGTTTTTGTGGGGCATTCCCGCATCGTTTGCCATCGTCGGTCAGCCCATGGATGCCGCCCGCCTTCCCAGCGCCTACTACGACTCCGTCGGCACGGATTTTCTCAAAACCACGCGCTTACCCCTGCAGCAAGGACGTTGGTTTGCCCCCACGGACGGACCTGACCAACCCCGCGTCGCGGTCGTCAGTGCAGCCACGGCCCGGGCCTTCTTCGGCGACGGTAATCCGCTGGGGCAACGACTGCGATTCACGAGCACCCCGAACACGGACGGCGTGGAAATCATCGGCGTGGTCGCCGATGTGCCGCGCGACGGTTTGGGCGTCGGACAACCGTTGCAGGTATACTCGCATCTGCCGCAGCGCCCGACCGAATTCGCGACCCTGCTGGTGCGCGCTGATATCGCTCCGGCGGCGCTGATTGACGACGTCAAACGGGCCATTTGGAAGTTGAACCCAGATCAGGCGGTGGCCAATGCCGAGCCGGTGTCGGAGCTGGTCGCATCGAGTCTCACCGAGTCGCGCCTCTACTCGTGGTTGATTATCGTTTTCGCCGCCCTGACCCTCGGTCTGGCAACCATCGGACTGTATGCGACCATGACGTTTTCCATTCACCGACGCACCCGGGAGTTTGGGGTGCGCATGGCCATCGGTGCCGAACCCCGCCGCATCTTGCAGCAAGTGTTGCAAGAAGGCCTGCGACTCACGTTGGGCGGGGCCGTGCTCGGTCTCGTATTTTCCGTATTGGTCACTCGCCTCCTGGAAACGATGCTTTATGCGACGTCACCGTTGCACCTGCCGACCTACCTGGCGGTCACGGCCCTCGTATTGCTCACCGCTCTGTTCGCCATCTGGCTCCCCGCGCGACGCGCCACCCGGATCGCGCCCGCGGAGGCCCTGCGATCCGACTAGAAACCCCGCCATTTCCGTCCCATGAGTCTGCTCAAATTCGCTTTCCGCAAACTGCTCCACCAACCGCTCTACACCGCACTGGCAATCGGCACGCTCGGCATCGGGATCGGTTCGGTGGTGACGTGTTTTTCGGCCGTCAACACCATGATGTTCCGACCGTTGCCGGCCGCCTCCCACGGCGACGCCATCGTCACGCTGTCCCAATTCAAAAAATCCGCGGACGGCGAAGGCAAAGGCTACCGCATGGGCATGAACGCCCTCGACGGCTTCGCCGTGGCCGCCCGCTCGGAGAGCCTCGACGGCGTCTGGTTGCACACCGACCTCACCGTGATTCTGGCGGGCGACGCCGGCCCGATGCGCTTCCTCGGCACGCGGCTTTCGCCGCTGGCCTTTGCCGAGATGGGCGTGCAGCCCCAGCTCGGCCGCAAATTCACCGCCGCGGACGCATTGCCCGACGCCGAGCCGGTGGCGTTGATCTCGGATGATGCCTGGACGAAACGTTTTGAACGCGACCCGCTGGCCCTCGACTCGGTCATCAAAATCAACGGCATCGACACGCGCATCATCGGCGTCATGCCAGTCCGATGGCGGTATCCGGAATTTTCCGACGTTTGGCTGCCGCTGGGTCTGGTGGATTCGGCGTCCCTGCCGCGCGAAATGCTGCGGCGCGGAGCGTTTTATTTCGCCGCCCACGGTCGACTCCGGACGGGAGTCACCGTCGAAGCCGCCCAAGCCGAACTCGATCGCATCGCCGACGAGCTCGCGCGGGAGCACCCCGACACCAACACCGGCATCGGCATCTCCGTCATGTCCTGGCGGCAGGACATTCAGCGGGACTCCATCTATTTCATCCTAATGCTGTTCATTGCCGGCACCTGTATCTTCCTGATTTCGTGTGCCAACATTGCGAACCTGCAGCTGGCGCGCGGCAGTGACCGCGGCCCCGAGATCGCGGTGCGCATCGCCCTCGGCGCCAGCCGTTGGCAGGTCTTCCGGCAACTGGCGGTGGAGAACCTCGTGCTCGGGCTTCTCGGTGCGGCCATGGGTGCGGTGGTCGGGCTGTGGGGTATCGATTTGGTGGTGACGTCGCTCAACATCGAACCGCCGTTCTGGCTGCAGCTCGATCCGGACTGGCGAGTGCTCAGTTTCACCGTGGTCTGCGGCTTTCTCGCCAGTTTCATCTTCGGCCTCGCGCCCGCGTTGCGCGACTCCCGGCCGGATTTAAGCGCCGGACTAAAGGAGAGCTCCCGCACCGGACTCGACCAGGGCCCGTTCGGACAGCGGCTGCGCAACGCCATTGTGATCATGGAACTGGCCCTGGCCCTCGTGTTGTTGGTCGGCGCCGGTTTGATGACGCGCAGCTTTCTCAAACTGCGCGCCATCGAGCCCGGTTATGATTCGTCGCAGGTGCTGACTTTTCGCGCTGGTTTTCCACAGGGTTACAGCGAGACGCCCGAAGAAGAAGCTGACTTTTTCAGCACGTTGCCCCGCCAATTGGAAAAACTGGACGGCATCACCCACGCGGCGGCCATCACCCAACTTCCCGGCAGTCACAACGGTGCCGCGGAGGCCATCCTGCTGGAGGAGAACGCGGGCTTATACGTTCCGCGGATCACCCTGCCCCGGGTGGCGTATCGCGGCGTTTCCCGAGGCTACTTCGACACCTTGCGCATCCCGGTGATCGCCGGCCGGGATTTCGAGGCGGCCGATCGCGACAGCAACCAGCGCGTCGCGATCGTGGACACGGCCTTCGCCGAGGACGTGGGAATGAGCCCGGAAGCACTGCTCGGACAGAGAATCGATGCGACGGAAAACTGGAAGGGAACGGACATGGGTGACACCGCCATCATTGTGGGCGTGGTGGGTGCCATTCGCCATGTGCACAGCGACGACGGCCGTCGTCCCACGCTTTACTTCTCCATCCTGCAATCTCCGGTGAATTTCATGTCAGTCGCAGTGCGCACCACCGGCGATCCCTCCGCGCTCGCCGCCACCATTGGCAACGAAGTGCTCGGCGTGCACAGCGGCATGCCCATCTACACGGTGCTCACGCTCGACCAGGTCATCCTGCGCACGATCTGGCAGCAGTATTTCTTTTCGCGACTACTGTTGTTCGCCGGCATCATCGCGGTGGGGCTCGCTTGTGTGGGCATCTACGGCGTCATGACCTTCGCCGTAAGCATGCGGCAACACGAAATCGGACTGCGCATGGCGCTTGGAGCTCCCGCCTCGGAAGTCGTCGGCGACGTGGTGCGCAAAGGCCTGCACTTGGTCGTGCTCGGACTGGGGGCCGGCTTCATCGCCGCCACGCTGTTGGCAAATCTTCTCAGCGGCACCCTCTACGGCATCACCCCGCACGACCCGCCCACCTTCGCCATCGTGCCGACGTTGCTCGCCGCCGTGGCACTCCTGTCCTGCTACCTCTCCAGCCGCCGCGCCACGAGGATCAATCCCATGGCCGCCATGCGCATGGAGTAGCGATCGCCTGAAGCCTCTTGCCGAACCCTTGCGCAAAACCAGCACACCGCGGGATTCGAAGTTCAGCCGTGGGAACGGGCTTGCGCGCGATCACATTGCCAATCGCGTCGCACCGGGCGCGTTCATCGCGCGCAAGCTCGTTCCTACGTTCCCATCCCGTCGTCCTCTCAAGCCCAGGGGTCGAAGAGGACTTTGATCGCTTGTTGAGTGCGGAGCATTTCAACACCCGACACGTAGTCGGACAGCGGGAGCGTCGCGGAAATCAAAACCCCGAGATCGAGTTGGGCTGCTGCTATCGCGCTCAGGGCGGTTTCAGCCGCCAGACGGTTGTGATCACCGTAACCGAGCAATGTCACCCCGGGTCCCCACATCAGCGCGCCGTCGTATGGGATCTCACCTCGCACGACTCCAAACAACGCCACGGCCTCCTTGGTGCGGTGGAGCAAAAACTTCACCGCGGGCGGGACTCCCGTGCAATCAATCGCCATATCGAGCGCCTGATCGTTCCCGCGGTTGGCGGCCCATAAGCCCTCGTCGGAATCAACGGTTTCCGAGGCGCCGACGTTCAATGCCAGTTCACGACGTGAAGCCACGCGATCGATACCCACCACTTCGGCCGCCCCGTGATAGCGCGCCAGTTGCAAAGCCACCAATCCCGCCGGTCCGAGGCCGGCGATGCCTACGCGCTTGCCCTTGACCCCACCCAGCATCGCAAGGCGTTGAAAGCTCACCTCAACGCACATCGCCAGCTCCAGCGAAGCGAGTTGCGCCGCCGGTAGCTCCGTCGGCACGGGCAGCAGATACTCGGCGGGAAACGCATTAAACTGCGCGTAAAACCCCGGACGATTGGTGCCGGCATCACGCCACGCCACGACCGTCTGACCGACCGATAGGTCCGTCACTCCGTCGCCCCGTGCGACCACGATTCCGACCGCTTCATGCCCGGGTTTGCCGGGAAAATACGGGTAGTCCAGTTGCTGCCCCGGAAACATGGGCTCCCCCCCCAGAATGTGCAGGTCCCAGTGCGGACAACTGCTGATCCCGGTCACCTTGACCAATACTTCTCCCGCCGCCGGACGCGGCGTCGGAGCGACCTCCCAGGTAGTCTCGCCAGGAGCAATGATGCGCAGTTGCCGCATCGTATCAGGAATTTCGTTACTCATGTGCGGGCCTTCCATTCCAAAATCACTCCCAGCACGGGCTCACGTTTGGATTCAATCAACGCCCATGCTTCGGCGGCTGCCTCGACCGGAAAACGGTGAGTGATCAAACCGGCGGTATCCAGCTTGCCCTCCGCGACCCACTGGATCGTGGCATCCACTCGGGGAGCGGTGATGCCTGCCACCAGATCGAAGGCGATTTCCCGATAACGGAAGCGTTGAATTTCAATGGCGTCGGCGGTGCCGTAAAAGCCCGCCGAGACCATTGTGCCCCCGTGCTGCATGAGCGGCAGGTAGGCGTCGAAGAGTCGGGCGTCACCGACCGTGTCGACCATGACCGCGACTTCGCCCAGGCCGAGTGCGGCAATCTCGGCGGCGCCGTCACCGGTGACTTTGATGGCCTGGCCCCAACCTCCTTCGGTGAACTTCGCCAAACGATCCTCGTGACGTCCGGTCATGATGACGCGTGCGCCACGCTGCTTCAGGGTTTGCCCCGTCCATTGGCCCACCAAGCCATCGCCGACCACGACCGCCAATTCACCAGGTTCGATGCGCGGACGTGTGCCGCAGTTGTAGCCGACCTGAGTCAACACCATGCCTGAATAGTCCTCGCTGGCGCCGCCGTCGGGCAGCCGGTGCACAAAACTTTGATGGCAAACCGACGGCGACACGTGGCCCGCATGGCGATCGAACATGCCCTCGACCTGACTCATCACCGCAAATACGCGATCGCCTACGTGGTGATCGCGCACCGCCGCGCCGACGGCGGTAACCATACCGACCTTCTGATAGCCCGCAATGATGGGAAACGGTGACGGGTCGCCGGTCCGGCGCGCGGTGTCACCCGCCAGACGCTCGCCCCGCAAAAACGAGCCTTCGGTCCCGTTACTGATCCACGAGTGGGTCAGTTCGATAACAACATCTTCGGGGCCGGGCTCCGGGCACTCGACGGCGCGGAACTCAACTTTCCCCGGAGCGGTAAACACAACGGCATGGGCTTTCATGGGTAAGGGTTCCGCACCCTGACCAGCCCCTTTTCAATCGGTCAACTCGAACAAGTCGGCCCACGAATCTTTCACTAATTTTCATTCTCCGATGCACCGTCCCCCGCAGCGGTATTGAAAGCCATCCGCCCTCGCCGCGCCGCAACCATCCAGGCGATAAGTAGGAGCGGGCTTGCGCGCGATTGCAGGCTCCATGGCACCTGCCTGCCGAGCCCCTTGCTACGCCATCGCGCGCAAGCACGCTCCTACCTGGGGGTGTTCACTGGCGTGCTTCATTTTCCTGCAAAATTGCCGCATTGAATTGAGAGCCATCTGCCCTGGCCGCGCCGCAACCATCCAGGCGATAAGTAGGAGCGGGCTTGCGCGCGATTGCAGCCTCCATGGCACCTGCCACCGATCCCCTTGCTATGCCATCGCGCGCAAGCACGCTCCTACCTGGGGTTTTCACTGGCGTGCTTCGTCTACTCGGGCAGGGTGCGTAGCAAAGCGTTGAGGGCCTCCGCCATGGCCGCGCCGTAGTCAGCGCCTGGGGTGCGACCGAAAAGTCGCGAAGACGTTTCTCCCGCAGTCGCCAAGGACCAGGCCACCTGCGCATCGTCCCCCACCTTCGCACTGATCGGGTCCAACCGGAGTGGCCAGGTGCAGAGCTGTTGGGTGGTGATTTCGGACCGCGGCACGAAGCGCCAACCGTGGGCGGTTTTGGCGAGACCGCGCCCGGCGCCCATGACCAGCGATACCGTCGACCACAGGGAACGTCGCCCCGCCAAAATATTTTCCCAAACCGAGCCCCGGCCCAGATCGGCCAACGCTCCGATGAAATCACCACGGGCCGATCCGCTCAATCCGTAGGCAAACCAGGCCCGCCACGACGGGGACAATTCCGCGAGCAATTGCTCATGGCTCGCCGACCAGTGCGTGCCGCGTTCCGGCTTCGGATCAAAGGCTCCCTTGTCCGTCGCACAAGGATACCAATGCACCGGCAATCCCGATCGCCACAGTCCGATGAATGCCGCCGCATCGAGTTGCACGTTCCATTCCAGCGCACGCGTCACCGTGGTGCCGGCATTGAGTAACACCGAGCGCACTTTTTCCCGCACCAATGCCGGGTCCCGGTTGAACGCCGCTGTCAGCACGCGCGCCGATCCCACGATCGAAACCACCACGGGCGCATCGGCTGCACGCAGTGTTTCGAGCAATAATTCGATGCCCGCCTGCTCCCGTGACGGCCGCGAACGAGCGTCGTCATTCACGGACGTCAGCGGAGCCTCCGGCCCCACCGCCACCGGAATCGCCCGCGCGATCAGATAACTGGCCTGGGTCACGATCACCAGACCGGGATCGCGATTTACATCCCAACCCGCGGGCGCCGCCTTCCGAAACCTCTCCGTCGTATCCAAAATTACCGCACGCAGGTCGTATTCCGGCAGCGCCAGCACGGTGGCGAGATCGAATTGATCGTCCGGATCCTGCGCCGGATGATACAGGTCGGTGAGATGCACGAGGGGTATGCGGGAGGTGGAATCGGCCATCGCCGTGGTCATGCGGCGCGCACGATCACGCGTCAACCGCCGAGCCGCCCGGATCGCCCGGCAGATAAATTTTCATTGGCTTTCATCTTTTCATGGCACTGCGACTGCCTCCATTGATCGCAATATGCCGCCGCCGCTCTCCGCGCGGGTCGAGCTGAATGCCGACCGCCCCACTTTGTTACTTAACGACGAGCCCGTCGCGCCCCTCATCTATGCGTTGTCCGATTGCCCCGGCGCCCGTTGGACGTGGGAGGAAGTGCCCGCCCGCAACATCGCCGAGTTCGGCCGACACGGCACGCGGTTGTTTCAAGCCGATGTCTGGTTCGAACAAATGCTCACGACCGACGGTAGTCTCGATGTCACCCTGGCCCGGCGTCAAATCGCGGGAGTAACCGACGTGGTGCCCGGTGCGGCGGTGATGCTGCGGGTGCACGTAAATGCGCCCCCCGCCTGGTGCGCGGCCCATCCGCAAGAATGTGTAGGCTATGCGGATACCGAACCACACGACCCCCCCCGCCACGGTTTGGTGCGGCCGCTGGCCGACGATGCCCTGCGACCCACGCGGGCCAGTTTCTATTCAACCGCGTGGCAGGAGTGGGCGCACGACCGCCTGCGGGAGTTTTGCGCGCTCCTGTCGGCTTCACCCGAGGGCAACGCCTTGTTCTCCATTCAGATCGCCAACGGCGTGTATGGCGAATGGCACCAGTTCGGATTTCTCCACCATGATCCCGACACCGGCCCCGCCGCCACCGCCGCGTTTCGCCACTGGCTCACCACGCACTATGCGGACGATGCGGCGCTCGCCAAAGCATGGAGTCATTCCGGTCTCACGTTTGCCACCGCCAGCGTCCCTAACTCCCCGAGTCGGGAGATGGCGACGGTCGGCATTTTGCGCGATCCCCAGACCCAGCGGCCCGTAATCGACTACTTCACGTTTCAGCATACCGCGCTCACCGAAGTCGTGCTGGCCCTGGCGGCCACGGTCAAAAAATCGTGGCCGCGTCCCATCGTGACCGCGGCATTTTTCGGCTACTTCTACAGTATCTTCGGACGACAGGCCGCCGGCGCGCAGTTGGCCGTGCGGCAAGCGCTGCAATCGCCCCACCTCGATTGTTTCTGTTCGCCCCAGTCTTACGAACCCGCCGCAAAAGGGTTCGGTGGCACCGGCAATGCCCGCGGCCTGATCGGTGTGGTGCGACGCGCCGGCAAACTCTGGCTCGATGAAATGGACACGCCCACGAGCCAGGTCGGGTGTCCGTGGGAAAAGGATTTCACCAGCACGCCCGCGGATGACATCGCCATCCACCGTCGCAACGTGCTGCAACCCGTCACCCGCGGCGGCGGCCAATGGTGGTATGATTTCGGTCCCATCGGCCGCACCCCCAATTTCAGTCGCGGCGGCAATGTCGGCTGGTGGGATACCCCCGAACTGTTGGCCGAAGTCGAGGCAATCCAGACCATCGCCGCCGCTCGTCACGAATTGCCATTTCTGCGTCCGGCCGACGTGCTGCTGGTGCACGACCCGATGTCGTTCTGCCACACGGTCAGCCAACGACACCCCTCGGCCGAGTTCGGCAAACTACCCACCACGACCTCCGACCCGGTCACGCCGTTGCTCGTCGACGACTTGCTACACGGGCTCTATCAGTCCGGTCTGGCCTTCGACGAAGCCCTGCTGGAAGAGTTGGCCGAACTCGACCTCAGTCCATATAAATTGATCCTGTTCGCCACGACTCCGGTGATCACGCCTGCCCAACGCGAGGTGATCGAAACTCGTGTCGCCACTGCCGGTCGCCACGTGGCGTTGCTGGGATTCGCGGGGTGGAGCGATGGCGATCACGCCGGCCCGGAAGTCGCCCAGGCTCTGAGTGGGGTGGCCACCGTGCTGCACCGCCCCACGGTGCCGCAGCACAATTTTAACTTGGACGGAGTGAACTCCTCCCTCCGCTTGAAAAACACCATCGACCTGCCCGCCTATGCGGCCACCCCCGCCCAGATCATGGGCACATGGTCCGACGGCCGTCCCAGCGTGGTGCGGCGCGACGCGGACAACGCGACCTGGTGGAACTTCGCACTCCCGCCCGTCGCGCCGGTCGCCTTGCACGCTCTCGGCACACTCGCCGGCTGCCACATCGTCAACGCCCCCGGTGATTGCACCCTCATCGGTGATGGGTTACTGGTGGTGCACACCGTCGACGGCGGAAAACGCCGCCTGCAATTTCCCCGCGGCCCCGTCATCGAAACCGAAATACCCGCCCGATCGACCACCGTGTTTGACGGACTCACCGGTGCACGTCTCCTTGGATAACCGTATCATGACCGACTCTGCCTCCGCCCCCTCCTACCAACGCTCCATTTCCTCTCTCGGCTGCCCGCAGGAATCAGTCGAAAGCGCGCTGGCCCTGGCCCGCCACCTCCAGCTCGATGCCATCGAACTGCGCAGCCTCGAGGGCGGCGTCGACCTCCCGGCTTTGTTCGCCAAGACCTACGGCACCCCCGAGGCGATGGCGGCCGCGATCGGCGTGCCGGCCTCCCCTCGTATTTGCTCGCTCGATACATCGCTCAAGCTGTTCGACAATACCGACGAGACCCGGGCGGAGTTCCTCGAGTTTCTCCCGTGGGCGGAGACACTCGGCGTGCACTGGCTGCGCTGGTTTGACGGCGGCAAAGCGTGGGCTGACGACCTGCCATTAGCCATCGACACGTGGCAGTGGTGGACCAAGCTGCGCGCCGAAAAGGGCTGGCAGGCGGAGATCATGATTGAGACCCACGACCTCGTGCTCGACTCCGCCGCCATCATCGCGCTCACGGAAGCCTGCCCCGGCATCAAGATTCTCTGGGACACCCACCATACCTGGAAAGTCGGTGGAGAGGACCCCGTCAAAACCTGGCAGGTGATCAAGTCCCACGTGCCCCACATCCACGTGAAGGACAGCGTCAACATCCCCAGCGCCCGGCACTCGTTTTCCTATCGCCTGCCCGGCGAAGGTCAGTTCCCCATGGCACCCTTACAAGCGCTGCTGGCGCGCGAGTTTGACGGCGTGGTGAGCCTGGAATGGGAACGCCACTGGCATCCCTATTTGGCACCGGTCGAAGACGCCGTGAATTCGGCTTTTGCTCAAAACTGGTGGTAGGCGCACGAAGGCGAAAGCCCGAGCGAGCTCGCGGCCTTCGGGCGAGGATGAAACCGGCCAAGGTAAGGCGTGCTCGCCGAGCGCGCGGTTGCAGTGTGCTGGGTTGCTGATTGCCACCTCAATGGGTGCGGCGGTTTCGGCGAAACCGCCCTACCTCGGAGGGCGAAACGATGTGGCAGATGCTATCGCGAGCAAGCTCGCTCCTACGCCAGATATGGTCGGTAGGTTGCCGACGAGAAACGCATCGGCCACCCATCACCGTAGGCCGCCTGCTTGCAGGCGCTTCGCTGAGTGGCGGGACTGCCGGGCCCATCGGAAAGCGCGAGCAAGCTCGCGGCCTACGGACGAGGGGGAAACCGGCCAAGGTAGGGCGTGCTCGCCGTGGTGGCGTGGCAGTGTGCTGGGGTGCTCGTTGCCACCTCAATGGGTGCGGCGGTTTCGGCGAAACCGCCCTACCTCGGAGGGCGAAACGATGAGGCAGATGCTTTCGCGAGCAAGCTCGCTCCTACGCCAGATATGGGCCGTAGGTTGCCCACGAGAAAAACATCGGTGATCCACCACCGTAGGCCGCCTGCTTGCAGGCGCTTCGCTGAGTTGCGGGACTGCCGGGCCCATCGGAAAGCGCGAGCAAGCTCGCGGCCTACGGACGAGGGGGAAACCGGCCAAGGTAGGGCGTGCTCGCCGAGCGCGCGGTGGCAGTGTGCTGGGGTGCTCGTTGCCTCCTCAATGGGTGCGGCGGTTTCGGCGAAACCGCCCTACCTCGGAGGGCGAAACGATGAGGCAGATGCTATCGCGAGCAAGCTCGCTCCTACCCCAGATATGGGCCGTAGGTTGCCCACGAGAAATGCGTCGGTGATCCATCACCGTAGGCCGCCTGCTTGCAGGCGCTTCGCTGAGTTGCGGGACTGCCGGGCCCACCGGAAAGCGCGAGCGAGCTCGCGGCCTACGGAAGAGGATGAAACCGGCCAAGGTAGGGCGTGCTCGCCGAGTGCGCGATGGCAGTGTGCTGGGGTGCTCGTTGCCTCCTCAATGCGTGCAGCGGTTTCGGCGAAACCGCCCTACCCCTAAAACCATGGTTGTGGGCTTTCGCGGCGAACACTTGATATTGATCTCGGTAGTGTCTGGGGCGATCTCGTGAGTCTTTCTCTTCCCCTTTATCGTCACCTCGGCTGTGCAGATCGCGCCAGGGCGTGCGGCGAGAAAGACAACGAATATCGGGAACATGGTTGCCGACCGATTTGGTGGGTTCGCATCACGTTGCTTCCTCGCGCAACCATTCCCGGGGGGGCTTGCCGTGACGTCCGCGGAACAGGCGATAGAAATGAGAGAGGTCCTCGAATCCCGATGAAAACGCTGCGCCGATCACGCTGTATTGGCCCGAGCGCATGAGGCGCTCCGCATGGGCCAAACGCAGTCGGTTGAGAAACTCCACAAAGGTCACCCCGGTCAGTTCCCGAAAGCGTTGCGTGAATTGCCGCCGCGACAGTCCCACCCACTCGGCCGCCCGATCAATCGTCCAGCCCTCGAAAAACGTCTCCTCCATTTCCCCCCGAATCATCTCGAGGCGATCCGCCGTGGTATTGGTGCGTGATTTCGGCAAACAGCGGTCAGCCATCAACAGCATCTCCAACGTCAGAATCCGCACGGCCACCCCACCACCGAGTCGCTGCAAGGTCTGTTCGAGAATGGCCTGCCGCCATCGCTTCACGATCGGCCCCGCTTGATCGCCGCGAAAGTGCGTGGCACCGACCTCACGCCGCACGAGCCGCGCCCACAAGGCGGCCAGATCGGCATCGTCGGCCACGAAGGCGGTGCCCACTCCGAGGAGCAGCAGCACCGAGGGCTCGATATCGACCAGATTGTGCAGCTCGCCCGCCGGCACGACCAGCAACGTGCCCGCATCCGCCTGCCACGAGACCAGCCGTTTGCGGCCGGTCAAACGTAGCTCCACCACCCCGCGTTGCACGAACAATACCTTGTGAAACGCATCCGCGCGATCGGTCATATGAAAATCCGCCGCGTGCACGCTTTCGGCAAAAATCGCCCCATGCACGGGCACATCGATCTCAAGCGGTTGCGAGGTAATCACGGGGGTAGCCCAAGCTAAACTGCCCAATATGCCAATCAATTCAGCCCGTCCTGCCAAGATTGGTAGGCCCGCTCCATGGTAAATTATCTCCCGATTCCCCACCCCTGATCATTATGGCTGATACTTTGCGTCCTTCGCTTACCCGTTCCCAAATTGAAGCTGTGCTGCGTTGCCAGCCCAGTCCGGGAGCCGTCCCCTTCCTCCCCGCCATCTACGAACACAAGGCGTGGTTCATCGGCTCGACGCCGTCAGCGATTGCCCGTGATGCCAAGTTGCTCACCAAGGCCCTGATCGCCGAGTATGAAGCGCTGCAGCCCGACGCCCTCGCGGTCGGCGTCGATGTTTACAATCTCGAGGCCGAGGCCTGCGGTTGCAAAGTCACGTTCTACGAGGGCGACGATACTTCGATCCCTGGCATCAGCCCCGGCGACCACGTCATCAAACCCGGGGAAGATCTCGGCAATGCCAAGATCCCCAATCCGCTCACCGACGGGCGCATGCCGGTTAATCTGCAGGCGGCCCGCGACGTGCGCAAGGCGCTCGGCGACGACATCTGGCTGCGCGGTGCCATCTCAGGTCCCTTCTCCCTGGCCATTTCACTGGTCGGGGCCGAAGCGTTGTTTTTTGCCTGCGTCGACGAACCGGACTGGGTGCACGAGGTGCTCAACTACAGCGGTCGCATCATCAAGGCGTTTTCCAAGGGCTACATCGATGCCGGCGCGGAATTGATCATCTTCGATTCGCAGGCATCGCCCGAACTGCTATCGCCCGCCATGTATGAAGAGTTCGTGCTGCCCGTGACCAAGGACCTCACCAAGTGGGCCACCGCCCAGGGTGTGCGCGACATCCCGTTGATCATCGGGGGCAACACCACCCCGATCGCCGAGTTGCTGGTCGAGACCGGTTGCAATAATCTCCTGTGCGACTTCACCGGGGACTTCGACGAATGGTCGGAACTGTGCATCGACCATGAGCGCTCCATGCGCCGCAACGTATCGCCGCATCTCATCCAAAAAGGCACGCCCGACGAGATCTATGCCGTCGCGCGCCAGGAATTCGAGAACGGCAAAGACATGCCCGGGTTCATCCTCGGCACCGCCGTCGTGCCGTTCGGCTCCCCCACCGAAAACATCCTCGCCGTGAAACGCGCCTGCGTGGACCACGCCGCGAGCTGAATCGGGCGTCATCCCCGTCGCTCTCTTTTCCGACTCACCGATTGCCATTCTCTCGTGATATTTGACGAAGATTCTCCGTTCCAAGTGCTCCGCCAAACCTGGCAGCCCGTCGCGCTCACGCGTGATCTTCCCGCCGGGGGCGTCATGGGCTACACCTTGCTCGAACAAGAGCTGGTTATCGCCCGTTTTGAAGATGGCACGCTACTCGCCGCCGACGCGGCCTGTCCGCACAAAGGAGCCCGTCTGTCCGCCGGCCGCATCGTCGACGGCTGCCTGATGTGCCCCTACCACGGCTGGACATTCGGCCCCACGGGTGACTGCAAAAATATCCCGTCTCTGGTGGAGCCCAATCCGCAAAAATGTGCGCTGTCCCACCTCAAAAGTTACGAGGCTCAGGACCGCTACGGCATGGTCTGGGTAAAACTCGATCCCGCCGGGGATACTCCCCTGCCCGAGGTGCCCGAGTTTGAGAATCCGGCTTGGAGCTATCGGCTCGGACCGCCGATGAAATTCGCCGCCGGTTTCCGTCGCGAGGTGGAGAACTACCTCGACATGACGCACTTCGCGTTCGCGCACGGCACCACGCTCGGCAAGTGCGCCGACCCGCGCATTCCCGACATGACCATCACCACGCACGATGATGGTTTTCAGATGGACGCCCCGTTCCCGGCTCTCGAAACGCCGCACGAACAGCCCGGCAAACTCCAGAGCGCCCACCACCGGCAGCAGCGTTGCCATCTGCCCAACTTCACCACCATCCGCCAGACCTTCACCGACGGTGACGAACGCGTGCTCGTGCACATCCCGTCGCCCAATACCCGCGAATCCTGCACGGTGTTTTGGTCGCTCGCCATCTCCCCCGGGTTCGACGGCCCGGAGCCCGACGGCCAGATCGATTTCGCCATCAAGGTCCTCGATGAGGACCGCGAGATGTGTGAACTGCAGACACCCCGCGAAGTGCCCGTCAACCCCACCCGCGGCGGTTGGGGCGTGCTTGTCGCTCCCGGCGACACCTTGGCCAACACCTACCAGAAAATGTTCCGGCAATGGCTCCAAAAGCACCTCGATGCTGCCGCGACCTAAACCCCGTTTCCCCGATTTCTTACGCGATGTCTACTCCTGCTTCCCACCCCATCACCATTTCCACCGCCGCCGGTTTGGCGGAGTCCGAAGCAGCGCAAGCGCTGGCCTCGCGGCTCGGCACCGCCGTCGTTAAAAACGACCAAGCCGGCGGCGGTTTTAATCTCGCCCTCGCCACCCACGGCTGGATCACCCCGCCCGGGTCGGCCGACCTCAAGCAATGGATCTGGCTGCGTCTTCGCGCCGACGGTTCCGGCGAACTCATTGCGACGCAGGGCTCCTTCCTGTTCACCGGTCTGCGCCTGCTCGAAACCGGCCTGACCGACGACCTGCGCGCCAAGTTGGACGAGGGCCTGTTGTTGCCGGCATCGTTTTCGATGCACCGTCCGCACTACGATGCCACCCTCACTCAATACTGGCGCTCCGCCCGCGGTCTGGATGACGAGGCGCACATGCGGGCCTTGGCCGAGAACGGCTTCACGCACTGCGAAGTCAACGCCCTGCAAGCTCACTTTCCCTACGAGGAATCCATCGAAGCCGAATACTACCCGCAGTTCTACACCTACTGCGCGGGCTTCAATCACTTTGTCGACAGCGAGCTCACCCGGGGGCTGTGGCCGAGCCACTACCTCGAGGCCAACCTCAACCGCTTGAAACATCTGGGCAATCTCGCCCGGCGCTACGGTTTGAAACCCGGCGTGCTCATGTTTGAGCCCCGCACCCTCCCGGAGAAATTTTTCACCAAGTATCCGATGTTGCGCGGGGCCCGCGTCGACCACCCGTTCCGCTCGCGCCTGCCGCGCTACTGCCTGGCTCAGGATCACCCGATCACCAAGCGCCATTATCGCGAAGTGACGGAGCGTCTGATGGAAGCCGTGCCCGAACTCGACTACATGTCGGTCTGGTCCAACGACAGCGGCGCCGGCTTCGAACACACCGCGTCCCTCTACGTCGGTCGCAACGGTGGCCCCTACATGATCCGCGAATGGCGCGAACCCGAACAGATCGCCGAAGTGGCGGGTCAAAGCATCATCGACTACATGGAAAACATTCGCAGCGCCGCCGCGAAGACGAATCCCGACTTCGATGTGATCCTGCGGCTCGAACCCTTCAAGGTTGAGCACGACGTGATCAAGAGCCGCCTCGGCGGACACCTCGGCTGGGAGGGTCCGTCCATGTTGGTGCACGGCTACGACCTGCCGTATCCGCATCCCAAATACCCCGAGAACCTCGGGGTGGCGGGTTCGGTGCTGCACCACTGGATGGACGCCAGCGAAGGCCCGGCCCTCGCGGAGTCCCAAGCCCAGGGCGTCGACCCGGTGCTCAATTATTCGGCTTCCGGCCTCATGAATCACGAGCCGTTGCTTGGCATGCCGTTCCCGCGGTTGCTCCACGCCAAGATCACGGCGTTGCGCGAGATCGGCACCAACCGGGCGAGCTGTTTTGGTGGGTTGCCCCATGTGACCGGCGCGCCCTACTGGCCCAATCCCGTCGCAATTCAGGCGGCGCAGTTCATGCCGGAGCAATCGATCGACACCATCCTGCTCCAGTATGCGGAGCAATTGGTCGGGAAAGATTTCGCGCCCACCCTCGACGCCGCCTGGCGCGAGTTCGAGGACGCGCTGATCTGGCAACCCGGCGTGCCGCTCTACACTTTCATCGGCTTTTGCTGGCAGCGGGCGTGGGATCGTCCCTTCGTGCCCGACATCGAGGCGGTGCCCGCCAAGGACCGCGAATATTACGAACGCTTCGGTTGCTTCCAACACAACAATCCCGGTCTCAACGACCTGGGCAAGGACGTGTTGTTCGATCTCATTTCCCAGGAGCAAGGTGCCAAGATGAGCACGGACATGCAGCGCGAGCTGATCCCCCGGCTACGCAAACTCATCGGCTCACTCAATGACACGCTGGGTAAAATCGGGACGGATTCCACCGACCAGACCGCCGCCGTATTCCGCGATCTGCGCGATCGGGTGCGCGGCTACCTGCACTGGGCGGTGGCCCTGCACAACGTCTGTGCGTGGTGTGCCAATGTCTACGGTTACCTCGACACCGAGGACGAGGCCGAGCGGAAAACCTTTTTCGACCAACTCCAGGCGACGATCGACCTCGATCTCGTCAATACGCAGGAGTTGCTCGATCTGATCGAGACCACCGACACCGAATTCATGGTCGTTTCGGAACTCGGCAATCACACCTTCATTTACGGCGAAGACCTGCCCGACCTGCTGCGTCGACGCCTCAAACTTACCGCGCAATACCGCCACCATCCCCCGCGAATCGATCGCGAGATCATGTGGCGGCCCGTGCCCGGAACGAGTTGGCCCAAAGGTTGGTTATAAAGGGGTTTTTAACCAGGGTCCGCCTCAGGGCGCGTGGAGAAAGATCAGGCTCCGCGCGCCTTGCGGCGAAACTCCGATGGTGTGTCCCCCACGACCTGCCGAAAGGTTTTGGAAAAGTGAAACACGTCACAAAATCCCAATTCCTCCGCCAACGCTTTAAACGAACGATTGCCCTGATAAATGGCCGCGCAGGCAAAATCTATGCGGCACCGCTGCTGGAACTGACCGGGTGAAACGCCCACCGCCGCCGCGAAACGTTTACGGAAACTTTCGTAACTCTGGCCCACTTTACGGGCGACCTCCGCCGGGCTCAAAACGGGCGCCCCGGGACGCACGCCCAGCAGAAGTTGGCTCTCCTTCAGCCAGTCATCCGCCGTCGACCGCTGAGACTCCGCGTGCGTGGCGAGCAAGGCCGTCATGAGATTGAGTAATCGACCAAATATGCGCAAAGCCGACGCGGGATCCTGCGGTGAATCCGATTGAAACACGTCTTCGAAGCGACGCTGCCACATACCCAGCGGCTCCGCATGAGTGAGCGGTTGAGATGCATCCAGGATACCCTCCCGACTCCATTGCTCCCATTGCGGTCCCTCAAAAACCACATAGATCTGCGTCCAATCCCGGCCCTCGTCCGGTCCGTAGGCGTGCGGCAACTCGGGATGCAACCACAGCACATCACCCGCCGATAATGCCCTATGGGTGCCATGGCCGTCGCTGTAAAACCCGTGCTCCAACCGCAGCATGTAAATGAGACTGTATTTTCCCATAACACGCATCGATTTACGATCGATCCCCGGCACATTGTTCACCAACCCGGCGGCTCTGATCGTATTCGCACCTATGGTAATCGGGCGCGTCAGCCAGGGTTGATTCTGGAAATGGTCCTTCGGCGGCATGGTTTACCAAATTCTACATATCTAATCCCATTTCAACTATGTTCTCCGCGATAAATCAGGGTATCTTAGGACCACGCTGATTAGCTGAACACCACACCTCCTTTTACCCACACCGACATGAGCACTCTCGCCCCTGCCATCCCCCAACTGTATTCCTACGGGCACGCCCTCGACATGGACGACGACAAGGTCGGCCTGCTGCGCGACTCCTCCGATGCCGCCACCGATTTCGAGGAACTGCGCCGCCGTTTCGACGAAGACGGCTACCTTTACATGAAAGGTTACCTCGGCCGCGACAACGTGTTGAAAGCCCGCGCCGCCATCACCGACCGCCTCGCCGCCACCGGCGCCCTGCATCCCGATCATCCGACCATCGACGGCATCGCGGCCCCGGACTACAAAAACGGTTTTCGCCCCGAGCTGACCGAGGGCAATGCAGAGGTGCAAAACCTCCTCTACGGCGATCGCCTCGCCGATTTCTACCGCCAATTCTACGGCGAAGACGTGCGCCACTACGACTTCACCTGGCTGCGCGCCATGGGTCCGGGCAAAGGCACCAACCCGCACTGCGACCTGCCCTACATGGGCCGCGGCACCCACCGCCACATGACGTGCTGGGTGCCCTATGGTGACATCTCCTTCGAACTCGGGGGCCTCGTCGTTCTCGAAGGTTCCAACCGCCGCATGGACCTGTTGGAAAACTACGTCTACCGCGACGTCGACGCGTTCTGCGAGAACAAGCCCAAGCAGGTCGAGACCGCCAAGAACGGCGGCTGGACCTTCACCGGCACGCTGTCCCACAACCCGCCTTCCGTGCGCAACAAATTCGGCGGCCGCTGGCTCACCACGGAATTTGAAGCCGGTGACTTCATCACCTTCGGCATGTTCCTCGTGCACGCGTCCCTCGACAACCGCACCGACGACCGGCTCCGCATCTCCAGCGATTGCCGCTACCAACGCGCCTCCGAGCCGATCGACGAACGCTGGGTCGGCGCCAAGCCCCCCGGTCACGATCTCGCCGGCAAGCGCGGCCGTATCTGCTAAACCACTACCACGTTCGCCCCGTTCCGTCATGGTCGCCTCTTCCTCTTCCTCCTCCGGCACCTCCGCCCCGCGCCCCACTTCGTCCGGTCGCATGGTGGCCGTGCAGGAGATGACCCGCCTCCAACGCCGCCTGTTCGAACTCGAGCGCGCGTTCATCACCACCGCCACGTCGCTGGTGCCGCGGGTCGGTGAGCCCGAGCTCAAATACCTGATTTGCCAACACGTCTGGGAAAGCGCCGGCCACGCTCGCTTCATTCGCGAACGCGGCCGCGAGTTGTCCGGTTTCGGTCAGAATGACACCGTGCGGCCCGAGATCAAACGGGTCTACCTGGAAGCTGCCGTCGCACCCGACGAGGCGTGCGCGCTGGCTGGTTTTTACCGCGTGCTGAAACCACAGTTGCTGGCCGCCTACCGGCACTACCTCGAAGCGACCCATCTGCTCGCCGACTGGCCCTCGCGTCGCCTGGTCGAGGAGTTCATCCTCGATGAGGAGCGTCACGCCCAGGAAATCCAAACGTGGCTCGAAACCACACCCGCGATCGACGACTGGTGCGCCCACCTCCAATCCGCCTACGCCACGCTCGGCGGAGATTCCGGACAACCTTTCGTGGGTTCGCTCCCCGACGGTTTTGCCTGGCGTCAGGAAACCGCGCCTTACGCGCACCCGGCCACCTGCAACCGCGGTAAATACCCGCTCTGCTCCAGTGTTTTCAGCGAAGACCCGGAGGAGACTCCGATCGTGCGCGCCTGGTTGACCGACCCGAAGACCGACGCCCGCATCATTCGCACCATGATCTACGTGTGGCTCATGATGGAACTCGATGCCGTCGACTACCTCGCCACCGTTTTCATCGACACCCCGGAAGCCCCGTTCGATCTGCATCACGACATGGCCCGGCACCTGTGGGACGAGTCACGCCACAGCCAATTCGGGTTCCGCCAGCTGCCCAAACACGGCATCGACCTGATGACCGTCGAACACTCCCTCGATCTCTACAACATCCTCGTAAACATGCCGCCGGCGGAACGCTACGCGATGATGACGATGGAGTTCGAAGCCGGCAGTTTCCCGACCAAGGCCCACATCATGGACCGGGTGCGCGAGCTCAATGATTTCGAAGCCGACACCCTGCTCGCCTTCGATCGCAACGATGAGCAAAACCATGTGCGCTACGGCCACCGGTGGCTGCCCGTGATCATGAAACTCTGCGGCGTGCACGAGCCCGTGGATGTCTTCGTCGCCGCCACCCAAAAACGCTTCGCCGAACTCGCTGAGATCCACGGCGGGAAGACCCCGCATTCCCTGTCTCCGGCCGATCGATTGACCGGGGCCAAGATCGCGGCCGCCGTGGTTTAGCACCCGTCTGCAATTTCGTCCTGTTTTCATAAGCCGATCTCGCCTGAGATCGGCTTTTTTTCGGTCCTAATTCTCCATAAATTACCGAACAACAGAAACTAACATTCTAATGAAATTTCATGATTATTAATGACTTGTGATTCCCGATTGATTGCAGACGGTCATTGACGCCCCGCCCGCTCCGTGGCCCCCGGCACCAGGCACAACCCCGATCCCGAACCCTCCGTATGCTTTCCGCCTCCCATCGATTTTTCCTCACTTTCTGGATCCTGATTCTCAGCGCCGGCGTCGCCTCCGCCAACGAATTGGTTTCTCTCGAAATGCGGGATTTAACCGCCGCTGAAATTGACGAACTCGTCCTGCCCAACGAAGAGCTGCCCGCCGACCATGCCGCCCCGCCGGCACCTTTGATGGGCGATGCAATTTCGCCGTCCGGACAGGCGTTTCGTCTGGGCGCGAACCTTTCGGGGCCGCAGCAACTCACGTTTTTTTCCTACCACGCGATCACAAACACTTGGGCCAAAGTTGGATCAATCGATCTACCGGCGGTCCCGGCGCGCTTGTCCCCGATACCACGCGGCTTTGTAGTTGGCTTCGAGGGCTCGGACAGGCGCGCCGCGATCGAGGTGGTGCAGGTGAAAAGTTCCCTCCCCGTGATCGATTGGGTCGTGATCGCAGGCTACCTGATCGCGATGCTCGGCGTGGGGTGGTATTGCTACAATCGGGAAAAACGCGGGGCCGGTTCGACCACGGACTACTTCCTCGCTGGCCGTGACGTGCCGTGGTGGGCCGCGGGACTGAGTCTCTACGCCACCGGCACCTCCGCGATCAGTTTCATCGCCATCCCGGCGCTGTCATTTTCCACCAACTGGCTTTATCTCGGCCAGCAATGCATCGGCGTCTTCGGACTGTTGTTCGTGGCCTACAAAATCATCCCGGTGCTCCGCCGCCTGAATCTCATTTCCATCTATCACTACCTGGAAATGCGGTTTCATCCGTCGATTCGGCTGATGAGCAGTGCGCTCGTGATTCTTTTCCAACTGGTGGGTCGCTTGAGCGTGGTGCTTTATCTGCCGGCCCTCGCCATCGCCAGCGTGACCGGCGCCAATGTCGTGGTCTGCATCGTGCTGATGGGCTTCGTCACCACACTCTACACGTTGGTCGGCGGCATGAAGGCCGTGATCTGGACCGACGTCATCCAAGTCTTCGTCATGATGGGCGGCGCCTTGTTCGCGGTGGGCTACATGATCAATGGCATCGACGGCGGCATCGGCGAAATGATCAACATCGCCAACGCCGAACAGAAGGCGCACCTGTTCGACTTCTCGTGGAATTTCACCACCCCGACCGTTTGGGCGCTGTTTCTGGTGATCCTCACCGATGTGCCCACGTGGCCCAAGGAACAGGTGATGATGCAGCGCGTGCTGGCGACGCGCAGCGACAAGGACGCCCGCTCGTCCGTGCTCACATTGGCGGCCGTGGTCATTCCCGGCAGTTTCTTGTTCTACGCGATCGGCACGGCCTTGTTCACGTTTTACAAAACGCATCCCGACCGCCTGAACCCCTTGATCGATACCGACGCGACCTTCCCGGTGTTTATCGCCGCAGAACTGCCCATCGGCATCACCGGACTCATTATTGCCGGTTTGTTTGCGGCCTCGATGTCCACGCTGTCCAGTGGACTGAACAGCGTTGCCACCCTGTCCTCCATTGATTTCTACGAACGTCTGGTGCCCAAGGCTTCCTCGAAAACCAGTCTGCGCCTCGCTTACGCGGTGACAATTCTATCCGGCGTCATCAGCACGGCGGTCGCGGTGCTCTTCACCTATTTTGACATCAAATCGATGTTCGACGCCATGCTGCAACTCACGGCCATCCTCGGCGGCGGTTTTGCCGGGACGTATGCGTTGGGTCTCTTTACCAAAAGAGCGAACTGGCAGGGGGCTTTGATCGGCACGGGCGCGAGTGTGGCGTGCGCCGTGCTACTGGCCCCGCTTATCAGTCCCATTCTTCTCAACCCCGCCTCGATCGCCACCTGCATGATCGTCGGCTACCTCGCATCGTGGTTCTTCCCTGCCCCGACCCAATCCCTCAAAGGACTTTCTGTTTTCACTCCCCGACAATCTCCGATCACTTCCCTGCCTCCTCATGAGTAAAATTTACCGCGCCGTCCTGGTTGGAACCGGGTCCATCTGCGAAGCCCACCTGCGGGCCGTCGAATCCACCGAAGGCCAAGTCGAACTCGTCGCTGCCGTCGATCTCGATCAAGACCGCGTCGATGCGTTCTGCAAACGCGCCAACGTGCCCGCCGCTTACACGGACTACACCAAAATGCTGCAGGAAGTCGGCCCCGACATCGTGTTGGTCGCCACTCCCCCCAGTCAGCACGCCGCCATGAGCATCGAAGCCATGGAAGCGGGCGCATGGGTGCTGTGCGAAAAACCGCTCTGCGGCTCGCTCGCCGAACTGGATCGCATTCGCGAAGCCGAACAACGCACCGGTTGCTACACCGCCTGCGTGTTCCAAATGCGTTTCGCTTCGTCCAATCTCCACCTCAAGCGCTTGATCGATGCCGGTCAGTTGGGCCGTCCTTTGGTGGGCGTCTGCAACACGCTGTGGTATCGCGACGCCGCCTACTACGCCGTGCCGTGGCGGGGGCGGTGGGAGACCGAACTCGGCGGTCCGACCATGGGACTCGGTATCCATGCCATGGATCACTTTCTCGATCTCTTCGGTGAATGGGAGGAAGTTCGCGCCATGGCCGGCACCCTCGATCGCGACATCGAAGTGGAGGATGTCTCCATGGCAATGGTGCGCTTTTCCAACGGTGCCTTCGGCTCGATCGTCAACAGCGCACTCAGCCCTCGGCAGGAAACCAATCTCCGCCTCGATTTCCAACGCGCCACCGTCGAACTCACTCACCTCTACGGCTACACCCGCGACAGCTGGAAAGTCACCCTCGCTCCGCCTGCCCAGGACGACTCGCTCCTGCAAGCGTGGCAAAGCTACCCGCCCGATGTGGGTTCCACGCACGGTGCCCAGCTGACCGCTTTTGTGAAAAACATGGAACGAGGCGAGTGCCCCCACACTTCGGGGATCGAGGCCCGCCGCACCATCGAGTTGCTCACCGCCATCTACAAGTCGGCCTTCACCAACCGTCCCGTGTTGCGCGGCTCGATCGAGCCCGGCGATCCCTATTACACCCAGTTGCACGGTGGCGGAAAACCGTATTCCGCCTCCCCAAATACGTAGGCGGTCCCGCCACCGCCATCGTCCGTGCCCGTCGCGCTGTGAGCATGCTTCATCTGGCCAACGCAGAGCTGCGGGTCGACCTGCTTGATCCCACCACGGAGGCCGCTCGTCTCGGGCCCCGCTTCTGTGGCGGAGGTTACATCTGGCAAATCCATGACCTCCGGGTCGGACCGCTGTTAAGTGGTCCCGAGGGGCCGGAATCCGCGCCGGATCCGTTCAACGGCCACGGTTTGCCCGAATCATTCCGCGACCGCACGCGCGACGGTCGGGCCTTGCTGTGGAACGAAGTCGGCGACGAAGGCCTCGCCCCCGGTGCCGGCCGACTCGGTCGCGACCCATCCGGCGTCGTGCTGACGGCACCACCGGTGTGGAACATCATGGCCGGCGAGAGCCACCTCGAGTTCCGCACCCGCCACGCTGCCGCCGGGCACGACTGCGAGGTCGTCCGTCGCATTGAACTCTCCGATCGTCGTGTGCGCAGCCACAGCACGCTGGTTAACCGGGCCTCCGCGCCGCTCTCACTGCAGTGGTTTGCGCATCCTTTCTTTGCCTTGGATGCCGAGCATCACATCGCGCTCTCCGTGCCCCCGACGACCACGTTGGCTGCGGACTCCGGCTTCACTCTGGCGGCGGGAGTCATCACGCCTGCCCGCCGCTACGACGGTCAGTTCGACGGCGCATTCACCTTGCTCGGATGGCCGACCGGCACGCCGCTGGATGTGCGTCTCTCGCATCCTCGCCTGCGTGACGGTATTCGGTTTACCACCACATTCGCTCCCGCGGAGTGCCCACTGTGGATGAATGGTTTCACGTGTTCGATTGAACCCTATCAAACCCTCGATCTGGCTCCCGGTGAATCCCGGGAATGGACCCTCACCTACGACTTCGGGCTGCCGCACGGCACCGCCTGACCCACCGCAATTTCGACGCGGTCGCCCCCGGGTCCATAAACCCAAATCGGCCCCAGTCTCGCGGTGAATTTGCCCTGGTGCCAACGCGCCATCGCTCGATCACCCAAAGCCAACACGCGCTCGGTCGGATTGAATCGCAGGTAGTGGTGCACCTTCGCGGTGCGCACGCTGTGATCGGGCTGATGATCGGCCCGAGGATGATGCGGATTGAGCACGAAAGGCACAAATCCCAGCGCATCCCGGGTTGGAATGTCGGTGACGGGAAAGTCGTTCGTGGCCCCAATCCGCAGACCCGCGACATTTGCCCCCGCACTGCTGCCCCCATAAGGCACGCCCGCCTCCACGCGCTCGCGAATCACCGGAATCTGCCCTGATTCGTGGAGCTCACGCAACAACCAGAACGTCTCGCCGCCCCCAGTGAAAATGGCGTCGGCCGACGCGAGTTGCCGCCGCGCAGCTTCATGATCGTAGTGGTGCAGCGAAAACGCCTCGTGCGGACCAATCGCCGCGAACGCGTCCTGCAGCAAACGCTCCATCGCGTCGCGGTCATCGGGATGGGTGGCATGCAACATCAACGCAATACGCCGACAACCGGCATAATGCTCGCGCATGATCGGCTGCGTTTCCGGCGCAAACCGATCATCCGCCATCATGGCGCCGCCCACGACCAACACGGAGGCGTTTGGCGAAGGCTGCCACCTCATGGTTCGACCGGGCCGAATTCCGCCGGCCACATGCCGACCGCCTGGAGTCGTTTCTCCAATTTGGCGTTGCGAAACATCTCCTCGGTGGCGGCCGCGTCCCGGGTGCCGCCGGGCAGTTCCGGATCGTCGGCCAACGAAACCACCAGCGAAGCAATCACCGCCGAAGATTCACGAATGATCTCCGAACTGAGCTTGTCGAAGGTATCGCCAAAATCGTGGTAAAACCGGACGGACTCGCGGGGAATGGGCGCGTTGAAGGTGACCGTGCGCACGCCTGCGAGTTGGTAAGGCGTGTGATCACTGGCGATCCACGTTTTGTTCTCCACGCCACCGCTTAGCGCCGCATCGCCCCGGCCGGTGTTCCAGCGTTCGAGCGCCGGCATCAAATCCGCGTCACCGAGGGCATTGACCGCGATGGGCACGCCCACCATGTCGAGATTGACCATGACGATCGGCGGTCGCTCGGCATCAGCGCCTTCCGTGGCCGCGTAACGCGAGCCCCACAGTCCCTGCTCCTCGCCGTTAAACCACACCAACTCCACCGAGCGCTCCAATTCCTGCCCGCGCAGGGTTCGTGCCAGAGCAAACAACTGCGCGATGCCCAGCCCATTGTCCATCGCCCCTTGGCCGCGATCCCAACTGTCGAAATGGGCTCCCACCACAATCGTCTCGGCCGATTTCCCCGGGAAGCGCAGCCGCAGATTCGTGGTGGTGATGGGCTGCGTGTAGGAGCGCGAACGCAGTCCCACTTTGACCGGCAAACCGCGCGCGATCAGGCGCCGCATCCAAAACCCTTCCTCCTGCGTCACTGAAAATATCGGCAACGACAACGGCTCGCCATGAAAGCCGCCGGTCCGCGCCAGCAACTGCCCGCCGCCCTCGCGGTTGATGAACATCAAACCGGCAAACCCATGCGCTTTGGCGCGGTCGGCCACATCATTGGCGCGACCGCTCGCGGACGGCCCGAACAGGCCGATCGCCCCCGTCGGCATATCATCCGTAAAGGCTTCTGCGCCCCCACGCCCCAGATCCACCACCGCACCTTCCATCGCCGCCGAGGTTTCGATGTAGCCGAGACCGATTGCTCTCATTTTGCGTTTAACCGGCAGGATCATGCGCAGGGTGTCCTCCTCCCGCACCCACCCGGGCATTGAAAACGTTTCCCGCTCCGGCGTGAGTCCCAGATCGTGCAACGCCTGCTCCAGGTCATGCAGGGCGGCTTCGTTGGCCGCGCTGCCGGTGAGTCGGCCGCCGTGGTCGTCGCACAGGTGCTCCAAGAACGTGACCGGAGCCTCGTCCGCCAGGACTTTTTGCGCCGCGCCCGCCGGGGTCAGCGCCATCGCTGGCGTCGACAGTGCCGCCATCACCAATGCCACGATCAGCCCACGCCGATCCGAATGTTTCAAAAATCGTTTCATGTTTCGTAGTCGCGTATCCAAATTCTCATTTCGCCTTCACCCCGATGGCCCCACCACGCATAGGGTATCGCCCGCAGGGGCGTCGCCTGCCGGACCGGTGAGGCATCATCATACAGTCCGGCGGGAGCGATTTCCCGCTGCGCCTCGCCGGTGATAACCATGACCCCGTCCCAGAGATCTCCGTCGAAGCTAACTTCCAACGGAGCATCCCGCCGCACGCCGAGCGTGCCGAGTTGCGCACCATGGTCGGCTTCCTCCACCGCATAAACGAGCGGGCCCCGCTGCAGAGCAATCCGTCCGGCGGCCGCGGTGAGACCGGGATGCGCCCGCACGCGCTGCACCGGCAGGGGAAGATCCGCCATCAAGGTATCGCCTTCCTCCCAGCGGCGTCGCAAGCGCAGGTAACCATGCTCCGCCGTGGCGGTCAGGGGAGCACCGTTCAACGCCCACTGCGCGCCGGGAACCGGTCCGGACGCCCGCACGGCCAACTCGACCGTCTCCGCCGGAGCCGCCTCCACCGTGATCACCACCCGGCTGGTCCAGGGATAGTCGGTGGTCACCCGCACATGCCAGGCGTCCTCGCGAATCGTCATGTCCGCAAACAAATGCAGCGCGAGCCCCTCCGCCGTGCGGCTGACGGCGTATTGACCCAGCGACGACAACAACCGCGCCACATTCGGTGGACAACAGGCGCAGCCGAACCACGGCACACGCTGGGTTTTCACCATCCGGCAATCGTATCGGCGGTGCGTCTCCGGCGGCGTCACCGCCAACGGGTTCACGTAAAAGTAGTGGCAACCGTCACGCGAAAGCCCCGCGAGCACGTTGTTGTAAAGTGCCCGTTCCATGACCTCGGTGTAACGGGCATCGAGCTCGAGGTCCAACATCCGGCGCGCCCAAAACACGAGGCCGATCGCTGCGCAGGTTTCCGCATAGGACCGGTCGTCAGGTAAATCGAACGGCGCGGAAAACTTCTCTCCACCGGGTCCGTCCGACCCGATGCCGCCGATGATGTAGAGATGCCGCGCCACCATGTCGTCCCACAGCCGTCGGCAGGTTTCGCCCAAGGCTTTGTCGCCACGATCGCGCGTGAGATCGGCCATGGCCGCGTAGAGATACATGGCGCGCACCGCATGTCCGCGCGGCTCCGTGTGCTCGACCACCGGCGCATGTGCCTGCCAATAAGCGAGGTCGTCGCCGTGCACGTAAATCGGCGGAGTCTTCTCCTGCCGCGCCGAGGCCTCCGCCGTGAAATACGCCGGAGATGCGCCGCGCTCGCTGACGAAATAGTGGGCCAACTCCAGCGCGGATCCATCGCCGGTCGCGTGCGCCAGTCGCACGAGCGCCAGCTCCAGCTCGGGGTGACCCGGGTAACCCCGGATTTGGTCTTGGCCGTGACCAAACGTGCGCGCCAGCAAAGCGGTCAATTTGGTGGCGACGGCCAACAGGCGTGGTGAACCCGTCGCTCCGTGGTGCGCCACCGCGGCTTCGATGAAGTGACCGGCACAATACAACTCATGCATGTCGCGCAGATTGCTCCACCGCGGAATGTCCGGCTGCAACTGGTGATAGGTGTGCAGATAACCGTCGGGGGCCTGCGCCCGCTCATAAAGATCGACCAGCTCATCGACCGCGGCGCTGAGTTTCGCATCGCTCGTCAAGGTGAGTCGGTAACAGGCCGCCTCCAGCCACTTGGCCATGTCGGAATCCTGGAAACAAAGGCCCGCGAATGCCCCCGTCTCGTCTCCCGCGGCGATGCGGAGGTTGCGCACGGCATGGCTCGGCGGCGCCCCGGGAATGCGATCATTCAACGCCTCCCATTGCCGCTGCAAGGTGACGGTGCCGATACGTTCGATACGTTCGGCGAGCAGTCCGCCGGTGAAGCGGACTGCGGCCAGGGGAAGTGAGGTGGGAGTAGGCACGACGATGAAGGGGTAGATCGTGAAACCGAAGTCTTAAGGCGTCACCGAGTCGGTGATGGAAAGCGTGTTGAAATCGAGCACGCGTCGCAAGCGACCATGCGAGATGGTGAGCACCCGACTGCCGAGCTCACTGTTGAGGTGCGTGCCCTCAAACAGCTTCCACCCCGCGTAATCGACGGGTTGTCCGCCAATACTCGGCGTCGCGCCAAATTTGGCGTGCATGACATGTCCCCGCAGATTGGTGAAGGTCACGGTGGGTTCGTCAGCCAGCGAGTAGCTGAGCGGCAAGGCGTTGATGGCCGCTTGGAAGTCCGCGAAACTCGCAAACTCGGAAACGCTCGCCGCCTGCAGAATCGTGCCATTCTTGACGTGCGGACTCGTCAGCACACGGCCGCCGGTCGGCTCGGTCTTTTCCGGATCGCGACTATTGGGATAACTCACATGCGGCACCCAATGGTAAGGCGCGAGCGGACGGTAGGCCAGATACGTGTCGCCGCCGCGCGCGAAGATCCAGCCCGAGGCGTCTTCGGTCACATCCTCGAGGTCCTTGGAAAAGAATCCGTTCACGTGGGGAAAGCGCGCATCGGGCGCGATATCGTAGAGGGCGATCACCGCATCGAGATCCTGCACGACTTGTTCATACGGCGAACAACCAAGCAGTTTGTCCGGCGAATCATAGGACGGTTTACCCTCCGACGTCACCCCGATCGGCATGGGTTCAGGATAGGTGGTGAAGAACATTTGCATGACCCGGCCGGACGAGTGCGGATGCATCGAAAACATCGTGTTGTGCACGCCGCGGGGATCATCGACCGCCCAGGTGACATCCCAGACATGCGATTGGATGGGATCGCTGATGCCGCCCTGGGTCGAGCCGACCGCGTAGTCCTCGCGCAAATACTGCGTTTTGTAGATCGGACGCATGTGCTCGTCGCTGTAACGCCAAATGCGGCGGGAACGCGCGCGGTCGTGTTGCAGAGTATCGGCGTCGCGATCCAGCGCGAGGCGGTAGATCACTTCTGGGACTTCGTAATTTTCCGCCAGCACGGAAAAATAGTTACCCCAGCCCCAACCACGGAAGCCCTCGCCGACCGGCACGTTGCCGAAGAGTTGCCATGAAAAATAGGTGGCGAGCGCATACCACCGTTCCACGACGGAGGTGTCATCGGTGCGGGAGTTCGGGCCGCGCGGCATCCCATCCAGGGTGACGGTGGCGAGTTCCGCGAAGAGCCAGTCGAGCATCATCGTGCCCCGTTGCCGCATCGCGGGATCGTCCGCATACGATGCGAGCATCAGCATGGGAATCGCGTATTCGCCGAGATAGTGCGTGGGGTTGTATTCCCCCTGCCCGATCGTCGTGGTAAGCTTCATCCAGTCGAGCAACCACCCGCGGGCTTCGGTTCGGTTCTCCGCTGAACTGAGGCCGTTGGCCCACCCCGCAGCTGACTCGTCCGGATAGAGTTCCGCCATCAAATAGAGGGCGGTATGATACATCACCCAGTGGTTCTCGGTGTCGCCCCGCAACTGACGGGTCGTGCGCCAGGCTTCGTGGATGGCTTCGCGGGCCTCGACAGACAATTTATCGCGACCGGCAAAGGCCACCATGGCGGTGGGAAACATCCAGAACGGACCCGTGCCCGGCTCCTTCATCAGCTCGATCACCCGCGCGTCACATGCCGCGATATCCTCGTCGCGCGTGAGTTTCATGGCGATCGTGGCCATGTCCATTTTGTCCAGGCCAATCTCGGCATAACGCGAGATGCGCCAGTCGATCATTTCCTGGGCGCGCGCCAGATATTGGGCGCGTCTTACCGGCACGCTTGCCACGACGTCACGCGTGGGCGGCGGTCCCTCAAAGGAGGGTTGCGCGACAACGGATCCGCTCGCCACGAGTGCGGCGACGGCGAGAATTTTGCGAGTAAGGGGAAAGGGAAAATGCATCGGAAAGCGGGTCAGGAACGGGGCACGGAAACGAAATTATTCACCAGCGAGCCGGCGAGTGCGTCCGGCGTCCAGGTGCGGCCGAAGTCATCGGAGTAGTAGAGCGTTTCCTGGAAAACACTGGCGTAAAGGCGACCGGTATTGGGCTCGACGCCCACCCGCCAAACGCGTGGGTTTTCCGGCAGTCCGGCGTCGCGTGAGGTCCAGCTTTTGCCCCCGTCTTCGCTGGTCCAGACCCCGTAGGTCCAACTCGCCACCGCCAGGCGGTTCGCGTCGGTGGCGTCGAAGGTTACATTGTAGATCGCGTGTTCATGGGGCAGGTTCGCGATTTGGTTCCAGCTCTCCCCGTTGTCGTGTGATTCCCAGGCCCCGTGGGTATCGGTCACCGCCACCCAAAAATCGGGGTCGTGCGGGGACTGCCGGATGTCGTTGACCGTCGTCTCCGTCGGCAGGACGCAGCGCCAGTTCGCGGCGGCGTCTACGGTGAGGAACACGCCTTTTTCGCATCCCGCCAACCCGCGGTTCGCGACCACGCGATCCAACGCGATGCGCTGGGTGAATTTACCGCGGTCGGGCAGTCCGTGCTCGCGCCGTTGCCACGTCTGTCCCCGGTCTTCGGATACGGCGATTCCGGAAGGCAGGGCGAGATAGACGCGATCCGGGGCAAACGGATCGACCGCCACATCGCGGCCTTCGGTCATGTCCCAACTGTTGGTCATGCGCCAGGTGTCCCCTCCATCGAGACTGCGCCAGATGCCGTTGAGCGTCGTGGTGTAGAGCACGTCGCGGTCGCGGGGATCAAACGCCAGCGCCGTGATCGTGGTATCGTTGTATCCGAAGTGCTGCCATTCGCCGGTGGTTTCGTCCCGCGAAAACAGACCGTTGGTGGTGACGATCTTCGAACCGATCACGTAGTTGCGGTTGATGTTGGCGCACAGATAAAAATCATAGTCAACCGGCGCAGCCGACAGGGAGAAACCGGCGAGCACGCCGAGGACGATTCCCGACGACAACAGGCGGCGAAAACGGGATAAGGGATTGCGGACGGGAGGTATTGGCATTGCGGTAACGGGGATGAAATTAAGCACGCTATTGGTGATGGGATTTTTGATCGCGGGGGCGGCGCTACGAGCAGCGACTCCGGAGGAAAACGTAAAAAGTCTGGGGCTGGTTCTGCCGCCCGCCGCATCGCCGGTGGCGAACTACGTGCCGGTCGTGCGCACGGGCGATTTGGTTTTTCTGGCCGGTCACATTCCCCGCGATGACGCCGGTCAGGTCATCACCGGCAAGGTGGGCGAAACGGTCACCATGGCCGAGGCCCAGGATGCGGCCCGCCGCACCGCTCTCGCGCTGTTGGCGACGCTGCGGCAGGAACTCGGATCGCTTGACCGGGTGAAGCGCATCGTGCGGGTCGAGGGCTTTGTGAACTGCCCGACCGACTTCACGGCTCAATCCTCGGTCATCAATGGTTGCTCGGATTTGTTGATTGAGGTTTTCGGCGATCAGGGACGCCACGCGCGCATGGCGATCGGCGCCGGTTCCCTGCCCCTCAACACGACCGTCGAAATCGCGCTGATCGCGGAAGTGGACTAAAACGGGTTTCGTCATGCCGCGCGCAGCTCTTGCTCGACCGCGGCGATAAGCGCATCGATTTCTTCGATCGTATTGAAGGCGTGGCACGAGACGCGCACCGCATCGAGGCCCTGTTCCGACACCGGACGGCAGCGCATGCGGTGACGACTCCACAGGGCACCAAACAGCTCCCGGTAGCCCAGACGTTCGCTGCGAATCGTCAGCATGGACGCGCGCAGATCCGCATGCGTTGGTGTTAAAATTTCCAGGTCGGGAATGGGGGTCAACCCGGCCCGCAAGCGCTCCGCCAGTTCGCGACCGTGACGGGCGATGGCATCCCGGCCGATATGTGTTTGCCAACGCATGGCTTCCACCAATCCCAACTCCCGGGCCACGTCGCGCGTGCCGTATTCGTAACGACCGGCGTTGGGCGTGAATTCGATGCTCCCGGGCAAATTTTCGACTTCACCGGAATAAGCGCCAACGAGCGGCGGCACGAGTTCGTCCTGACGGGCCCGACGCACCACCAACATGCCCGACTCGCGCGGGCCGCCCAGCCACTTGTGACCGCTGGTGGCATAGGAGTCGCAACCCATGGCGGCAAAATCCACCGGGATCATACCCGCCGATTGCGCGCCATCGATGTGAAACCATACGCCGTGCGCTTCACAGAGTTTGGCGATCGAAGCGACCGGCATGACAATGCCGGTGGGAGCGGTGATGTGCGATACCTGCACCACCCGCGTGCGACGGGTCATCAACGCCTCGATCCGCTGCAGGTTCCCCTCCGGTGAGGTGGGGTCCGGTTCAAACAAACGCACCGCCACACCTTTTTGCTGCGCCTGCAACAACCACGGAAACGAACCACCGGGATGGGCGTGGGATTCAAAAATCACTTCATCCCCCCGTTGCAGATCCAGCCCGCCGGCGACGATGCCGTTGCCTTCGGTCGCATTGCGCACGAAGGAAACCTCGTCTTCCGCCGCGCCGAGAAAACGCGCCGCGTCCCCGCGCACATCGTGGATCCGGCCGTGTCCGGTTTCAACGTGCCACTGCAACTCCTCGGCTACCTGGGCGGTGAATGATTTGATCGCAGCCGGGGACGGACCCAGTCCGCCCGTATTGAAATAATGGAGACCTGGATCGAAGTCGTAGGCGGCTCGCATCGCCGACCAATAATCGTCGCCCGCCGCCACGGAATAAGGCCGCAGGGATTCCGGCAGCGAGGCCGGCGCGGCCAGCAGTTTGCTCGCGCCCAATCCGGCCAACCCGAGACCGCAACGTTTGAGAAAGGCTTTTCGGTTCAGCGTCATGCGTCAAAAATATGCAGCTCGTGATCCAACTCGCGAGTTTCGCCCGCCGGAATAATCCAGGCATTTTCCCGATGCGGCGCCCACGCCACCATGGGATCATTCGGTCGCACAAACCACGGTAGCGGACCGGACTTGGATTCGAACCGCAGGCGGGTGCGGCGCAATGATCCGTCATGCTGAGCGTGCCACTCCACCCAGTTCGAAGTGTGACCGTGCAATGCCTCCAACTCGGTTTGGCCGCCCTCTCCCACCACGCGAATCGTGGCGTCGCCATGTTGATCCAACAACCCGCGCGCGCCGCGGAACTGCAACCCGGAATAGTGCGATCCATCCAGACCGCCCAGGCTGTGATAATTGTCGCAACGCAGATCAAACGAACCGGGATTGGTGAGCCGACTGATCCACTGCAAGGTCCAGCCATCGTCACGCAGCGTGGTGGCAAGCGTGCGCTCTTCCGTGAGCACCACCGCGGCGTCCGGTTGCGAGTCGAGCCACGTTAAACGCTGCACCAATCGCGCGGGAGTTTTGAGCAACCACTCGTCGTGCTGTTGCACGCCATGATCCTGCCGCCACTGGTAACCGTCGGCCGCCCGATGCGAGGGGCCACCCCAGAAATTCACGCCGTTGACCGAGGTGAGAGTAAAACTCAACCCGTGGTGCCACGGATGATCGTTGGGCCGCCAATTGGTCAACACATCGCCGTGACGCGTGTGCAGCGGATGCATGAACGGACGCGGCGATTCGTTGGCCGGTGTTCCGGGCCGGTAGGCATACGACCACAGCTCACCACCACCCACTGGGGCAACGGCGAGTCGGCCGGTTTCCGTTTCGCGAATTTCGAGGGCAGATTGCATTATGCGTTCGCCCCCCAGCTCCATGCGCCCCCCGGCGACTCGTGCACCGAACCGTCGGGCAGCACGATTTCCACCGGGGTGTCCGGCGGGGAATCGATGGAGATCCGCCACTCATCTCCGGCCCGACGCCAATCGACTCTCACCATGCCGCGCGGCGTGCACACCCGGCCCTTGGCCCAGGGCAAACCGCAGGGATGCGGCTGCACCCGGATGGTGGCAAAGCCCGGCGACGTGGGACGCACCCCCAGCACGCGGTTGAGGAACTCCAACACGGGGTGCGCACTCCAGGCATGGCACAACGAGCGCCAATAACTGTTCTCCTCGACGAAGGTATCAAGACCCAGCGCGATGGATTCGTGCCACGGCCCGAGCAGGTTCGGCATTTCGTCGTAAGTGCCCATGCGCACCATGGCGGTGAACACGGTGTGCCACGCAAAAAACGATCCCGGGGCCAACTTCTCGTCGTGCGGAAAACGTTGCTTAAGGCGTTCGCACGTCGCGTCGTTCGCCGCCCCACACACCACGGCCCACGCGTTGCCGTAGAGACTGACTTCCGGGCCACCCGGACGATCGAAATACAGTCCCTCGGTCTCGGACCAGAACAACTCGTGCAGCTGTTGCCGGGCAACCGCGGCTTCCTCCCGCAGCGTCGCGGCTTCCGCGTCGCGCCCCAGCCAATCACACATTTGCGCCACTTCGTCGAGCGCCAGAATCCATTGCGAGGCGATGATACACGTGGGGTCGGAATCGGCACCTGGCACCACCCCGCGCGGCCACCACGGACACCAATCGGTAATGTTCCAATAGGGCAACTTCGCCGGGAGTCCGCTGACGTCGCGATGCCGACGAAACCAATCCAGCACCCCCTGCATGCCGGGCAGGACTTCTTTCACCGTATCGAGATCTCCGCTACAAAGACCGAAGTCGCGCACCGCCGTGATCCAGTGCAGGGACCACGACGGGATCACCTGCAACAAGCGCGAGGGAAACCGGCTTTGGGTGAGCCCCTCCGGTCCGCGCGACCAATCAAACTGCAACAACGCCTGCCGACTCAAACGGTAATCGCCGCTGGTGAGCATACCGAGATGCGACGTGATCATCGTGTCCCCGGCATACTGCATCTGCTCGTAGTGCGGACAGTCCTCGAACGTTTCATGGGAGCACAGTCGCATCGTGCGCAGGCCCGCGTCCCATATTTTCGACCAACTGGCATCCGCGCACGCGAAGTCCGCTTTTTCCTCATACGGATAAGCGGAGTAACGGTAGCTCACCGCCCGCAAGGTGAGCGGTTGGGCGCCGGTCTTGAGGTGCAGGCTGACATAACGAAATGCCCGCCAATGCAACGGCTCGTAGGTCGCGTCGGCATCACCGGCCGGGCGCCAAACATCCGACCAACCCGAGATGCGGCCGCGGCGATCAAAGGTCCACCCCGTGCCCTCGTCGGCGAAATGCGAGGCGAGATTCTCCAAGGGTTGTTGCTCGCCCAACAATTCCGCCTCGGGCGTGTCCCACGGCAACCGCAGGGCCTCGGCGTAGGTCAGCCTGACGGTTGCCCCCGCGCCCTCGGCGGCGCGCAGGAGCGGATAGCCGGTCGTGATCGTGCCGGTGTCAAATATCACTTCGATCTCGCTGTGCGCCGGCAGCGTCGCCGTCGCTGGCGCTCCGGTTGAGGAGTTGTCCAACAACTTCGCCCAATCCGCGCTCAACGCTCCTCCGCCCGGGAGAAACGCATCCGCAAAGGTCACCGGTGCGCCCTCCTCGAGCGGAGGAATCAACCGGGGAACGAGACCATACGGGCTGGCCGGGTCGCGACGTTCTTCCCGCCGCTCCGCCGGATAAAGCGTGGTCGCGTCCGCCCACGCCGACGCATCGAACCCGGCATCGAGCCAACCCTGCGGCAATTCGGTATCCACCCGCTCTTCAAAATAGCCGTGATAGCCTTCGAAACGCGTGCCATCATTCTGAAACCGATAAGCTTGGTCGATTGCCACGCGCCAACCTCCCCGTCCGGTGTCGAGCACCTCATCGGCGCCCGCCCCCGCCACGGTGCCTTGGAGTAAAAATCCCCCGGCATAGGTCATCACGGAACACGGTGCGCCCAACGCCGTGGGCCGATGGGCCACGCTGGACATGTCCCAAACCAACGCCGCGATCACGTTGCGACCCGTCCGCAAAAACGGACCAATGTCGTAGGAATCATAAAAATGGTGATGAATATCGCCCTTCGCGGGTCCCCGACCCACAAACGCACCGTTGCAATAAAGCACGTAACGGCTGTCCGCACTCACGTGAATCACCCCGTGCGCGTCGGCGGCATCAGCTAGCTCCCACTCCCGGCGAAACCGGCGCACCTTGTAATGCGAAGGCGATTCCGCGCCGACGGGCGATTCGGCATGAGTGCCTTCCGCCGACCATATCCAGGAGGCACCTTGCTTGAACGGTAACGGGGCGGAACGAGAATCAGACACGGGAAAATAAGTTGGAGAAACAGCCTGGCCGGGGCACAGACCGCGAGAGGTAGAACGAACGAAACGGGGGAATGAAATGACGGACTTCGCGCCCGAGCAGCCGGACTCAAGCGCAAAGCAAAGAGGTGGCATACGTCTGCAATTCAGGCAATACTTTCATGTTTTTTCATTCATTTCTCATGAATTGAAATTTCACGACCGTCTTCATGGATCGTTCAATTCATTTTTAGCCTCTCATTTATAAGGCCTTATGAATTTTATCCCAGATCCACACTGCGTCCCCATTGGAGCACCCAGCCCATGCAATTTGCGAACTTTCATGGTTTTCGCGCACTCATCCCGCAAGCACAGTGGTCGCTGATTATTGGGCAAAAAAGCGATCGCCACGCCCACCGAAACAAACGTCGCGAATCAATCCCACCGGTCTGGTTTCACTCGTAAAACGTCCCGCGGAGACTGCTCGGACCGGCTGCGCCGCCGGATCACGACCGAGCGCTCCCGCGAGTTAGCCCCGTGTGACGCCCATTTTCAGGAATTGTTCAAAACGTAGCCTGAAAACTACTTGACTTTACGGCATATTTTTCATCTTTTTTAAATGAAATTTCATTTCACACCCCACGATGCTTCTCACTGATATTGCCAAGCAGGCCTCCGTTTCGCCCTCCACTGTTTCCCGGGCGATCAACCAACCCGATATCGTAGCCCCGGAAAGTTTGGCGCGGATTCGAGCGGTCATGAAAAAGCATGACTACACGCCCGCCCCGGTCAGTCGGCGGCGTGGACCGAAAACCAAAAAGCCGTCCATCCTCAATCTCGGCGTGTGGTTTGTCGGCGCCAAAGCGGACAACCCCAGCCTCAATTGGTTTCAGGAGCGCATGTCGGCCATCCAAGAGGTGAATCCGGTGAGTCGGGTGGACTTGAACATGTTGTTCTCCAACTCGCCCGCCGAACTGCCGCGCGCCCTGGCTGACAGCAAACTCGACGGCGTGATCATTCAAGGCATGGCTCCCTCCCCCGAGGTCATGGCCAAGCTCGCCCACATTCCCTGCGTCTGGTTCATGACCCGCCGTTCGGACGACTTTCCCGGCGACTACGTTGAACCGAACAACGAAGAAAACGGTCGCATGGCCGCCGATTATCTCGCGCAGCGCGGGCACAAGACCGTCGCCGTGCTTACGACCGATCCCAGCTACAGCGCCAACGTTCGCCGGGTGCGCGCCTTTTTGGAACGCGCCCAGGAGCTCGGCCTCAAAGCCACCAGCGTCCTCGGCGAAGATGAGCCCGGGGTCAGCTACTTGGAGATCGCGCCTTTGAACAGCGAAACCGAATCGCTCGTGAATCGCTTGGTCGCCCTCAAACCCCGACCCACCGGACTTTATCTGCCGGTCGATCACGTGGCGGGGGCATTTTTCCGTGCCCTGCGTAGTGCCGGCCTTCAGCCCCGCAAGGATTTCGATGCCATCCTGGGGAATTTGAACCCCGTGATTTACAACAATCTCGAGCATCACCCCGCCGCGATCGACATCAACCTTTCGACCTTGGTCCGCAAGGTCATCGATCACCTCGTCTGGCGCATCGAAAACCCCGACGCCACCGGCCGTATCGGCCTGTCCGTCTCCCCCACTCTCCGTCCCGCTTACGAGCAGGACTGACGAACCATTCGCCGACTATACGTCGTTTCTTCAACCCCCAACACTTTGCTATGACCCGGGTGCCTCGCCCGTCCGACTTAGCTTCCCCAAACCCAAACTAAAACACCAAGACAATGAATAGAAACTGCACTAAGCCATGGCGACTCCTGCCATGCCTAGCGATCTCCGCCGGAGGTCTGTTTGCGCAGGTGGCTTCCCAGGAAGATATCGACGACGAAAACGTCGTCGTTCTCTCCCCGTTTGAAGTCACCGGCGACTCCGACGTCGGTTATCAATCCACCTCGACGCTCGCCGGCACCCGCCTGCGCACCGAGATGCGTGATATCGGCTCCTCGATCTCCATCGTGAACGAAGAATTCCTTCGCGATACCGGATCCAACAATCTCGAAGATGTGCTCATCTTCACCCCGAACACCGAAATCGGTGGTCTCGGCGGTAACCACTCCGGCTCCCAAGGTGCCAACCCGATTCCTGAGCAACAACGCGATGACCCCAGTGGTGGTCTGACCCGCGTGCGTGGTCTCGCCAGCGCTGACCTCACCCGCGACTACTTCATCACCAACATCCCGTTTGATACCTTCAATACCGACCGTATTGAGGTGCAACGTGGCGCCAACTCGGCCCTCTACGGTCTCGGCAGCCCCGGTGGTATCGTCAACGCTTCGACCATCAAGGCCGACTTCCTCGGCAACCGTGGTCGCGTGCGTTTCGAGACCGACCAATACGGCACGGCTCGCTACTCGCTGCGTCACAATCAAATGATTGGTGATCATCTCGCGGTTCGCGTTGCGGCGCTTTCCGAAGACAAAGGCTACGAGCAGAAGCAGGCGTTCCTCAAAGACAACCGCTTGTTTGTCGCTGCGACCGTCAAACTCCCCTTCGGCCTGACCGCTCGCGGCAGCGCGGAGATCGGCGATCGCCACTCCTCGAATCCTGACTACGTCCCACCGAATGACGGTATCACGCCTTGGATCAACCTGGGCAAGCCCATCGCCGGCGATCCCGCCGAAGGTGCGGCCATCTTCCGTGGCACCGGCGACTTCTTCCCCGGCATCGCTAACTCCAACGTAATTCACCTCTCCTCCGGTGGCGGTGCGTCCGTGGGACTTTACCGATTCTATCAGGATCCCTCCAACCCAGATCCAACGTTTGGTGGCCACAACTACCTCGTATCCACGATCGACAAGGATCTCCCTCCTTCCGATCAACGGGGTTCCTACTTCCCGATCACGAGTGGTAACTGGGGTCAGTGGATGCGGATCAAGGCCTGGGACGAGACCAACATCATTCGTCGCACGGGCGGCTATCGTTCCGACGGCACGCGGGTTCCTGAAGGATCCGCCGCTTTCTGGAGCAATGGTTTTGTTTCCAGCCAGATCACCGATCGCAGCATCTTTGATTACCGCGAGAATCTCTTCTCCGGCGGCACCGCTCAACAGCGCGCCGATTGGGAAAACTACACCGCCAGCATCGAAGGCAACTACCTCGATAACCGCGTTGGTTTCGAATTCTCCTACAATGAGCAGACCTTCGAAAGCATGGGTAACAACTCCCTCCAAGGTGTCCAGCAGCGCACGATCTACATCGATCCCAATGCCTACATGCTGGCCTCGAAGGATGGATCCGCCCAAGGAGAATTGATTCCCAATCCTACGTTCGGCCGTCCGATCATGGGTGGTGGATCGGGTGGCAATCGCATCTACAATGATCGCGACGCCACGCGCCTCCAAGGTTATGCGGAACTCCGCTTCGACGACTTCATGGACGATGACAGCTGGGTGACCAAAGCCCTGGGTAAATTCACCCTGACCGGCTTGCTCGACTCGAGCACCCACTACAATCAGACCCTGTATTCGGCCCGGGCCGACCCGGTCGATACGTATGACCTCGACACTAACCTGCCTGGTCACCACTCGGCGACGCAACGCAGCGGTCAAGAGTTCGCTCTGCCCGTGGGCAATGACATGAACTTCCTGAACATCAACTCCATCAGCGATCTCGCCGGAGCCAATATCGGAGGAGTTCCCTTTGGCCGCCAACGCACCAACATGAGCAACACGCCCATCGCGGCGAACTTCACCGGTTGGAATCCCACCACCGGCAAATTCGTGAACTTCGACACGGTTGTGAACACGATCTTCCAGCCCAACAGCTGGCCGGCCGCGTCTCACGCGAACAAGGACATCAACACCGTTGATTCCGAAGTGTTCATCGGTCAGCACTCGATCTGGGACAACACCGTCGTCCTGACCGGCACCTGGCGTAGCGACAAGGCTGCCGGAACCGGTATCGGCGTGGCCAATGCCCGCACGGACATTAAGGACACGCTCGACCCCGACTACCTCGCCGGTCCTCAAGGTCCGCATGCCATCACGGCTGACGACGAGACGACCTCGTATTCGATCATGGTGCACACGCCTCCGTTCCTCCGCGATCGCATGCCGTTCGAGCTCTCCGTCTACAAGAGTGCCGCGGACAACTTCCGCCCCACCGGTGGTAATGTCACCATCTTCAACGATACCGTCGGCGCCACCGCCGGTGTGACCGAAGAATATGGCTTCATTGTCGAAGCTCTCGACGGCAAATTGTCCGCCCGGTTCAACTGGTTTGAATCCGCCGTGGTCAACAACCGCTACGAGGATGGCGCCATTAACGCGTCCGAAGGTATCCTGCTCGGTCTGGCTCACGAACTCAACAATCCCGCCAACGTCGCGCAAGGCTTCACGGCTGCCCAAGTGCAAGCCGTTCTGCCTCCCGCCGGCGTGATCGCGGTCAATGGTTTCCAGGTCGACTGGAACAACGCTGATGCAGCGACCACCCAGCGCAATTCTTCCGACACCGGCACGCAGGACTTCACTGCCAAAGGTATGGAAGTCGAGATCGCCTACAACCCGATCCCCGAGTGGACGATCCTCTTCACGGCGGGTCAGCAGGAAACGATTGCCGATAACACCTACCCGGAGATGCAGCGTTATGTTGACGAGTTCGTTCTCGCGAACTGGGTCAACAGCAGCTTCGCGCAAAACTACTTCATCGATGCAGGTGCCACCCAAACGCTCGCCGATCGCGCGCAGACCAGCATTGTCGAAGCCGTCCAACGCGCCGCGCTCCAAGACGGTAGCCCCGCCAAAGAGCAGGCCGAATGGCGTTTCGCCCTCAACACCAGCTACAACTTCGGTCGCGCCGAAGACGGTATCCTGAAGTGGTTCGGCGATCTCACCGTTGGTGGTGGCCTCCGCTGGCAGGACGAAACCGGCATCGGCTTCGAAGTGGGCGTCAACGAGCTGGGTGATTACGCCTTGGACATCAACAAGCCGTTCTACGCTCCTTCGACCACCCATATCGATGTGTTCGCCCGGATGTCCTACAAGTTGAAGAACGAACGTTCCTTCGACTTCCAGTTGAACGTCAAGGATCTCACGAACCACGACGGCCTGATTCCGTTCGTGGCCAACCCGGACGGTAGCCTCCTCTACCGCATCCAGGAAGGTCGTTTGATCTCCGCGTCCGCTACGCTGAACTTCTAAACCAATAGGTTTCGAACTTAGTCTCTAGTTACAAAGCCGGCTTCCTCATCGGGAGCCGGCTTTTTTCTAACCTTCTCCCGTTCCCGATGTCCGTTTCCGCCCGCACGTTTCTTCTCGTCGCCCTCGCGACTCTCTCACTTTCCAGCCTCCGCGCCGCTGACCGTTCCGCCCTCGTGGGCACGTGGGCTTTCGATGCCGCGCGCAGCACCGACCTGAGCCCGTGGCGCTCCAGCCAGCTCACCATTTCCCGCATCGGAGACCAACTCACCATCGCCCGCGACCTGACTACGGGTCGCCGCAATCACCACGAATCCATGACCCTCGATCTCACGGCGGAATCCACCACCGTGGCCGTGCCGTGGTGGGCCGACAACCGTCACCTCGGTGCCTACACCGAACCCGATTCAACCAAAACCGTGCGCGCCAAATTCGTCGATGGCGACCGCGTCCTGCGACTCGAGACCGAGCTTACCCTGGAAACCCAGCAAGGCCCCCGGGATGTCAACATCCTCAGTCAGTATGAGGTGTCGCCCGACGGTCGCGTGCTGACCGTCTTCGACCTCCGCAGCACCCGTCCCCGGCCCGTCGTTCATGTTTTCCAACGCGTCACCGAATAATCCGCCTTGTCTCATGTCCTTCCGACGCCTCCGACTCCTGCCTCTCTTCGTTCTCGCCGCGTGCACCGCTCTCCGCGGTGCGCCGCCGACCATCGCGGTCGCCGATCACGCTCCGGCCTCCGCCACGTTGATTCCGGTATCCGATAATTGGCGACTGGACGGCGACCTGCCCGCCCACGCCACCTTACTCTCGCTGCAGGGTCTCGCCAACCGCTCCACGCCCCGGATCTATCTCGAATACCCGGCCGACTGGCAGTGGGAGATTGCCGGTCCCTTGATCGGCTACCTGGAACGCCGCCACGGTGTCGCCTGGGATCGTTTGGAGCCCGGTGACCTCGACGCCGCCTTGAGCCGTTTCAGCACCGCCGCCCGGGGCTGTGTGGTGTGGGACCAGGCGGTGCGTTCCTCCCTCATCGTCGCCTTCACCATCGCCGGCGTGGAAGACCTGCTCGTGGTCAACTCCGACCAACTCGATCTCGCCGCCCGTCATGGTCTGGAAGTCGTGGTCGATCTGCGCGACCAGTTCACAGGTCAAGATGACGCCGAAATCTACCAATGGGCCTACGATCGCTACTACGAACGCTGCTCCCGTGATTTCTACGTCGTGCTCGGCGGCGAATACGGCGCCGTGATGAAACCCGGCATCGCCGATTTCGGTGTGCAGCAACGCGCCTTCTTTTCCGACCTGTCCGCCAATCCCAAGCACCCGGCACAACTCGCGTTGCTCAACCGCGTGCTCGCCGGCCAAAACCCGGCCAGTATTGTGCTCGGCTGGCACTCCTACGGCAAGGACACCGAGGGCCAGCATACCACGCTCGTCGGCAACTACGGACTCAAAATGGAGGGCCTGCACAACCTGCCGAACGTTTCGTTCACGTCGCAAATTCCGCTCACGCCCGATTTCGAGTTCACCAACAATCACACCGTCGAGCCCGATGCCACGCTCGTCGCCGAAGACAAGGTCTACGTCGCTGCCATCGCCACCGATTCCATGGGCATCGGTGCCTGGACCAAACCCGGCCGCGGACGCATCCCCTACGGTTGGCAGGTGCTCATGAATTGGTCCTGGATGAGCCCGCCTGCGCTCCAGTTTTTCTACGAAGACAAGACGCCCAACGACTACTTCATCGCCGGCCTCAGTGGCCCCGGCTACATGTATCCCAAGTCCATTCCGGCCGACAAATTCCCCGCGCTCATGTCCGACGCCCGCGGACTCATGAAGACGCTCGATTTGCGCATCATGGAGATCATGGACTACTCCGAAGGCAACCGCCACGTCGGCAACACGGACCTGCCCAAGGAGCTCGTCGATCGCTACTATCACGAGTTTCCCGACGTGCTCGGGTTCATCAATGGCTATGGCACGGCACGCACCTTTGATCTGCGCGATGGGCGTCCGTTTCTCAGCTACGACTACTACCTCGGCGTCAATCGCCCGACCGAAGAAGCCGCCGCTGATCTCGAAGAACTCCTGCGGCTGAATCCGCAGCGTCCCTACTTCCTGCTCATGCACGTGCGCGAGCGCACCACCATCGAACAGGTCGCGACCATCTTGGAAAACCTGTCCGATGAGGTCGAAGTCGTGCCGCTCGACGCGTTCCTGAAACTCTCCGCCAGCAAGAAAACCTACCGCACCCATTTCCAGGAGCCGACCGATCCCATCGATCTTAACCCGTAGAGCGCGCTGCCACGCGCAAAGTCACAAGTGACAAGTAGTAAGTAAGAAGAATCTACCGTCGGGGCGTCGATCGACGACAACCCCGAGCCCTCCCCCCCTTATCTTTCTCGTTATTCTTTCTTCTTTCTCCTTCTCCCCGCCAACCGGAATACGGCCGCCAACCGCGCCACGAGGATAACGCGAAAGACGAAAGATAAAGAGGAAGAATAACGAAGCCCCCTTTTCCCTGATGCCTACCACCCGCCGATCCTTCCTGCGTTCCTCCGCCTTAGTTGCGTCTTTGCCGCTGTTGGGCACTTCCCGGGCCTCTGCGCAACTCCCTCCCGCCGATTCCGTCGTCAAGCCCAACCCGCAGGGTGGCCTGCTCTTCGACCGAGCTGATGTGCCCCACATTCGCGCCAACCTCGATCTGCCGCGCTTTGCCGATTTACGCCGGGAGCTCACGGAGGTCGATCTCGCCGACGACCGCCATTTTCTGGAACACGAGTTGCGTCTCACCAATCGCGTCATCGATCAGGCGCGGGCGCGCAAGATTCTCGAGCGTTCCGCTTTCGTTTACGCGATCTACGCCCAACAACCGCACTTGGATATCGCCCGCCTGGCCCTGCGCCGGTTGATGGACTACCCCACGTGGGACTATTTCATCGAGGGCGGCACCGACATCATCGGTTTCCAACGCGCCCCCGAAGCCACCATCGCCACCTGCTGCGCGCTCGATTGGCTGGGCGATGAACTCACCACCGAGGAGATTGCCGAAGCTGAGGACAACATCGCCACCAAGGGCGCCCCCGCCTGCTACCTTTCACTCTACGGTTTGAAGTATCCCGACCGCGTGCGCGGCTGGGGCTTTGACCGCGCACGGGACGACATCGCCATCGACATCGATTTCAGCCGCTGGCCCCTCATCCTCAACGCCACCAACCTGAAAATCATTCCCACTTGCGCGCTGGGTATGGCGGCCACTTGGCTGCACGGCCGCCATCCGGAAGCCAACAAATGGCTGGAGATGTCCCGCCAGAGCGCGAAGGCGTTTTCGGTCATGTATGGGAACGATGGATCCTACGACGAAGGCATCGGCTACTGGGGCTACACCACGCTGCATCTTGCCCTGCTCGCCGAAGTCCTGCACCGCCGCCTCGGCATCGACGATCGCGCGCTCATCAACTATCCCGGCACGTCTCGCTACGCCGCCGTCATGACGATGCCCACGCTGGGCGCGCCGGTGTCGAATCCCCATGAGACCAAGGCCTACACGGCCACCCCGAAGGGCACGATCGTGCCCGAAAACGACACGGTCAATTTTGGCGACTCCGGCGTCCACGGGGTCGATGCCACCGTGACACCCTGGATCGGCCGCGTGGCCGACGACCCCATTTCCAGTCACATTTCTCAACACCTCGGCGGCATGCGGCATTATCATGGAGCGATCTGGTATGATCGCGACGCCCCCACCGCCCCGCTCCCCGACGAGTGGTTCGATGTGCGCCTGAACAACGACTGGGTCATTTCCCGCACCGGCTGGACTGCGGCCGACACGGTGGTGGCCCTGCGTTCCGGCGGTCCTGCCAACCACGAACACGCGGATCGCAACAGCGTTATTTTCAAGGCCCACGGCGAACGGCTGTTTCACGATCCGTTCAAAGCGTCCTACATTCCCACGCACCCCCAATGGGTGCTGCGTCTCACCGAGGCCCACACGGCCGTGCTCATTGATGGACAGGGACACCAGTATCACGACGGCAGCGAAGGCACGAATTCCTCGTGGGCTTCCGCCAAGGTTCGCGCCTATGCCACGGGCCCCGGATGGATGACGGTCACCAGCGAGGCCGCACCGGCGTATCAACTCGTCAACGACACCGTGCAACGCGTCGAGCGCTCTGCCGTGCTGCTCAAACCCGATGTTTTGATTCTCCTCGATCGCGTCACCCTCGACGACGCCCACCCCGCTCCCGTGCAGGTTCGTTTCCAGGTCTACAACGAAGACGGACGCGGAGAGGCACAGGCGACCGCGACCGGATTCACCATCGTGCGCCCTCATGCCGCCCTCACGGCCTCCGTGCACGGTTTGCCGTCACTCTCCACCCGCGTGGACCGGCACGATTTGCCCGCCACTTCCGGCGTGTTTCCGTTTGCCGAAGTCGAGTCTGCGGCCGCCGCCCGGCACACGATTCTCACCGTGAGCGCCGCTCGCGCCACCCGCGGCCCTGCGCCCCTGACCGAAGTCACCGCCACGGCCACCGGGTGGACCGTCTCCGTGACTCAAGCCAGCACCACTCAACGCGTAGCCATCGACGCCACGCCCGATCTCCCTTCCATCATCGTCAGCTAAATTCGCGTGGATCTTCCCGACTTCAACACCGTCAACGCCTTCGATTACGCGCTCATCGCGCTCTACTTTGGCATCATTATTTTCGTCGGCTTCTACGCCGCGAAACGCAACAAGAACACCGACGACTACTTTGAGGGCGGCGGTCAGATTCCGTGGTTCCTGGCCGGCCTCTCCAACTGGGTCTCCGGCTTCTCCGCCTTCATGTTCGTGGCCGCCGCCGGTTTCACCTATAAATGGGGCATCGGCGCCGCGCTGATCTTTACTTCGGCCACGTGGGCCTACCTCGTCGGATTTCTCTATTTCGCCAAGATGTGGCGGCGTTGCCGTCTGTCGTCACCTTTGCAGTTTCTGACCCGTCGCTTCTCGCCCGGCACGACCTACTTCTACTCCCTCACGGCCGTCATCCCCGCCATCGTCGGCATCGGCCAGGGACTCTACATCCTGTGTATTTTTGTATCCACGGCGTTGGGACTGAACGATGTGAGCTTCACCGTCGGTCCGCTGACGCTGAGCGGCTTTCAAGCCCTCACCATTGTCACGGGCATTGTCATGGTGCTCTATACCGCCGTGGGCGGATTGTGGGCCGCCGTGCTCTCCGACGCCGTGCAGGGCATCATCATCGGCGTGATGACGCTGATCATTCTCCCGGTTTCGTATCTGCATCTCGGGGAAGGCGCTGGCATCATCGCCGGCGTGAAGCGGTTGCTCGCGGAAGTTCCCGAGGGCTACTTCTCGCTCCAGGGACCGGCGGCCAACCCGTGGTTCCTCATCGGCTACACCATCAACATGATGCTCGGCTACAATGTGGCGTGGCACTTGGTGCAGCGCTACAATAGCGTGCCCGACGAACGAGGTGCGCGGAAGATGGCGCTGCTCTGCTGCGGCCTGAGTTTGGTGGGCCCGCTGATGTGGATTCTGCCCGTCATGGCCGCCCGGGTGCTGTTCCCCGACATGGGCGCGATCTGGCCGCAGTTTGCCAATCCCGCCGAAGCGTCCTTCGTCAGCTTGGCGCTGCTGTTGTTGCCCCACGGCATGATTGGGTTCGTCGTTTCAGCGATCTTGTCCGCGACGCTGGGTCAGGCCAATGATGCGTTCAACTGGCTCGCTGCCACCATCACCCGCGATATCGTGGTGCCGTTGCGTCGTCGCTTCACCGGCAAAACGTTGGGCGAAAAAGCGCAGCTGCGCGTGGCCTGGCTGACCATGACGATCGTGGGGGTGCTGGGTGTCGTGGTCGCGTTCGTGATTCCGCGGTTCGGCGGCGCGTTTGAGTTTGCCCTCATCTATTTCTCACTCACGGCGTCATTCCAAATGCCCGTGGCGTTGGGCATGATATTCCGCCGCACCCCGTGGTGGTCCGCCATCGCCTCATCGTCCGCCGCCCTGGTGGTGGCCATCGTCCTCATGGTGATGGGCGTGTTTCCCGAGCACGATTTCGCACGTAACATGATCGTGGAGGCGGTGGTCGCTTCCGTCGTGTTCGCGGCCTCCGCCCGTTGGTTCCGCGCCGACGATCCCAAGCACGCCGGCCTGATCGAGCTCGAGCGCGATTTACAGACTCCGGTCATCGCCGATGAAAACACCTACGGCGGCGGAGCCATGCAGGTCTACGGCCTCATCGGCACGGTGTGCTTGATTCTCGGGGTGGTGCTCGCGCTGAGCACATTCCTCCCGTCAACGCCGGTCGCGCCGGCCCGCATCAACTTAATCGCCGGGGTGATTCTTCTGATCCTCGGGTTTGGTCTGCGGCGTCTGGCGCGCCGCGCCACTGCCGCCACTACTTGATTTCCGCCCCCCGGCATTGTCACAGATTCATGTCCGTTCGTTTTCGATGTCCCGTTTCATCCTACCATCAATTCGATGGTCCGCATGACTCCGCGTGGCATCGGCCCACGTTGGAGTTCTCCGCGGCGCACACCGCCGTCGTGGTCATGCACGCCTGGACGCCTCCCGCCCCGGGAACCTTGCCGGGTTGGGTGCACGCCGTGCCTTACCTCACCACCACCCGTCACATTTTGCGCGACGTGTTTCCGCCGCTGTTGACCACCGTGCGCGCGGCCGGCCTGGCGGTGTATCATGTGTCCGGATGCACCCCGCCCCCGGCAAAAGAGCCCGCCGTTCCCGATGAAACCTGGAACGCCTTGACCGCCTACCGCGCCCGCGAGGTCTTTCCCGGCGCGGCCAACCAAGCCGATGTTGCCATCGGTCTGGCGAACCGTTCCCTCGCGCCGGAAGCCGCCCCACGCGAGGGCGAACCCGTTGTGGAGGACGCCGATGCTCTGCACGCCGCGTGCCGCGAACGCGGCATCAATCATCTCATCTACATCGGCTTCGCGATCAATTGGTGCCTGTTGATGTCGCCCGCCGGCATGGTCGACATGCGTCGTCGGGGTTACCTCTGCTCCACCATTGCCGAGGCCACCACCGCCGTGGAAAGCCGCGAAAGTGCCGCGCACAACGACGAATACCGTCAGGCCCTGTGGCGCGTGGCGGTGGAATTTGGTTTCGTGTTCAAATTGAAAAATTTCACTGCGGCGCTCACGTCGCTCTCCTCCTCTCCCACTTTAACCCCACCTTCATCGTGAAGACTTCCCCCATTTACCGTCGTCCCCCGCCCGGACTGGGCTCCGCCGCCGTCGGCGCCGAAGAAGAAACTTTGGTTCTGGATGCGCTGCGTCGCGGCGAACTCTTTCGCTACTACGGCAACGATCCGGAACGACCACCACCGTTTGCCGCGCAATTGGAGAACGAGGCCAAAGCGTGGATCGGCACCGACTACGCCCTCGCCGTCTCCAGTGGCACCGCCGCGCTGGAAACCGCCTTGGCCGCCATCAGCATCGGACCGGGCGACGAGGTCATCGTGCCGGCATGGAGTTGGTTGTCCTGCGTCACCGCCGTGGTGCGTCTGGGCGCGCTGCCCGTGCTCGCCGAGATCGACGACAGCCTGTGCCTCAATCCCGCCGAAATCGATCGGCTTACCACGTCGCGCACCCGCGCCGTGTTGGTGGTGCATTTTCAGGGCGTCGCCGCCGACATGGACCCGATCATCAAGGCCGCCCATCGTCGGGGTTTGTTTGTGGTGGAGGACTGCGCCGAAGCGCCCGGCGTGTTTTACCGCGGGCGGGCCGTGGGCACGTGGAGCGACGTCGCAATCTACAGCTTTCAACACAACAAAGCCATGACCGCCGGCGAGGGGGGGCTGCTCGTGACCCGCGATTTGCGCACCTATGAGCGCGCCGTGCGCATGTCCGACCTGGGCCAATATCGTCCCTATCACGCGTCCGTGACTCCGCCACAGGAACCGGCGTTTTCCGGGGCTCAATTTCGCATGTCGGAACTCACCGCCGCCGTCGCACTCGCGCAACTGCGCAAGGTCGACGCCATCCGCGCCCACTGTCGGATGATCCAGGATCGAGTCCGTCAGGGCATAGGAGAATTGCCCGGCGTCACGTGGCGCACGATCCCCGATCCCCAGGGTGATTTCGGATTCGAAATCTACTTCTACCTCGACGATCCCAAGGTCGTGCCAGCGTTTCGCACCGCACTCGATGAACGCGAGGTGCATTGTCAGCAGCGCACGGGCACGTATCCCCAATACCGTCGCGAATATTTGCTCACCGGCCGGGCCCACCATCCGGCGGTATCACCGTTTCGTGACATCAAACCATGGCCTGCGGTCGGCTATCGGGCCGAGGATTTTCCGGTAACGGAGGACCTCACCCAACGATTCATCGCCCTGCCCATCGGATGGCGTTACACCACCGAAGACGCCGATCACATCGCGGAAAGCGTGCGCGCCGTGCATCGGGAACTGTTTACTTGAAGTCCCGCCCTAGGTGGCGGCGTCGTAGATTTCCGGCGTGACGACGGCCCTTAAGGGTTCGTCGTTCACGTAGGCGCGCAGATTGGCCAGCGCAAATTCGCCGGCGTCGACCATGCGATCATCCGTTGGACCCGCCCGGTGTGGGGTCAGCATCACGTTCGTCAGTCCCCGTAAGGGAGAATCGGCGGGCAGTGGCTCCTGATGAAATACATCGAGTGCGAACTGCACCTGTCCTTCGGCCGCCACCGTGAGCAATGCGTCTTCATTGATCACCGGACCTCGGCCCACGCTGACCAACACCTCGCCGACATCCAGGAGTCGCAGCTGTTCCAAACCGATGCTGTCCCGAGTCTCTGCCGTAAGCGGCGCGAGATTCACCACCACGGAATTAGCCGCGAAAAGGTCGTTCAAGTCCATCGCCCGCGCGACGCCGAATTCCCTCAAGACATCGTCAGGCATACCCGGCGCGTGCGTCATGATTTCGACGCCAAACGGCCGCAGGAGTTTGACCAGTTCCCGGGCAATAAACCCGAAGCCATAAATACCGACGTTGCGCCCGAACAGTGATCCGGCCGGCGGCGCATCTTCATCCCACCCTTTCTCCACGTGCATGCGCAGGGTCCAGTGCGCCGTGGCCCGCAGGGTGTTGAAAACATGCATCAACGCCGCTTCCGCGACGATCCGGGAAATGGAGTTGCCCCAGTTGGTCACCACCGCGCCTTGTTCCAAGTGATCCCGGCTTACCAACGTCTTCACCGAACCCGACACATAGAGCACATACTTCAATGCGGCCGGCAGTGGCTCGGGCAGCCGTGGCGTAGCCCAACCACAAACGAGCACTTCGGCTTCGGTTTCCGCCAATTTGGCCGCCAACACTTCCGCACTCACTTCCGGTTCCGTCCAGAGGTGAAACTGATCCGTCAGTTTCGCCATTTCGGCTTCAATGGCGGGAGTGAAAAATGCCGCCCGCTGTGCGGGTCGGAGATGAACAAGAATCGAACGAGGACGTGGCATGAGAGGGATCCTAAACTAGTCACAAAATACCCGAAAGGTCGTTGAGAAATTGAACCCCACTCGCCTTATCGTGGTGCGAACAAGGCATCGCGCCCATGCCCGCTCCGACCGAAATACCGCCTTCGCGTGTTTCGTGTATATTGAGATAAAAAATCAGTTCGCGTAAAAATTGAGCAGCTTGGCAAACGCCGCCGCGACTTGGTCGACATAGGTCTCCGTCAACCCTTCGTGCAGCGTGAGCGTGACGCACCGCGCCAGCAAATCCTCCGCCTGCGGCACCTTCACTTCACGATAGTTCATCGTGGTCATACCGGTGTCACGCAGTGGCCAGGTTCCGGCAAAGAAGTCGTGATTTTGAAACAACGCGTAGTGCGGCACCGGACTCGGAATGTAGGCACCTTCGCTCAACACGCCCTCGGCTTTGAGCGCGGCGACAAACTCATTGCGGCTCACTCGCACGGCGTCGGGCTCCAGCCGTGGCAACATAAACCAAAAGCTCGACGCCGTGTCGGGCGTATCAAACGCGACCGAGATTCCGTCGAGCGCCGCCAGGGCGCGACTCAGCCGCAGCCCGAGGCGACGGCGCGTAGCCACGAGATCGTTGTGTCGTGCCAGTTGCCCGCAGGCGACCGCCGACTGCGGTTCGGTGATGCGATAGTTGGGCGACAACGTGGGCGGATTGCGTCCCCCCGCCACGCGGTCGTAGTGCTTGTCTCCCCACTTGGACAAGCCGTGTCCCAAGTCATCGCGATTGGTGCCCACCATGCCGCCGTCACCGCAGCTCAGGTGCTTGAATTCATTGAAGGAGTAGCAACCGAAGTCACCCTGCAGGCCCACCGGCTGTCCCTGCCAGGTCGCGCCCCAGGCCTGCGCACAATCCTCGATCACCAGCAACTCATGCTTCTGGGCCAACGCCATCACGGCAGTCATGTCACACGGCATGCCCGCCAAATGCACCGGCATGATCGCGCGCGTGCGCGCCGTCACTCGCCGGGCGGCATCCTCGGGGTCGATATTGCCGGTCAACGGATCGACATCGGCAAACACTGGCACCAATTGCTGATACAGGATGCCGATGACCGAACCCATGTCGGTGATCGCCGGCACGATGATTTCGGACCCGGGCGGCAGTTTCAACGCCGCCACGGCGATATGCAGCGCGGCCGTGCCGGAGGAACATGGCATGCAGTGCTCCAGGGGATACAGCGCGGTGAACCGGCGGAGCAGTTCCGTGGTCTGCGGGCCACCCCAATAAAAGAGCGACTCTTGCTCGACCATCGTGGTCAAGCGGGCCAGTTCGAGGCCGCCCCACCGGTGACGTCGACCGGGCGCGGGTTGCACCGTCGGGCTGCCTCCCGCGATGGCTGGTTTGTCGGCTGAAGCGTTCATAACTTGAAAAACTTTCGGGCGTTACCGTCGGCCACCAACCGTCGCATGGTCGCTCCCGCCGGGGATGCCGTGACTTTGTCCACTTGGGCCCGGGTCACATGCAACGGGGTGAGCGAACCAAACATCATGTATTTGCGTTCCATCACCGCGCCGACGACGCCCAGCGTGTCCTCCCACTCCGCGAAGGAGAGATCGGCGGCGAACCGGCCGCTTTGGGGTTTCAATGCCTCGATGTCCCAACGGGTGAGTCCGTGCAACAACACCGCCGGACCGTCAATGGCCTCCAACCAGGCGGCCACTTGTTTAAGCGCGGGTGGTTTGATCTTCAACTGAGCGTGCTCGTGGCGCTCGTCGAGCAGGCGCATGGTCAACACCACCCGCCGCCCGGTCGCCGCAATCGCTTTCGCCGCCTCGCGTGCCGCGGGGCTGTTCAGCCGGTAGGCATGATAGGCCGGCAGCAACCGCACCGCCGGCACGTCGGCCCACGTGTCGATCTCCTCGAGATGAGCCTCCCAACCGGGCGCGCCCGGGTTGAGCACCGGCAGCGCATAGGCCCCGGTTCGACGCGCGAGCTCCGCCTGCAATGCCCGATTGCCGGGCATGGGATCGACCGGCCACACCGTGGCAAACGACGAGACCAGTCCGCCCGCGATGCCGTGCAGTCGCCAGTGTTTCCGCAGCGCCGCAGCGTCGCGCTGAGGCAACGTCGCAAAGGGCCATTCCCCGATCCAGGCATTGGTATCAAACAAGGTCATACACGGCCTCCTTTCGCCAGCAGTTGATTCGCATTTTCAAAGAGCAGGGCGCGTTTGGCCCGGGCGGTGATCGCCGCCCCGGTGATGCGCCCGATCGCGACGGGCAGATCCCGGATCGGGGCATCCGAACCATAGAGCACGCGATGCGCTCCGATTTCCTCCACGGCATATTCGACCAGTCCGGCCTCCGGCGCCGCGCCCGAGGTATCGATGAACAGGTTGTCCAATCCGCGGGCGGCCCGCACCCCGCGGTATCCGCAACCCGTCAGGTGGGCCATGATCACGGTCACGTCCGGCCAGCGCCGGGCCAGTTCGGCGGTGTCTTCGGGATCGGAATGAAAGCGACGTTCCTTGATGTTGGTCTGACTCCACGAGTGCTGCAGCACCGGCACTCCATAATGACGCGCCGCCTCCATCACCGGCTTCATCGCCGCGTCCCGGGCGTTGCAGGAAATCTCCAGCTTCAAGCCCCGAAAGCCCATGCCGCCCACACACCGGTCGACCTCCTCGCGCACCAACTTTTCCCCCAGCAGTGGATTCAAGCCGCATAAGGGTATCCAAAAATCGGAGTCACGTTGCGCGACCATCGCCATTTCGTCGTTGAGCGTGCGCGACTGGGTGGCATCGGGCACCCGGCCGTAGCGCAACACATCGCCCAGCGCCACCATGCGTTCGATGCCGAGCGCGCGCGCTCGTTTTACCTTCGCCGCCGTTTCTCCGGGTTTTGTGCCCTCCCCGAAAAAGATCGGGTGCGTGTGGAAATCAATTATCTTCAATGTTTAAAAATTCGGTTAAACAGGCCAATGAAATTTCATTTACAAGGTTCTGTTATTAAATAACTTGCAGCCCCGTTGGGAACGGCTCGTTTTGGGGCAATGGAGCCAGTTTGCCCAGAGGAAAATGAGTCAATCGATCAATGGTTGGCGCGCCCCCCGCAGTCGGTTGTAGAGGCGGTGAAATATCATTCCGGAGACTACCTTGTTTTGGGGGTAGGCGGCAAAATGGGCACCACGCTCGCACTCATGTTGCGTCAGGCACTCGATGCCGCCCAACGGTCCGCCCGTGTCATCGGCGTATCTCGTTTCAGTCGTCCCGAGGTGCGGGCCGCCCTCGAAGCCGAGGGCATTGTGACCCATGCCTGCGACCTCGCTGATCCGGTGCAAGTCGCGCAACTCCCGCCCGCCGCCAACATCTTCTTTCTCGCCGGTCAAAAGTTCGGCACGTCCGACGCGCCTGAAGCCACGTGGCTGCAAAACACCATCGTGCCCGGCATCGTCGCGCGACACTGCACGGCCGCCCGCACGGTCGTGTTCTCCACCGGTTGCGTTTATCCGTTTGCCGCCGTCGACGGGCCGGGTTGCGACGAGTCAACTCCACTGGCGTGTCAGGGCGAATACGCCAGTTCGTGCGTCGGACGCGAACGGGTGTTCACTTACTACGCCCAACAGCACGCGACTCCGGTCAGTTTCTTTCGTCTCAACTACGCCTGCGAACTGCGCTACGGGGTGCTCGTCGATATCGCCAAACGCGTGCGGTCCGGCGACCCCATCGATCTCACGACCGGTTGGGTCAACCTGATCTGGCAAACGGATGCGGTGGCGGTCGCCATTCGCAGTCTCGAACTCGCCGCCACGCCACCCGTGCCGTTGAACGTCACCAGCAAGGACAAATTTGCCGTTCGCGATATCGCCGCCGCCTTCGGCCGTATCTTCCAGCGTGAACCCGTTTTCGTCGGCACACCGGCACCCACCGCCTGGTTGTCCGACGCCCATGCCTGCACATCTCGCTACGGCGCGCCCGCGCACGATCTCGACTGGATGATCGCGGCCGTGGCCGACTACGTGCAACGCGACGGCAGCACTTTGAACAAACCCACTCATTTCGAAACCCGCGATGGCAACTTCTGACTCGATCGCCGACTTGCGGACCCACCTGCTCGCCGGCCAGGCCATCCCCGCGCATCCGCTGGCACTCGATGCCGACCGCCAGTTATCCGAGCGTCACCAGCGTGCGCTGGCCCGCTACTACGTCGATGCGGGATGCGGCGGTCTGGCCGTGGCGGTCCACTCCACTCAATTTGAAATTCGCGAGCCACGTCACGGCTTGCTCGCGCCGGTGCTTGAACTCGCCAGTCAGACCATTGACGAAAGCCTGGCCGCCGCCCCCCGCCCGTTCATCAAGATCGCCGGCGTGTGCGGGCGCACCGATCAGGCGTGGGGCGAAGCCACGCTTGCCCGCGACTTTGGTTACGACGCCGCCTTGCTCAGTCTGGCCGCCTGGGGGGACGCTCCCGAAGCCTCCATCCTGAAGCACTGCGCCACCATCGCGGCAGAGCTGCCATTGATCGGCTTCTATCTCCAACCCGCCGTGGGCGGGCGCGTTTTCTCGCGCAATTTCTGGGCGCAATTTGCCGCCATCGAACGGGTGTTGGCCATCAAGATCGCTCCGTTCAATCGCTACCAGACGCTCGACGTCGTGCGGGCGGTGATTGATGCCGGACGCGACGACATCGCCCTCTACACCGGCAACGACGACACTATCGTGACCGATCTGCTCTCGCCGTATCCATTCACTCACCACGGCCAGCCCAAGGTGCGCCAGATCATCGGGGGTCTCCTCGGCCATTGGGGCGTGTGGAGCCGCGCCGCCGTGGGATTGCTGGAACACATCAAGTCCGCCCGCGTCGAGCCATCGATTGACCGGTCATGGCTGGCCCGCGCCACCGCGGTAACCGACATGAACGCCGCCGTGTTCGATGCCGCCAACGGGTTTGCCGGGTGCATCCCGGGCATTCTCGAGGTGCTGCGCCGCCAGGGGCTCGTGCCAACCAACCACTGCCTCAATCCCCACGAAACGCTTTCGCCCGGCCAAGCCGAGGAACTCGACCGCGTATCCGCCGCCTATCCCGAATTGATCGACGACAGCTTCGTGGCCGAAAACCTCGACCGCTGGTTGCGTTAATCCCTCGCCGTAAAAATGCCGTCGGCTTCACCCCCCAACCGTAGGAGCGCGCTGGCGCGCGATGATCCCGGTGCGTCGGGGCGCAAAGACCGACACTCTCGCGCTCCCGCCCCGTCGGAATCAGCTCCGGCCCATCGAACCTAATTCACGTGAAGCATCTGCTACCCCTGTTCGTCCTCGCCGCCGCCACCTCGGCGACCTTACCCAACATTTCCGAATCGGTCGGTTTGCCTCCCTTGGACGCCTCTCGATTGTCGACGCCCGATCTCAACGGCGACGGCCATGCCGATCTCGTCGTCCGACTCAACGATCGCAGTCCCACCGCACCGCGGATTTTTCTGTGGACGGTCGATCGCACATCGCCGACCGGCGGTCGTTTCAACGCCACCGCAGACACCACACTTCCCGACATTTCCCCTCGCGACGTGTTGACGTTCGCCGATCTGAATAATGACGGCCATCAGGACGCGATCATCGCTCGCTACCTCGACTACCTGCAACCCGACTTTGTCGCGCCGACCGATGCGCCCACGCGCACCGCCTGGCTCCCGGGTCATGGTGACGGCTCCTTCGCCGCTCCGGTATTGATCGATGCGGCGCCCGCGGCCACCACCGCCGCGATTGCGGTCGGCGACGTCAACGCCGACGGGCTGCCCGATCTGTGGCTGGGCAATTGGTATGAACGCTATTTTTCCGGCTACGAGGGATTTAGCAACGACATGCTGTTACAGTATTCGACCACTGATGACAGCCCTGCCTTCGCTCGCTGGAGTCTGCCCGGTGAATCCGCCCCGCTTGAGCCCGCGACCGACCCCGGGGGGCGCCCCACCTACGGAGCGGCCGTCGCCCGTTTGGATGACAGTGCGTTGCCGCTCCTGATTGAACTCAACTACGGTCGGCGCTGGAATCGTCTGTGGTCTCTGAGTGGTCCGGCGCCGCTTAAAAAGGATCTTACCGCCGATCCCGCTTCCGTCGAAGAGACGCCGGTTCGCCCCGGCGGTGCGCTCGAGTATCGGCGCGACGAAATTGTGCGTCTGTTGCGCGGCGTCGATATCGCTCCCCAAGCCGGGTTTGACGGCGACGCCATCCGGCATGGCAAGCACCCCGTGTGGCTCCAGGAACGCGCCAAGGATGACCCCCGTTTCAAACGCGACGACGAACCGCCCTTCCGCGCCAACGGCAATACCTTCGACGTCGCCGTGGGGGACATCGACAACGATGGCGACTTCGACGTCTTCGTTTCCACCATCATTCACAACTGGGCGGGCGATTCTTCGGATCGTTCCCGATTTCTGGTCAATCGGCTCCGTGAAACCGGCACCCTCACTTTCGACTCTCCACCGCAATTGTCTGTCGACCGCGTCCCCGACGTGGTCACACCCGAGAATCGTAACTTCAACCAAGGCGACATCTTCTGCGAACTGGCCGACTTCGATAACGACGGCCGACTCGACCTCATCATCTGCTCCTCCGACTACAGCGACCCGCCTCCCCACGACGAGCGCCTGCGCATTTTTCTCCAACAACCTGACGGCACGTTTGCCGATCATTCCGCCGAACTCGGCCTCGACCATATTGGCGCCGGGCAACCCGCGGTCCTTGATCTCGATGGCGACGGCGCGCTCGATTTGATTGTTGGACAGTCCTTCAACCGCCTCACCGCCGAACGTCGCCGCGACGCCGGTCTGGCCAATGGCACGTTGTCCGTGGACAGCCCGGAGGACGCCAAGGCCCGCCCGGTCGTGCACGTGTATCACAACGCCCTCGCCGGTGATCGCGCCGGTCTCGTCCTGCGGTTGCGCGGTGATCCCGCGCAACACGTGACCCGCGACGCCTTCGGTGCCATCGTGCGGGCTTCCGTCGACCTCGATGGCGATCCCACCACGCCCGATGTCGTGCTCCATCGTCAACTCCTCGGTCCCGGCGGCCACGCCGGCAAGCGCGGCGACAGCCTCGTCCATTTCGGCTTGGACGCCGCGAGTTCGGTCCGTGATCTGACTATCATCTGGCCCGACGCCGATCGCACCACCAGCAGCCTCGGCGACCTCGCCGCCGGCACCTGGCTGGTCGACCTCGCCACCGGCGCCGTCCCCCAACCTCTGCCATGATACTTCGCCGCCTGCTACTCCTCTCTTTGCTCGCGCTGCCCTTTTCCGCGCACGCTCAGTCCGAGACCCCGTTCCCGGAAGACCTCCTGCGACGCGCCGTCGAGGCGAAACCACCCCGCTGGAAATTTGTGCGGGGCACGCGCTACCGCGAACTCCCGGAAACCTTTGCGATGCAACTCGTCGCGATCGCTGCCCATCGCGCACCGTATCATCGCGTCGGTGACACCACGCTCGCCGCCAGTCTCGCCACCAAACTCCAGTATTTTCTGCGTAGTCCCGGACCCGACGCCGACGGCAACACGCGCGAGCCCGAAGCCCAGGGCGGCATCGGCGGGTGGTCGCACAACGCCGCCGCGCAGGCCCTGTTGATCGCCAAACGCACCCGGCAGGTTTGGGAACTGCTCACGCCCGATGATTGCCATCGTGCCGATGTGCTCATGCACGCCCTCGCCGTCGGCGGTCATTTCACGCACGGCGACGCCAACGACTACCACGTGCTGCTCGACGGTATCAGCTGGTATCACAAAAGCTGGAATCCCAATCACATCGAAGGCTACGCCGGCGTCATGATCGCGGCGGCCGATTATTTTGGTGCAGACGAGCTCAACGACTTCTTCGTCAACTTCGACTACGCCACCTTCCGCGCCGAGTTGGTCGAAGTCGGTTTTCACAACATTCTACAAACGTGGGAAAACGAACCCGCCATGGCCGGGCTGCTCATGAACGGCGGTCCTTATCAACGCGAAGGTCGTCCCCCGGGCAACGGTTCCGGCATTCGCCAACCGTTCACTTACCGCGGGCTCACCTTGCACGAGCCTTGGGCCATCTATCTTACGCAGGCCGATCGCTTGTTTTCCAAAGCCGCTCGCACTCAGGTCGCCTTCTCCAACGAGGAATCGAGTCGATTGTTGCATCATCGCTCCGACGCCACGATCTCGCCCTACGAGGGCCGCATGGGCATGATTTATGAATTCGAAGCCGGCGACAACGGCGGCATGCGCACCAGCTTGGGTTACGCCTACGATTGTGTGATGATTCACCTCGGCACCGCCGCCACTCTTAAAGTCCTGCGCCAATGGCCCGACGACGCCAGCGGTCGGGACATCGAACGACGCATGGCCGTGGGCATGGCGGATCTCATTTTCAAGGCCGAGGAAGGTTACAGCGGCTGGGCCAACGGCAAGGTCAGCGCCAACGACATGGACGACCTCAAAGCCAACGGGGCCGACTATATTTTCGGGCTGTGGCGCGCCCTCTTTCCGCCCCCTGAACCGCTCGCGGAAAACGCCGGCGGCGGGGCGACCATCCTCGGCCATGACGTGCTCTACGCCGACCCGGACGTCTACGCCGCGTGGCCCGCCTTGGTGCGAGCAAGCAACGGCGACCTGCTGGTGACCTTCTGCGCCACCGAAGAACACCTCGCCCCGGATGGCAAAATCGTGCTGATCCGATCCACCGACCACGGCGCCACCTGGTCAGCGCCCATCACGATCTACGACTCACCTCTCGACGACCGTGAAAATGGTCTCACCGTCGCTCCCGATGGCACGCTGGCGTTGCACGTGTGGAGCACCGCGTGGACGGCTCAGGCCTACGCGGATCTGAAACCGGGCTCCTATCCGTCGGACACGTTGGCCCGGTGGACCAATCAAGTAAACACGCCGGCCTACCAAGCCGCCTCCGCCGATCAAGGCAACTGGGTGCTGACCTCCACCGATCACGGTCACACCTGGACCAAGCGCGTCCGCGGCCCCGACTCCGTGCACGGCGGCATTGTCTTGTCCGACGGCACCTGGCTCACCGCCGCCTACCGTCAGGATCAGGGCGACATCAGTATTCACACCGCGGCAACTTCCACGGGTCCGTGGCGTCACACCGCGACGATCGCCACACCCCAGTCCGACACCCTGCGTTTTGGTGAACCCCATGTCGCGCAACAACCCGACGGTCGTATCACCGTGGTGATACGCGGCACGGCGATTCCCTACGACGACCAACGCAACGATCTGTTTTGGTGGACCAGTCACTCCGACGACGGCGGCACGACGTGGTCCGCTCCGCAATCTTCCGGCCGCTGGGGATTCCCACCGCACGTCACCACGTTGCGGGACGGGCGGTTGCTCGCCACCTACGGGTATCGACGTTTCCCCTACGGCGAACGCGCCGCCATCAGCGCCGACGGCGTCGATTGGCAAGCCACGCCGGAGTTCGTGCTCCGGTCCGATGCCCCTGATCACGACCTCGGTTATCCCGTCTCGCTGGAAACCTCCCGCGGCAAAATTCTCACGGTTTACTACCAAAAACCCGCCTCGAACCGACGCCCCGCCATCATGGCCACCCACTGGAACCTGCCGTAAACTTCCGAGTCTCTCTTTTCGCTAAAAGTAGATCTCTGACCATACTGATCCCACTCACCTTCTTCATTCCCGTGTCTGCCCATCCTCTCTTCGTTCCGGTTCGAATTCTTTGTCTCCTCGTCCTGCTCTGTGTCGTGGGTTGTCAGACGACTGCGGACACCCAACGCCCCGAGCTTACCAAACCATTCGCGGTCAGCCGCAATATGGCGGCCGCGGAACTCGTGGCCAACCTGGGCGAGCCCGACCTCAAGCACCCGCTCCACGACTACTCGGTGGAGGCCGAGGTTTGGGTCTACAACCGCACCCTCGCGTCCAAATCCCGCATGGTCCTCACCGGCACCCAATCGACCCGCCTCTGGGATCCCGTCAACAAACGCACCGTCACGGTGGACATGCCGGTTTATCAGCCCGAGAAATCCGCCACGGTTGAGGTCTCCGAAATTCTGATGATTCGCGGCCAGGTCCACTCGTGGAAACGCAAAACGATCAACGATCGAGACGTGGAAGGCCTGTCCCGCTAAAGCGCGTTAATCCCCCGTTCCTGTTCGGCGCGCCGAAACGCTCCATTCCACCGCGCAGTCGTCACGCCCCTGGGAACGCCGAGCTCCAGCTCGGCAAGTTTCTCCAGGATGGAGCCGAGCCGGAGCTCGGCGTTCCCAGAGGTTCCCTAACCCAAATCCGCCCAGCATTCGCCGGCACCGGTCAGCCCCGGATCGGCGGCACCGCCGAAGGCGTTCCGGTTGACCGCATGCAGGTCAATCGTGCCAGCGACAACGTTGACTGCCGGCCATCCGCTCGCGTGCGGGATGTAGAGTTCGGGGTAGTTTAACAGGGCCTGCGTTTGCACCGATTCCGGCCAACCGGAGAGTCCCGCGAAGTAGTGGTGGCCATTGCGTTCGACGCTGACATTGCCGAGAGCGGCCTGCACTGCGAGGTCCTGGGGTAGCGCGATGGGGCCCACGTTGGAAAGATCTTCGGCGCTCATCATCAGCGGTCGGATCGCGCCTGCTTTCTCGCGAGCGGCCAGCAGGCCTCGATTGGCCAGGCCGTGAAACACCCCTTTGCAATTTTTGTGGCTCATGCCGTCGTAGCCGAGGTCAAGCGCGCGGCGCGCATCCGCCGGAGCGCCTCCCGATTCGTCGATCAAGAGCATGGGGCGGTCCGACCAACTCCGCATAGCGTCGCCCACGTCGTCACCGAGCGCTGCGGCGCGCGCCAAGGGTTGCTCCACAAAGAGTAGTCGCGGCCAAAGCTCGTTCAACCCGGGGCGGGACTGGGCCTCGTCCCAAAACGCGCGAAAGGCTGCGATGGTCGCATAGGTCTCGTTGCCATCGAGACTGACGCGGTAGTCGGGGCCACTGTTCTCGGCCACGATCGCCATGATGCGTTCCAAGCGGTTCAGGCTCGCCGTGGCGTCCCCCGACACCTTCACCTTGAAATGTCTGATGCCGTAGCACTGCACCACCTCGCGCAGGCTCACGGGCAATCCATCGTCGGGCGCATCCTCGGCCTCCGTCGCTTCATCATCTTCCAGCGGGTCACCCAATCCGACCGTATGTCGACACGTCACGGTATCCAAGGTCTGCGCGGGCAAAAACGACGACGGCCGCACCCCGTTCAGCTCGGCATGAATCTGGCTGAGGTCGATGCCCAGGCCGTCGCCTCGCAACGCCTCGCCGATCGTCGTGTCATACCGACGGCAATACGCATCGAGTAGCGCTCGCTCGATAAACGTCGCCCCGAAATTGGCCAACAAGGGAGGCATGACATGGGCGGTCGCCCACTCCGCCTGCCGTCGATCCACTTCGTGCATGAAAGCGAACAAGGTCGGGGCTTCGAGACCCTCGGCGTGTTTCCCGGCCTGATGCAGCACCGTGTGCATTGCCGCGATTTCATCCGCCACGTCGCGCTGCGGATCCTTGGTGAACCATTTGGGCGGCAAGTGATCCGCCGACCGACCGATGACACGCTGGCCGTCGATAGTGGCCTCGATTTCGAGCCACACGTGCGGCACCCGCTTCATCACCGCGATGCCATAACGGAAGGGAATCCGGGTGCGCAGTTCGCGGCGGAACCAGCGTTGACGATGCAGAATTATCACCAGCTAACCGGATTCGAACTAGCGAGAACCGGCTTTAAAAAAGCCCGCCGGATTGAACGTGAGCGTGGTAGCGATGGCTTGGCCGTTTTCGACCGCCGGTAGAAACGTCATTTGTTCCACCACCGCCCGCACCTGTTCCGGCACGATCATGTTGCCTTCGTGAATGGCCAACAAATGACCATCGGCGTCGAGATCGACCGCGACGGGAATATCGTAAGCCGCCGACGCCTTGGTTTCGAGAAGCACGGGAGGCACGATTGACCATGCCGGTTGCGCCGGAGCCGATTCAAACCGATGGCGACTCAAGTGATCCATTTACAGGTAGGTTTTCGCTTCCTCCGCAGTCACCTGGTAGTGTTTCTCCGACAAGTTGGTGGGGATTTCTTCGCCCTGCCAAAACAGATGCACCCGCGTGTCTTGAATTTCAAACCCCGGGGGAAATCCCGCCCGCATAAACCGGATCTTCCGGGGAGTCGAATCGATGCGCCCCACCGGACGATAAAAACTGGTATCGTAGATTTCCCCGTCCCGCGTCACTCTCACAATGAAAACGACGTAGGCCTCTGCGATGGGCGTCGGCGAAGAAAGGTTAAACGTAAGCTCCACCGCGTCGAAATTGTCGTTCTCCCCCGGGGAATCCGTCAGACGGTCAAAAACCTTTCCCGTCGCCGTCATCTGATCGATGCCCGCCACCGCGTCCGCAATCATACCTTCCGCAAAGGGGTTGGTGCTCGATTCCACCTTGGTGGCAAACGCAACCGAGGCATCCGGGCTCTCCACGTCCCGCATGGAAATAACCAATGCCGCGTCTCGGGCCTCCTTTTCATGATCCACGTAATCCAACAATGCCTGTTTGGAGCGCATCTGTTTGAGCGCCGGATTCGTGAACGGTGAATTCACCCGCTTTGATTTCAATGCCTCAATCGTAGCCGACGTCGCACTTACTTTTGTCCCCATGCGCCACTGCAAACCGCTGGAATCGCGCAAACGCACCTCTTCACGCGTGGCGTTATCCAGCAGCGCTTTGTCGTTTTCGATTTTCCGGACGTTCACCATCTCGTCATCATGGATCAGAAACAGATCGACGCCCACAAACAGCTCGTGGTCCCGAGCCGGCGCCGGCTGGGAATCCACCACTGGAATAGGATTGGCAATCGCTGCCAGGGTCGAAAACGCAGCGAGAATAAAACAGGTTCCGAAGCGATGAGAGGTCACGAGGCGAAAGGGTTGAGTTGGGGGTAATGGGGCGATCTGATCCGACATCTAAAAGGCAAATCCCGCGCGGTCGAGATTACCATTAATTTTCATAAACATTCATTGGAGGACCCGTCGTCCCGTTTTCCCGAGCCTGGCAGACCCGGCCCGATCAGACTTGGGCGGGTTCCGCCCATCGCCACAGGATGGCTTCGAGTAAACCAAACTGATCAGTCAGCAGGCCTTCGTAGCCGCAGGGAGCATCATCCCACGCTCGCCAATCCACCCCGGACTGATTGCCGCCAAACGTGCTCGCCGTCGCGAACCCGCCACACAGTTGGCGCAACAACTGATCGCCTTCGCGTTGCATGCCCACCGTGTAGAGCGCCATGACCAGACGCCGGGACTGCGAATGGGTGCGACCGCCATTCTGGTAGTAGCCGAATGGATACCCTTGCAGGATGTCGGCGCGATCCTCGTCGGGCACCGGCCACAGATTCAACGGCAGCCCCAGCGCCGGATCGGGCATGCCCACGCGTTCCGCTTCAGCCAGCAACCTCCGGAGCACTGCCCTGCCCTCCGCGACGTCGAGCAACCCTTCCTGAATGGCCGCGCCGTTGACCGGCAAAAACGCGTAGTCGTGCAATCGGTCTTCCCGGCACCGCCAGCCCGCCAACCAACCGGTGGCTTCGTTCCAAAACGCCGGACGATAGGCCGCGTGCAGCTGCTTCCGCCAGGTCTCGAGTTCCTGCCCGAGTTCGTCATCACCAAATCGCGTCACGCCCGTCGCCAATGCGCGCAGCGCGCCATGCAGAATGGCATTGCTCCACGCACATTTCCATCCAAACGACATGACATCCGCCCAGCACGTGCTCCATTGCCCCGTGCCACTCACGCCGGTGCGATACCGACTTTCAATCAAGCCGTCGCCATCGAGATCGCGGGCCCGCGCTTGATCAATCTTGGTGCGGATCACTTGGCGATATTCCCGATACCATCCGGCGGTCGCCGCTTGCGTCAAATAGTCACCGATCCCGCGTAAAGCCGCCGCTCCCGTCATCAAATATTCGTCGTCCGCGGCGTGAAAACGGCCGTTCCGCGACAAAATTCCGGCGGCGTAACCGGGTCCGTCCCACAACCAGCGTTCGATCGAAATCCGCATCAGCTCATCGCCCGTCGGCCCGGCTTCCTGCCCGGCGCGCAAATCAAGACGCGGCAACACCGCCGACCACGTATCCATGCAGATGGGACACAACATCGACACCCCGCTGTTGCTGAGACTGCCGATATCGGCGCGAAACGTCGGCGCCACGTAATAGGTCCGCTCCAACGCCCGCCGCACCACCGCCGGCGTGCCACGCCGCAGGGGTTGCGGCGGACGCACGGGACGCAACGAAAACGTCGCCTCATGTCGCCCGGCCACGAGGCGGTGCCAACCCTCCCGACCAGGCCGTTCGCCGACCTTGAGTTCGACCAGATTGATGCCGTCGTGCCGGCGAGATTCACAGCGCACCGCCGCGGCCTCATCGTCCGAGGTCAGCAGCCACGTGCCAAACCCGGGCGCATTGATCCACACCGGCACACTCATCCCCCCGGTTTCGCCGTCGGTGCGCACGTTGCCCACCGCATGCGAAGCCGCCACGGCATTGCTAAAGCCCATGGTCCACGCCGCGCTGTGCCAGGCCTGTTCCGATCGCTCTCCTTCTCGCACCACCTGCAACGAGAGCCCAGCGGAAGCCACGGTCCACACCATGCGATAGCGTTGTGCCCCAGTCTGCACTTCGTAGGTGACTTTCGGACCTTCCACCGTGACCGAACCGATTTGATCGCAACGCACCGCGGGAGCCATCCGGGGGGGCTCGCCGACCCCATGGAACTGCAGGCCCTGGTCGCACTTGACGGGATTGGTCAGCAAGAGATTTGTCGCAACGCGCGCTGGCTCTTCGCTGCCCAGCCCCAGAAACGAAAACGCGGGCCGATCCAGCCGAAAGCCCACGCCAAAATTCTTCGTGGTAAACCGAACACAGCCGTCTGCGACCCGCGCAGTGATGCCTCGGGGCATTTGATCCAACGTCATCGCCGTCACTGCCAATCGACGCTCAAATCGCGGACCGAGCGGCGCGAGTCGTTCGCCTTCCAACACCAGCGCCCCCGTGGCGAGATTCCATCCCGTCCATCCGCCGTCGATGCCACACCCCCGGAGCTCAATAATTACACCATCGACCACGTGCCCGGGCAGACGGAACCAACGCAGCGCGGTGGTGCGCGGGCGCGACAAACCCGATTTGGACAGCACTTCGGTCCATCGCCCTTCCACGCGAGCCAGCACGCGAAACGCGGTGATCCAGTCGTGATCCAGTCGACTGCCGCACTTATGGAAACCCGGCGCAGGGCGCAGACCAATTCGTTGTAATCTGGCCGGACCATGCAGACGCACCACCCGTTGATGAACTATGCGTTTTTTGGGCATTCCCACTTCGCCGGATCGGCGGGTGGTCCATACCGATCGCGCCGAGTCCAGGCGATTGCCCGTGCTGAGATCGCCCATCGGCGGCTCCAAATCCATTACCTGCAGAAGATCCTCACTAGCCATATGATGCAAAATCTTAAAATTGAGTCAGGGAGTTTAAACGCTCGAGTCTCGGTCGCAACCGTCGTGGACGCGTCGCTTCTCAGAATATCAAACGATGCTCGGGCAATCCATGTATGTTCAGGGTAATTCCATGCATGATCTGGCCGTGGCCGATGCGCGACGTGCTTGCTCCTCCCCGGTGGGAAAAACTTTCATAAATATTCATCGCGACAATCGCGGTCGGGCCATTCGACAATATCACCCGCGAGCGCGTGGCTCCGCCAGCTGCGCGCGACATTTTCACCCCTCCCCTGTGCGTATGAAACTTGGAATTCACGCCTACGCTTGGTGCTCCCAATGGACCAATGACACGCTTGATCTGATCGATCGGGTGGCCGACCTCGGACTCGATTTTATTGAGATCCCGCTCATGTGCCTCGACACGTTTGATGCCGCTGCCATCAAGGCGCGACTCGAGGCCACCGGCCTGGCCGCCGTCACATCCACGGTGCTTTTGGCCGACACCGACATCACCAGTGACGACCCCGCCGTGCGTGCCGCCGGGCAGGCTTATTTACAGGACTGCGTCCGAGCCACCGCGGCCATCGGCGGCACCAGCTTCTCCGGCGTGATCTACTCGCGACATCCCGGCATACTGGCGCAGCGCCCCACCGCCATGCATTGGTCACGCGCTGCTGATGGATTGCGTCCGGCCGCGCGGTTGGCAGGCGAGCTCGGCGTATTGGTCGGCATCGAGCCGGTGAACCGTTACGAAACCTACCTCGTCAATACCTGCGCACAGGCGCGTCAGCTCATGGCGCTGATCGACGAGCCGGCGATGCGCATCCATCTCGACACCTACCACATGAACATCGAGGAAAAGAGCTTTCACGACGCCACCCTGCTCGCCGGAGATGACCTCATTCACTATCACATTTGCGAAAACGACCGCGGTATTCCCGGCACCGGTCAGGTCGATTGGGACGGTATTTTCCGAGCGCTCGCCGCGATCAATTATCAGGGCAACGCCGCGCTGGAGAGTTTCGTCGACAACACCGACAACATGAACACCTGGGTGTGGCGCCAGCTCGCCCCTGACGGGGACACATTGCTCCGGGAGGGCGTGGCCTTCATTCGCGCCAAACAAAAAGAATACGGGCTGTCGTGATGACGCGAAGTCTCGGACTGTGTGGCAGATTTTTCCTGCTAGCCCTCTTGGGAACGCTCGCCTCTCGCGCGGCGGACGTGGGCACGATCGAAGATCTCGGCATCCCCGTGCGCGGCGTCGGTTGGGTGCGACTGCATCCGGGAGTCAGCCCGGACGGCAAGGCGTCGTTGTTGATTTCCATGGGGCAACACAAGGACGGGTGCTTCGTGCTCGATGTCGATTTGGAGACGGGCCACTGCCGCCAATACCGGGTGGGACGGGACGAAGCCGCGCTCGCCTCCAGCAGTTATCGCAGCTCCCGCACCGGCGTGCTCTACGTCGGTTCGGCCTACACCGGTCACTTGCACCGCTACGATCCCGCGCAACCCGAACGCGGCTTGGAAGATCTCGGTCCCGTCGATCCCGCATTGGCAACCTTTCCCACCGGCATCGCCGAGGGACCCGATGGCAAAATCTACGTCGGAGCCTATCCCGGTGCCTGCCTCTCCGTATTTGACCCGACCAGCGACTCATGGACGCGCCATGGTCGCATGGATGACGTCGATAAATACTTCGCTCCGGTCGTGGGCGACGACGGCACCGTGGCGGGAAAAATCCGCAGCACCCACTGGCGGGTGGTCGCGTTCGATCCGACGACCGGAGAGCACCGGCGGGTGGGTCCCTTTGTCGCCGAACCTGCCGTCAATCGGCGCCGTTTTCGACTATTCAAAGGCACCGATGGTCTCGTCTATCTCGATAGTTTCGACGGCGCTTTCCGTATCCAAGGTCTGGACGCGATACCGATTTCAGCCTCCGACCTGCCCGCCGAAATGCCCGGCATCGAATCGCCCAACGCCAACGGTTACCAGGTGCTCGCGTCCCTGCCCGACGGTCGCACCGTCGCGTGGGCCGACCCCGACGACATTGACTATCGGCGCCTGCGGGTGAGCGCCCCCGGTGGCGAGATTCCGGATCGCATCATCACCCTCGATTGGGAGGGCAGCGGTTCCGAACTGTGGACACTGCATTTTGGTCCCGACGACCGACTTTACGGCAGCAGCATGCTCCCCGAACGCTTGTTCGCGATCGACGCCGATGGCTCCAACTCCCTCGACTACGGGCGGATGAGTCTTTCGGTGGGCGAAGGGTATTCGATGACCAACTACGACGGGCTGCTGGCTATCGCGTCCTATCCCAAGTCACGTCTCTCGCTCTATGATCCCGCCCTGCCCTATCAGTTTGGCACGCGGCCCGGATCCAACCCACTCGACATCGGCCGGGTGGACGATGTCGGTGACCGTCCCCACGCCATGATCGCCACCCCTGACGGTAAACTGTGGCTCGCATCGGCCCCGGAATACGGCCTCATCGGCGGCACTCTGACCTGGATCGATCCGCACACCCGCGCCAGCAAGAGTCATCGCAACGTGCTCGCCGATTGCTCGCCATTTTCCCTGCTCTGGCTGCCCGATCGGGAGCAACTGTTGGTCGGATTCATCGTCGAGCCCGGCACCGGCACCATGGCCCGGGCTTCGCGCGGAGGCTTCGCTTTGTGGGATCCAATCACGGATAACGCCACCTACATCGGAGATTTTGGCGACAACGATCTCGCCGGCGTGGTATCGCTGGCTCCCGCCCCCGATGGTTTGGTCTATGCCCTCAGTGGTCGCAATCCACGCTTGGTCGTTCACTACAACGCCGCGCCCGCGCCCACGCGCCTGCTCTTGATTGATCCGGCCACTCGGCGGGTGGTGGACTCGGCCCCGCTTCCCGCCGCGTGGGGCCCCATGCCTTTCGAATCGGCCAACACCTTGCGAATCGACACCGATGGCACGCTTTACGGGGCGACTTCCCAAACCGTCTTTCGTGTTATCCCTGGCACCGTCGAGACCGAACGCATCGCCGTCATGTCCACCGGCGACGCCACCGTGATTGGCCCAGTGCGGGACGGATGGCTGTATTACGCGTCCGTATATCGCCTGCGGCGCATGAAGATCACCGCCGCCGTTTCGCCATGAAAACGCCCTCCGTAGCAGTCGATTTAATCAGCGGCCAACCGCAATCCGCGCGAATCCGTGGACGGGATTTCCCGGCCGGTTGACGCACTATGCCGGGACCCTCGCCACTGGCTGACAGTTGGACTTTGCCTCAGCGAGCACCGCGCCCGTGCTTGTCCTTTTCCAGACTACGCAACGGGGGTTACCAACGGCCCAGTTTTTTGGGTTTCACCGGCTTTTCCGCCGGAGTCTCGGCCGCGGGCAAATCAACTTGTTTGGTTCCGGACGTGATAAACGGCTGCTTGTTTTTGAAACGTTGCAGGTTTCGCTGGTCCTTCGTCGTCGGTAAAAATTTGGCACCCATGTCACGCACCCCGGCTGAAACACCGCCCCGCCGCAATCAGAATCAGCCATCGCCGGATCACCTTCGCAGTCGGGTGAGCCCACTCGAAACCGCTTCAGGCTCGCTCCCCCGGGATGTTTTCATCGGTTGCAGAATTTCGTTCAGCGCTTGGGCAAAGCCCTGCGGATGACAATCGCGTTCCACCGCCCGCAGACCGTGCTCCTGCGCACGGCTCCACGCCGCTTCATCGGTGAATAAGTTGACGATGTGATGGGCAAAATCGTGCGCGGTGGCCGCGGCCTGCACCGTCCCGTTTTCCCGCCAACCGATCAAGTCCGCCACCAGTGGAGTGGTAACCACCGGCACCCCGTAAGCGGCCGCTTCCATCACTTTCTGGGAAATACCGCTGGCGTAGCGTATCGGAGCGATGAATACCCGCGCGCTGCCATAAATGGACGTCAGGTCCTCGACTTCGCCCATAAATTCGACCTCGGGGGCGTGGCGGAGCCAGCGGGTTCGACACGTCCCATCAACCCTGCCGACTACCTTGAGGTGCAAGCGGGCGCGGTCGATTCGGTCGCGAAGCAGGGGCAGCACATGGTTCAAAAACCACGTAAACCCTTCCGCGTTGGGACTGCCGACCACCAACGGACCGACGAAGAGAATATGATACCGCGAGCTGAACCGCAACGCCCCCCGGAACGCCCGGATTGCGTGCCCCAAAACCGCGACCGTCTCCACGCCGTGCGAGCGAAAAACTTCCGCTTCCCCCGCGCTTACGGCCACCACTCGATCCGCCTTTTGAGCCAGATCGAGTTCCCGGGTCAGTGTCCAGGTATTTGCGGCGGGAGACATGGTCGGTTCGATCAATTTCGCATAGCGTTCCGCCCGTAGTGCCGCGATGGCCTCTGCATCGTAGATCAATTCCAGCTCGTCCAGTAGTTCCGGCTGCAGGTCTCGAATCGTGAGCAAAGTTTCAAGGTTTTGCGGACGGCTCACCCAAATGGCATCAAAATCCCGGTAACACCGATCCAAAATCCAAATCAACGCCAACTCCAACTCGCGATCCATGACATTGCATTCTGATTCCATGGACCCGCCCCCCAGGTATTCAACTTCCGGCGGAAGATCCGATGCGCGTGCTTCCCAAGCCGACGTCCTTCGATGCAAGGGATAGAATGAGATTGCGTGTCCCGCGTGCACCATTGCTTCCATGATCCTGATCATGCGGGGATGGCCGGCGCCACGTATCCGCCGCGGAAGTTCATCATCGAGAAACAGTATCCTCCGGCCCCCCGGACGGAGACGTTGTCGCGCTCGTGGTTCCGAGCTGCCGGGAGCGGGTTGATGACTGAGGAACCGAGTATGCTTCGCGACGAGAATGCGGTGATTTCGGCGCTGTAGTGCGAAGGCTCGATCCTGCGAAACGGAGGTGCCGAACTCGTAGTGGTCCACCACGGCGGAGGGCTCATAAACGATGCGGCAGCCGCGTGCCCACAATCGCACGCAGAGATCCACATCCTCCGCATAGGCCGGCGCATAGTTCTCATCCATGCCTCCCAGTTCGCGAAAGGTTCGGGTGCGCAGCGCCAGCAGAACCCCGGAACAAAAGTCGACATCGCGCCGAAAATTCACTTCCCCCGCCTCCTCCGACTTGTCGCGTCCATAGCCAGTGCAATGGCCATCCGCCCACAAAATACAACCGGCCTCCTGAACGCGCCCGTGCAACAAGACCACTTTGCCTCCCACCGCGCCCACGTCGGGCGAAGCAAACAACGTTTCCGCCAATGCCCTCAAACAACCGGGCCGCACCATCGCGTCATTGTTGAGCAGAACGGTCCCTGGAGTATCGACCCACGCCAAGGCTTGATTCACCGCCGGACCGAATCCTCGATTCGTGCGGTTGCGCACGATTCGCGCGCCAAAAAGCCGACTCAACAGCCAACGTGTGGGCCAGCCACCACCGTTGTCGACCAAGATGATCCGCAGAGGAATCGAGTCGTCCGCCGCTAAAGCTTTCAGCGCCGTCAGGCTCAGGTGAGCCCGCCCACAGAGCACCATGATGACGGTAACTTCCGCCGTTTTCCGACGCGCAAATCGCAGTTGCTGGCCGGTAACCAGAAATAGCATCAGCTGCCCGAAACTCCGAAGCTCGAAGCGGGTTTTCGTGGCCGAAGGGCTGCGAGCGGAATCCATGGACAGCGAGCAGGCAATGCTCCCCGTCCAGGACAATCAACTCCGCTCAACCCGCCAGTTGCGCGAAAATTAAAATGCGAACAACGCGTCCGCTTTATTCCAATTCCACCGCGTCGAGGTCGTCTGCGGTCCAAGGACGGGAGCGGTTCATTTCCGCCTTACGCACGGCAGTAACCGTCGCGGGGTCAACCGGATCGGCCTCATGCCCGAACGAGCGGCGCACATACGTCAAAACCGCCGCAATCGCGTCGTCGTCGAGCGCGCCGCCGAGCCCCGGCATTTGCGAGCCCCAGCCTTCCTTGCCCTGCAAAATCACGCGGGTGACCAGTCGCGGATCCCGGTCCAACAACTTAGACGCGACCAGCGAAGGTGCGAGACCCGGCAGACCGCGACCGTCGGGCTGATGGCAACCGGCGCACAGCGCGAATTGAGCGCGACCCGCCTCGAAGCGGGCCAGTTCGTGCGCCGCCAACGGACGCACTCTTTTCGCCGATCCATTCGCGGTGCTCAACTTCTGCGGCTCGCGTCGTTTCGCGGCCGTTTCCATCGTTTCCTCCACGAAAGCCACCACTTCGTTGTCGGGCGCAGTCGGCCAGATGGACGTAAACATGACTTCGCGACCCGCGAGGCCGCTCTTAATTGCGTCGGCCATACCCAGGGTGTCATCGGTTTCTTGAGACAGCGCCGCTAAGGTCGCCAATACCTGGGTGCCTCCCGCCTCGCCCAGCGAAAGCGCTGCCTGCCTCCGCACCGTCGGATCTTTCGCCGCCGTAAGTTTTATCACCGCGCCCAGCATCGCGTCGTCCCCGATACGCAGCCACGCCTCGCTGAGTTGCAACGCGGCCACTTGCGCGATCACCGGGGATGCGAGACCGGCGATGACCGATTCCCGATCCAACGCATCGAGTCCTTCCAACGTCCATAACGCGTGTTGGCGCGCGAGCGGCGAGCCGTGCTTGACGAGTTTTCGCAGCGCGGGAATCGCACGCGTGGCCCCACGCTCGACCAGTAGCCGCTGCGCCGTATCGCGCCACCAACCATTCGAGTGCGACAGCGTCGTGACGAGTTCGTCGTCACTGGCGACATCGAGCGCCGGTCGACCCGGATCCACCCACCCGGCGGCCGGCGTTTCCGGCACCACTTTCCAAATACGGCCCATCCCGAGCGGAGCATCGAGCCCACGCGCTTCGATCTGCTTGCGCAAATAGGTGGTGAGGAAAATTCGGTGTTGAATAATCCCCCGATAGAAATCGAGCAGGTAGATGGCGCCGTCCGGCCCATTGTAGGCATTGACCGGCCGAAAACGCTCGTCGGTCGAGGTGACGAATTCAGTATCCGGATACGCATTGCGCGCGGTCAGCGAACCATCCGCCGTGGGCTCGACAATGACGCGCTTCACCAGATTGGCTGAAGGTTCGTTGATGAAGGCGTTGCCTTGAAACGCCGGACCAAAGCGCGCGCCACGATAGATCATGGGACCGCATGCCGCCGTCACGGTTTGGAGTTTCCACGTGTCGTCCAACATGCGGTAGCCACGGTTGATGCCCGGCGTGATGCGCGAGGGAAAGGTCGGCACGTCCTCCGCCGTGGCCGTCTGCACAGCCAGTGGGGCGGTCGACTCCAGACCCGGGTGCCGCCAGAAGTAGCTCGACCGCACCAGATCCACCCGCAGCGGATCGGAATTGGTGTTGAAGTAGAGGCGACCGAGGTCGTCCTGATCCATGCCCCACTGTCCGCGCGGAAGCGTGTAATCCCGCTGCCAGCGCCCCGCCGAGAAGCGATGACGGACGTTGTGGTTGGCGCTGTAAATCCAGTTGTCCAGACTCCGATAGAGCGCGTTGGCCGTGTGTTCCGGATTGCCCGCCATTCCGTAGTCGTCGGCGATCACGGTGCGTTTATCGGCCACGTCGTCGCCATCCGTATCCTTAAAATGGTAGAGAAAAGGCGGTGCTCCCACCAACACACCGTCCGCCACCAAAGTCAGCGCCCGGGGCATCACCAGCCCGTCGGCAAACTCGACCCGTTGGTCCATGACGCCGTCACCATCGGTGTCGTCGAGCACGGCGACCGTTCCGATCGGCAACTCTTCGCCCGCGCCTTCCGGATCGTGCATGTAACCGCGCATTTCCACCACCCAGATCCGGCCATCGGGGCCAAACTCAAAAGCAACGGGATCGTGCAACAGCGGGTGACTGGCCACCAATTCGACGCGATATCCCGCGGGCACCACGATCGACGCCAGGGCTTCGGCATCCGTGAGCACCGGCGCCGGAGGCACCGCCAGATCCTCCGGTAAATCGCGCTGGGTCTCGCCCGGACGGTCGCCTTGTTGGGCGGTTAATATCGTGGCGGTGGCGAACCATAGCGCCCCGCGAACCTTCGACGAAAATCCTCCAAACATGATCTAAGATAACAGATAGTCCGAACCTAGCGCGGGTGACGATTCCGGATAAAACCGGCGATGCCGATGACGAACAACAGCGCCAGCCCCACGAGTCCCCACATGCCGGCCGTGCCTCGATTGGTCAGCGCCCAGATACTGGCGAGTCCCGCTGCCGAGGTGGCCCCGACCATGAGCACGTTGCTGACAAAGCGGAAAGCGCCCCGGGGACGATTCTCCCCCAGCGCGCCCTTGCTGTTCATCAACAAGAGAAACGTGAAATACGCGATCGGCAGCAACGTCGTCGCGATCACCGATGCCGGGATTGCCAATGCCGCCCGGGAGGCCCCGGTCCACACCACCGGCGCGAGAAAACCACTGATCGCCGGCATGGCTGTGCCCACGCGAAACACGGTGCGATTCTCGTCTTTCTTCAACAACGCCCCGATCGCGATGCCGTTCATGAGGATCAGGATGATGATGCTCGACCACGCCATCGCCACCACGCCCACCCCGAACACGAGATTGGCGCCACCCTTGCCCAATACCGGCGCGAGCGCGGCCGACAATTGACCGGCATCACGCTTGGCCAGCATGGCCGCCATGCGGCGATCTTCCGGCGAGAGCAACGCACGCGTGCCGGCTTGTTCCTCGGGAGAGGCGGCCGTAAACGCCGCGCCATCACGCTGCGCCAGGAATCCGTCCATCGACGCCGTGAACGCCCGCGCCATGGCCGGCCGCACCGCACCGTTCTCATCGAACACATCGTTGGTCTTGGTGTAAAAGGCACTGCCCGCCGCCAACACGAGACAGCTCGTCGCAATGATGAACGGAATGAAAAGCCCCAGCGAAAGATCACAGATCGACAGTTCGCGGTGCTTCTTCTTCCACCCCCGGCGCAACAGCGTGTAAGGCAACAGAAACGTCATGTTGATCCCCACGGCCGTGCCTCCCGCCGCAATGATCACATCGCGTTGCTGGGCGGAAATGATCGTGCGCCAAATCGATTCGTGCGCGCCGGTCGCCGCGGCGACCTCACCGAGTTGCAGCGTCGGTTCGTGCAACTGCCGGAAGTGCGGGATAAACCCGCCGATGATGGATGAGATGTCGATCTGACCGCGCGCGATCAACATCGCCACCACCACAAAAAACGACAGCACGACCACGCCGACCAGCACCTTCAGCACCGCTTCAAATATGCGGATGCCGCGGCTCCCCGATTCATAGCCCCAGACGATCAACACGGACGACACGGCCAACCCCCCGCCAATGACCCAGGGCGCCACCGTGCTGGCCGCCATGCCCGGCATGAGGTTCTGTAGGATCGTGGCCGTCGCCAACGCAAACTGCGGCAACGCAAACACCACGTTGGCGATCACCGTCGCCACCGCCCATGCAATCGCCAGCACCGGCGTCAAATGGCGGCTCACCGTTTCCATCGGTTTTTGACCGGTCGAAAGCGTCACGTAAGCGATGGCCGACAACATCGTGATGCCACACATCATGGCGAACGCCTGAATCCACAACAAATGGGGGCCCGCCAGGATGCCGATGAACAACGATCCGGCCAAACTGCCGCCCCCCAACGTAATCGCCCCCTGCAACCAACCGGGACCGGAAAGACGGGCGTAAATCGCCATGCGTCCAAAAAATGGGCGGGTTGCCGCTTTTTCGAGTAAGGCGTCCTCGGGAGACGCGACGTTGTAGTCGATGGCCATAAGAAGGGGTAAGTTGGGGTAAAAGACGAAATGTCAGTCGAGCTGAACCGGATACATTTGATCCTTTAACCAGCGGGGAGAGCGCAAATCAATTCAACCTGATGAAGCTACGCTCAACGTTCCCGGCTGCGGATCACGTGCTTCGTTGCGCGGACTCGTGTCCGGATTGATCGTCCGTCATGTCTGTTGCTTCCGCCTCCGCCCCGCTCTCCCATTTGTCTCGCTACATCTACGGCACGACCCGGCTCGGCCACGCGGACAATCCACTCGAGACCCGCCTCGCCATCGCTCGCACCGCTCTCGCGACCGGCGCCTGGTTTCACACCAGCGACCAATACGACAATGCGCTCGATGTCCTCGCGCAGGTGTTCGACGAGGATCGCACCCGGGTGCCCCCGATGATTTTCAAAGCCGGGGGCAACGACGCCGCGGAACTGCGGGCCAAGATCACCAGTCAGCTCGAACGCGTCGGCATCGCCCGCATGGACGTCGCTCAATTGTGCTTTGGCGGCCCACTCGGCGAGGAACTCGCCGCGGGTGGCCCGATCATCTCGGACTTGCACCGGCTGCGCGATGAAGGGCGCGTCGGTCGCTACTTACTTGAGGTCTTTCCGTGGACTTCGGCCGCCCCGTTGCGCGCCCTCGAAGCCGGCCACCTCGATGGCCTTGTCGACGGCATGATTTTCTACCTCAACCCACTGCAACGTTTCGCCTCCAACGCCCTGTGGGACGCGATCCAGGCCCACGACTTTCCGGTCGTCGCCATGCGCACCGTATGCGGCGCCCCGGTGCACCGGCTCCGCGATGTCCCCGGGGCTGCCTGGACCCCCTACCTACAGGAGCGTGCCACGGAGGTCGCCCCCCTCTTCGAGCGCTCCGGCGTCTCGGATTGGACGGAGTTTTGCGTGCGCTTTGCTCTCGGATTCAAAACCGTTGCCGCCACGGTGGGATCCACGAGTCGCGCGGACAATTTGGCGGCGTTTGTGCACGCCGTGTCGCCCGCCGAAATCGCCCCCCTGCCCGCCGACATTCAAGCAGACCTGACCGCCTTGCAGCGCCGCTGGTCCGATCAGGTGGATATACACGCCGAACCCTGGAGCATGTAATGATTGGATGGCCGAAACTTCGGCTTGGCTAGCGGGCGGGCCGACGTCAAAGAAAGCGCGACGCGCATCGCCAAACTCATGTCGATTATCCCGCCCCCTTCCTCCCCTTCGTCGGGTCCGCTCGCGATGAGTCGTCCTCTCATCGCCGCGCTCATCGTATCCCTCACGCTCCCGTGGGTGGCGGTGGTGTTTGTGCTGCTGCGATTCACCCCGGCTCCGCCGCCCTCGGTCGAGTCCACCGCGATCACGCCTTCTCCGTCCGTCACCGACGCATTGAAACCCGAATTCGTCGCGACCGGTCGCTGGGGACAACTGGAGATGAATCGCATCATCATCGAGCCACCCGATGATCTCATCACGGTCAACGCGCAACCGGTCACCCATATCGACTGGCATTTCCCCGGGTATTCCGACCTCGCCCTGCAAGACCTGTGGACCCGCGCCAAGCTGAGCCCGGACCAAGCCAACTTCCTGACCAACCCGGACAACTGGAGCCGCCAATCCACCGGAATCTCGATCGGCGTGCCCAAGACCATCATCATGGGCCTGAGCCACGAATCCCGCCAAATCGTGTATGCCGCCCTCTCCCGCCACGACACCAACCGCGGTCAATGGGCTCCCGCCAGCTTTCGCGCGGAAAGCGCCGCTGATTGGTTCGCCGACAGCGAGCTGACCGAGGACACCATCAACATCGTCCAACCGCTACTCTACCGACGCGGTGACTGCCTGTTATTTTCCGATTACTCCCTCATTCTGGCCGATCTGAAAACCCAACGTCAGCGCCTGCAACTGACCCGGGCCCTCGCCCGCTCCACCTCCCAACTGGTCAAGTTGCGCATCATGCCCGACACCAACATGGAGAACCTCGTCGAGTATTGGTCGCTCGGGCAAAAACGCCGGGAGATCGAACCGCTGCTCAAATCACTCCCGCGACCGCCGGGCGGGTTCACCTTGGACCTGATTCATCTGCTCCCGCCGGTCGCCCGACGCCTGCTCTACACCTACGCTTCCCCGCCGGCCCGCGACGAAGCCACCTTCCGGGACTGCCATTGGACATCGCTCAATTTCGCCAACGCCGAAATCGACGACCGATATCGCGACATCGAAGAAGTGGTGAATGCCTATCAACAAGATTACCGTCCGGTCACGGACGCTCCCCGTTTGGGTGACATTTACTTGTTCGTCACCCGCGGCGATGTCGTCCTGCACTCCTGCGTCCATATCGCCGGTGACCTCGTGTTCACCAAAAACGGCTCCTGGGCCGCCGCCCCTTTCATCCTCATGCGCCTGCCTGACGTGATTTCCCTCTACCCCACCGACGAAGAGATCGAAATCCAGCATCTCCGCCGCCGCGAGTAACGCACCGCGCGCACGTCCGTTCGCCGCTCAACACCGTTGCCGGAAGACCGACTTCCACAATGTCCGCCCCAACCCCAAGCCGGGTCGGCGTTCATCTGTGCAATCTGTGGTCAAGGCTTCTCCCTCAGCCAAAAGGCATTTCAACACCAAGACCGCCAAGCTCGCCAAGGTCCCCAATTCCGAGCTCTCGCGCGCTCCGCGGTCTTCGGGTCAAATCCCATCATTATGACCCTCACCGCCAGCGCTCCTCCCCCCGGGAACGCCGAGCTCCAGCTCGGCCCACGCCGCCAAACTTGAGCCGCAGATTTCTGCTGACGAAGCGGAGAAACTCCAAAACACGCGAACGCGGTTTGATTGCCGCAATACGGACCCAAATCGTCGCCAAGCCGCATCGAAGTTTTCCGGGGTCGGCTGAAAAAAATAACAAGGAGGCGGACTCCGTGATCAGCCGCCACAGCGCGGTTCTCTTTCGCGTAGAGCGACCCGACGCCATGAAAGAGCAGAATCGGCCTTGTTCAAAAAGTCAGGATGGACCCATTGGTGCATCCCCCCTCAGTTTCGAATATCCAGTTACGGGAATTACCTCGATTGAGCACGTGATAAAGCCCTCCCGGCCTTTCAAATCTCAATTTCCGCGATGCATCCATTCAGGCTCCCGTCACCTTAAATGTCAATTAGTCAAGATTGACCCTTTTCCGCCCTCCAATTAGTCAAGATTGACCCTTTTCCGCCCTCGCGGGTAATGGTCAGTCTGATACACTACGTGGAAGGTCGTTTGAAGTTGGTGGTCAATCGGACGAAATGCCGCACCGGGCCACTGAAGGAATGCTCGTTTCTGGGCTTCACCTTCACGGCTCGCGGCAAGGTTGTCTGGACGGAGAAGTCCCGGCTACGGTTCAAAACCCGCCTCAAGGCGATCACCTCGCGCAAGCGCGGGGTGGCGGAGGACAAAGTCATCACGGAGCTTCGTCGCTACGTGATCGGCTGGCTGGGCTACTTCGGGATCAGTCACACCTACGGCGAAGTGCTGGCGCTGGAAGATTGGATGCGACGACGCGTGCGGCTGTATTACTGGAAACAGTGGAAGCAACCGCGCACCCGGCGTCGCAACCTGATCAAACTCGGGGCCAACCCCGCCAAGGTGAAACTGGCGACGCGCAGTCGCAAAGGCTACTGGCGCATGAGCAGCAATAGCATCGTGCAGGCGGCGTTGACCAACGCCTACTTGCACGGGCAAGGGGTGCCAAACATGAGGGCAAAGTGGATCGCTATGCGTTACGGGAACGACGGCGTGCCCGCCTGACGGAACCGCCCGGTGCCGAGCGGCACGCCGGGTGGTGTGGGACCTGTGGCCGATTGATCCTATATCAGTCGGTCACGGGGACCCGATTCGGTTTTTTGAGAATTAGCCACTCTGGGGGATTCGAACTCGACTCCAATGCACGATCTATTTCTGTTCCAATATTTGCAATATAGACCTTTCCGAGAACAGGGCGCTCCTCTTTTTTATCCTCTATCGTGGGTCTTCCGAGTAACAGAAATTTACCATCGAGGGAACCTGCCGAAAGCACCGTGCCTTCGATGAGATCTAGTATCCTACGATCCCCATTTCTAGCGTTGTAGTGAACGCCTCCGTGCTGAAATTTTTCGATTCGAATCGCTGCAAGTTCCCAAATTTCACTGCGCTTACTCATGTTGTGACACGATGAGCAAAGAGCGATTGCTAACAGCGATAAAGTAACGCGATGGGCAGACATGTGTATACCGAACGCCAGAGGTCAGACAGGACCACTTGTGGTCCTTGTCTGAACCGATTTGTTGGCCCTTCTTTCTTTTGTTTTAGACTGTGTCCTAGTCAGTGAGACGACTCTCATGATTTGTGTGAAATTGCGTTCATAATGCTCATCACGATGTATCACATAATGACAGTTTGAACACACCAACATCAAATCCGACAGAGTCGTGACATCATTCTTCGTGTAGTCAGCTATGGCCTTGGTGTGGTGGACCTCAATCAAGCCAGCGCCTAGTTCTCCGTATGTCGCCTCAAAATCGAAGTCACAAATCTCACAATACAGTCGTCCGTGCTTTTCTATGAAATCTAAAATCTTTGCCTTGCGTAGCTCGCGAGACCGTTCTCTCAAACGATGCTCACGTAAGGCGATAGCTCCCTCCGACTCCCCCTCAGTGTCGATATTCGCCGCGATCGAAATCTTCTCGGGTGGAACCAACCAAACTAAATCATCTCCGTAATCGTATAATATCTGGTCCCCAAATTCATCGAGATGCTTCTGCCGCGTCTCAATCGCCAATCTTTTCGCTTCCTCTTCGCCATACTTATTAATGGAGAATACTTTATTTCGGGCTTTGCCGAGTGAAACATCTGTCCAGCTTGCCTGCCAGAAATGGTATTCTTTCTTTTTTGTAATCTTGGTGACTCTTGAAATTCCAACGATTTCTCGGGAGTTCTTCCTTCTCTGTTCCGAATGCTCCTTTCGCGTTCGAGGCGGGAAATATGAAACGAGCTGACGATGATATTCTTCGGCAGCCGCAAAGGATCCTTCTTCGCCTCCAAAATCTCGATCACTAAAAACTTTTCGAAATAGGGCTCCCTCCCGCATGTAACGGACAAACCACCCCTGCAACCCTTCGTATTCGTGACGACGGATTCCCTTCCGACCTGAGTTTTTCAAACGGCTATCCATGTGATCTTACGGCCAACGATTCAGATCAGAGAAGAGGGTCCAGCAAGTGAAGTCGCATACGCCGAATCGCGTGCGCTGGCCCGAATTCTCTGCATGCTACTAATAGGTGAATGAGGCCAAGAAAGCGGTCCCGGCAACGGGAGCGCGAGGGGTTGCGACCTTCCGCGTTTTGGTGTTACCGGGACCACGGAGTTAAGCATGAACAAACCAACGATCAATCCTGGCAGTGAGCAACTGCAAAGCCGCTGGCTCAATGTCTGCGTGGATGTCTCCAAGCAGACTTTGAACTGGGCGTTTGAATGTGATGATAAAGGCCGTCTGGAGGTCATGGCAGGGGTCAGGCTTTGGGGTTTGGGGTTTCCTGCCACAAATTCTGCCCCAACTTTGAGCCCCCGGAGTGGTTCATGTCCGCGGTGGCAGGGCTAAGGTTTGCTTCCACCTCTTCTTGGAATACCCTCCTTGCAGTTCAGCTCGAGTTGCTAGTTTGAGCGTTCCGATGTGGTGACCCGACATCCTAAAATCAATCGGTCGGCGAGTTCACCTGCCGTTCGCCGTGTGTGCGGGAGCATCTGCGGAAGACGTGGAAGTCACCGCTCCGATGAACTGCTCACCCCGGAGGGACCGGTTCCACCCGGTCCGCGTTGCCCCCCCTCGCCACGTCCCGAGAGGCACCTGCGGACGACGTGGAAGTCGTCCCTCCGGCGGTCTTTCAGCGAGCAGGTATCCGTGCTTTTTAACGTAGAGTCTCCAAATCGCGGAGGTCGCAGATGGCAACATGTCTTGAGACGAGGCGGCGCGAGCTTCGCGTCTTGGCGTCTTGGCGTCTTGGCGTTGAATGCCGAATCTGTTGCTTATACAACGCGGACGACGTGGAAGTCGTCCCTCCGATTCGCGGCTTCGCCGGTTCGTCATCGAAATGCCAACCAAACGGGACATTGTTTGACTCTTGAAAAAGTTATCTGGGGATTTGGCTCAGTAATACATCGAATCCGGATTTGAAATAAATCGTTCCAGATTCAACCAACGTCCCTTTTTCTAGCTCCCGCTACGCCCACCATGTCTTGGAACAAGCTCAATCTCTGGGTGCAGGTCACCCTCGAAGACACCGTATCAGAGTTTTTCTATGCGCCACTTTTCGTCACGATTCTGGCCACGGTGCTTTGCTACTTCGACGTCATCCCGTTTCCTTATGAAATTGTCCTGTCCTCGGTCGTGTTACTCGGGGTGCTGTTGGGGTTTCGTGCACTATGGGTGCTCAATTTCATCAACCACGCCGAGCCCACTGTCGCCCATGTTGGCGTGCGGCTCGGGCGGTTCCGAAAGTGGGTTGAACATGAAATGCAGGTCGGTGATGGAACTGCCGCTTTCGATACCAAGCACACGTTCTTGAAAAATGAGGTGACGGAAGGAGAACCGGTGTGGGTCATGGTGCATCACCGAAAGAAGAAACGCATTCTCATCATCAAGCGCCTGAAGGACAAAGACAGCTTGGTGGGATGATCTCAGCGGTCGATGCGCTCTCCCCGGCGGCAGTGGGAGCGAGCTTGCTCGCGATGCGGCGAGCGGGCATGCTGGCACGCGTCCCTTCCGATCGCATGAAACTCACGCCCGAAAAAATGGCCTCGTGGTTCTTCACCGCTTTCCCGGCCCAGTTTCCTGCCGGGGAAGAGGAAAAGTGGCTCAATCAATTTTCCCAATTGAAGGGCCGCGAACGCCGCAATGCGGTGGCGGGCATGAAACAGGGCGTAAACGACGTTTTGACCATGGCTCGCCATTTACCGACCGAGGCCCGAACTGAGATCGACTCCGCCCTCGCAGTCAAGGACCTGCCATCTCTGCGAAAGATGGAGGCCGGATTGAAAAAGAAGCATCGCACCATTCTGAAGCGCGGTCGCATCAAGAACGAAGAGGAGTTCTATCTGGTGGCCGAGATTTTGAGCGACCTTGAGTTTGATGTCACCGATTTCGAACGCACGCAGCTTGAGAAAATCGCCCTCGATTTCGATCAACGCGGAAAATGGAATTAACGGCTTCTCTTCTCCAATAACGCGAGCCACCGACATGCTTTCTCAAATCCTGAACGACTACACCAGAAAGCAGACGGCTTCATCGGCCCATGATACCGCCGGCGAGGCCTTTGCAACCTTGTTACTCGCCGCCCGCGACGATGACGCCCTTCGCCAGCAAATACTGACTTTGGTGCGAATGCCGGAACTGCAACGGACCACTTTGGTTCGTTCTGCCATTCGGGAAATGAAAACGAATCAAGAGTCGGAGGAATTCCGGGCCGCCTTTGCCTTGTTATCGACCCCGCAGGCGGCCGCCGCCGCGGAAGCCGCCCTTGGGGGCGGATCGTAGGCCGCCGCCATGACTACGGCGGCGATTTCGGCGAAACCGCCCTACCCTGGAAATCATCTCGGTTCCCAGCAAAACCGCCTCGGCGGGTTGCCGGCCGCTCAGGAAACAGCGGGAGGGTTGGCCAGGAAGCGGTCGAAGCGAGCGAGCACTTTGGCTTTGCCGAGCACGCGGAAAATCTGGGTGAGACCGGGTCCGGCATTGGTGCCGGTGGTGGCGAGGCGAGCCACGGCCTGGTAGTCACCAAAGCCAAACCCCTGGGCCTCGGCGGCGGCTTTGATGGTTTCTTCAACCGCCGTCTCATCGGCGAAGTCCGGACCGGCGGCGAGCATCTCGCGCAACTCGGCGAGACGGGCCAGCGGCTCGCCTTTCTTGAACGTTTTCTTCACGGCCTTGTCGTTCCACGGGAACTCCTCCCTGAAGAAATACGCGGTGTAGTCCGGCAGTTCGTCGATGGCTTTGACCTTGGGCTGGCTGATCGCGATCACGTCCGCAAAATACTCCGGCGTGACGCTTGCCATCGTCGCAGCATGCGCAGGATCGGCCGCGAAATGACGACGAGCCAGCGCCAGATAGTCGGCGGCGGGCAGCTCAAGCAGATATGTCATGTTCATGTGCGCCATCTTGCGGTCGTCGAAGCGCGCATTACTCTGGTTGATCCCCGGAAAATCGAAGCGTTCGATGATCTCGGCAATGGGCAGTTTCTCGCTGTCGTCCTTGGGATTCCACCCGAGCAGGCAGAGGAAATTGACCACCGCCTCGGGCAGGTATCCTCGTTTCTGATACTCTTCGATCAGGGCGCCCTGGTCGCGTTTGGACATCTTGCCCGGACCATCCTGTTTGAGGATGAGCGGGATGTGGGCAAACACGGGCAACGGTGCGCCGAAGGCTTTGAAAAGCTCCGTATGCTTGCTGGTGTTGGACAAGTGATCCTCGCCGCGAATGACGTGCGTGATGCCCATGGTGATGTCATCGACGACGTTGACGAAGTGAAACACGGGATTGCCGTCGGAACGAATGATCACGAAGTCCTTCTCCTCCGTGCGTTCGACGCGACCGCGAATGGCGTCCTCGATGATCTGCGGCTCGCCGGAGATTTTGAACCAGGTGGCACCTTCCTTTTCGTAAACGCGGCCGGTCGCGCGCAGCTTTTCCAAATACTCCGTGTAGATGGGGGCGCGCTCGCTTTGGCGATAGGGTCCGCAATCGCCGCCCGCCTGAGGACCTTCATCCCAGTTGAGACCGAGCCAGCGCATGCTGTCATAGATGACGTTGAGGAATGCCTCGCTGTTGCGCTCCTTGTCGGTGTCTTCGACGCGCAAAACAAACACGCCGCCGGTGTGACGGGCATACAACCAATTGAACAAGGCGGTGCGAGCACTGCCGATGTGGAAGAAACCGGTGGGACTGGGAGCGAAACGAACGCGGACTTGAGACATGGTGACGGAAATTAAAACGCGGCTTGTGACAAACGGGACCGGTCAGCAAGAACGTCCCCGTGAGCGCTGTCAAAACCTGCCCACTCGACCCTGCCGACCTCGTGGCCCGTTTTCGCGCCGCGGCCAGGTTGGCTGGTTTCTGCGAACACGCTATCGGAGAAATCGACGGCGTGCCGTTGTTCGGCTACTCCCGACGCGCCGTCGGGCCCAAACCCCGGATTTACCTCTCCGCCGGCGTGCATGGCGATGAACCGGCTCCACCCGAGGCCCTGTTGCACATGGTGGAACTCGGCGTCTTCGATGATCGGGCGACATGGTTTTTAATGCCCATGCTCAATCCCGCGGGCTTTCGGGCGGACCAACGCGAAAACGCCGCGGGTATCGACCTCAACCGGGACTACCTGCGACCGCAGTCCCCCGAAGTCGCCGCCCACGTGCGGTGGCTGGAACGGTTGCCCCGCTTCGATCTCGCGCTCTGTTTGCACGAGGACTGGGAGGCCACCGGGTTTTACCTCTACGAACTCGACGACACGGGTCGCCCCAGTTTTGCGGCCCGGCTGCGTGACGCGGGAGCCGCGCACCTGCCGATCGATCCCGAGAGCATCATCGACGGGCGGCCCATCGACGAGCCCGGCATCATTCGACCCGAGAGCGACCCGGCCCTGCGGGAAACCTGGCCGGAAGCGATCTATCTGCGCGAGCATCACACCCATTTGTGCTTCACGACCGAAACCCCCACGGGGCTGGCTCAGGATCAACGCATCGCCACCCAAGCCGCGATCGCACGCCGGGCGATCACGGAGACGGTGAACACGTTTCATGCGGCGCATAAAAGGTAGGTCGCTCTCGCCGAGCGCGCCGATACGGTGAATCGGTCGCTCTCGGCCACTAACGTGTTCGGCGGTTGCGGCAACACCGCCCTACCGGGTCCGAAATCGTCAGAGTTTTTTCATCAGCGCCTGGCGGTGAGCCCGGAGCGCGAGCACGCGTTCCTGCTGCTCGGCGACGTCCTTCCAGTCGAGTTCACGGTAGAGTTCGATGCGCTTTTTGAGCAGACCGGCGTTGAAGCCATCCTCTTCGATTTGAGTATTGAGTGCCTGGAGGGCGAGTCCGAGCAGACCGGCCTCGCGGTAGAGCTTGGCTTCGAGTTTGGCCGTGTTGTCAGCGGGCTTCGATTCCCAACGACCGATCTCGGCCCAACTGAGCCACGCGGCCTCCAAATCACCTGCCCCGCGATGCAGGTCGGCCCGGAGCAGATTGATTTGCGCGAGCGCTTCTCGTTGGGTGTTCAGCTTTTTCTCCTGGGCCGCGATTCGGTCACGCGCCGCGAGATCACCGGGGGCAGCCACGGGTTTCGCACCGAAGAATTGGCTGACCTCCGTCGGCTTCGCCGAGGCTTCGGCGGAGTCGAGCCAACCGAGAATAGTGGCGAGGTCGGGAGCCTCCGCCATCGGCATGACGGCGGCGACTTCGGTCGGGGATTCGGTCGCGTCACGGCCCTCTGCCCCTTCATCGGACTCGGCCGGTTTGGCTTCGCCCCAGATGTCGCTGGCGAGCCCGGCGGCGATGGCGCCGTCAATGGCCTGCTCGATGAGGGGGGCCGGATCTTCGGGTCGGGAGGCCAATAGATCGGACAACACCGCGGTGCGACGCGCCATCACCGCGACGTCCGTCGACATGCGGTGCTCGCGCACAAACTTCAGCTGCAAGTCCGCCAGAGCATCGGCAAATTTTTCGTCATCGGACTTCAGGTCCTCGGCCGGCTTGGCCTTGGGGTCCTGATCGGTCGTCTTGCTCGGCGCATGACCGGCCAAGTAGACCAAGGATTGTTTCACGATCTCGTGATCTTCCTCATCCTTGAAGACCATTTCGCCGATGAAATAATCCGGCGCGGGGGAAATCTCCGCGAGCTCATCGACGGCTGAATCTTTGAGCATGAGGATGTTTTCGCGCCCCGGGCGGAGGTCGAGGGAGGAAATCGTGCGGCCATTGAAAATGCCGCGCAGATTGGGCGCGACCGACAGGGACTTGGGTGAATCCAAAGCCACCGCGACCCGCATGGGATACGTTTTAACGGCATCGACGGCGCCAGCCTGACCGCTCAACCATTCGGATATGATGGTCGATTTACCCTTGGGGAACGAAATCGGCGCATCGAGATCAGGAAACCCGTTGTAGAGCACTTCACCAGATTCGTGCACGACGAGCGCCCGACCTCCGCCGAGCACCTCCGAGAAATCGTAATCCTGCTGGTCCGCGAGTGCGGCCTTGGTGGCTTCCTTGAAATCAAGGGTGTAGCTTACGCGCATCATATCAGCGCGCTCGGATTCCGGCCGCAGCGTGGTGGCGGGGCGTTCGTTGCGCTCATCGTCGTGAAACACTTTGGTGGTCTGGGGCAAGTGCACCGAGATGCCATGGGACACCTGGGCCTCGACCTCGACCGAGCGTCGCGCCGGCGGATTGATTTCCACGGGGGTCCAGCCCACATTGGGCTCGACCGTAATCGTGCCCCCGCCGACGCCAACGCCCGCCCATTCGAGGTCCAGTTGCAACGTGGCAGGATCGGCCGAGTAGAAATATTGGTTCAAGGCGAGCTCGGTCACACCGCCGGGCTTGACGGGGATATTCATCACCATCTCATCGCCCTCCTCCACCCAGTGCACGGAGTCGGCTTTGAAGCGAGTTTGGGACGATTCCGCGGCGACGGTGAGCGCTTGAATGAAGAAACGGCGGGCCACGGGATCGTCGGCGACGTGCTTGGCCCGCAGCTGGAGTTTATCCATTCCGGGCGGCACCGTGTAGAACAGGCGCGCGGTTTCGGCGGGCTGCAGCGTGACGGAGGTTTTGAGGTGTTGGTCCGTAAAGACGTCGGTCTCGGCCGGGCGCACGATGGTGATCGGCATCGACCAGACGACCCCGAGCTCCGGCTGGTTGACCAAGTGCGCGTCGATGCGGCTGGTGAGCACACCGCCGCGCTCGCGCGTGGCCGCGTCGGCGGCGGGAATATTGAGCAATACCGAGAAGCTTTGGCGACCGTTGGCGAGGTGCAGATACTCGGGTGCCTGCACCCAATCGTCGGCCGGGGTGAGCACAAAATCCGCTTCCCAACCGTATTGCGCGTCGGTGGGCACGGACTCGCTCCACGCTGGTTGCACGCCGACGGCAACGCGACGGCTCGGTTCGTCGATCGCTTCGCGCAGATAGAGACCGCGACCGGATTCGGTGAACGTGCCCCCGCTGACATCGAGATCGTAGAAGGCGCCGAAGGCCGGCTCGTTTTGAATGTCCTGCAACTTCGCCCACGCCCCGGGAGCGTTGGCCATGCCGCGACCGCGCGTCATCTCGTCTTCCTCCGGGATATCCGCCGCGCCCAGAATCAAGGCGTTGCGCATCAAAACGGGAGTCGCCGCGATGTTGTTCTGTTTGGCGGCACTGATGACCAACGCCGCCACGCCTGCGACCGAGGGAGACGCCATGGACGTGCCGTTGATCATCTCCGCGCCCTTGAGCGACTCGGCGGAATACGAGGCCCAGGCAGCGCCCGGCGCCATGACGTCGACGCCAATATCGCCGTCCTTAGTGGGACCACGGCTGGTGAACTGCAGCGCAGCATTGGGCGAGTCTTTGACGGAGTTATAAAGCGCCTTGGCCATGGCGGTCGACGCGTAGGCACCGACCCCGACCAGACGACTGGCTTCACCGCCCGCGGAACCCGCCGTGCTGAGCCCGGGGCCTTCATTGCCCGCTGAGAGGATGGCGAGAATGTCGTAACGCTCCACCAACGCGCGATAGATGCCGGCGTTGGAGTCCTGCCCGTCCTGGAAAATACTCGCGCCGCCCCAACTGGCGTTGACGAGGTCGACGCCGTAACGCGCCGCGGTGGCGAGCGCACGACTTTCGCTGATGCCGTAGGAAGAACCGCCGGTGCGAATGTCGCCGATCTTGATCGAGAGAATACGAGCCCCCGGAGCGACCCCGTTACGCGACGGATCATCGGGGTAATGGGAAGACGCGATCGAAGCCACGTGTGTGCCGTGCGTGCCGCTCACCGTGACGATGGAAAGCAGATCGCCACCTTCGTAAACTTGCACGCCGAACGTGGCATGGGTGAAGGCATCGAACGTGCCGTATTCCCCATCGATACCGTAGGGACGCAGCACGGTCTCATCGGCGAGGTCGGCGTCACGATCGGTATCCACCAAAACGCGCCAGAATTCGCCATCATGCCAGACCACGCAGTCGTAGCTCGGCACCGGACCATCCGTGATCAAACCGTCTTCGACGGCATCGCGAAGGTCGGCGCGCGCCACCAGATCGGCTTCGGCGCGGGTGCGATCCGCCGCCGCTTTTTTTCGTGCGGCTTTCAATGCCACATCCTCCGTGCGCTCACGCTCGGCTCGAACGCGGCTGAGCTTGGCCTGCCACTCCCGCTCGATCTGTCCGGTCAGGCGGCGCAGCACGGCACCTTGGAAAAGTTCTTCGGCCGATTTGAGCCCGAGGCGAAAATCGCCGGACGGGTTGACCACCCCGTCCGGCAGCGACAGCGACCGGCCGCTCAGTCCGGCGAGGGCGCCGTCTTCCGCCCGTTGCACCACGGTGGACGTGTCGACGTCGCCACTGCCGGACGCATCGATCATGTCCACCACCTTGCGTTCACCGGTGGTGGTCACCGCCATGCCCGCCGCCGCGGGATCGACCCCGGTGTCGAAAATCGCGATCACGACATCGCGCCCGTCGTAAGTGGGATGCTCCGCGAGGAATGCGTTGGCCCCCACCTCCTCCTTGGGAATCAGACCGGAGCGCAACGCCTCAAAATCGGTCGGAGTGGGCTCCGCCGCCGGCAGGGCCGCCGCAAAGTTAACGAAAGCAAGAGCGAGCGCCACGCAACGCGGCGCGGCCCGACGGCGGTTCAATTCTAGCATGGCAAAACACAGGCGAACGCCCCGGAGGCGTGCAAGCCCGGGTGAGCTCAATTTGCGGGCTTGGTGGGGACGTATGACGACAACACCCGATGCGAAAGCCACGTGCTCAAGCGCAGCGGCAGACGCGACAACAACGCACATTGGACTTTATTGAGCCAGCCGGTGACCACATGGCCGCGGTCGGTCTGCAAGGCGGCCAGCGCTTCCCGGACCACCTGGTCGCTCGTTTGGGTAAATCGGTCGCCCCAACCACCGCGCTGCATGCCCGCCCGATCGTGAAACTCCGACGCGGTCGATCCCGGACACACCGCCAAAACACGCACGCCCTGCGGAGCCAGTTCGGCCCGCAATGCGTAACTCCATTGCAGGACAAAGGCTTTGGTCGCTCCATAGCAGGCCATGAACGGCGTGGGCTGGAATGCGACCACCGAAGCGAGGTTCATGATCGTGCCGCCCCGGGCCTGCAACACGGGCAGTAGCCCTGCGGTCAGTTCCACGACCGCCGCGATATTAACTTCTATAAGATTCTGATGTGAAGCGATATCCGTTTCACCGAATGTCCCGAACTTTCCCAATCCCGCGTTATTGATCAGTAATACCGGGCCCTCCGGGGCACGTTCGCGCAGGGTTGCTAATACCTGCGCCAATGCGGCGCCCCGAGAAGCGGGATCACTCAAATCAGTTTCGATATGGCGCAGGTTAAGCTGATCTAAAACCTGCTCCGGTTCCCGCCGGGATAGGTTGCAAATGAAGACATCACGCTTCAGCTTTCCGATGTGCGAAACGAACGATTTTCCGATCCCGGAAGATCCGCCGGTCAAGACGACCGACGTGTATGGGAAGTCGTCGTTTTCAGGCCCGGTCATACGATTGAAGGGCGGCACTTTTCACTTTCTCGGTCAAGAACCCGAAAGGAACAAAAACCATGATAAATGACAACCGTGCACACGAACTGATCGTTTCCGGCATCCACCTCGACCTCACGCCTTCGTTGAAGACGTATGTTCAGGAAAAGTCCGATCGTCTGTTTCGTCACGAGGAGAGAATCGTCCGACTCAGGGTCGAAGTTGAATGCGACCCGAAACAGACACCCGCCCAACGCTTTACCGCCAAGGGTCACATCGAAATCCACGGCCCCGACATGAATGCTTCGGTGACCACGGATGAATGCCACAAGGCCGTCTCGCTGTTGGTCGACAAACTCGATCGCATGCTCCGACGCCGATCCCGATTTTTTAAGGTAAAACGGCACCGCACCACTCTGCCCGAGTTCAATCCCGGCCTCCTGCCGGATCCGATCTGACTCGATTACCCGTTTAGCTCTCACTACGAAGGGCCCGTCCAACGACCGAGGGACGGGCTTTTTCGTGCCCGCGAACAAGGGGCCGTTCACGAAAAAGCCCGCGGCGCTGGGAGCGCTCGCGGGCTTTTCGAAAACTGGTGCACCCGTAGGGACTTGAACCCCAAACCTTCTGATTCGTAGTCAGACGCTCTATCCAATTGAGCTACGGGTGCGTCGAGGAACGGAGAAAAAGAGAGCATTGGGAGGACAGGGCAAGCGCTATTTGAATGATTTTCTTTTCGGTCGTCGATCTGAGCGGAAACGACGTCTTCACGGGTTTGCGCTGGCGTGGCGGGCGCGGCGGCGTTGATGTTCCCGCCATGCCTGAATCGGTCGACTCCCCTCGCCCGCAACATCTGCTTACCGATCGCCAACGTAAGCTGGTGGGCTTCGCGTTGGGATTTCTCGCCCTCGTCGTCATCATCGGCCTGCTCGCGTTGTCATTCGTCGTGCTCGCCCGACTGGTCGGAATCTTCTCCGGTGTGCTTTGGCCGATCACCGCCGCCGGCATCATCGCGCTGGTGCTGCGTCCGGTGGTCGATGCCCTCGAAAGCAAACTCGACCGCCCCCGGGTAGCCTCGGTGGTCATTCTTTACGCGTTGGTCGCATTCGTGCTCACGGGATTGATGCTGCTGGTCACGCCCAAACTGGTCGAACAGGTGCTCGATTTCATCGCCTTCGTGCCGGAGTTTTGGCAAAGCGCGCTATCCTTCGTGAAGGAAAACTATCCCGACTGGATCGTGTTGGTCGAAAAACAAATGGCCAACCCCCACATCAAGGCCGTGGTGGATTCCGCCTTGGCCGAGGCGCAATCGTTGCTCACCCAGGCATTGCCGTCGATCAAAGCCGCTGGTTCGGGCGCGATGAACGTATTCAGCTTCGTCACCAACCTGGCCATCGTGCCGATCTACCTGTTTTTCTTTCTACTCTCCCGTCGCGACCCCACCCGGAGCCTGGGCGAACAGATTACGTTTCTGGAGAAACCCGTGCGTGACGATGTGGTGTTTTTGGTCCGGGAATTCATTGGCATCGTGGTCTCGTTTTTCCGCGGCCAGCTCATGATCGGCCTGATCATGGGGCTGCTGCTCACCATCGGGTTCGCCATCATGGGCTTGAAGTTCGCCCTCGTGCTCGGCCTGACTCTGGGCGTGCTCAACATCGTGCCCTACCTCGGCACGATCATTGGACTGAGCATTGCGTTGCCACTGGCGTTTTTCCAACCCGAGGGCGGCTGGATGCTGGTGGGCAAAGTCATGGTCGTGTTTGTCATCGTGCAAAACATCGAGGGTTGGTTTCTCACCCCCAAGATCATGGGCGAACGCACCGGCCTGCACCCAGTGATCATCATTTTCGCCATCTTCTTCTGGGGCACGGCATTTGACGGCATCCTCGGCATGATCCTCGCGATCCCGTTGACGGCGTTTTTCGTCACGGCGTGGCGATTGGCGAAACACAAATACTTCGAGAGATAAATCGGGCCGATGCCTTCCCGACCGTTGGAATCTCCCGCCGAATGCGCCAATTGCGGCGAGCCCATCCCGCGCGGAGCCAAATCATGCTCGGCGTGCGGCGCGGATGAACGGACCGGTTGGCGAGAGTCCGATATTTACGACGGTCTGGATCTGCCTGATGACGCGTGGGCCGACGTAGACGCCCCGTCTTCGCCCGATCCGCGCCCGCTGGCGTCGGGCCGACCGGGTCAGCTCGCGTGGTATTGGTGGGCCACCGGGCTGCTGCTCTTTCTGGCGTTTGGGATGGCCGTGCTCGGACTGCGGTAAGCGCGGGCCGCACTCTTGGCGTTATGGCATGGCAGGTAAAAAGTCGCAACGGCATCTGGCTGCCCCAGATCGATTGGTGGCTCGATGCCCACAAGCCGGCCCCGCGATCCGTCATCAGTCACGCCCACGCCGACCACGTGGCGCGGCATGGCGAGGCCATTTGCACGCCGGCCACGGCCGCGTTGATCGAAGCTCGCTCCGGCAAACCGAAATCACCTCCGCGCACCATCGAGTTTGATTGCCCGATTTCGCTCACGCCCACCGCCACGCTCACGCTCGTGCCGGCGGGGCACGTGTTGGGATCGGCACAGGCTTTGATCAGTCATCCTGAGTATGGGCGTCTCCTTTACACCGGGGATTTCAAACTGCGGCCTTCCGGCACGGCGGAAACCTGCGCCACGCCGGCCGCCGACGTGTTGATCATGGAAACGACGTTTGCGCGCTCCCACTACGTGTTCCCTCCTGCCGAGACCGTCTTTCGCGATGTGATCGCGTTCTGCCGGGAGACATTGGCTCAAGGCGAAATCCCGGTGCTGCTCGGCTACAGTCTCGGCCGTAGTCAGGAGATTTTGCACGGCCTCTCCGACGCCGACTTACCCCTCATGCTGCATCCCATGGTGGAGAAGGTTACCCGCGTATACGAAAGCCATGACGTCACTTTCCCGGCTTACACCTCCTTCGCTCCGATGTTTGCACCGGGCCATGTGATCATCACTCCAGCCCAGGCGCTCAAAGGCGAGCTGTTCAGCGCGGTGGGACCCATTCGCACTGCCGTGCTGACCGGCTGGGCGATCGATACCGCGACCCGATACCGGCACGCCTGCGACGCGGCCTTCCCCTTGTCCGATCATGCCGGCTACGAAGATTTGCTGGAATTTGTCCGGCGGGTGAACCCCCGGCGGGTTTACACGGTCCATGGTTTTGCCGACGAATTTGCCGCCACGCTGCGTCAGCGGGGCATCGATGCCTGGGCACTGGGTCGCAACAATCAACTCGAGCTAACGTTCTAAGCGGGTGACTTTGCCGCGGGTCAGTGAAACAATGCGCTGAAACTTTGTTCGAATAAATCGGGTATGAGGGTCGTCGCACCAACCAACCTTTCAATTCCTTGCCTTCTTTCCGCCGCACCACGCTTTCGATTCTTCTGTCCGCGATCACGCTCACCGCGATGGCCCCGTGCTCCATGCATGCGAGCGAGCTGCCACTCACCGATGGTGAACACTTCACCTACCGGCTGAGCTGGGGTATCTTTGGCAAAGCGGGGGAACTGCATATGACCGCCAGCAAAGCGCCCGGAGCGGAGGACAGTCACACCACCATCGTGATGGAAACGTCGACCCGCGGCGTCATTCGCGCCCTTTATCCGTTCGATGGTCGGGCCGAGTCGCTCTACGAGAACGACACCGGACGACTCCTCCAGGCCAAAGCCACCACGATGTCGCGCACCAAGGAAACCAGCGCCATCATCGATTTGAACTACGACACTGCGATGGCGAGCTACGTGGATCACCTGCGTCCGGAAAAATCACTCGAAGTGGAAATACCCGACGGGAATCCGGCCGACTTCCTGACCACATTGATTCAAACCCGCACCTGGGATCTCGCCATCGGTGAAAAACGTGACGTCACCGTGCTCTTCGATGACGAGTTCTATGAACTCCAGATTACCGCCGAGGAAGAGGTCACGATCAAAACGCCCTGGGGAAAGAAACGGGCCTTGGTGCTCATCCCACGCATGGTCGAAAACCCCAAGGGCATGTTCAAACGCGGTGGCGAAGTGCGCGTCTGGTTGTCGCTCGACGGCCAACGCCTGCCGCTTCGTTTTGAAGTAAAAGTCAAAGTGGGCACGGCGGTGGCCGTGCTGACTGATCACGGTTCCAGCGATCCGGCCGCGGCGGAAATTGCGCCGAGCGCAGGCATTGCCACGTCCGATCTCTAGGACTCGTCTGAACCCCGCCAAACAAATCGCCACGGTTTGGCGGCCCAATTCGGGCCGGCGTAATCGATGCCGATCCGGGGCGTGGCACTCACTTCGTCCGCGGGAACGACCCGTCCGTCATCCTCCAACCACAAGCCGCTCGCCGGAGCACAAGGCTGGGTATTCAAATCGCGGTCGATCCCGAGGCGTTTCGTGAGACGTCCCGGGCCTTGAATGCGTTGCGTGCCACGAATCAGCACGGCGGCCGGATAGTCGCGCGGTCCGGTGACGAGATTGAGCATTTCGTGCACGCCGTAACACAAATACACATACCAGACGCCCGCCGGTTCAAACATGACCGAAGTGCGCGGGGTGCGACCGCGAAACGCGTGGCTGGCCTGATCCCGCGGGCCGTCATATGCCTCCGTCTCTGTAATGCGGGTTCGGATACGTGTTCCGTCCGTCGGCGACTGGCGGACCAAAAGCTTCCCGAGCAGGCTCCGCGCATGCTGCACGGTTTGGACGGTGGACCACTCGGACGCGGCGACGATGCGAGCCATCCCGTCGTTGTTGGGCGGAGAGGCACCGTTGGCAATGCCGGGGTTGCCGATTCCCGCGCAATTCCCCACGGTATCGATCGGCCGTTTCGCCTCCCCAATTTTCCCGTGCCCGCCTCCACTCTCACTTTCACCGCCAATCCCCTGGCCGAAACCACGCTGACCTTCGCGTCGTCCCTGGCATTCGGCCGCACGCATCGTGCGCAACAGGAGTCGTTTCAAGTCGGCGGCAAGGGCTTCAATGTCGCCAAAATGATGCAGCGCCTCGGAGCCGAGGTATCTGCCTTGAGCTTTGCTGGCGGCCCCACCGGCGCGCATTGCCGCGCCTGGCTGCAGGATCACGCCCAGTATCCCTGGGAACTCATCCCCACTCTCCCCTCCACGCGCGCCGGATGGGTCGCCCGCGATGCCGATCACGGCGAAACCACGTTCCTCGGCCCCGATCAACCGCTCGATGCCGCGGCCGCCTTTGCGGCGGCCACGCGTTTGTCCAAACTCAGCGCCGACGCCTCCGTGGCAATCTGCGGCAGCATTCCCGGCTGGGATCGGTCGGCCTGCCAGCCGTTGCAAACTGCCTGCCGCCACCTGGCCGAAACCGATCGTCTCATCGTCGACACCTATGGTCCGCCCTTGCGGGATCTGGTGGAACTGCCGCTGACGTTGGTCAAAATCAACCGGGACGAGTTTAAGCAACTCCTGCAATCGTGCGATTGTTCGCCCAGTCTGGCCGCCGCCCAACGCCGTTTCCCCGTGCAACGCTGGGTTATCACCGACGGTCGCCATGATATCGAGTTCGCCACCGCCCATTCCTCGGGCCACGTGTCACCGCCGGTCATCTCCGAAGTGTCGGCCACGGGATCGGGCGATGTGTTCCTCGCCTCAGTGTTGAGCTCCGACTTCAGATCGGCGAATCCCGATTGGATCGACATCATCACGCGAGCGGCGCACCTGGCGGCGGCCAATGCGGCCCACGTCGAGATTGCGGAATTCGAACTCTTTCCCTAATTCAAAGTCTAACTCACTCCCCAACGGTTATTTCGACCGTCAATCTACTCCTCAGACACATCCATCATGAACAAGAATGTCGTCATCGTTATCCTCCTCTTGATCGCCATCATCGGAGGCGGTCTCGCCTACCGCGGCTACCGCGCCGAACTGGAACAATCGATCGCCGCCGAACGTCTCGCCGCCGAGCAGGCTGAAGCCGCCAAGGTGCAGGCCGAGGAACGGCGTCGGATTGAAGCCGAAGCCGAGGCCCACCGACTCGCCGCCCTCAAAGCCCAGCAGGAGGCCGATGCCGCCGCGGTCGCCCTCGCCCAATTACGCGCCGACCAAGCCGAAGCCGAAGCCGCCCGTCTCGCCGCCGAGGAAGAAGCCCGCGTCGCGGCGGTCCGCTTGGAACAGTTGCGCCAGGAAAAGGAACTCGCGCAGGGCGAGGCACGCCGCCGCGCCGAGGAAGCCGAACGCGCCGCCATGGCCGCCGAAGTCGCCCGCCGCGAAGCCGCCGCCCGTCTCGCCGAAGCCGAACGAGCCAAGCGCGAAGCCGCCGACCTCGAGGCCGCCCGACTCGCCGAATTACGCCGGGTGCAGGCGCAGGAAAGCGAGGAGGAAAAGGTTCGCCGCATGCTGCTCGGTCGTCCCGTGCTGCCCATGGATTACAAGCGCCGCAACCACGAGCGCCTCTCCGTCGATATCATCAACGCCCACGGCGGCGTGATCGTGCCCAAGGAAGAAACCAAAGCAGACGCTCCCGGGAACTAGCAGTGTGTAACGTCTAAGTGTTCGGATAGGTGTAGGGTCGTTGCTTACGACGACCGCGTCCATTACGTGCGTTATTCGCAATCGAACACCCTCCCCAGCGCTACGACAACTTACAGGATCGTTACTCGTTCCGACGCTGACTCCACGAATAATCCAGTGTGACTGCCTACTAGCGTCGCCAGCGTATCACGCCTCGGCCGGTCGCCGCACCTGCCAAAAGCGGCATTCCACGGAGAACTCGACCACATCGGCCGGTTCCTGCGCTATTTCCGATCGCATGACGTCGGTGACGATCTCAGCACCGACGGCCGCCAAGTCTGCCACGATTTCATCGCGCGTTGGAATGTGGATGTAAATGTCACCGTGCGGTCCATCGACGAACAAATCACCGAATTCGACCAAACGGGGGTCCTGGTGGCCCGCCGCCCACCGCTCCTTTTCCTCGGTCCAAAACTCCGGTTTCGCGCCCACCGCCCGATCATGAGTGGTGAAAACCAATGTTCCGCCCGGTCGCACCACCCGCAGCATTTCGCGCAACGCTCCCCGTCGACGTTCGCGACTCGGAATCTGCATGAGCCCGTTGAAGCCAAAAATCACCCCGTCGAACATCGCGTCCTCAAATTTGAGCGCCGTCGCGTCGGCCACGCGAAACGGCACCGCATACTCCAGCTTTCCCGCCAGACGCCGGGCGGACTTGATCATTTCCCGTGAAAAATCGGTGCCCATAATCTGTCGATAACCCAGCTCCCACAGGCCCAGCGCAATGCGACCGCTGCCGCACCCCAGCTCCAAAATCGTGTCCGAAACTGCCAGAGCTTGCTGGAAAAAAACTTCCTCCGACCGCCACAATCCGATGTCCACCGCCGCCGCGGCATAATGGTCCACCACGGCATCGTGACAAAACAGGGATTTGACGTCTTCGGGAGTCAGCGGTGGCATGGAACAACCCAGATGAATTTACCCGGAAATCTTGGCGAGCGGGATTTGTTAAAAATCTGACTTGCCTGACGTTGGGCAAAACCTCTTAGTTCGACCTTTTACACATGAAAGCGACTATCAAAACCCAAGGCCAGCAGTTCGCCGTAAGCGAAGGCGACATCCTGACCGTAAACCGCTATCCGAACACGGAAGCCGGTGATGCGGTGGAGATTACGGAGGTTCTCTCCTCTGGCGAGGGCGCTGAATTCAAACTCGGCACCCCGCGTCTCGACGGCGCGAAAGTGACGGCCAAGGTCCTCGAGAACAAGCGCGGCACCAAGGTCATCGTCTTCAAAAAGAAGAAGCGCAAAGGCTACCACAAGCAACGCGGCCATCGTCAGGAGCTGTCGGTTATCAAAATCGAGACCATCAGCGCCTAAGGCTACCAAGTTTAACTAACCAAGGAGATCATACGTCATGGCACATAAAAAAGGTGCAGGTTCTACCAGCAACGGACGCGACAGCCATTCCAAGCGCCTCGGCGTGAAGAAGTTCGGCGGCCAAAAGGTTATCGCTGGCAACATCATCCTCCGTCAGCGCGGGACCAAGTTCCACGCGGGCAAGCACGTCGGCACGGGCCGCGACTGGACCCTGTTCGCGTTGAAGGACGGCGTCGTCGAGTTCGACAAGGCTCACCGCAGCGTGGCCGTCGTCGAAGCGTAAGCGGAACCTCGATTCCATTCCAATTTGCCAAAGCGCCGGGTGTTTCACCCGGCGCTTTTTGTTTTGCTCGTAACTCGCCCACCGAGTGAGCTTTCCGCGTGGCTGACCCCAATCGTATTCGTCGTCTGCGTGCCCAACGCGAGCTGATCGCTGAACATTTGGCATGGCTGGACGCCGAAATTGAGCAAGCGACGGGTTCCGCTCTCGCCCCCGACGCGGAATCTGAAAACCTGCCGGCCTCGCCGCCGCCTGTCGCGGCAGCGAATTCACCGCTCGCAACCCCGCCTCGCGCGGAGACCACGACGCCGGTCGCCGCTCCGGCCAAAGCCTCCGATGAACTGCTGGAGGAACTCGTGCAGGAATACGAAGCGGCCGACAAGCCGCTGTCCAAAACCGGCTGCTGGGTGATTTTCAGCACGATCGTCGCGGTCGTGGTCGGTGCCGCCGTGATTGTGATCTATGCCATCTACTCCTGAGTGGCGGAGGCCGACTCAGTTGACCACGGGGTAACTGCCGAGCCACTTCACCATCGGGCAAAAGGCGCTCAGTTCGGACAACGCTTCCTGCATGTTGGCGTCTTGATAGTGCCCGGAAACATCGACGAAAAAGTAGTAGTCCCACGGTCGACGTTTGCTCGGACGCGACTCGATTTTGGAGAGATTGATTCCCCGTTCCGCCATCGGCATGAGCATCTTCAAAAGCGCTCCCGAATGGGACGAAGCTTGGTCGCCCAGTGAAATCAGAAAGCTCGACATGTCGCGCCCACTGCCGACCGCGCCGGCCGGCTTTTTCCCCAGCACAAAGAAACGCGTGGTGTTGTCGCTTTTGTCCTGAATGTTGGCGGCGATCACCGGCACATCGTGGTGCTGGGCGGCGAGTTCACCAGCGACGGCCGCGGCGCCGGGTTCGTTGGCCGCGATTTCCACCGCGCGCGCCGTGCTGGAGGCATCGATCAACTGCGCGTGGGGCAGATGCCGCTGCAACCAATGGCGACATTGGGCCAATGCCTGGTCTTTGGAATAGACCTTGGTGATGCCTTCGAGCGATTCGTTGGAAATCAAGGAGTGACTGATTTCGAGGTAGATCTGTGCGACGATTTTCAGGTCGCTCTCGACGAAATTGTCCAAGGCTTCGCGCACGCTGCCTTCGGTGGAATTTTCAATGGGAATGACCGCGTAATCGGCCTCGCCTTTTTCCACCGCGGTGAAGAGATCGGCGATGGTGCCCATGCCTTCATAATCAATGCTGGCCCCAAACTTCTTGATCGCGGCGGCGTGCGTGTTGGTGGCTTCCGGTCCGAGGTAAACGATCTTGGTCGCTTTCTCCAACGCGATGGCGGCCGACATGATCTCGCGATAGATCGCCTTGAGCGCCTCGTCCTTGATCGGTCCCTCATTGAGTCCGCAGACCTTGCGCAACACCTTGTCTTCGCGCTCGGACGCATAGATGGAGCCGCCGCTGCTGCGCTTGACCTTGCCAATCTCGGCCGCGAGTCCGAGACGCTCGTTGAGCAGTCGCACCAAGTCGTGATCAAGGGCGTCGATTTTCTGCCGGATGGGTTCGAGGGCGTCACTCATGGAAATTATGCGGACGAGGGTTTCGGTGAATCGGTCTCTTCGTCGGGCGCAGCCGTTGCCGCTTCCGTTTCGGGTTCGGCGTCCACTGCCGACTCCGGCGTCGCTTCGACTCCCTCCGCGGGAGCTTCCTCCGGCGCTTCCGATGCCGCCGCGTCGGTGGCCGAGATTTCGATGTGCGCGTCGTCTTCCATCGGCGTATCGCCCTCGCCTTCTTCCAGCGGCAGACCCATTTCCACATCCCCGGGCGTGGTGGGATTCATGGCGTCCTTGAGCCATTCATCGATTTGGCGCGGCGAGAGCACGTCGGATGCCGGCAACTCGACCAGCGATTTCACGCCCACGAATTCCAAAAATTTCTCCGTGGTGCCATATTGCAACGGTCGCCCCGGTAATTCTGCGCGACCGGTAACGTAGATCAGCTCGCGTTCGAGCAACTTGTTCAAACCAGCATCGGCCGACACGCCGCGCACCGCCTCGATCTCGCTACGTGTCACGGGCTGACGATAAGAGACCACGGCCAGGGTTTCCAAAGCCGACTGCGAGAGCTTCGCGGGAGGAGGCTCGTTGCGCAACGCCCGCACCCACTTGGCGTAGCGCGGATTGCACACGATGCGGTAACCCTGCGCGCCTTCCATCAAAAGATAGACATCGTCCGACTCGCGCAGTTGCTGCTCGATCGCTTCCAATGCCTCGCGCAATTGCGCTGTCGTGATGAGTTCCGGCACATCGTCGGCCCCGATCTCATCACGGGCATCCTCCTCCACCACCTCTTCGGCCGGAGCGGCGGATTCCGTGCCCGGTTCGGCGGCGGGCGCTTCGGGCGCGGCGTGCTGTTCCCGGAACCGTGTGATGACGGATTGGAAGTCGTTGAGCGACAGCGGTTGCCCGGAGGAAAAGAGCAATGCCTTGAGGACGGACTGGAGATTGAAAGCCATGCGATCGAGAGCTGAGATTTCGGGGCGACGGTTCGTTCGAAGCAATGCCGAAAACACCGCTTGCCGGTAGCGGAGGCGTTTGCTCATGTCGTTGTCTCTTTTATGAGCGATTTGACCTCCATTCCCCGCCCCCACTCCTCAGTTGTTGTCGACGGCAATGATCGCGCCGCCGCCCGGTCCATGTTGCGTGCCGTCGGTTTTGAAGACGACGATTTCAACAAGCCGCAAATCGCCGTGGCTTCCGCGGCCAGCGACATGACGCCGTGCAATGTGCATCTGGGTGACTTGAGTGAACACGCCCGGACCGGTATCGCCGCCGCCGGAGGCAAGCCGGTTTACTTCAATACCATTACCGTCACCGACGGCATCAGCATGGGCACGCAGGGCATGCGCTACAGCCTCGTGTCGCGCGAGGTCATTGCCGACTCCATTGAGACGGCCGTGGCGGCCGAAGGCTTTGACGGCCTCGTCGCCATCGGCGGTTGCGACAAAAACATGCCCGGCGCGATGATCGCCATCGCTCGCCTCAACCGCCCCGCCGTGTTCATCTATGGCGGCACCATTCTGCCCGGTTTCCTCGCCGGCGACGAACATCACGAACGTCCCCTCGACATCGTCTCGGTCTTCGAAGCGGTGGGCAAACATGCCAAGGGCGAGCTCGACGATGCGGGCCTCAAAGCCGTGGAAAAAGCCGCCATCCCCGGCCCCGGTTCCTGCGGTGGCATGTATACGGCCAACACCATGGCGTCCGCCATCGAAGCCATGGGCATGAGTTTGCCCAACAGCAGTGCCCAACTCGCCGTGGGCGAAGAAAAGCGCAAGGACTGCGAACGCGCCGGGGCCGCCGTCGTCGCCATGCTCAAAAACGATCTGAAGCCCCGCGACATCATGACCCGGGAGGCCTTCGAAAACGCCATCACGGTTTGTTTGGCCTTGGGCGGTTCCACCAATCTGATCCTGCACCTATTGGCCATCGCGCATGCCGCCGAAGTGCCCCTCGCCCTCGATGACTTCAAAACCATCGGCGAACGCGTGCCACTCCTCGGCGACCTCAAGCCTTTCGGCAAATACAACATGAGCCACCTCGTGCGCATCGGCGGTATCCGCCCCATGATGAAGATGCTGCTCGATCGCGGCCTGTTGCACGGCGACTGCATGACCGTCTCCGGCCAAACCATGGCGGAATCGTTGGCCGACGTGAAGCCCTACGGCGCGTATCCAACCGAGCAGGACATCATTCACCCCTGGGACCAGCCGATCAAAACCGAGACCCACCTCCGCGTCTTGCGCGGCAATCTCGCTCCCGACGGCGCCGTGGGAAAAATCACCGGCAAGGAAGGCCTCTACTTCAAAGGCACCGCCAAAGTCTACGAAAGCGAAGAGGACGCGCTGCAGGGCATCCTCCGCGGTGATGTCGTCAAAGGTGACGTCGTCGTGATCCGCAACGAAGGTCCGGTCGGCGGCCCCGGCATGCGCGAAATGCTGTCGCCCACCGCCGCCGTAGCCGGTCGCGGTCTCATCAAAGACGTCGCCTTGATCACTGACGGTCGTTTCTCCGGCGGCAGCCACGGTTTCGACGTTGGCCACATCACCCCCGAAGCCGCCAATGGCGGTCCGATCGGCATCGTGGCCTCCGGCGACACCATCGAAATTGACGCCGTGAAGAACACGATCTCGGTCCTGATTTCCGACGACGTCTACGCCGCGCGCATGGCCGCCTTCAAACCCCGCGGTCCCGGTGCCACCCGCGGCGTGTTGGGCAAATACGCCAAACTCGTCGCCAGCGCTTCCGAAGGCGCGGTCACCGACAAGGGACTGTGAAATAGTCCGCCCAAAGTATCACGGGATACAAGTAACTCCTCCACTCAGGCCGCGATCCGCCGCGTTGGCACCGACGCACATGTAAACCGGCGTCAACGCGGGCCCGGAGATTCCAGACCTCCTGTCCGTTTTTTTCTGCCGCACCGCTGGGGAGGAAGTGGTGTCGTGGAAATACCTGCTGCCGTGAAGCATCCTCGTCATCCGTTTCACCGAGATTCCGCAGTTGGATTTTACAGAAGGCAACGAAGAGCACGAAGCTGGAACGAGTTGCAGGCGATTATGGGCATCAATTCATTCACCCGTAAGGTGAGTTGGATGCCATGCAGTTTAATCGATTTAACTCACTTTATTACAACGCTTTGTTAACTTTGTTACCTTCTGTGAACTGCGTTAATTAGGTTTCATCCGGCGGCGAGGGACGCTTTCGCTTGGCCGCTTCCATGGTCTTATAATGAGCGGCATGCCAAGAATCGAGCCCGCCTGTTGACTCCGAACCTGGCTTCGCGCCGATTTCCCAAGCAGTAGGGATCGCCAACGGGTGGAGTGATGAGAAAACGCCGCGGGCCGGTATACGAGTGACATCGACAGGAAAGTTCTCCACCGTCGGTCTTTCGTTGTGACATGCATGAGACGAATATTGCTTGTTATACGGTAAACGAAAACGACCGACCGGCCGGTCGAAGCAGTAGGAAGACCGAGCTTCCCCCTCGTGCGCGCGGTATCCTATTGGCCGACGCCCAACGTATTCATCCCGGCGGGTTCATTTCCGGAGGAGTCCACCGCAAACTTAAATGGGAACCCATGCGCCCCACCGTCACAAAATCTTCACACTGATAAAGTGTGAGCGCCCGATTGCGAACGTCTACCGTGAGCGAAACCACCACTTTCTCGTGACGCGCAATCTTCAATACTCCCCGCAGCAAGTCCCGACCAATTCCACGCCTTTGGAAAACGGGTAGAAGCGCGATATCCACGATATGAATCTCATCGCCACTTCGCTGCATCAGCAATCGGCCGACGGCCTCTCCGCCCCACAGCACGATTTGGTCAAGCGCGGTCGGAAATCTGCGCGCGTAGTCCACCTGACGCGCTTCGAATTGCTGGGTCAGAAACTGCATTTGTCGCTCACTGCTCCAACGCGTCGCCATCAACTCGGCCGCGCGGTTTGCCGCAAACAAACGAAGCAAAAACGCAGAATCAGCCGGTCGAACCGGACGCAAACGATGCGCGCGGGAAGTATGCATGTCCCCAACGACTGTTTCATTTCGCATGTTCGTCAACCAACTCGATATCCGCCTCTCCGTTCCCCCTCCTCCTGGAGCGGGCAACGACTACACAACCCAAACTAGAAACACTATATCCCATGTCAGATCCATTTATCGGTGAAGTTCGTATGGTCGCGTTCGGTTACCCTCCTCCCGGCTGGGTATCCTGCCACGGCCAAGTCTTGGCTATCGCGAGCTACCAAGCCCTGTATTCCCTATTGGGGACAACCTACGGCGGTGACGGTCATTCAACCTTCGGAGTTCCCGACTACCGCGGCCGAGTTCCCGTCGGAGAAGGCCAAGGTCCCGGATTGGACCCCGTATTCCCGGGTCAGATCGCGGGATCACCGCACGGAATGCTCGAAGTCGCCCATCTTCCCAAACATTCCCACGAGGCCATATTCACCCCTGAAGGGGGAGGAGGATCCTCGATTGAGGTCGACGTCGATATCGACGTTGCCAACACCACCAACAACACCCTCACGGATCCGGTGGGCAATATTCTCGCCACTCCCTCGATTCCGGTCGGATTGGGCACCGGTCCGGGCAAACTCTACGCCCCCCCTTTCGAGAAAACGGGCAAGCTCGGCGGCGTGAATGTCACAGTCTCGGGAAGCGGGGGGAGTGGCGGCGGAACGGTAATCATTGGAAACACGGGTGGTGGCAATGCGTTTCCCATTATACAACCTTTTGTTGGAATGCGCTTTATCATGGCCACCGCCGGCGTTTACCCGCCGCGCCCTTGATCTCGCCCCCCCTCCCAAGGAATCATTGACGACGAGATCGTTCCAGCACCGTCGACTGCGCCCCCCACCGGGCGCAGTCGTTTTGATCCGCGTCACAACATCAATGTTGGCAATACATTGGGTCAGCCAATTTCAATCTGACTTCTCTTATCGACTTGCCTAATCACTCATCACTTAAAAAGAGATATGCCTTGTCCGCTAGGAGCTGTTGGCGATAACTCCTCTTAATACTTCCCACATACCTGCTTGGTTACTGGTCGAGTTGCAATTGGGGTTGCTGAATTTAACAAGTCCGCGTGTCTGCCCCCTTTGCCGCCCTCTCGAACCGCCCCCCGATTTACCTTACCGATTCTCGCACTGAATTTCTTTAATCGCCGCCCCGTCATGATTCGAAACTCCTTCCTCTTTTGTGCATCCATGCTTTTCGCGGTCACTGCCATGGCAGCCGCTCCGGCCGACGAAAACTATGACGACAACACCTCTTCAACCGTTGCGATTTCGACCGGGTCCACCTACACCTTGGATGGCATCGTTTATAGCACTCATCGGAGTGACGGGACCCTCGAACCGGTGAACTGGTTTTTGGCTAACTCGATATTGCCCAATACCACACTTGATGACGGTGACAACGCTTTTGCTCCCAACTTGGATATCGCGCTGAGTAACATTGCCGAAATTCGAATCGGCAGTGAAAACGGCGACGAATTTCGACTCATCTCCCTCGTTATGGATGCAACGCCCGTGACGAATGATTCGGAAACGACCATCACCATCACCGGCTACAAGGACGGCAGCGCCGTCGGGGGGGCAACTGATACCGTCGATTTCACCACCAGTGATGCGTCCGGAACGATTACCTACGTAAAGGGATCCGGCAACAGCGGATCTCTGACATTCGATTCGAACTGGAACAATATTGACCAAATTCGCTTGGTCGGCAGTGGCTCGATAGGAATAATCATCCCGCTTTTTGACGATTTCGATTTCGACGCGGCGGTCGGTGCTTCCACCCCGGGAACCTTCACTTTTGATACCACGAGCTCTGTTCCCAGCACCACGCTTACCAGCACCATCAGCGGGGTGACGTTGACGGCGACCAGCTCCGGCGGCGGGGACTTCGATTTGCAGAATATATCGCCGTATGGGAATGTCCTTTTTGCTCCCAATCAAAACATCGAAACGACTTGGACGCTCAGTTTTTCCGCCCCGATCAACATCAGCCAAATGTTTTTTGCCGAGGGAGCGAACCGCACGATTGGAAACTACCGCATCACGCCCAACACGGGGACCGCCGTGGTGGTCCCTGCCGCCAGCGGCTCGGTGCTGGAAACGGTCTCAACCCCTGGATTTCTCGGCGTTACGAGTATCGTGTTTTCATACACTGACAGTGGTTTCTCGCTTCCCGCGAACGGCGAGTCATGGCAACTGGCGGTCGATTCCATCGTCTTCACCGTCGCCGCCACGGCTCCGGAGATCGCGGTTTCAGGCAACAGCACCGCTATTGCGGATGGCGATGGTTCACCAGCTGAAGCCGATCATACCGACTTTGGCAGCACAGCCGTTGCGGGCGGCACCGTTTCGCGCACCTTCACAATCACCAACAGCGGTTCCGGCGCACTCACTCTCTCTGGCACCCCCAAAGTGGTGGTGAGTGGCACCCACTCCGCCGATTTTACGGTCACCAGCCAACCCACTTCGCCCGTGGCTTCCGGTGGCGGCACGACGACATTCACCGTGCAGTTTGACCCTTCCGATTCCGGCTCTCGCACGGCGACCCTTTCGATCGCCAATGATGACAGCGACGAGAATCCGTTCAATTTTTCCATCAAAGGCACCGGAACAGCCGCTGCGAGCGACATCTTTGATTTTGAAACCGCCACCGCTTCAGGTGGATCCTCGGTCACCCAAACGGTCGCCGGCATCACACTCACGATTACCGACAATGGGACTGAAGATAACTGGTTGGTGTTGGATGCAAACGATCTCCGTGGTTCCGTTGACAACTTGTGCTACTTAAACTCCGAAACCGCATCGACCGTCACCTTCACTTTTGATGCCGAAGTCGACCTGCAGAATCTGCTTTACCAAGATGTCACAGGTCCCGATTTCGAAACTAGCTCGGCGAATTATGTTTTCACTCCGACAGGTGGATCCGGCTCCAATTCAGCGGTTACGATTCCTTACACCTCTTTGTCCACGGACTCTTCGGTGGGTCGCTTTGGGACGATTAACCTGAACTGGTCCAACGTTTCCTCGTTCACGATGACGGTCACTGCAGACGCGGGAGACCTTGTCCTGCCCCAACCGGCATTTGATACGATCGTTTTCACCGCCGCGGCTACTCCCAGCAACACCGCCCCGACGGACATCGCGCTCAGCGCAAGCTCAGTCAACCACTCCGACGGGACCAACGCCACGGTGGGCACCCTGTCGACAACCGACGCGGACAGCGGGGACAGCCACACCTACACGTTGGTGGCCGGGAGTGGTGACACGAACAACGCATCGTTCAACATCAATGGCACGAGCTTACGTGCGAACGACCCTTCGGAGCTGCCGAACACCACCTACTCAGTCCGCATCCAGACGAACGACGGAAACAGCGGCACCTACGCAGAAGCCTTCACCATCACGGTTACCCCGGCGACAGCCGCCACCTCGACCGGCGCGAACTTTGACACGACCAGCGGCGGCAATCTGAGCCCGGCATTAATTTTCGGTTCGGCTGATGAATCGCTCACGATCGGAAACACCAGCCACATCGCTGGTTCCACGGCCAACGGGGGCGCCGGCACGGACATACTTTCGATTCCGACGGGCAGCGACCTTACGGGGCTCTCGAGTCTGACAAACTTTGAAAGCCTCACGCTTGCCAGCGATGCCTCCGTCACCATGTCCGTGGCGCAGCACGACGCCTTCAGCGGCACGATCACGGCGGCCGGCACCGAGCAGATTACCTTCTCCGCCACCGGTGGCGATACCACCACCACCGGCTTCCCCGCCATCGAAACCTACGTGCTCGGGACCGGCGGGATTAGTTTCACGCTCGGCACCGCCGGCCAGAGCGTCACCGGTAGCAGCGGAGCGGATACGATCAATATCGGTAGTCTCAATGCCACCGGCACGCTCAACGGCGGCGACGGCACCGATACGCTGCAAGTGGGCAACGTTGGCAATGTTTCCACCGCCACCGTTTCCAATTTTGAGAACCTCACGGTTGCTTCCGGCGCCACCATCCTGATGGCTGCAAATCAATCGTCGCAGTTCACGGGCACCATTACGGCCGCTGGCTCCGAAACGGTGATTGTCAGTGGCGACGGTGCGTTCACCACTCTCGCCAACATCGAAGCCTTCACGGTTCTGGATGATTCGACGAATGCGCGCACCGTCACCGTGAGTTCAGCCGGCACCAGCGTCACCGCCACCCACGCGTCCGACGCAGTGCTTTTCCAGGTTGGGGGCATAACCTACACCGGCACCCTGACCGGCAATACCGACGAAGCCGACACACTGTCGTTGGCTAACGGTGCCAACATTTCCGGCGGCACCATTACTGGTATCAGCAACCTCGACGTGGTCAGTGGCGCCTCCGTCACCATGACGGAAGCCCAACACGATGCGTTCGCTTCCATCGCCGGCACTGGCACCAATCTGATCGCGCTGTCCGCCGCCGACGATGACGGCATCGTCACGGGCGACTCTGACATCGAATACTACACGCTGGGCGCCGCCCTTGACTTCACCCTCGGAGCCGCCGCTCAAAACGTCAGCGGCAGCAGTGGCGACGACACGGTCAACATCGGCAGCCTCAATGCCACCGGCACGCTCAACGGCGGCGACGGCACCGATACGCTGCAAGTGGGCAACGTCGGCAATGTTTCCACCGCCACCGTTTCTAATTTTGAGAACCTGACCGTTGCCTCCGGCGGCACGATATTGGCGAGCGCGCATCAACTGTCGCAGTTCGCGGGCACCATTACGGCCGCGGGCTCCGAAACGGTGATTGTCAGTGGCGACGGTGCCTTCACCACCCTGCCCAACATCGAAACCTTCACGGTTTTGGATGATTCGACCAATGCACGCACCATCACCCTCGGCGCGGCCAACACCAGCGTCTCCGCTACCAACGCCACCGACGCGGTGACGTTCAACCTCGGTGCCTTGACCTACACCGGAACCCTCACGGGAGAAGGCACCGTCAACGACACCGTGCAACTGAGCACGGGTGCCAACATCGCCGGTGGCACGCTCACCGCCATCGAAAACCTCACCCTCGCCAGCAATGCCTCGGTCACCCTGAACCCGACTCAACTCGCGTCGTTCAGCACGATCAATGCGTCCGGCACCGAAACCGTGACCATCACCGGCGACGGTAATTTCAGCACGGTGGCCAACATCGAATCGTTCATCGCCGGTGACAGCACCACCGACAGTCGAACCATCACGCTGGCGCAGGCGACGGCCGAAGTGGACGCCACCGCCGAGACGGACGCGATCACGTTCTCCATCGCGTCCGCCCTTACCTTCACGGGCACGCTGACCGGCGAGGCCACCACGGCCGACACGCTCGAACTGGCGGCCGACGCCAACATCAGTGGAGCGACGATCGCAGGTATTTCAAATCTAACGCTGGCCACCAGTGGAGGGGCCACCATGACACCGGCTCAACTCACTGCCTTCACCGGCACCATCACGGCCCCGGGCTCCAATACCGTAACCTTCAGCGCAGCTGGCACTTTAAGCGGAACCAACCTCGACGCCATCGAAACCTTCGTCATCGGTGTGGGGGGATCAAAGACCATCACCCTTCCCGCCACCAACGCCTCCGGCAAAACTCTGGTCGTCATTAGCACTCTCGACGGCGACCACTATGAGGTAACCGGCTCCGACGGCGATCAGACCATAGCGGGGTCCAATGCGGCCGACATCATCGACGGCGGCGCGGGGAATGACACCCTCAGTGGCGCCAACGGCGCGGACACCCTCACTGGCGGCGCCGGAACGGATCGCTTCACCGGCAGCTTTTCCCAACTCAACGGCGATACCATCACCGACCTATCCGCCGGCGAAACGATTCTTCTCACCGGCGTGACCGGCCTCTCCACCGCCAACGTGCGCTTCAACGGCGCGAAGTTGGAGATCGACACCGACGCCACGACCTTTGCTGCGGTCGAAGTCACCATCACCACCTCCACCGACCTTTCGACCACCCTTGGCATCAGCACCGTCGTCGATCTCGGATCCGACACGCTGATCACCATCCAACCACTTCCTCCGACCGTCACCGCGGTCACGGCGAGCACCGCCAACGGCACCTACAAGGCGGGAGACCTTATCAACATCACCGTTCAGTTCAGCGGTGACGTCACCGTGACCGGCACCCCGACCCTCACCCTCGAAACCGGCATCACCGACCGCGCGGTCAACTACGCTTCGGGCAGCAACACCGATACCCTTACCTTCACCTACACGGTGCAGGCCGGTGACACTTCGTCTGATCTCGACTATCACAGCACGTCCGCGCTCACCGCCGGCACCAGTATCAAAGACGCCTTCAATCAGGACGCTGTGCGCACCCTGCCCGCTCCCGGTGCCTCGAATTCCCTCGGAGCCAACAAGGCGATCGTGATCGACACGACCGCGCCGACCGTCACCTCGGTGGCGGTCCCCTCCGACGACACCTACGTCGCTGACGACAACCTCGATTTCACGGTCAACTTCGTCGAAAACGTCACCGTGACGGGCACGCCCCAACTTGCTCTGACGATCGGATCGACCACCCGCCAAGCGACATACCAATCGGGATCCGACAGCACTGCCCTCGTCTTCCACTACACCGTGCAGACCGGCGACCTCGACGCCGACGGCATCGCCGTCGGCTCCCTCAGCGCCAATAGTGGCACCCTGCGTGATACCGCGGGCAACGACGCCACCCTCACCCTCAACGCCGTCGGCAGCACCGCCGCCGTGCTCGTGGATGCGGTTGCTCCCACGGTCAGCTCTGTCGACGTGCCGACTTCGGCCAGCTACCGTGCCGGCCAGTCCTTGGACTTCACGGTCAACTTCACGGAAAATGTGAACATCGCCACGGCGAATCCGACATTGGCCATCACCGTGGGCGCGACCAGTCGCACCGCCGACTACGTCAGTGGCAGCGGCACGAACGCGCTCCTCTTCCGCTACACCGTGCAAGCCGGTGAAACCGATACCGACGGTATCGCCGTGGGCGCACTCGCCACCACCGGAACCCTCCGTGACGGCGCGGGCAATGACGCGACCCTCACGCTCAACAGCGTCGGGTCCACCGCCGCCGTGCTCGTCGATACCACCGCTCCGACCATCTCGATCGGTGCCCCTTCAGCCACGCTCACTTCCACCACCAACGTGACTTACACGGTGACCTACGTCGACGCCGCGTTCAACGCGTCCACCTTGGCCGCCGGTAACGTCACGGTGAACAAAACCGGCACCGCCGACGCGACCACCGCGGTCACCGGCACGGGCACGACCCGCACCGTCACCCTCTCCGGCATCACCGGCGACGGCACCCTCGGCATCAGCATCGCGGCGGGCACGGCCACCGATACGGCCGGCAACACCGCTCCTTCCGCCGGTCCGTCGACGACCTTCACCGTCGACAATACCGCGCCGAATGCACCGGCGGTCACCGCCATCACCGAGGACACCGGAGCGTCCGCCGCCGACGGCGTCACCTCCGATACCGGCCTGATCATTTCCGGCACCGCCGAAGCCAATGCATCGGTCGAAGTCTTCGTTGACGAGGCCTCCATCGGCACGGCCAACGCCGACGGCTCCGGCGCATGGTCCTACGACCACTCCGGCACCGCGTTGACCGAGGCCACCTACAGCATCACCGCCAAGTCCACCGACAGCGCCGGCAACACCTCCGCCGCCTCCACCGGCATCGACGTCACGATCGACACCACCGCTCCGGCTGCACCCGCGATCACGGGCATCAGTGATGACACCGGCGACAATACCACCGACCAGATCACCAGCGACACCACGCTGATCCTTTCGGGCACCGCCGACGCGGGCACCACGGTCACTCTGACCCGCCTCAGTGCCGGTGAGATCGGCACGGCCACCGCCAACGAAGATGGCGCTTGGTCTTACGACTACACTGCCACCGAACTGGGCGCTGGTGAACATAGCTTCACCGCCACCGCCACCGATACGGCGGGTAACGCATCCAACGCGTCCGACGCGTTGATCGTCACGGTCGATACCGCCACGCCCGATGCACCCGTGATCACGGCCATCAGCGCCGACTCGGGCACCGCCACCGACCAGATCACCAACGACAACACCCTCACCGTATCCGGCACCGCCGAGGCGGGTGCCACTGTCACGGTGACGCGCAACGGCGCCGGGAACCTCGGCACCACCACCGCCGACGGCACCACCGGCGCGTGGACCTACGATTACACCGCGACCGAACTGCCCGACGGGGATTACATCTTCGGTGCCACCGCCACCGATACCGCCGGTAACACCTCGATCGCCGCCGCCGACTTCCCCGTCACGATCGACACGACCGCGCCCACCGCCCCTGTTGTCACCGGAGTTTCCGATGACACTGGCAACTCGGCCTCCGACGCCATCACCTCGGATCAAACGTTGTCCATCTCCGGCACCGCCGAAGGTAATGCAACGATCAACGTGCTCATCGGTGGCACCTCCATCGGCACCACCACCGCCGACGGCACGGGTGCCTGGACCTTCGATCACACGGCCGCCACTCTCGCGGCCGGTTCCTACACCATCACCGCGACCGCCACGGATACCGCGGCCAACACCAGTGACACCTCGGCCGACCTCGCACTCATCGTGCGACTCGCCCCGACCATCAGCGATGTCGCTGTCAGTGGAAAGTTTGGAGAACCCTTCGTTTTTGTCGTGGAGGCGCACAATCCTCCGCTTACCTTCAGTGCCACCGACCTACCCGATGGACTCAGCATCAGTGGAGCTACGATATCGGGAACGCCAACCGCCACCGGAACGTTCAACGCAACCATCACCGTGAACAATGTCGCGGCATCCAGCTCAGCGACCTACACGATTACGATCAACAAAGCCGAGCAAACCATCAGCTTCACCAATCCCGGCAGCAAAGTCTTCGGCGACGCCGCCTTCGACCTGGGTGCGACCGCGTCCTCGGGCCTTGCGGTTACTTACAGCGTCGTTTCCGGTCCCGCTACCGTCACCGGCAGCACGCTCACCATCACCGGCGCTGGCGAAGTCACCGTCCGCGCTTCTCAGGCTGGTAACGACAACTACCTCGCCGCGACCGATGTCGACCAAACCTTCACCATTGAGAAGGCCGTCGCCACCGTCACCCTCGGCAATCTTGCCGCCACCTACGATTCCGGTAGCCATCAAGCCAGCGTAACGACCGTGCCTGCCAGCCTCCAAGTCGACGTGACCTACGCTGGCTCCGCCACTCTGCCTGTCGCCGCGGGCACCTACGCGGTCGTTGCCACGATTAATGAGCCCAACTACCAAGGCTCGGCCACCGGCAGCCTCGTCATCGCCCAAGCGGCACAGACGATCGCTTTCGCCAATCCCGGTGCCATGACCTTCCTGGACGAACCCTTCGCCGTCGCGCCGACCGCGTCCTCCGGTCTCGGCGTCGTCGTTTCAGTCGTTTCCGGCCCGGCCACCGTCTCGGCCAACACCGTCACGATTACCGGCGCGGGGGAAATCACCCTGCGCGCCGCGCAGGCAGGCAACGCCAACTACCTGGCCGCCGCGGACGTCGACCAGACCTTCAATGTCGCCAAGGCCGCCGCCACCGTCGTCCTCTCCGATCTGGAGCAGACCTACACCGGAGCCGCCCTGGCTCCGACGATCACCACCGATCCGACTGGTCTCACCGTTGAGCTCACCTACGATAGCGCCGCCACCGCGCCAACCGCCGCGGGCAGCTACGTCGTCGTGGCGACGATCGTCGACGCCAACTACCAGGGTGCCGATGACGACACCTTCATCATCACCAAGGCCAATCAAACCGTCACGATCGGGGCGGTCGGCACCTTGACCGCCGGGATCGCCACCGAATTGAGCGCCACGGCCTCCAGCGGCCTCACCCCGGTGACTTTCGCGGTCACCTCCGGCGCGGCCACCTTCAGTGGTTCGACCCTCACCGCGTTGTCCACCGCCCCGATCACCATCACCGCCGCGCAAGCCGGTGACGCCAACTACAACGCGGGCTCGACTTCGCTCACCATCACCTCGATCCAAAAGCAGTCCCAGACGATCACCTTCGCCGCGTTGGCCAACCAACAAGCCAACTCCGATCCGTTCGACCTGAGCGCCACCGCCTCCAGCGGACTCAACGTCACCTTCACGGTGGTCAGCGGTCCGGTCATGCTCAGCGGCAACACCGTCACCATGACCGGGGCCAGTGGCACCGTCACCGTGCGGGCTGACCAAGCGGGCGACGCGATCTTCGCGGCCGCCACGCCGGTGACGCGGACCTTCGAAGTCATCCAAGCGGGTCCTCTGATCTACTTCGGCACCACCAACGAAGACGTCGAGTTTGCCGCCCAAATCCCCGAAGGTTCCACCACGGGCACCCTCTTCGGCTTCATTACCCAGAGCCAGCAATACTACATCCTCACCTTCCAAGTGAACGAGGACCGCACCATCACCGCGCTGGATCTGCAAATCCTCGGCGATCCCGTCATCGCCGCCACCTCGCTCGCCCAACGTCCCCTGCGACGCATCGTGCGCGAAGCGGCGGCGGAGCGCACCACCGCCCGCGACCTCGCCTACACTTTTACCGGCACGATCCAAAACGGCCTGCTCAACCTCAACATCGCCGAGCTCGGCGTGACGCTCACCGGCGCGGTCGAACCGCCCGACGGTCCCACCAAACCCATCGCCGGATTGTATGAGTCCACCAGCCTCAACTCCGCCAACGGCACCACCAGTTCCATCGTCGGCACCTCCGGCAAAGTCTATGTGCTGGCGGTCACTCCGCGGGTCATCACCGGCGGCAGCGGCACCGTTGGGGCCAACGGCACCTTCGATCTGACCACCAACCAAACCGTGCGCATCATCGGCAATGTCGATGCTCCGTCCACCACCGTGACCGGCACCATCATCCTGCCCGACGGCGAGGAAGATCCCTTCGCCGGCCTCTCCACCGACACTCTGCGCACCGATCGGTTGATCAATCTCTCTACCCGCGCCCACGTCGATGCCACCACCGATTCCGGTGCGCTCGTCGCCGGTTTTGTCATTGGGGGCGACTCGCCCAAACGCGTGCTCCTCCGCGCGGTTGGTCCCGGTCTGGTGCAGTTCGGTCTCACCACCGCCCTGCCTGACCCGCAGGTCACCATCTACAATTCCGCCGGCGAAGTCATTGCCGAGGTCGACAACTGGGGCGGCGACGCGGAAACCACCGCCACCATGAGCAACATCGGCGCCTTCCCGCTGGCCGCTGACAGCCTCGACGCGGTCTACACCACCGAACTCGCTCCGGGTGCCTACACCATGCGCGTCACCAACAACGGCGCGGGCGGCGTCGCCATCGCCGAGATCTACGACGCGGCGGAGAATCCAAACTCTGAATACCAACGCCTGATCAACATCTCCTCGCGCGGCCGCGTCATCGGCGGCGAAGGCGTGCTCGTGGGCGGCTTCATCGTCACCGGCAACAGCCCCAAACGGGTGCTCGTGCGCGGTGCCGGTCCCGGCCTCGCCGCCTACCACGTCCCCGGCGTGCTCAGCGACCCGACCCTCAAAGTCTACAACTCCCAGGAGCAGGTCATCGCCGCCAACGACAACTGGGAAACGCCCACTCCGATCATCGTCGGACAACGCACCGCCACGGCCGCTGAGATCACCGCCGCCAACGCCCAACTCGGTGCCTTCGCCTTCGCGGCTGGTGCCACCGACGCCGCCCTCATCATCACCCTCAGCCCCGGTGCCTACACCGTCGAACTCGATGCCGCCACCGCGGGTGAGTCCGGCAACGCCCTCATCGAAATCTACGAAATCCCCGAATAGGACCGCGGCGAACTCCCTCGTGCCTCCCTCTCCAGCCCCGGTTCTTCGCGAACCGGGGCTTGTTTTTCTTCGAACCCGGGAATCAGATCCATTCCGTGTTTTCCCAACTAGAAATACACTAAACACCTGACCGCTCCGGAGTATGGGCCTCTCCGACCGATTCATCGCTTAAATTCAGGATTAAATTAGGAGCGAAAACACCCACCCATTCTGCCCTGATATTGCATTTGGTCTCGCACTAGGTGCCATCTTACCCCGAGATCCTTACCCCTTTTCTGGAACTACGGACGTTTATATCCTTAAATCTCCGTGAACAATAATTTAACACGAAGAAGTATGTTAATTAGTTTTCGTCGGCTGATCCTTGCGATTGTGAGCACCACAATCGTCTCCTCTTCAATTTTTGCAGCCACTGGAGACAAGGTCGGCGGTAATATCATCCCCGGGGCGGACGTCGGCAACGATACCACTTTCACCGACTTTCCCGGCGAATTTGCCTATCTCAGCAATGGCAATGTAGCCACGATTTGGAATAGCCGGCTCCCCACCGGCAGCTTGGATAACGACGAATATGGTTCCTACGTGGAAATCTACAACCCAGCGACTGCCGCCACCGTCGTCAGCGAGTTTGTCCCCTATTCTGATCAATCCGGCACCGGACGCCAACGCAGTCCGGGCATTGCCGCGCTTCCCGGTGGCGGCTTCGTGTGCACTTGGACCGTGAACCTACCCGGTTCCGGCGGTAGTTTCACCACCGACGCTTATTACGATGTCTATGCCCGGGTCTTCCAAAACGACGGCACTCCGGTTACTGCCTCCACCCGCGTCAACGAATCCGCCGGCACAATCTACCGCGAATACTCTTCCGGTGACATCACGGTTTTCCCCACCGGCAACTTTGTTGTCGCGCTGGACCGTAATGATGAATCCGGCAATTCGACCGGCAGCGAAGACGATGTTCTGCTGCAGTTTTTCAACAGCAGCGGAGTCAAAATCGGAGGCAATATCATTCCAGGAGTCGATGCGGGTAATGACACCACCTTCACCGACTTCCCCGGCGAATTTGCCTATCTCAGCAATGGCAATGTAGCCACGATTTGGAATAGCCGGCTCCCCACCGGCAGCTTGGATAACGACGAATATGGTTCCTACGTGGAAATCTACAACCCAGCGACTGCCGCCACCGTCGTCAGCGAGTTTGTCCCCTATTCTGATCAATCCGGCACCGGACGCCAACGCAGTCCGGGCATTGCCGCGCTTCCCGGTGGCGGCTTCGTGTGCACTTGGACCGTGAACCTACCCGGTTCCGGCGGTAGTTTCACCACCGACGCTTATTACGATGTCTATGCCCGGGTCTTCCAAAACGACGGCACTCCGGTTACTGCCTCCACCCGCGTCAACGAATCCGCCGGCACAATCTACCGCGAATACTCTTCCGGTGACATCACGGTTTTCCCCACCGGCAACTTTGTTGTCGCGCTGGACCGTAATGATGAATCCGGCAATTCGACCGGCAGCGAAGACGATGTTCTGCTGCAGTTTTTCAACAGCAGCGGAGTCAAAATCGGAGGCAATATCATTCCAGGAGTCGATGCGGGTAATGACACCACCTTCACCGACTTCCCCGGCGAATTTGCCTATCTCAGCAATGGCAATGTAGCCACGATTTGGAATAGCCGGCTCCCCACCGGCAGCTTGGATAACGACGAATATGGTTCCTACGTGGAAATCTACAACCCAGCGACTGCCGCCACCGTCGTCAGCGAGTTTGTCCCCTATTCTGATCAATCCGGCACCGGACGCCAACGCAGTCCGGGCATTGCCGCGCTTCCCGGTGGCGGCTTCGTGTGCACCTGGACCGTGAACCTACCCGGTTCCGGCGGTAGTTTCACCACCGACGCTTATTACGATGTCTATGCCCGGGTCTTCCAAAACGACGGCACTCCGGTTACTGCCTCCACCCGCGTCAACCAATCCGCCGGCACAATCTACCGCGAATACTCTTCCGGTGACATCACGGTTTTCTCCTCCGGCAACCACGTCATCTATCTGGACCGCAATGATGAATCCGGCAATTCGACCGGCAGTGAAGACGACATCCTTCTTCAGTTTTTTGAATCTCCTGCTGAAGTTAGCAACGCGACGCCCACCGACATCGCGTTGAGCAGCAGTGCGGTGAACCAGTCCGGAGGCACGAACGCGTCGGTGGGCACGCTCTCGACGACGGACAGCGACAGTGGCGACAGCCACACCTACACCTTGGTTTCCGGCACGGGCGCCACCCACAACGGCTCGTTCAACATCAGCGGCAGCACCCTGCGGGCGAACGACGCCTCGGCGCTCGCGGCGGGTGACTACGCCGTGCGCATTCAAACCGACGACGGCAACTCCAGCGGCACCTACGCGGAGGCCTTCACCATCACCGTCTCCGACGATGTCGCGCCGGCCGCGCCCTCGACGCCGGACCTTGCCTCCAGCTCGGACGCCGGCACGTCCAACTCGGACAACATCACCACGGGCACGACGCCCACCATCACCGGCACGGCCGAAGCCGGTGCCACGGTCAAACTCTACGACACCGACGGCACGACCCAGATCGGCAGTGGCACGGCCACCGGTGGCAATTGGTCAATCGTCACGTCCACCCTCTCCGAAGGCGAACACACCATCACAGCCAAGGCGACCGACGCCGCCAACAACACCTCCGTCGCCTCCAGCGGCCTGACCATCACCTTGGACAACACCGGTCCGGTGATCACCAGTTCGACCAGTCCGTCCTTCACCTATGGCACCGCGGCCGACTACACGCTGACGGCCAGCGGCAGCCCGGTCACCTTCACCGCCCCCGTCGGTCTGCCGGCCGGGTTGAGCATGAACGCCAGCACCGGCGTCTTCAGCGGCACGCCCTCCACAATCGCCACCAGCAACCACGTCGTCCAAGTCGGCGACACCGCCGGTAACTCCACTGGTGCCCTGCTCACGATCACCGTCAACGCCGCGCCGCTCACTATCACAGGACTCACCGGCGACGCCAAAACCTACGACAAGACCACCACTGGCAGTGCCTCCGGCACCGCCGTCCTCGCCGGCATCGTCGGCTCCGACGACGTGTCCCTCGGCGGTTCCCCCGTCTACACCTTCGCCTCCGCCGGCGTGGGCACCGGGATCACGCTCAACACCACCGGCTTCACCCTCTCCGGCACCGATGCGAGCAAATACACGCTCACCCAACCGACGCTCTCCGCCAACATCACGGCCAAGCCCCTCACCGTCACGGGAGTGACCGGGGTCAACAAAGCCTACGATTCGACCACCACCGGCACCCTCAACACCTCCGGCCACGCCCTCGTGGGCGTGGAGTCCGGCGACACCGTGACCCTCAACGCCACCGGCGGCACCGGCACGTTCGCGGATGAACACGTGAACACCGGCATCACCGTCACCGTCACCGGCCTCGCACTCTCCGGCGCCGACGCGGCCAACTACACCCTCACCCAGCCCACCGGCCTCACCGCCGCCATCTCCGCGATTCCGCTGGCCATCACCGGCGTCACCGCCTCCGGCAAAGTCTACGACGGATCGACTGCCGCCACGTTGGTCAACACCTCCGCCGCCCTCTCCGGCACCATCGGAGGAGACGACATTGCCCTGGGCAGCGGCAGCGCCACCGCCACCTTCGCCTCCGCCAACATCGGCACCGGCATCACCGTCACGCCCACCGGTTACGCCCTCTCCGGCACCGACGCGGGCAACTACACCCTCGCTCAACCCACGGGTCTCACCGCCGACATCACCGCCAAAGGTCTCACCATCACCGGGATCTCCGCCTCGGGTAAAACCTACGACGCCACCACCGCCGCCGCCCTCAATACCGCCTCCGCCACCGTCGTGGGCAAAGTGGGCTCGGACGACGTGAGCGCCGACTTCGGCAGCGCCACCGGCACCTTCGCCGACAAAACCGTCGGCACCGGCAAGGCGGTCACCGTCGCCAACGTCAGCCTCTCCGGCACCGCCGCAGGCAACTACACCATCAGTCAACCCACCGGGTTGACCGCGGACATCACGGCGGCCCCCTTGACCATCACCGGTGCCACCGCCACGGGCAAAGTCTACAATGCCACCACCGCCGCCACCCTCGGCGGCACGCCCTCCCTCGTCGGTATCCAAGGCAGCGACACGGTCAACCTCGCCACGGCCAACATCGCGGGCTCCTTCGCCACCAAAACCATCGGCACCGCCAAAGCGGTCACCGCCCACGGCTACGCCATCTCCGGGGCCGACGCGGGCAACTACACCGTCGCTCAACCCACCGGCCTCACCGCCGATATCACCGCGGCTCCGCTGACCATCACCGGGGTCACCGCCGCGGGCAAAACTTACGACGCCACCACCGCCGCCACCCTCGGCGGCACGCCCTCCCTCGTCGGTATCCAAGGCAGCGATACCGTCACCGTGGCCACGGGCGGCATTGCCGCCACCTTCGCCGATGCCAACGTCGGCACCGCCAAGGTGGTGACCGCCACCGGCTACGCCCTCGCCGGCACCGATGCCGGCAACTACACCCTGTCGCAGCCCACCGGCCTCACCGCCGACATCGCCGCCAAGGGCCTCACCATTGCCGGGGTCACCGCCGCGGGCAAAACCTACGACGCCACCACCACCGCCGTCCTCAACACCGGCTCCGGAACCGTCGTCGGGAAAGTGGGCTCGGACGACGTGACTGCCGACTTCGGCAGCGCCACCGGCGCCTTCGCCTCCAAAACCATCGGCACAGGCAAAAGTGTCACCGTCACGGGCGTCACCCTCACCGGCACCGCCGCGGGCAATTACTCCGTCGCCCAACCCACCGGCCTCACCGCCGACATCACCGCGGCGGCGTTGACCATCACCGGCGCCACCGCCGGCAATAAAGTCTACGATGCGTCCACCACCGCCACCCTCGGCGGCACACCCACACTCGTCGGCATCCAGGGTAGTGACTCGGTCAACCTCGCCACCGCCAACACCGCGGGCGTCTTCGCCGACAAAACCATCGGCACCGCCAAAGCGGTCACCGCCCACGGTTACGCCATCTCCGGCGCCGACGCGGGCAATTACACCGTCGCGCAACCCACCGGCCTCACCGCCGACATCACCGCGGCACCGCTGACCATCACCGGAGCCACCGCCGCGGGTAAAACCTACGACGCCACCACCACCGCCACTCTCGGCGGCACCCCCGCCCTCGTGGGTATCCAAGGCAGCGATACCGTGAACCTCGATATCGCTGGCATATCCGCCACCTTTGCCGACAAGACCGTCGGCACCGCCAAGGCCGTGACCGCCACCGGTTACGCCCTCTCCGGCACCGACGCCGGTAACTACACCCTGTCCCAACCCACCGGGATCACCGCCGACATCACGGCGGCCACCCTGACCACCACCGGCACCACCGCATCGAACAAGGTCTACGATGCCGGCACCGCCGCCGTCCTCGACACCGGCTCGGCCGTGCCAGTCGGCGTTATCGGTTCCGACACGGTGACGATCAATGGCTCCAGCGCCACCGGCACCTTCGCCGACAAAAACGTCGGCACCGGCAAACCTGTCACCGTCACCGGCCTGACCCTCGCGGGAGCCGACGCCGGCAACTACATCCTTACCCAACCCACGACCACCGCCGACATCACCGCGGCCACGCTCACGGTCGCGGGCACCACCGCCCAGCACAAGGCCTACGACGGTAACACCACCGCCACGGCCGACTTCGGCTCCGCCACCCTCGGCGGTATCCTCGGCACGGACACCGTGACCCTCGACAGCTCGAGTGTCACCGCCACCTTCGCCGATGCCAACGTGGGCACCGGCAAAACGGTCACGACCGCCAACCTCGGCCTCGCCGGCACCGACGCGGGCAACTACACCCTCACCGCGCCCACCGCCACCGCCGACATCACCGCCATCGCGCTCACCATCACCGGTGTCACCGCCGGGAACAAAACCTACGACGCCACCACCACCGCCACCCTCAACACGAGCGGGGCCACCCTGGTGGGCATCGTCGGCTCCGATGCCGTCACCCCGGTCGACGGCGCCGCCACCGGCACCTTCGCCGACAAAAACGTCGGCACCGGCAAGACCGTCACCATCACCGGCTTTAGCCTCGGAGGCGCTCAGGCGTCCAACTACACCGTGGTTCAACCCACGGCCACCGCCTCCATCACGACCCAGGCGGTCACCGTCACCGGCATCACCGCCGCCGACAAACCCTTCGACAACACGACCGACGCGACGCTCGACCTCACGGGCGCCACGTTGCACGACGTCATCGGCGGCGACGACGTCGCGCTCAACACCACCGCGGCCCTCGGCACCTTCGACACCGAAGACAAAGGCACCGACAAGGTGGTCACCATCACCGGCCTCACCCTGACCGGCACCGATGCGGGCAACTACAGCCTCACCACCCCGACCGCGCTGGCCGAAATCAGTGCCAAGGAACTGACCATCAGCGGTGTCACGGCGGCCTCCAAGGTCTACGACGACACCACGCTGGCGACCCTCGACACCAGTGCCGCCTCCCTAGTTGGTATTGAGACCGGCGATACGGTCACCCTCGATTCCTCCGCGGCCGCGGCGGCCTTCGATACCGCCCTCATCGGCACCGGCAAGACCGTCACCACCAGCGGCTTCGCCCTCACCGGGGCCGACGCGGAAAACTACGCGCTCGTGCAACCCACGCTGAGCGCCGACATCACCGCCCGTGAGCTCACCCTCACCGGCCTGGCCGCCCGCGACAAAGCCTACGATGCGACCACCACGGCCGACATCGATGAAAGCGGCCTCACGCTCGTCGGGGTCCAGGGCGATGACGACGTCACCGTCGACTCCTCCGGAGCCACCGCCCACTTCGCCGACAAACTCGTGGGCACCGGCAAATCCGTCACCCTGGCCGGCGCCACGCTGACCGGGGCCGATGCCGGCAACTACACCCTCACGTTGCCGACGGACCTCACCGCCGATATCACCGTCACCAACCTCACGGTGATCGGCGCCACCGTCACCCCCAAGGTCTACGACGGCACCACCGCCGCCTCCCTCGACTTTGGCGGTGCCAGCCTCGCCGGTATCCAGGGCGGCGATACCGTCACCCTCGACGTCACCGGCGCCACCGGTTCCTACAGCGACGCCACCGCCGGCTCCGGCATCACGGTCACCGTCACCGGAGTTGCTCTGGCCGGCTCCGATGCAGCTAACTACACCGTCAGCCAACCGTCCCTCACCGGTGCCATCACCAAGGCGCTCGGCGCGATCACCTTCGCCGATCTCACCCAAACTTACACCGGCAGCGCGTTGGAGCCCACCGTCACCACCACGCCGAGCGGCATGACGGTCAGCCTCACCTACAACGCAGCCGCCACGGCGCCCACCAACGCCGGCGCCTACACCGTCGAGGCCACCATCGTGGACGCCAACTACCAGGGAGCCGATGATGACGACTTCGTCATCGAGAAAGCCGATCAGACCATCACGATCGGCGCGGTCGGCACGCTGACCGCCGGTATTGCCAGCGAACTAAGCGCCACCGCCTCCAGCGGACTCACCCCGGTGACCTTCGCGGTGACCTCCGGAGCGGCCTCGCTCAGTGGGTCGACCCTCACCGCGCTGTCCACCGCGCCGATCACGATCACCGCCGCCCAGGCCGGGGACGCCAACTTCAACGCGGCTTCCGCCACGGTCACGATCACCTCGATCGTCAAGCAAAGTCAGACCATCACCTTCGATGCCCTGACCAACCGCCAGGCCAACGGTGAAGCCTTCGATCTGCAGGCCACCGCCTCGTCGGAACTGCCCGTCACCTTCACCATCGTGAGTGGTCCGGTTATGCTCAGTGGCAACACCGTCACCATGACCGGTGCCAGTGGCACCGTCACCGTGCGCGCCGATCAAGCCGGCGATGCGGTCTTTGCCGCCGCCGCCCCGGTGACCCAAACCTTCGAGGTGACGCAAGCCGGTCCGTTGATTTACTTCGGCACGACCAACGAAGGCACCGAATTTGCCGTGGAAATCCCCGAAGACTCCACCATCGGCACCCTCTTCGGTCTGATCACCCAAACCGGCCAATACTACATCCTCACCTTCCAAGTGAACGAGGACCGCAGTATCACGGCCCTGAACCTGCAAATCCTCGGCGATCCCGTCACCGCGGCGACCAGCCTCGCCACGCATCCGCTGCGCAAGCGCGTGGGCAAGGATCTGCCGGCGAGCGCCCGTGACCTCGCCTATACCTTCACCGGCACGATACGAGGCGGGGTCCTCAACCTCGCCATCGCCGAACTCGGCGTCACCCTCTCCGGAGCGGTGGAACCGCCCGAAGGCCCCACTGCGACCATCGCCGGCCTGTATGAGTCCAACAGCCTCAACTCCGCCAATGGCACCACCACGTCCATCGTCGGCACCACCGGCAAGGTCTACGTGATCGCGGTCACCCCGGGCCTCATCACCGGCGGCTCCGGCACCGTGGCGAGCAACGGATCCTTCAACATCAGCACCGCCCAACAGGCCACCATCATCGGCAACGTCGATGCTCCGAGCACGACGGTCACCGGCACCATCCTCCTGCCCGACGGCACCGAGGACGACTTCGCCGGCCTCTCCACCGGCACACTGCGCACCGACCGCTTGATCAACCTCTCGACCCGTGCCCACGTTGACGCCACCACCGACTCCGGCGCCCTCGTCGCCGGCTTCGTCATCGGAGGCGATACGTCCAAGCGCGTGCTGCTGCGGGCGATCGGACCGGGCCTGGCCCAGTTCGGTCTCACCACCGCGTTGCCCGACCCGCAGGTCACCGTTTACAACGCCACCGGTGAAGTCGTGGCCGAAGTCGACAACTGGGGTGGCGACGACGCCACCGCCGAAGCCATGAGCACCATCGGCGCCTTCCCGTTGGCCGCGGACAGCCTCGATGCGGTTTACACCACCGAACTCGCTCCGGGCGCTTATACCATGCGCGTCACCAACAACGGTGACGCCGGCGTGGCCATCGCCGAGATCTACGACGCTTCCGAGAATCCCAACTCCGAATACCAACGGCTGATCAACATCTCCTCGCGCGGCCGCGTCGTCGGCGGCGAAGGCGTGCTCGTGGGCGGCTTCATCGTCACCGGCAACAGCCCCAAGCGCGTGCTGGTTCGCGGCGCCGGTCCCGGTCTCGGTGCCTACGGCGTCCCCGGCGTCCTCTCCGATCCCGAGCTCACCGTCTACGACGCCAACGAGCAAGTGGTCGCTCGCAACGATAACTGGGAAACGCCGGCTCCGGTCAAAGTTGGTCAACGCACCGCCTCGGCCGCCGAGATCACCGCCGCCAACGCCACCGTCGGTGCCTTCAGCTTCGCCACCGGCGGCACCGACGCGGCCCTGATCATCACGCTGCGCCCGGGAGCCTACACCGTCGAACTCAGCTCCGCCGCCGACGCCGCGGTGGCCGCCGGCAACGCCCTCATCGAAATATACGAAATCCCCGAATAGGACCTCGGCGAACTCCCTCGTGCCTCCCTCTCCAGCCCCGGTTCTTCGCGAACCGGGGCTTGTTTTTGCCCCAAATTCATCTGAGGTCCTCGGAGGGGAATTTCTCCTATGGAAACAAGATTCTCATCGACCGATACAGAATTGAACTCTCCTTTGGAAAAATACGGCCTAGTTTGCCACTTCACCGCCAAACTTCCGACTCAAACACCCTTTCACCATGTCCTGGGACAGCTTCAAACAACACTACCACCCCTATCCGGAACTCGGGCTCGCGCTCGACCTCAGTCGCCTTGCCCTGCCGGAGGACTTTCTCACCGCGCACGAAGAGGCCATGCAGGCCGCCTTCAAGGCCATGAATGAGCTCGAGGCGGGCGCGATCGCCAACCCCGACGAGGGACGCATGGTCGGTCACTACTGGCTGCGTGACGCCGCGCTCGCGCCCGACGCCGAGACGCGTGCCGCCATCACCGACACGTTGGCGCAAATCAAGTCCTTCACCGCCGACGTGCACGCCGGCACCATCGCTGGTCCCCACGGTGCCTTCACGCAGCTGCTCGTGATCGGCATCGGTGGCTCGGCCCTCGGGCCGCAGTTCGTGCACCACGCGCTCGGCCAACCCGCCGCTGACAAGATGACGGTGCACTTCTTCGACAACACCGATCCCGACGGCATGGACTACACCATTGCCCAGATCGGAGACAAACTCGCCGAGACCCTCGCCGTCGTCATTTCCAAGTCCGGCGGCACCGCCGAGACCCGCAATGGCATGTTGGAAGCCTCCGTCGCCTTTCGCGCCGCCGGCCTCGATCCCGCCCGGCACTTGGTCGCCGTCACCGGCACCGATTCCAAACTCGACAAGGTCGCCGTCGCAGAAAACTGGCTCGCCCGGTTCCCCATGTGGGACTGGGTCGGTGGCCGCACCTCCGAACTCTGCGTGGTCGGTCTCCTGCCCGCCGCCCTTCAAGGCATCGACATCGACGGCATGCTCGCCGGTGCCGCCGCCATGGACGCCCAAACCCGCATCGGCGTCACGGCCGAAAACCCCGCCGCGCTGCTCGCCCTCGCCTGGCATCACGCCACTGCTGGACGCGGCGCCAAGGACATGGTCGTGCTCCCTTACAAGGACCGCCTGCTGCTCTTTTCCCGCTACTTGCAGCAGCTTATCATGGAGTCGCTCGGCAAGGAGCTCGATCTCGCTGGCAACGTCGTCAACCAAGGCATCGCGGTTTACGGCAACAAGGGCTCGACCGACCAGCACGCCTACGTGCAACAGCTCCGCGAAGGCGTGAACAACTTCTTCGTCACGTTCATTGAAGTGCTCAAGGATCGCTCCGGTGATTCCATTGAGGTCAACAAGGGCGTGACTTCCGGCGACTACCTGCAGGGCTTCCTCCTCGGCACGCGTGACGCGCTCAGCGAGAAAGACCGCACGTCCGTCACCCTCACCGTCAACGACGTCTCGCCGCGCACCATTGGCATGTTGATCGCGCTCTACGAGCGCGTGGTCGGTTTCTACGCTTCGCTCATCGGCATCAACGCCTACCATCAGCCGGGCGTCGAAGCCGGCAAGAAGGCCGCCGGCGGCGTGATCGCCTTGAAAAACGATATCCAAACCGTGTTGGCCGACGCCCCCGGCAAAGGCTACACCGCCGAGGATCTCGCCGCCGAAGTCGACGGCGATGCCGAACTCACGTTCAAGATTCTCGAACATCTCGCGGCCAACGGCTCCCTTCGCAAGGAAGCCAAGGAGCCGTGGTTCGAAAGCCTCTACGGCGCGTAAACTCCGCCTCCGCCGTTCGTCCGATCATCTCCGATGCGCCACCTCACCCTCATTCTGTCTCTCGTGGCTTTGATCGGGGCGGTGGCGTCGGGGGTGCTGTTTTTCATCATCGGCGACACCAAACAAAAACTGCACCAACAGCTCGTGGCCGAACAGGCCCGGGCGTCCGGTCTCGCGGCAGAACTCACGGCTGCCGAGGTCACCCGCACCGAACAACAAGAACGTATTCGCTCATTGGATGCGCAACTCGCCGCCACCAAACGCGAGTTGACCGCAACGCAGGTGCAGGCGGACCAGATCCGCCAAGCGCTCGATTTGGCTGAAGAACAGTTCGCCGCAGCCGAGATCACCGCCGCCCGGGCCCGCGCCGATCTCGTCGCGGCCCAGACCGAACTGGTCTCCGCCCGAAAGGCGGTGGCCAACAGCATCGCCCCCGCCGACGCGATGCGATACCGCAACACCATTGCGAACCTCGAAACGCGAGTGATGGAGTTGGAGACCGTCATTGAACAAAAGTCGCGCGAAACTTTGATGGTATCGAATCGCGCCAACCACGCCCAAGTCGTGAGCGTTGGGGCCCAAAACGCGTTTGTAGTGATCAACTTCGGTAGCACCCACGGCGCAGTGCCCAACCAACAATTCCAAATCAAACGCGGCCCCGACGTGCTCGCGGTGGTTGAAATTAGCGCCACAAGGGAGAATTATTCCATTGCGCAGGTCTTACCTGCTTCCCTGTCTGGCAAATTACGCAAAGGCGATGCCGCCACGTTAACACTCTGAATCATGAAATTCTTCCTCCGCCTCCTCCTCGCCCTCGCAGGAATCGCCGGCACGTTTGTGTTTACCGGTTGCACCAGCCAAACCGACGCTGACTCCTCGATTCCGTGGAGCCGCCCCGCCAACTGGGAAGGCCAAGTTCCCGGGATGGGCACGGGCAAAGGCTCCGGCATTCGCTGAGCCCCGATCAACCTGCCGAGGTTTTTCACTCGCCATCCGGTGCCCAACGGCACCGGATTTTTTTATGTCCGCTCCGGTCGCTGCCAACGCGTCACTCACGCCCCTTCCCGGCCATCTCTACGTGGTGGCCACTCCCATTGGCAACATGGCCGATCTCACCGAGCGCGCCCTCGCGTTGCTGGGATCAGTCGACTTGGTGGCCTGCGAAGATACCCGCACCACCGGCAGTATGCTCACCCGGCTCGGCTTGCGCCGCGAACTGGTGGCCTATCATGACCACAATGAAACCGAAGCCGCCGAGAGACTGGCCGACGAACTTGCCGCCGGCAAATCCATCGCCGTCGTGAGCGACGCCGGCACCCCGGCTTTAAGCGATCCGGGCTTTCGCATCGTCCGCGCCTGCCGTCGCCGCGCCCTGCCCGTGGTGCCCGTGCCCGGCCCCTGTGCCATCACCACCGCCCTTTGTGCGGCGGGCCTGCCCACCAATGGCTTCTTTTTCGCCGGTTTTCTGCCTCCCAAATCGGCCGCCCGGATCAACTTCCTCACCAAGTATCAGGACTTCGACTACACCCTCGCGCTTTACGAAAGCTGCCACCGCATCGACAAGTTCGCGCGCGAGATAGTGGACACCCTCGGCCCCGACCGGGTGGTTTGCATCGCCAAGGAACTCACCAAACTGCACGAAACATTCTGGGTGGGAACGGCGAGTGAGGTGAACGACCGCCTCGCCCAAGCCAGCCGCAAGGGCGAATTCGTGGTGCTGATCGCTCCCGCCTCCTTCACGCTATGAGACTCGCCCGTCCCGCCATCGGAGTCATCGATCTCGGCTCTAATTCCATCAAAGCCCTCGTGGCCTGTCGTCGGGACGACGGTCGCCTCGAAGCCATCGAGCAACGCACGATCGACGCCCGCATCAGTGCCGGAATCAGTCACGCCCATCCCGTGCTGAGCGATGCCGGTATGCGCGCCGGGGTCGAGGCCGTGGTCGAACTCGCCGACATGGTCAAAGCCCACCATCCGCTCGACATCGCCGTCGTCGCCACCAGCGCGGTGCGTGATGCCGCCAACGGTGCAACTTTCGCCGCCCGGGTGACCGCCGCGACGGGTCTACCCTTGCGCATTCTCAGCGGAGACGAGGAGGCCCAATCCATTGGGCGCGGATTACTGTGCGACCCAGCGCTGGCGGACTGGCAATCGTTTCACGTCTTCGACTTGGGCGGCGGCAGCCTCGAATGCCTTTCTTTCGAAAACCGACGACTCACCCGGGCAGGCAGTCTGCCGCTCGGCTGCGTGCGACTCAGCGAGCGATTGATTGCGGACCCCGCGCAACCGCTGACGGCCGACGAGGAATCGGCCGTCCGCGCCTTTGTTCGCGATGCGCTCACGGCCGCTGGCATTGCTTTTCCGGCGCCCTTGGCCCCGGCCGTTTTCTGTGGTGGAACCGTCACCACATCGCGGTCGATTGTGGCCGAAGCTCGCAACATTTCCTTGGCCGAAACCAATCCGCGCGTAACGACGGAATTACTCGCCGCGATTCTCAAGAAACTCGGGCGCATGCCCCTGGACGAGCGCCGAGAAGTGCCCGGTCTACCTGAACGTCGCGCCGACGTGATGCCGACGGCTTTGGCGACGGTGTTGGCGCTGGCCGACTACGCCGGTTTCACCGCCTTTCAGCACTCGTTCTACAACCTGCGCTGGGGCATCGCCGACGGGCTCCTGCCGACGTAGGAGCGTGCTCACGCGCGATGAACTCGCAACGCTGGCGCGCCAAGGCTGGTTTTTCGCGCGGCCGGCAAGCGCCTGCCAGCAGGCGGCCTACTCACCCCGAACCTCGGAAAATCACAACGTTCGGCTTGCGCTGGGGCATTGTGAACGGACTCCCAGCTAGCCAGCGCAATCCTACGTCTTCAGCGCTGCGACCACGACTTTGAAGTCCGCAGGCAAGGGCGCAGTGATCTCCATTTCCTCCTTCGTTATCGGGTGCTCAAATTTCAAATACGCGGCGTGCAGCATGACGCGCGGCACGTCCAGGTCAGGATACTCCAGGGGTCGCCAACCGTAGGTGTGGTCGCCGAGAATGGAGTGACCGATCGACTTGAGGTGCACGCGAATCTGGTGCGTGCGACCCGTGTGAATGTGACAGCGAAACAATGTGATTTTAAAATCCGGATACGTCTCCTCGACCTTCCAATCGGTGCGCGCGTGCTTGCCGGTTTCGCTCGTTGTCATGCGGTGCCGATGGCGGGAATCCCGTTGAATGGCTTTGTCGATCGAACCGCTGAGCAGTTGCGGCACTCCCATGGCCAGGGCGAGGTATTCCTTGTGCAGGTCGCGTTCGGAAAACTGAGCGGCCAACCCCCGATGCGTGGTGTCGGTTTTCGCCACCACAATCACGCCGGTCGTTTCCCGGTCGAGCCGATGCACAATGCCAGGGCGCTCGACCCCGCCAATCCCACTCAGCGTGCCCGCACAATGGGCCAACAACGCGTGCACGAGCGTGTCGCCCGTGGTGCCCGCACCGGGATGCACCACCATGCCCGCCGGTTTGTTGACCACGAGCAGATGCTCGTCTTCGAACAAGATTTCCAGCGGGATCTGTGCCGGGGTGAGATCGGTCGGCACGACTTCCGGCATGGCGTAAGTCAGTTCATCCCCGGCCTGCACCTCGTCTTTGCGCATGAGGGCGACACCGTTCCGCTTCACCAATCCAGCGTCGATGGCGCGTTGCCACGCCACGCGACTGTGCTCGGGAAATGCCATGGCCAACGCCTTGTCGGCTCGCGCCCGGCGATGGCCTTCCGGCACAATGAAGAGATCAGACATCGGCGTGAGCCTGCGCCACCCGGTCGATCTCGGCGAGCATCGCTTCGCGCGTCACGACGGGCACATCCGCGACGGCCCACCCCGCTCGCGCGAGATCAGCGAGCTCGGCCCGCGTAAAATCGCCGTCGATCGCGAGCGCGGCGTAATCGTCGCTGACGACATTGCCGAATACCATCGGGTCGTCGGAACTAATGGTGCAATGCACGCCCGCATCCCGCAGCGCCCGCAAGGGGTGCACAGCCATGGATTCGCAAACGCGGAGCTTCACGTTGCTGATCGGGCACACGTCAAACGTGACGCCGCGATCGACCGCGAGTTGCACCACGGCGGGATCCTCGATCGCGCGCACGCCATGTTGCACCCGCGTGACCCCGAGGTCTTCAATCGCTTCGCGGACGCGTGCCGCGCCATCAAACTCACCCGCGTGGCATTTGGTGCCCTTGCGGGCGTCGCGCAGCCGTTGCCAAACCGGCGCGGTCCACGCCTCGGTCGGAACCTGTTCGAATCCGTGCAGATCGACGCCGTCGAGCTCATCCCAATTCACCAAGTCGTCGATCACCGGTCCCACGGGTCCCGCGTAATTTTCGCGCAACATGCCGGCATAGATCCGGACCTCGAGACCCGGCGGGACGGCGGCCCGAATCGCCGCGATGATCTCGCGGCCCGAGAACGGGACGAACTCGACGATGCCCAGATGAAAACTCGTTTCCACGTAACGCACGTTTTGCGCGACATGCTGCGCAAAGGTCACCCGCGCGGCCTCGTAGTAACGCTCCGGCGAATTGAACCATGGTAGCGCATGGCCGAGCAGCGTCTCGTCGAATTTAGGGAACGACTCGAAGCGATATTCCGGTCGTCGCCAAACCGGATCCATGGGATACTTTTGCGGATCGAGACCATGCAACAGCTCATACGGCAACGCGCCCTCAATGTGAAGATGCGTCTCGGTTTTCGGGAGCGCGCGGATGAAACCACGCAACGAATCGGTTTTCAGATCAGACATTGTTTAGCCACGAATGGACAAAGATTAACACAGATCGGGAGGGAGCATTATCAAAGCCTCCTTAGCTACGCGGTGCGTAACGGTAGTGAAGCGCTCTGTGTCCATCTGTGGTTAAAAAAAAACGCATCCTACGCTTTGCCGAGCAGGTAGTCGGGGTTGAGTTTTTCGAGGGACTTTGGCACGAAGAGGCCATCCTTGCGGATAAGCTTGCCGTCGAACCAGATTTCGCCGCCACCCCATTCGGGACGTTGAATGCAGACCATGTCCCAGTGCACCTGCGAGTTGTTGCCGTTGCCGCAGTGACCGTAGGCCTGGCCCGGCGTGAAGTGGAACGAGCCCGCGATTTTCTCGTCGAAAAGAATGTCACGCATGGGCTCGAGGATGTGTGGATTGAAGCCGATGGCGAACTCGCCGATGTAGCGGGCCCCCGCGTCACTATCGAGAATCTGGTTGAGGCGCTTGGTGGCTTTGGGCGTGCCGGCGGTGGCTTTGATGACCTTGCCCTGGCTGAACTCCAGGCGGATGCCGTCGAACGACGATCCGAGGTAAACGGTCGGCGCATTGTATTGGATGACACCTTCCACGCTGTCCTTGACCGGACAGGAAAACACTTCGCCGTCGGGGATGTTGCGATCACCGCCGCACGAACACGCCCCGATGCCTTTGATGGAGAACTTCAGGTCGGTGCCCGGGCCCTTGATTTCCACCTTGTCGGTGTTCGACATGAGCTTGTTGAGGGCGCGCATGCCCGGGATCATGCGGGAGTAGTCGAGCGTGCAGACGCGGAAATAAAAGTCCTCAAACGCTTCGGTGCTCATCGCGGCTTGTTGAGCCATGGCGCTGGTGGGCCAGCGCAGCACCACCCACTTGGTCTTGTTCACGCGGTGGTCGAGCACGGGCTTCATCGCCTTGGCGACTTTTTGCACGCGCGCCGACGGCACGTCGGAATTCTCGAAAATGTTCTCGGAGCCACGCAGCGCGATGTAGGCATCCATGTCCTGCATACGTTGTAGTTCCACGGCCGCGTGGGGCTCGTAGTGCTCGACCTCGGCTTTGAGCATCAACTCCCGCGTGATCCGGGCGCGGTGGATTTGCACGTAGGGCACGGCGCCGCGAGCGCGGGCGGCACGAACCAAGGCGATCACCACGGCATCGGGCACATCGAAAGCGTCAATCAAGACGCGTTCGCCGCGTTTGAGCTTGGTGGAAAATCCGGTGAGTCCGGCAGCCAGATCGTTGTAACGAGGATCGATAATCATGCCTCGAACCTATCGCGGTCCCCTCACTCTCCCGCAAGGGAGAAAGCGCGGAAGCTTAGCGGGTTTGCTCGAAGCAAAGTCGGCCCACCGCCTCATCGAAGTCGTCGGCCCCGTGCAGGATGTCGATTTCCAACCGCAGATAATAGATCGGCACCGGACACGGCATGTCGCTCGCGATGCGCACGGCGTCTTTTTCGGTCGTCACGATCATGTCGACCTTGTGCTCCAAACCGGCACTGAAAATTTCGACAAAGTCGGACGGCACGAATCGGTAGTGATCCAAAAAGCGCCGGGCAAAGGCGATGTCGGCACCGAGATCGCGGAGAAATTTCTCAAAACTTTCGGGCGTCGCGATGCCGCTGAACGCCCCGATGCGTTTCAGCTGCAGCTCCTCCAACGGCCGTCGCGTCGCTTCGTTTTCCGGGGCCTCACCGAGCAACTGCAGATACTGCGGCTGGTGGGTGCACTCGATGATATCGACGCCGGGGTTGTGCTTTTGGATGAGGTCTTCGAGCTCGGTGTCCCGCTGACCGTTGCTCTTGGTCAGAAAAACGTAGCTGGCGCGCTTGAGGTGCGAAATGGGCTCACGCAAGATCCCTCGCGGCAGCAGGAAGCCATTGCCAAACGGGTTCGTCTTATCGACCAGCAACAGATTCAGCCGCCCCTTGAGCGGCATGTATTGGAAGCCGTCGTCGAGAATGAGGGTGTCGCAACCGAAGCGTTTGATGGCGTAGGTGCCGGCTTTGACGCGGTTTTTATCCACCAACACGAGGACCCCGGGAAGGTTGCGCGCCAACATGTAGGGTTCGTCTCCGGCCTCCTCACTGTTGAGCAGGACCTCGTTGCCATCGCTCACGATGCGCGGCGGTGGTTCGGCGGTGTGGGTGATCCAAAACCACCATTTTTTCCACATCGGCGGGGCCTTGCTCTTGTAGCCGCGGCTGAGAATGGCGACGCGCCGCCCCTGATCGCGCAGCGCCCGGGCAAATTTTTCCACCACGGGTGTTTTGCCGGTGCCGCCCACGGTGAGATTTCCCACCACCACCACGAGGCAACCCAACGGCTGGTCGTGGAGCACGCGGTGCCGGTAGAGCCACCAGCGCAGTTTGACGATCCCCTTGAACAGATACGACAACCCCTGCAACCCACCGGCAAAAATCACCGCCGGTAAATCGTCCCGCCGCCCATAGACCACATCGATGGCGAATTGCTCGAATGAGATCAGCTTCTGCTTAAGCCACGGACTGGACATGCGGGGTTGTTAATAGGCAATTGACGGCGGTCGACGAGAAACGCTTTGCTCGCGGTTCTCTATCGCGACCGCTCCCGCCGCATGCAACTTAATCTACTCAAGTCCAAGATTCACCGCGCCGAGGTGACCGACCTTTCCCTCCATTATGAGGGCAGCTTGGCGGTCGACCGTGACTTCATGACCATGGTCGGTCTGCGCGAATACGAAAAGATCCTCGTCGGCAACATGGCCAACGGCGAACGCTTCGAGACCTACGCCATCGCGGCCCCCGCCGGCTCGAAGACGATCTCCCTCAACGGCGCAACCGCCCACCTCGGAAAACGCGGCGATCTACTCACGATCATGTCCTTCGCCGCGTTTGAAGCCGCCGAAGCCGAGACCTGGCAGCCCAAGGTGCTCCTGCTGGGCGAGGGCAATACCAAGATCATCAAACGTCCCGTCGCGGCGTAGGTCCCACCCCCGGCCCCCTTTACTCCTTACTTCAAACTTCCGACTTAGCATGAGCTACAAACTGTTTATCCCCGGCCCCATCGCCGTTTCCGCCAAAACCATGGCGGCGCTCACTTCGGCGCCCATCGGTCATCGCAGCCCCGATTTCGTGGCGCTTTACCAATCCATTCAGCCGGATCTGCAAAAGCTCTTCGTCACCAGCGACCCCGTCTACCTCTCCACCAGCAGTGCGTGGGGCATCATGGAAGGTGCCCTCAACAACGTGTGCACGAAGAAGGTGCTCAACTGCATGAACGGCGCGTTCTCCGACAAGTGGAACGACGTCGCCATCCGCAACGGCCTCGAAGCCACCGCCCTGCAATTTGATTGGGGCCAACCCGTCGACCCCGAGGCCGTCCGCGCCGAACTCGCTCGGGGCGGCTACGACGCCATCACCCTTATCCACAACGAGACGTCGACCGGCACGATGACCGACCTCGCGGCCGTCATGGCCGTTGTGCGCGAGTTCCCCGAAGTAATTTCCATCGTCGACACGGTCAGCTCGTTCAGCGCCGTCTCGATCCCGAAGGACGAACTCGGCATCGACATCATGATCACCGGTTCGCAAAAGGCCCTCGCCCTGCCCCCGGGTCTCGCCCTGTGCGCCGTTTCCGAGCGCGCCCGCGAACGCGCCGCCACCGTGCCCAACCGCGGCTACTACTTTGACCTCCTCGAATTCCACAAGAATCACGAGAAGGGCATGACGCCCAGCACGCCCAACATTCCCCACATCTACGCCCTGCGCTCCAAACTCGAAGACATCATGACCGAGGGCATGGAGACGCGGTTTGCCCGTCACGCCCGCTTGAACGCCAAGGTGCGCGAAACAATTTTTGCCCAAGGTTTCGAACTCTTCCCTGCGCTGGAAAATGGCTCCCTCTCTCTCAACTGTTTCGCCAATACGCGGAACATCGATCTGCCGGCCTTGAACAAGATGCTCAAAAACGAGCACCATCTGGTCATCGATGGCGGCTACGGGAAGTTGAAGGGCAAGGCCTTCCGTATTTCCAACATGGGCGACGAAACCGACGAAACCATCGCCGAAATGCTCGACGCCGTTGTCGCCACCATGGCGAAAACGCCAATCCTTAGCGTCTAGTTTCTCGATCAATTTGGATCACTTTTTCGGGCGGACTTTGGTCCGCCCGTTTTTTGTGTCCAAAAACTTTACCTTGAAATCCCCCATCGCTGCCCCTTACCGCTCGCCCGCCGTATGAAGTCCCTTGTCGTCGCCGAGAAACCCAGTGTCGCTACCGATTTAGCCAAAGCCCTCGGTCGGGTTCCGAAGAAAGGCGACGTCTACGAAAACGATGAATACGTCATCGCCTCGGCCGTCGGCCACCTCGTCGAACTCGAGATGCCCGAGGACATTGATAAAAAGAAATACGGTTACTGGCGCCTCGAAACCCTGCCCATCGTCCCCAAGAAATTCGGGCTTAAGCCGATCAAGTCTTCCGAGGACAAACTCAAGGTCCTCAAAAAGCAGCTGAAGCGCAAAGACATCGACCAAGTCATCAACGCTTGCGACGCGGGTCGCGAGGGTGAGCTCATCTTCACCTACATTTACCAACTCGCCAAATCCAAGCTCCCGGTCAAACGCGCCTGGATGCAGACCATGACCACGGGGGGCATTCGCACCGCCTTTGAGAAGCTTCGCGATGGCGAGAAAATGGCCGGCCTCGCCGATGCCGCCCGCTGCCGTTCCGAGAGCGACTGGCTCATCGGCATCAACGGCACCCGTGCTCTCACGAAACGCATGTTCGGTTCCCGCGCTGGCAACGTCGCGTCCGTCGGTCGCGTGCAAACCCCGACGCTCGCCCTGCTCGTGGCCCGCGAACTCGAGATCCGTAATTTCACGCCCCGCGATTACTGGCGCGTCACCGCCAACTTCGAGGTCGGTGCCGGTTCCTACGAGGGCACCTATCAGCGCCCGAATTTCAAAAAAGCCGACGATCTCGACCGCGTGGATCGTATCTGGGACCAAGCGTCCGCCCAAGCCGTCCACGCCGCCTGCCAAGGCAACCCGCCCGCTGTCGTCACCGAGGAGAAGAAGGCCACGACCCAGATCGCGCCCCGCCTCTACGACCTTACCACGCTCCAACGCGAGGCCAACAACCGCTTCGGCATCTCCGCCCGCCGCACGCTTCAGATCGCCCAGGCGCTCTACGAGAAGCACAAGATGATCACTTACCCCCGCACCGATTCGCGGGCGCTGCCGGAGGACTACATCCCCACTTGTCGGGAAACCCTCGAAAAGCTCGGCGGCGATTTGGGCGAACACGCCAGCAACGTGCTCAACAACGGTTGGCTGCATCCCAACAAACGCATTTTCAACAACGCGCAAATCTCGGATCACTTCGCGATCATCCCCACGCCCGTCGAGCCCAAGAAACTCGAGGATCTCGAAGGCAAGGTCTACGACATGATCGCCCGCCGATTCGTCGCCACCTTCCACCCAGTGGCCAAGTTCGACGTCACGACCCGGATCTCCACCGTCGCGCAGGAACACGCCTTTAAAACCGAGGGCAAAATCCTCACCGAGGCCGGCTGGCTCGCCGTTTACGGCCGCGATGCCGCCGATGCCGCCGTGGCCAATCCCGGCGCATCCAAGGACAAGACGTTGCCCGCCGTCGCCGCTGGCGAGTCCGCCACCACGACCGAAGCCACCCTCCTCGCCGAACAAACCAAGCCCCCGGCGCGCTACTCGGAAGCCACCTTGCTCTCCGCCATGGAAACCGCCGGCAAACTCGTCGACGCCGACGAACTCGCCGACGCCATGAAGGAACGCGGCCTCGGCACGCCCGCCACCCGCGCCGATACCATCGACGGCCTCATCAACCAGAAATACCTGGAGCGCAACCAGCGCGAACTGCAGCCCACGGCCAAAGCCGAACAACTTCTGGAGTTTCTCCACGCCGTCGAAGCCGACGTCCTCACCAAACCTGACATGACCGGCGAATGGGAGTTCAAGCTGCGCGAGATGGAGTTCAACCGCTACGAGCGCGACACCTTCATGGCCGAGATCACCAAGGTCACCGAAGGCATTGTCGATCGCACCAAGAACTTCAACGAAGAGGAAGGCGACGTCCGCGAGACCGCCATCATTTCGCCTTCGGATAACAAACCGATGCTGGAAACGCTGCGCGCCTACCGCTCGCAGGACGGTCTCATCACCATCTACAAAGTTACCAGCGGCCGCCGCATGGAGGAGCCGGAAATCGCCGAACTCGTCTCCGCCGGCGAGATCGGCCCCATCGAAGGTTTCGTCTCCGCCCGCACCGGCAATCACTTCCCGGCCAAACTCAAACTCGGCGCGCCCGACGACGACGGCAAACGGAAGGTCGAACTCGATTTCGGTCAAAACGAAGATCTCAGCGCCCTCGAACCCTTCTGGACCGATCCCAAGACCGGCCAGGAACTCTGCGAAGACTCCACCAACTTCGTCCTGCGCGAGCGCAACGGCGACGAATGGAAACGCGCCTTCCGGGTCGGCCGCATCATGTGCCAGAAAGAGGTCACCCGCGAGCAGGCCATTCAAATGGTCGAGACCGGGAAAACCGATCTCATCAAAGGCTTCATCTCCAAACGCGGCCGTCCGTTCGACGCCTTTCTGCTCAAAGCCGGCAACCGCGTGCGGTGGGAATTTCCGCCCCGCGAAGCCAAACCGGGCGCCAAGGGCGGTCCCCGCGCCAAGAAAGTCTTCGATCCCTCCAAAGCGACGCTCATCGGCCCGAGTAAAGCCCACGGCGAAGAAGCTCAACTGCAATCCACGGCAGACGCGTTCGTCGTCACGAAACCAAGCGGAGCCGATGATGCGCCCCGCGTCGTCTTCGAATTGAAGAAAAAACTCTGCGACCGCGAAATCACCCAGACGGAGATCGAGCAGCTCATGAGTGAAGGCAAAACCGCCCTGCTCGAAGGCTTCGTCTCCAAACGCGGCGCCAAGTTCTCGGCCCACCTCGTCCTCTCCAAAACCAAAGCCAAAGCCGACTTCGAATTTCCGCCTCGGTGAGGCGGAAATAAGGTGAGTATCCAAATTGGATACGAATCCCGGAGGGATGCCAGAGACCGGGTGCCCGCTCGCGGGCGGTCGATGGCACAATTTCCGCCTCGGTGAGGTGGAAACGGTAGGGTCGCCTCGCCGAGGCGACCGCAACGCCCTGATCTGCCCCCACTCCCGCTCGGACGACCCGGCGAGCCGTCCCTACCTTTTGCACCGCTGGAACTCCGGTGAGGATTGAAACTTTGGCCCGGTCTCGTCGTCATACTGTCATGCCCTCGTCTTCGTCCCGTCTCGCTGCTATTTCAATCCTCGGCCTCACCACCATTGTGGCCGCTGGTTTTGCCGTGATTCAATACCGTCGGGCCGAAGCATTGACCGCAGAACTCGCCGCCGCCCGCCTGACCGAGCAGGAGCAAACCACCGTCAACGCTCGGCCTCTGCCTTCCGATTCGGCTGCATCGCGATTCACCGAAGAAGCTGCCGCTCGGCCTGCCCTTTCCGAAGACTTTGGCGACGATGAGATGAGCGATGAAACCTCCGAAGGTCCTCGCCCCCGCAATGGCGGACGCCGGGATTTCGGCGCCCGGATGGACGAGCTACTCAAAGACCCGGAGATGGCCGCCGCATTCCAAACCCAACGTCGGGCCGCCCTCGACCGACGTTATGCTGAACTTTTCAGCAAACTCAATTTGCCTCCGGCCCAATTGAATCAACTCAAAGACCTGCTGGCCGAGAAGCAAAACGCCCCGCGCGATGTCATCCAAGCCGCCCGCGCGGAAGGCTTGGGGCGAGAAAATCGGGACGAAATTCGCGAGTTGATCGAAATCACCCAAGCGGAAATCGACGCCGATATCCGCGACGCCATCGGAACCCAAGCATTCGAAACGCTGACCAACTTCGAGCAAACCCAACCGCAACGCGCCACCGTGAGCCAGTTGGAGTCACGTCTCAGCTACTCCGGCGATCCCCTCAACTCCGCTCAAGCCGAAGCCATGGTCGGCATTCTGGCCAACACCGCGTCCTCCGGAGCCACCGCCAGCTTTGGTCCCGGCCGCGGCGGCAACAACAGCACACCAATCACCGACGCCGCCATTGCCCAGGCGCAGGCCGTGCTGTCCTCCGACCAATTGCAGGCTTTGCAGACACTCCAAAGCGAACAGCAGGCCGCCGCCGCCCTGAATCAAGCCATGCGCGCCCAATTCCGACCGGATCGCACCCCTCCTTCGTCGGGGGCCACGCCGGGCAATGGCGGAGGCTGAGCAGCGACGCAACCGTCACGATAATCGCCCCGAAGACGTTTATTTAACGTCGGCGGCACTGTTGCTGCTAAAAAACCCCTTGCCGGTCGTTTCGTCGAATCGGTAATCTCGCCGTTCGGTCGCTCGTCGTCCCTCAGTCCGGATTTCCCCTGTATAACCATGATCGTAACTACCGCTCAGCTCTTTAAGCACGCCTACGGCAAATACGCCGTCGGAGCTTATAACATCAACAACGCCGAACAGGCGATGGGTCTCTTCAAGGGCGCCATCGACTCCAAGGCTCCGTTCATCATCCAGATTTCCAAGGGCGCTCGGAAATACACCGACAAGCGCATGCTTGAGGCGATTATCCGCGCGGCATCCGAGATCTTCCCCGAGGCCATCTTCGCGGTTCACCTCGATCACGGTGACGAAGAGACCTGCTACGACTGCATCGATTCCGGCTTTTTCAGCTCGGTCATGATCGACGCGTCCCACGACCCGTTCGACGAGAACGTCGCCATCACCAAGCGCGTGGTTGACCGCGCCCACGCCAAGGGCATCTCCGTCGAGGCCGAGCTCGGTATGCTCGGCGGCGTCGAAGAGGACATCGCCGTCGATGAAGGCAATGCCTGCTTGACCGAACCGGCCGAGGCCGAGGAGTTCGTCAAGCTCACCGGTTGCGACTCCCTCGCCTGCGCCATCGGCACCAGCCACGGCGCCTTCAAGTTCAAGGGCCGCCAATCGCTGCACTTCGATGTGCTCGACCAGATTAAAGAGCGTCTCCCTAACTTCCCGCTCGTCATGCACGGTTCCTCCTCGGTTCCCCAGGACGAAGTCGCCCGCATCAACGCCGCCGGCGGCAAGATTGCCGGCTCCATGGGCGTCGACGTGAACGAGTATCTCCCCGCCGCCAAGAAGGGCGTCACCAAGATCAACATCGATACCGACGGCCGCCTCGTCTGGACCCGCGTTCACCGCGAGTTCTTCCAGGCCAACCCCGAGCAGTTCGATTTCCGTCCCCCCGGGAAAATCTTCATCGAAGAATACGCGAAGTTCATTGCCAGCCGCAACGAGCTCCTCGGTTCCGCGGGTCAGCTCGAAGACCTGCGCGCCTCGCTCTAAGCGACGGCTCGATCCTTCGATTCGCTTTCAACGCGCCTCCTTCTTCGGGGGCGCGTTTTTTGTGGGCACCCCGCGACACCGGTTCAACCGCCGCTCCCCGAAATTCCCGAAACTATCGCGGAACATGTTGATGTTTCCCATGCTCTCGTAAGTCCGTGAACGTAAGCCGGAGAAAAGCCGTATTTTCAGTGGCGAAACTCCATCTTCGTGCGTCTATTCCTCTGTGCGTCCCGTGGTTGTAGACCCCATCCCCCACTCTCTGCATTTGCGTCTCCTTTCCCGTCTGCTCTTTTGGGTCTGCTGCACGGGCCTCGCTGGATGCCTCACCTCTCCCCTGCTCGCGCAGACCGCCTCCACGGCCGACTACGACCAAGCGTGGAACATGTATCGCCAAGGCGGCTACGATGAAGCCCTCGCCATCACCGCCGTCGGACGGTTGGTCGACGAAGCCAACGAGGACTGGTGGCGCCTTGAGGGCGAGATCCTGTTCACGCTCGGGCGTTACCACGAGGCCTACAATTTGCTCGGCGAGGGCATCACCATCAACCCCGACAGTCTGTGGCTCATGCTGCAACGACGTGAGGTCGGCCACTACGTGGCCAGCTCGATCATCGAAGCGCCCCTGTCCCAAAGCGACATCGTGCGGGCCATCAATATGGCCGCCGCCTACCGCGGGTCGGCCGCCATGCAGGATTCCGACTTCCTCGCCGCAGTCTCCCACGGTGCGATTCTCGCCGGCGTCGAGCCCAAGGTCGTCCTCGATAATTTCCTCCGCCCCGCGCAGGAAAATCCCGACCCGTCGCGCGACGCCTTTCTGGTCGCCGGACAACTCGCGCTCGACAAGCAGGATGCCGCGCTCGCCTCGCGCACGTTCCGCGCCGGCCTCGAACACTACCCCGACGATCCCGACCTGGAGGCCGGCCTCGCCGCCGCGTTCCAGAATACCGACACCACCCAATTCCTGCAGCACACCGGCCAGGCGCTCGCCATCAACCCGCGCCACATTCCGTCCCAGCTCCTGCTCGCCCAACACTTCATCGATGCCGAAGACGAGGCCGCCGCCGAGGCCGCGCTCGATCAAATCCTCGGCCTGAACCCGCGCCACCCGGAAGCCCACGCCCTGCGCGCCGCCATGGCGACTATCGCCGACAATCCGGAGATGGCATCCATCCATCGGGACCTCGCCCTCGCCAATTGGTCGGACAATCCACGCGTCGATTTTCTCATCGGCCAAAAGCTTTCGCGGAAGTATCGGTTCGCCGAAGCCGCCGCCGCCCAACGCCGCGCGCTCGTGCTCGACCCGTTGTATCAACCGTCCCGCATCCAACTCGCTCAGGACCTGCTGCGGCTCGGTCGGGAAGACGAAGGCTGGGCGCTGGCGGCGATGGTCCACGCCGAGGACGGCTACAACATCGAAGCCTTCAATCTCACCACGCTCCACGATCGTATCGAAGGATTCACGACGGTCGAAAATGCCCACTTTCGCATTCGCATGGCGGCCGAAGAAGCCGCCGTCTACGGCCAACGTGCCCTCGCGCTGTTGGAAGACGCACGCACGCGGCTCTCCGCCCGTTACGGCATCGAGTTGGAGGAGCGCACCACCGTGGAAATTTATCCCGACCCGGCCGACTTTGCCGTGCGCACCTTCGGCATGCCCGGCATCGGTGGCTACCTCGGCGTTTGTTTTGGATCAGTGTTTACGGTCAATAGTCCCACGTCGTCGCAGGCCAATTGGGAAGCCGTGCTCTGGCATGAATTCACCCACGTCATCACGCTGACCCTCACGCGCAACCGCATGCCGCGATGGCTCAGCGAAGGCATTTCCGTCTACGAAGAGTTGGAGCGTTCGCCCGGTTGGGGGCAGCGCATGTCGGTCGATTACCACGACCGCATCGTCAACGGTCGCATGCAATCCTTGGGCCGCATGAGCGCCGCCTTCCTCGAAGCGCGCACCGGCGAGGATACGATGTTCGCCTACTACCAATCCTATCTCGTGGTCGAGTTTTTGGCCGAGCACTACGGCTTCGCCCCCATTCGCGCGCTGCTGCGCGACCTGGCGGCGGGCATGCCCATCAACGATTCGCTCGAAACGCACTTCGCGGCGTTGTCCGAGCTCGAACCGGCCTTTGTCAACTTCGCCCGCGCGCGCGCTGATGCCCTCGCCCCGGACTACGATTTGGCCCTGCCCCAACAGGAACAAAGCGGCATGATCGCTCAGATCATGGGTTCGTCTCCGCGCCTCCCGTTCGCGCCCGACAACATTCCGCAGTTGCTGCGCGCGCAACAGACCAAACTCGACCAGGAAAAATGGGCCGACGTGCGCGACGCCCTGGAACCCATCGCGGCCGCCGGCGTTTACTTGCCGCAACCGTTCAATGTGCACGCGCTGCTGGCCACGGCTTACGCCGGTCTCGGGGAAAAAGACCAGGAGCGCGAAACCCTCGAAACCATTGTGCACCATGAAGCCGGGGCCGTGAGCGCGATCACGAAGCTGTTGCGCATCGCCCGCGAGGATCAGGATTGGGCCGCGGTGGCGCGATGGAGCGACGCCTGGCTCGCCGTGAACCCCATGGCCGCCACGCCGTGGCGCGCCCGCTACTCCTCGCACCGCGAACTGGGTGACACCGCCATCGCCATTGCCGCCGGTGAAACCTTGCTGCGCCTCGATCCGCCAGACCGCGCCGCCATCCATTTCGGCGTCGCGGAACTTTTGCACCAAAACGCCGATCTCGACGCCGCCCGACGTCACACGCTGCAGGCATTGGAAGAAGCACCGCGCTTCCGGGCGGCCTATGATCTGCTCGCCACTTTGCCATCGACCTCCTCGCAACCATGAACGTCACCCGCTATCAACGGCTCCTCCGGCTGGTGCTCGGATGCGCTCTGTTTGCCACCGCGGTTTTCGCCCAACGCAACCGCGGTCGTGGTCAGTCGCAGGATCGTCGCGACGTGCCGGAATGGACCGCCGAACCCGGCTTTGAACAGGACGTATTTTCCTTCGCCCGTCTCCGCTACGAAAGTTGGGGCGGTGGCGGTGGTGGCTGGGGAGGTTGGGGCGGCCGGGGTCAAGGCCGTTGGGCCACCGACGCCCCCGATGCCGACCTCAACCTCATGTATCGGTTGCAGCAGATGACCGCGCTGCGCGTGAACCCCGACGTCACCTACATCGATATCGAACCGGAGGCGCTGCGCCATTACCCCTTCGTCTACATCGTCGAGGCCGGCTACATGATGTTGCGCGATGAACAAGCGACGGCCCTGCGCAATCATCTGCTCAACGGCGGCTTCCTGATGGTCGATGATTTTTGGGGTGCCAGTGAATGGGACAACTTCCAACACGAGTTCAGCAAAGTGTTTCCCGATCGCGAACTCGTGGAACTCACGGTGGATCACCCGATCTTTCACGTCGTCTTCGATCTGCAGGAAATCCCGCAGATTCCCGCCATCAATTTTTTCCGTCCCGGCGGCCCCACCGATCAAGGAGGCAACGGCCCCGCGCGCTTCTGGTCGGTCTTCGACGACGACGGTCGCATGATGGCGATTATTTGCCACAACACCGACCTCGGCGACGGCTGGGAACGCGAGGGCGAAGACCCGACTTACTTCCGCGAATTCGCCGAGAAACACGCCTATCCCATGGCCATCAATATCATCTACTACGCGATGACGCACTGAGTGTGCACTATCGTTCTCTTTCTCGTAATCTTTCTCTTTCTCCACCCGACCACTCACCAGTTTCTCCGACGCACCTCCTTCAAATAATCGATAACGAGAACGATTAAGAGAACGAGAACGAACCACTTTAACTTCACCTCCACGCCGCATGTCCTTTCCCGAAAACGCTCCTCCTCCCCTGCCCGACGAACCACTTGATGACGAATCGGCCTTCGCTGCCCTGCAAGCCGGCCGTGATCGGGTGCGCCGCGAACTGGACAAAGTCATCGTGGGCCAGGCTGATGTCATCGAACAGCTCATGGTCGCCCTGTTGGCGGGCGGACACTGTCTGCTCACCGGCGCGCCCGGCCTCGCCAAAACCCTGTTGGTCAAATCGGTGTCGCAGGCGTTTGATCTTTCCTTCCAACGCATCCAATTCACGCCCGATCTCATGCCGGCCGACATCACCGGCACCGAGATCCTGACCGATTCCACCGAAGGCCGCCGTCTCGCCTTCGTGCCCGGTCCGGTGTTCACCAACATTCTGCTGGCCGACGAAATCAACCGCACACCACCCAAAACTCAGGCTGCGCTACTCGAAGCCATGCAGGAGCATCAGGTCACGGCCGCCGGCGTGCGCCACACGCTCTCCGAACCGTTCTTCGTGCTCGCCACGCAGAACCCGGTGGAGATGGAGGGCACCTATCCCCTGCCCGAGGCGCAGCTCGATCGGTTCCTCTTCAATGTGCTCATCGACTACTTACCGGAAGCCGACGAAATCGAAGTCGTTTCCCGCACCACCTCCGGCAAACCCGCTGCCGTGGAGCCGGTTTTTTCCGCCGCCGAAGCCGTCGCGTTCCAATCCCTCGCGCGCAACATTCCCATCGCTTCCGACAACATCCGTTACGCCGTGCAACTCGCCACCGCGTCGCGCCCCAAACGTGAGGGAGCTCCGGAGTTCGTGAATCAATGGATCAACTGGGGCGCCGGCACCCGCGCGGGCCAGGCCCTCGTGATCGGCGCCAAAGCCCGCGCCCTCTGGCAAGGTCGCACTCACGCCACCGCCGACGACATTCGCGCCTTGGCCGCCCCGGTGCTCCGCCATCGTCTGCTGCTCAATTACCGCGCCGAAGCCGATGGCGTCACGGTCGAGGACGTCATCGCCAAACTCATCACCCACGTCAAAGCCCCGTAGTAATCGTTCCTCGTAATCGTTCTCTTTCTCCCCCGCTCGTCCCCGCGGGTCGGAGAATGAGAAGACCAAGAGGACGAGACCGAATTCTTCCATGCCCGCTCCCGCTCACCTCGATCCTGCCGCCTTGCTCGCGATCTCCGATCTCGAGCTGCGCGCCCGCACGGTCATGGAGGGCTTGCGCAGCGGCTTGCACCGCAGTCCGTTCTCCGGCTTTTCCGCGGAGTTTACCGAGTATCGCCAATACAGCCCTGGCGACGACCTGCGCTATCTGGATTGGAAAGCCTATGCGCGCACCGACCGTTTCTACCTCAAGAAATTCGAGGAAGAAACCAATCTGCGTTGTCTCCTCTTGCTGGATACAAGTCGCTCGATGGACTTCGGTTCGCGCGGTTACACGAAGTTGACTTACGCCCGCACGCTCGCCGCCACGCTCGCCAGTTTTCTCCACGGTCAACGCGACTTGATCGGTGCCGCTTTGTTCGATCAAACCGTCCACCACGCCGTCGCGCCGCGGTGGCGCCCGGGCCACCTGCAACATCTCTATGCGCTACTCGGACGCGAATCCCCCGGCCGCACCACCGCGATGGGCGTGGCTTTGCAGGAAGCATTGCGACTTTGCCGCAAACGCACGCTGATCGTGCTGTTGTCCGACTTCCTTTCCCCGCTGGACGAGTGGTCGGAATCCTTCGCCGAACTCGCCGCCGCCGGCCACGATGTGCGCGTGCTCCAGGTGCTCGATCCCGCCGAACGCACGCTCGATTTTGGCCAAGCCGCCATTTGGCAGGATCTGGAAAACGATACCGAGCTTTACGTCGACCCCGCCCAAGCCCGCGCCGCCTACCTTGAAAAATTCAGCGCCCACAACACGGCGGTGCGCCAACTCCTGCATGAACATGGCGTGCCGTTGCATGTGATCGACACCGCGCAACCACTCGACGAAGCACTGCGTGCCTTTCTCCAAAATCAACCGCGCCGCGCCAGCCGCGTCGCCCGTCGGAGGGCGTCGGCATGAGTCTCCTGTCTCCTTGGTTTCTGGCCGGTCTGGCCCTCTTGGTCGGCCCCATCATTGCGCATCTCATCCGGCGCGCCACCCGCGACCGCGTGCCGTTCAGCGCTCTGCGTTTTCTCAGCCCGTCGGCGCCGCGCTTGGATCGCCGCAGTCGCATCCAACATCCGCTGTTACTCATCCTGCGCTGCCTCATCGTGGCGTTGCTCGCCCTCGCATTTGCCCGGCCATATTTTAACGCGGAGTCACCCGTTACACCGTCCACCCGCGCTCCACGTCACGTGGTGATCGTGCTCGACGACAGCGCGAGTATGCAGCGGGAGGATTTGTGGACCCGAGCCCGCCACGAAATCGAAACCCTCACCACCGATCTGCAAGCGGCCGACATCCTTTCCTTGATCGTGGCGGGAGACCGCGCGACCGACGCCGTCGACGCCGACACGTGGGTGCAAACCGCGCCGTCCGATCGCATCGGACTGGTCGGGTCCGCGCTCACCGCGCGTGCCACCGCGGGTTGGTCGGCGTTTCATTTGGACGACGCCATTCGCCGCGCTCTCGACCGCATTCAGGATCGGGCGGCCGTCGAAGGCACGATCATCGCCGAGCCCGAAATCGTCATCGTGAGTGACTTCGCCAACGGCACCCAGGTCGCCGGCTTGGCCGGACTCCCATGGCCGTCGGGACTCACCGTGCGTCTGGCGTCCATCCGCGCCGCCGCTTCCGCCAACATCGGACTTCAATGGCTCGGCTGGGGCACCGACCTCGGGGCCGGTGCGCCGGCCCGTATTCGTATCACGGCGACGGAAAACGTGCCGACCACCTCGGTGCAACTTTCCCTGCGGGCAGCCGACGGCGGCGACTTCGCCCCGCCGCCCACCACCCATGTCATCCCGCGCGGAGGCGCGATCACCGTGCTTGTGCCCGTTCCCGCGACGGCTCCCGAGGCCTTGCAACTCGAACTGACCGGCGATGCGGTGACCTTTGACAATCAACTATGGATCGTGCGTCCCCAAGCGCGCGAGTTGCCCATCGTGGTCTCGCGAGAACCGAGCACCGTCGACTCCCGTGATGCGCTGTTCTACGTCGCCAGCGCCGTGCGCGGTTGGCGCGATCCCGTGCCGGAATTAACGACCACATGGCCGACTCCTCTTCCATCCGGTCAGTCGCCAGCCGTCTTGCGTATCATCGATTCCCCCCTCAGCCCGACGGAACTTCGCGCCACTCGTGAACAGATCGAAGACGGCGCCTACGCACTGATACTTTTGCGCGATGACGACCTTGTCGCGACGGCGGCGACTCTGCTGAACGAACCCGGTTGGACCGCCCTTCCACCGTCCCCCAGCGCCCGGCCCGACACGTTGCTGGGCCAAATCGATTTCAGGCATCCGTTGTTTGCCCCGTTCGCCGATCCTGCGTTCAGCGACTTCAGCCGCGTTCGATTTTGGTCACGCCAAAAGCTCGCGCTTCCGGCCGATTCGGCCGCGGTCGTCGTTGCGCGCTTTGAGGACAATACACCTGCGGTAACGGAGAGTATGGTCGGACAAGGACGTGTCATCACGTGGGCCAGCGGCTGGACGCCCACCGAAAGCCAATGGGTATTGTCGTCCAAATTCGTGCCATGGCTGCAGTCACTCGGCGAACGCGCCGCCGGCGGACCGTTGCTCGCCGGCGTTGGTGAACTGGATCGTTTGGACCGTCTCGGCGCCAATCAATTCATCACGACGCCCGGAGTCCACACCATCGAGGGCGCCGATGGCAACCAATGCCTGATCGCCGTGAATGTTCCAGCGACGGAAAGTGACGTCGCTCCACTCGATCTTGATATTTTCGCCCAGCTGGGCGTGCCGCTGGAGCAAGCCGCCCCGGACATCTCCGCGGCGGAGAAAGCGGAACAACAGGCGGCGGAATCCGCCTACCTCGCGGAGTCCCGCCAAAAGGTCTGGCGCTGGTTGCTGCTCCTTGTGGCCGGCCTGCTCATCATTGAGAGCCTGCTGTCGCTGCGACTCGCTCGCCGTCAACCGAAACCCGCCGCCGCCACCTGATCCATGCGCCGCCCTTTGCGACTGTTTTTTTCCTTTGATGCCCGGCTCCATGAGGAGCTGCGCTCGATTGCGCGGCAGTATCAGTCCGTTCGCACCCACCAACGCGGCGTGATTGTTTGGTGCTCGGCCGGTGGAGCGACGCTGGTCCTGTTGTTGGCGCGGTTCCAATGGGACGGTTTCGCTCCGTGGATGGGTCCGGCGCTGGTCGCGGTTTTCGCCACGGCCACCGCCCTCTCGCTGTGGAAACTTTGGCGTGACCGATTGGACATCATCGCCACGGCCCGCGAAATCGAACGCGAACATCCGGAGCTGCAGGAAGCCCTGCGCACCGCCGCCGAGCAATCGCCCGGCTCGGGCGGCAAACTCCATTTTTTGCAACGCCGGTTGCTGCGCCACGCTCTGGATCACGCTGCCACGGCCGTGTGGCATCAGACCCCGCGCACGCAGGCTCGTTGGCTCGGACCCGCCCACGCCATCGCGATCGGCGCGGCGATCGGCCTGGGCGTAATGGCGCTGCGCTACCGCACGCCGTTCGATTTCGCTTGGCCATTCCAGTCCGTCGGCGCTGCGATCGCACATGGCTCCGGCATCGAGGTCACTCCCGGCGATGTGGAAGTGGAAACCGGAGCAACCGTGGTGGTGGCCGCACGTTTTCCGGGGAAATTACCGGCCAGCGCCAACTTGGTGTGGCAAAACGCCGATGGTCAAACGGGGCGCGAGTCGATGGCCCCCAGCTTGTCGGATCCGGTCTATGCGTTCACCTTGGCCAACGTCGAATCCGACACGGTCTATGCGATCGAGTATCCTGACGGACGCACTGACGAGTTCGCGCTCACCGTTTTCGAATTGCCGCATCTGGTCCGCGCCGATGCCTCGTTGGACTATCCGGACTACACCGGCTACACCGACCGCACGATTACCGATACGCGGCGCATCAGTGCGGTCGAGGGCACGCAGCTCGACTACGTTTTTCACGTCAGTCGTGCGCTTGCCACCGCCGCATTGCAGGACGAGCACGGCAACGTCCTTCCGCTCGCGCCCCGCAATGCCGATCGCACCACATTTGGCACCACCTTCACGTTGGCCGAGTCCGCCCGTTACAAGCTGCAGTTGTTCGATCACGAGAATCGGGCCGATCCGGCTCCCGCCGACATCCGCATCGAAGTCACCCAAAACAAACGCCCCGATCTGAAGATCGATTTTCCCCGCGGTGATCAACGCGTGACACCATTGCAGGAAATTCACTTTCAAGCCAAAGTGAGCGACGACTTCGGCCTGCTCGACTTCGGGCTCGCCACGGCGGTGGGCAACGGCGAGCCCGACTACCGATCATTCGCCGACGCCACGTCATCGGCTCCGAAACTCGAAGCCGATGTTTCCTATTTGCTCGCCTTGGAGGACGCCGGCGTCGAGGTCGACGAATTGGTGACCTGGTTTGCCTGGGCCGATGATTTTGCCCCCGACGGCCAAATTCGACGCACGACCAGTGATCTCTTTTTTGCCGAGGTGCGCCCGTTTGACGAAATCTTTCGCGAGGATGTTTCCGGCGGCGGTGGCGGCGAAGGTGGGGGCGGACCAGCGGCGGATCTGCTCCAAATCCAACGTCAGCTCTCGATTGCCATCTGGAACCTCCAACAATCATCCCTGGTCGGCCCCACCTACACGGCCGATGTCGCCACGCTGCGCGACTCCCAAAACACCGCCCGCGCCCAACTCGAAGAGATGCGCGCCCGTCTCGAAGAACCCCGCCTGCGCGGCGCCGCATCGCTCGCGGGACAGTCCATGAAAATCGCCGCCGAGGAACTGGACGATGCCGCCGAGTCGGCGTCCCTCGACCCGCTGGCTGACGCCTGGACCGCATCGCAAAGCGCCTACCGCGCGTTACTGAAACTGCAACCTCGCGAAACAAACGTCGCCCAAAACTCCGGCCAAGGCGGCAGCGGCCAGCGCAATCAAGGTCAGATCAACCAGCTCCGACTGCGCAACGAAGCCAACAACTACGAAACCGCCAGCGAAGCCGAGTCGCCCACCTCGCCGGAAGACCGGGAACAGCTCAACCTGCTTTCCAAACTCAAAGACCTTTCCCGCCGTCAGCAGGATTTGAACGAGCGATTGCAGGAGTTGCAGACCGCTCTCGCCGCCGCGAATGACGAAGCTGAGCGCGACCGCATTCGCCGTGAACTGAAACGGCTCGAAGAGGAACAACGCCGCATGTTGGCCGACCTCGACGAGGCTCGCCAAAATCTCGATCGCATGAACTCCGGCGAGCAGCGCGAACAGGCCCGCCAACAACTCGACCAATCACGCGAGGACATGCAGGAGGTGAGCGAACGGCTTTCGTCCGGCGAAGTGTCCTCCGCCCTGGCCTCGGGGACCCGCGCACAGGAATCCCTCGAGTCCACGCGCGAACAGCTGCGCGAAGAATCATCGAGTGTATTCAGCGAACAACTTCGTGAACTGCGCCGACAGGCCCGCGAGCTTTCCGCCCAACAAGATCAGCTCGCCCAACAATGGCGCGACGAGCAAGAGAAGCCACCGTCGCTCGACGACTCCGCTTCCCGGGAGGCGCTGGCCGAGTCGCTCGATGCACAACGCGAACGCCACGGCAATCTGCTACGCGACATGCGCCAGATCACAGAGGACAGCGAAGGCACCGAGCCCACCCTTCACCGCCAGCTCTACGATTTGATGCGCGAGCAAGGCTCCGACGGTCCCTCGCGCGAATTGGAAACCAGTGCTGAGCTGCTCCGTCGTGGTTTTCTCGACCAAGCCCGACGCCAGCAAGCGGGAGTCGGCGAAGCCTTCGAGCAGCTGCAAGCCAGTATCGAACGCGCCGCCGAATCCGTGCTCGGCAGCGAAGCCACCGAGATGAAATTTGCCCGCAACGAACTCGAACAACTCGCCCGCGAACTCGGCGGCGAACGTCCGACACCAAGCGAGCCCGGAACCACGCAAAGCCCGACCTCCATCCCCGGCCGTGAATCCGGCGAGGAACTAACCGGAACCGGGACCGAACCGGGCACCGAGCCCGGAACCCGCCCCGCTCCGGGCGAAGGTGAAGGCGAACTTCGTGTTGCCGGCGGCGAGGGACCAAGTTCCGACGAACAAAACGGCACGACGCCATCGAATGAGCCCGGAGAAGGCGCCCGCGTCGCGACCGCCACCTCCACCACGGGCGACCAATCGGGAGCTTCGCCCGGCAACGGTGTCGGCGATCAGCCGAGTTCCACGCCTTCGGGCCCTGAGCCGGTCGAATCATTCGAGGAGACCTTGGCGCGGCTGCTGCCGGGGGGCACCCGACGCGGGGGCGAAGGCCGACGCGAAGGCAATGGTCCAATCACGGGCCGTGACTTCGGCGACTGGGCAGATCGTCTCCGCACCGTTGAGAGCCTGCTGGAAAGCGAAGACCTGCGGCAGCGTCTGGCCGAAGCCCGGGGCGAAGCCGAGGATTTACGCCGCGAGTGGAAACGCAACGGAGCCGCCCCGCAGTGGGACCTGGTCGATACCGGAGTCGTCAGCCCGCTCAACGAGGTGCGGCGTTGGCTCGATCAGGAGATCGCGCGGCGCGAGGATCCCACTTCGCTTCAACCGATCGATCGCGATCCGGTTCCCGACAAATACGCCGAGGCCGTGCGCCAATATTACGAAGCATTGGGAGGCGCCAATTGAGCGACGGTCCGCCCCCTGTGATCCTTGCGGCCATCAACTTTGCCGGCACCTCGTGGTGGGCCGTGGCGCTGCTCGTGGCGGTGGTGCTCGGCCCGTTGGCATGGTTTGCCTTGAAACCGGCCGAGCCCAATCGCGGTGCTCTCGCGGTGGGGCTGAGTTTGCGCGGTCTCGGCATCGGCTTGCTGTTGCTCACGTTGCTCGATCCGCAGTGGGTGGTCACTCGCGCCAAACGAGGGGCCAACGTCGTCGCGATTCTGGCCGACAATGGCCGTGGTTTGGAGATCACCGAAATCGGCGCCGCCTCCAGTCGCGCGAGCCAGTTGCAGGCAGCCCTCACCACCCCCGCGACACCATGGTTGGAGAATCTGCGAAACGAGTTCCAAACCCGGTCCTACATCTTCGACCACGACGTCCGGCGCGTCAGCGAATTTTCCGTCCTGGATTTCCAAGGCGACCGTTCCGACCTCGGGCGGGCGCTCACCCAGCTGCGTGAACGTTTGGCCTCGGAACCGCTGGCCGGTGTGATTCTGCTTACCGACGGCAACGCCACGGACCTCGGTTCCGATGGTGGCATGGCTGCGGATTTCCCGCCTATCTTCCCGGTGGTCGTCGGGTCGCCCGGTGCGGTGCGCGACGTGCGCGTGACGCGCGCCGATCTCCGGCAGACCGCGTTTGATGACGCGCCGGTCACCCTGCGTGCGGCCGTGGCCAGCACCGGCATGGCCAGTCAGTCGACCCAGCTGAGTGTCCGCTCTTTGGATACAAGCTCCGGCGAGGTGCCCGCGGTCCGGTCGGTCGAGCTTACCGGAGACACGACCGAAACGGAAGCCACCTTCGAATGGCGTCCATCGGGCGAAGGCATCCAGTTCTACACTCTGCAGGCCGACCTGTCGCCGGAGACGGCGGTCACGGAAGCCACCACGCTCAACAATCACCGCTACGTGATGGTCGATCGCGGTCGGCCGACCTATCGTATTCTCTACGTGGGGGGTCGACCAAACTGGGAATTCAAGTTTCTCAACCGGGCTCTGAGTCGCGACCCCCAACTTGATCTGGTGGGGTTGATCCGGCTGGCTCGCCGCGAACCCAAATTCGAATTTCGCGGCCGTGCCGGTGAATCCAATAATCCGTTATTCCGCGGTTTCGATCGCGATACCGACGCTGCACCTCGCTACGACGAAGCGGTGCTGACCCGGGTCAACACGCGCGACGAAGACGAGTTGCGAGCTGGGTTTCCGCGCACGGCCGAAGAGTTGTTCAGCTATGATGCCCTCATCCTCGACGACGTCGAAGCGGAGTTTTTTAACGCCAGCCAACAAATGCTGCTCAGACGATTTGCCGCGGAACGCGGCGGCGGATTGCTCGTGCTCGGCGGCGTCGATGCGCTCGAGAACGGCGGTTATCAGGACAGCCCGCTCGCGGCGGCGTTGCCGGTCTATCTCGACCGCTCGGTGGCGCAACGTCCGCGGGGTGAACTGCGCTGGAATCTCACTCGCGAAGGCTGGCTGGAACCGTGGACCCGCATTCGCGCCAACGCCGCCGATGAGCGGGATCGATTGGATGCGATGAGCCCGTTCCTCATCACCAATGCCCTCGCCTCCACCAAACCCGGCGCCACCGTGCTGGCCACCGTCACCGATCAGGATGGCCGCGATTTTCCGGCACTGTCGGCTCAGCGCTTTGGCGTGGGTCGCGTCGCGACGTTGACCGTCGGTGACCTCTGGCGCTGGGGCATGAAGGACGCGGCGGCCAACGAAGATCTTTCCCGATTTTGGCGGCAACTCGCGCGCTGGTTGGTCACGGATGTGCCGGGTCGCGTGGACTTGAAAATCTCCGCCGGCGGCGAACCGGGCGCCATGAAAATACAGGTGGTCGCTCGCGATGAATCCTACCGCCCTCTCGACTTGGCGAACGCTCAACTTAAAATCAGCCGGATGACCTCGCCGAACTCCGCGACGCCATCTATCGTCGCATCCTTTGAAACGGTGACCTTCAACGCGGAACCGGAAGTCGACGGCCCGGGGCGCTACGGGGCGGAATTCACGGCGCGTCAACCCGGCGGTTATCGCGTTGAAGCCGAGGTATCCGATCGCACCGGCAAACTCATCGGACGAGATTCCGCCGGATGGGTTCACGATCCCTTGGCGGCGGAGTTCGCCTCGCTGGAACCCAACCTAGCGCTGCTGCAATCCCTCGCAGCTCAGACCGGCGGCGAAGTCACGCGGCTGAACGACTCTGTCGGACTCAACGCGCTCGTCGAAAAACTCGTGCGGGCGCCGGTGCCGATCACGGAAACACGTTCGCTGCCGCTTTGGCACAACGGCGTGGTATTTTTACTCGTGCTCGGCTGCTTCCTGGCCGAATGGGCGTGGCGACGTTGGAAAGGTTTACCGTGATGAAAATGCGTTTCTTCACCTGCCTGTGGCTGGTCCTGGGTGGCGTCCCCATTTTGAACGCCGCGGAAGATCGTGGAGAGCTGCTGCTCGTGATCGGTGCCGCCGGCGAGTCGAGTTATGCGGAGGTCTTCCAAGCCACTGCCGACGCGTGGATCGAAGCGGCGGCGGCGGCCGACTTGAGCCTCACTACCGTGGGGAGCGCCGCCGGGGAAAACAGTCGAGACGAGATGCAAACCTGGATCGCGTCGCGACTCGAACCGGATGACCGCCCCATATGGATTGTCTTCGTGGGTCATGGCTCGTTCGACGGTAGCACGGCCCGAATGAATCTACCCGGCCCCGATGTGTCGGCCACGGAAATGAGCACGTGGCTGAGTCCCGTGCAGCGCTCATTGGTCTTCGTCCACAGCGGCGCGGCGAGCGCACCGTTTGTCGACGCCCTGTCCGGACCGAACCGCATCATCGTCGCGGCAACGGAGAGCGGCAACGAGGTCAATTTTGCGCGCTTCGGTCGCCACTTTGCCGACGCCATCACCAGCCCGGATGCTGATATCGATCAGGACGGGCAGACCTCGGTGCTCGAAGCCTTCGTCACGGCGTCGCAGGAGGTGCAGGCGTTTTACGCGGAAAGCGGCCGCCTCGCCACCGAACACGCCATCATTGACGACAACGGCGATCGCCGCGGCACACCCTACGATTTTTTCAACGGCACCCGACTGGCCAAAACACCGACCGATCCCACGGCGGTGCCGGATGGCACACGCGCCCGATTGCTATCGCTCGTCCCTTCAGCGGCGGAACTCGCACTCACACCCGACCAACGCGCGCGCCGCGACGCGCTGGAGACAAAAGTCACCCGACTCCGGGCGCAAAAAACCATCTTAACGGAGGACGATTATTATGCGCGGCTCGAAGCGCTCTTCCGACAGTTGGCGGCGGTGTATCGGGAGCCGAGTGCAGAGTCGGATGACCGCGCGCAAACCAAGTAACGGACCCGGTGGAGCCGATCCCTCCGTGAAATAGTCGCGGCCGGAGGGACGACTTCCACGTCGTCCGCGTTGCCTCTTCGTCGCTGCCTCCAACGCAACTCCACGCAACGCGGACCGGGTGGAACCGGTCCCTCCGTGGAATAGACTCTACCGGAGGGACGACTTCCACCTCGTCCGCGTTGCCTCTTCGTCGCTGCCTCCAACGCAACTCCACGCAACGCGGACCGGGTGGAACCGGCCCCTCCGTGGAATAGTCGCGGCGGGAGGGACGACTTCCACGTCGTCCGCGTTGCCTCTTCGTCCCCGCCTCCAACGCAACTCCACGCAACGCGGACCGGGTGGAACCGGTCCCTCCGTGGAATCGTCGCGGCGGGAGGGACGACTTCCACGTCGTCCGCGTTGCCTCTTCGTCGCTGCCTCCGACGCAACTCCACGCAACGCGGACCGGGTGGAATCGGTCCCTCCGATCTTACGGCAACCAGGGAAACCGCCGGGCGTCGGGTTTGCGTTTTTCACGCTGGGCCGAGTGAAACTCCTTCGCTTCCTCGCTCATGTAGTAGAGCAAGGTGGCGTTGCCGGCGAGTTCCTGGAGGCCGGACTGACCGTCGACGTCGGCATTAAAGGCGGCCTTGAGACAGCGGATCGCCAGCGGACTGTGATCGAGAATCTCGCGGGCCCATTGCACGCCTTCGGCCTCGAGTTGTTCGATCGGCACGACCGTATTGACGAGGCCCATCTTCAGTGACTCTTCCGCGTTGTATTGGCGGCACAGATACCAAATTTCCCGGGCCTTTTTCTGGCCGACGATTCGGGCCAGATAACTCGATCCGAATCCGCCATCAAAACTGCCCATCTTCGGCCCCACTTGACCACAGATGGCATTGTCCGCCGCGATGGTCAGGTCGCAGACGAGATGCAGCACGTGACCTCCGCCGATGGCATAGCCCGCGACGAGCGCGATGACCACCTTGGGCATGGAGCGAATGAGTTTCTGCACATCCAGGATATTGAGCCGCGGCACGCCATCGGCCCCGACGTAACCGGCGTGACCGCGCACACTCTGGTCGCCGCCGGCACAGAACGCGTATTTCCCGTCGGTGTGGGGACCGGCCCCGGTCAGCAGCACGACGCCGACGGAAGTATCCTCGCGCGCATCGTTGAGCGCCTCGTTTAGCTCGAAAACAGTTTCCGGGCGAAACGCATTACGCTTTTCGGGGCGGTTGATGGTGATCTTCGCGATACCATCGGCCTTGTGGTAGAGGATGTCGCGGAAGGGTTTGACGACCTGCCAGTCGGGAAGACTCATGCCCGAAACTGTGGAGTTCGACGGCACCGCGTCAACCGACTCAAGCAGGAGAATTGCGACGCGAAGATTCCGCTTGGAGATTCCCAGCCCCATCGGCACAACTGCTCACCATTCATGAGTAATGCACACTCGTCTGCTGACTCTGCCTCGGGGCTTCGTATCGGATTGGCCATTGGTGCCCTCGGCGTCGTGTTCGGCGATATCGGCACCAGCCCACTCTACGCCTTGCGGGAATCGATTGAGCATCTGCCCGTGCACGAACGTGCCGACGGCGTGTTCGGCGTGCTCTCGTTGATCTTCTGGTCGCTCGCCCTCGTGGTGAGTTTTAAATACGCGACCGTCGTCATGCGCGCCGACAACAAGGGGGAAGGCGGCATCTTCGCCCTGCTCGCCCTCGGAGGACTGGACCGTGGTCCGCAATCCAAGAAAAAGATCACCTGGGGCGTGCTGGTGGTGCTGGCCGGTGCCGCCATGATTTGCGGCGAAGGCGTGATCACCCCGGCAATTTCGGTGCTCAGTGCGGTGGAGGGATTGCAGGTCATTTTGCCCGGCATGGAGGATTATGTGATTCCGATCTGCATCGTGATTCTGATCGCGTTGTTCTGGGTGCAACGCCACGGCACGCATCGTATCGGGGCGATGTTCGGCCCCGTGATGTTGGTGTGGTTCTCGACCCTCGGACTGCTGGGATTGTATCACATTTTCACGGCTCCGGCGGTGTTGGGATCACTCAATCCCATCCACGCGGTAAACCTGTTTCAGCATCACCCGGAACTGGTGACCAAGATTCTTGGTTCGGTGGTGTTGGCCATCACGGGCGTGGAAGCGCTTTACGCGGACATGGGGCACTTCGGACGCGAGGCCATCCTGCGGGCTTGGTATGGACTGGTCCTGCCCGGACTCACGCTAAACTACTTCGGGCAAGGCGCTTACGTCATCGCGCACCCCGAGCACACGGCGAACCCGTTCCTCGCCCTGGCGCCGGAGGGTCCGCTGCGCGGCGCGCTCATGTTACTGTCGGTTTTTGCCGCCATCATTGCCAGTCAGGCGCTGATTTCGGGCACCTTTTCGCTCGTGCGCCAGGCCATGCAACTGGGCTATTTCCCGCGCTTGAAAGTCATGCACACCAATGCCGAGCAACGCGGTCAGATCTACGTGCCATTGATCAATTTCGGTCTCGCCGCCGGCGCGATCGCCACGGTGTTGCTCTTCAAGTCGTCCTCTGCGTTGGCCGCCGCCTACGGTATCGCGGTCACCGGCACCATGGCGGTAACCACGTTTGCCTTGTTCTTCGTGATGACGCGCCGATGGAAATGGAGCATCATCCCGGCCGCACTGTTGTGCTTGTTTTTCTGGTCCATCGACCTCGGTTTTTTCTTCGCCAACCTGCCCAAATTCTTCGACGGCGGCTGGCTGCCCATTGCCATCGGCCTGACCTTGCTCGCCACCATGCTCACGTGGAAGAGCGGACGGCTGGAGATTCAGGAAAAAGTCTACGGTGACGCCATTGCCGGAATCGAGCTCGGCGACATTGCCAAGAGCAGCCACATTTTCCGGGTGCCCGGCAGTGCGATTTTCATGGTGGGCAACCCCACCGGCACTCCGCTGGCCCTGCTCCATCACCTCAAGGCCAACAAGGCGCTGCAGGAGACCGTGGTGCTGCTGACCATTCTGACCGAAGAGGTCCCCACTGTGCCCAGCGAAGAGCGACTGACATTGGAGGAAAAGGGCTCCGGCGTGTGGCGGGCCATCGGCCGCTATGGCTACATGGAATCACCCAACGTGGCCGAACTCTGCGGCCGCATCGCCGAGGCCGGCGTGAAGGTCGACGTGCAATCCACCACGTTCTATTTCAACCGCGAGATGATCGTCGGCGGAGGCAACGCGCGCATGTTTGAGTGGCAAAAAGCGCTCTACGCGTTTCTCAGCCGCAACGCCCGCCCGGTGAAAGACTACTACCAAATCCTCCCGACCCAGGTGATCGAGATCGGACTGCCGGTGCAGTTGTAGCCTCTGCGGCGCACGGGGCCGGGTTGCGCTCGCGGGGACTGGGGCCGTTGTCCCTTGATGCCCCCTGTTCAACTGCGCACCTTCCTGTCATCCGATATCCCTGCGGCTCTCCATCTTTGGGAGACGTCATCCGGCATCGGGCTGACCGCGTCTGATTCCCCCGCCAATTTGACCGCGTTCCTGCAACGCAACCCCGGCTTCAGTCGCGTGGCGGCCTGCGGCGATGAAATCGTGGGCACGGTATTGTGCGGGCATGACGGTCGCCGCGGATTCCTGTATCACTTGGCTGTCGCAACGGCTCATCAACGCAGCGGCCTGGGCCGCGCCCTCGCGGAGAGTTGCCTGCAACACCTGCAACGTTACGGCATTCCCCGCGCGACGATCCATATGTTTGCGGACAACGATGAAGGTAAAGCATTCTGGCGCTCGACCCATTGGCGGCAACGCGACGATCTCATGGTGCTCCAATTCGAAACCTCCATCTCTGCCCCTGCCCCTTCATGAAACGATCCGCCTTCGCCGTCCTTGCCCTGTCGATTACAGCCGCTCTCGGTCTCCATGCCCATCCTCCCGAGCTGCTGTGGGAATCCGACGGTTTCATGGGACCGGAGTCGATCGTCTATGATCAACCGAACGACGTCTACTACGTCTCCAACATGGGCACCTACGGAGACGGGGCCACCCCGGGCGACGGCTTCATCAGCCGCGTCAGCACGGCCGGAACCATCCTCGATTTGAAATGGGTCGAGGGCTTCGACAATCCCAAGGGACTCGCCGTCGCCAATGGTCGCCTCTACGTGGGCGATGACAACGACATGGTCGAAATCGACCTGGCCTCTGGGAAAATCGTGGCCCGTCACGCGCCCGCCGACGGCGAACCGGCTTGGTTCAACGATTGCACCGCCGATCCCGACGGCAATGTCTACGTCTTCAGCCCACGCGTGAAGGCGGTCTTTCGCCTGCATGCCGGAAAATTTGAGCCTTGGGTCCAAATCGACACCAGCATCACCGGCGGACTGAACGGGCTGCGCGCCGAAGCGGAGCGCCTGCTGCTCGGGGGCTGGTCGCATCGTATCTCCGACGAGGTTGAGGAACTCGGGCACATCTCCACCGTGAGCTACGCCACGAAAACCATTGGTCGTTTGGGCAATGAACCCATCTGTCACATCGACGGCCTCGAGCCCGACGGACACGGCGGCTACACCACCACCGACTGGCTCACCGGCGATGTCATGGCGGTGACGTCCAAGGGAAAACCAACCAAGATCATGACATTGGTCCAGGGGTCGGCCGACCACGAATACGTCATTGAAAAGTCACTGCTCCTGATTCCGTTGATGAAGGACGACGTCGTGCGTGCCTACCGCTGGAATCCGATGCTCTGACATCGCCCCTCCTTCGCGCTATCGCGCGAGTTCGCGAAACAACCGCTTGCGGGTGGCTGCATCCGCCTTGCGGTCGGTGCGTATCTCCAGGACACGCACGCCGGTGGGCGATGACTTCTTCACCGCGTGAACCAGCTCGTCGTGGTCATGGATAAGTTGATACGCCACACCGTGGGCGGCGCATAGCGGGGCAAAATCGACGTGCTGCGGCGTGGCGAAATAGCGTTCGAATGGAGGATCAAACGCAGCCACCGGCAGGTGCTCAAAAATGCCTCCACCGGCATTATTGATCAGCACCACCGTCAGTCCGCCGCGCAAAACCGCGGCGGAGAGCAAGCCGTTGGCATCGTGCAGAAAAGCGAGGTCGCCGGTCAGCAACACCACCGGTCGACCGGCATCATGAGCCACCCCCAGGGCGGTGGACAACGTGCCGTCGATGCCATTGGCCCCCCGGCTGAAGAACACCTCGATACCGCGGTTGGACGCCGGCCAGAAATACTCCAGATCGCGCACGGGCATGCTGTTGGCGACGCATAGTGCCGCGCCTTCCGGCAGGCATTGCGCAAGGTTCCAAGCGATGCGGCCTTCGAAATATTTCGCCGCCTCACTCGCCATCCATGAATCCAAACGATCGCGCCCCCGCTGCTCCGCCGTGGCCCATGCGCGCAAATAAGCGGCGTCACGAATCGGCGCGCCGTCGATGGCAAGCGCCGTGACCGGAGCGTTGATGGCCCGCGTCTTGCCGTGAATCGCGTCCCGACCGCCGGCGTGTTCCGAGACCATCAGAATCTCCGCCTGGCTTTGCTCCAACCACTGCCGCAGGACTTTGCTCGTCGGCCACGCTTCGAGCGCGATCACATAGCGCGGCGTGAGGTCACGTGCCTGAGTTTCGTTGCGCAGCAGGGTATCGTAGGTGGTGATCACCGTGACGTCGGCGGGCGCGTTTTGCCGCAGGGGCGAAAGCACATCGGCCAGAATTGGCCATCCGGTCGACCGCGCCAAGTCTCCGATCGCCGCGGCATAGGCCGTGGGGTCGGCGGGCTGCGCGGGACCGGCGATGAAGATCCCACGAGCCGTAGTCACACGTTGGTGTAGCTTCACCTGTCCCCGCTCTGTCGTGGGGGCTTCGGGCTGGGCGAAAAACGATTCGTCAATCGCGAGGGCCGCAGTGCTGTCGTCCGCCACCGGTGGCAACGGATCGCGGAAAGGCGCATTCAAGTGCACCGGTCCCGCCGCCGCCCGCTGCCAAGCCTGTCGCAAAGTCTGTCGCAAATACCCCAGTAATTCCAGGCGCGGTTCCGGCACGGCCAGTTCGTGATACCAGAGCGCGTAGTCGCCAAACAATTTGTGTTGATCGATCGTCTGCCCCGACGCGCAGTCTCGCATTTCCGGCGGCCGGTCGGCTGTGATCACGAGCAACGGCACCCGGGATTCCCGCGCCTCGATCAGCGCCGGCAGGTAATGGGCGCCGGCGCTGCCACTGGTGCATACCAATACCACGGCGCGATGGGTGCGGCGCGCCAGCCCGAGGGCAAAAAATCCCGCCGAACGCTCGTCGAGCACCGGCACGGTTTCGATCTGCGGGTGGGCCACCAACGCCATGGTAAGCGGAGTGGATCGCGATCCGGGAGAAACCACGGCATGACGCAACCCGCACCGGTGCAACGTCTCCACGGCGACGGAGCACCACAGGCTGTTCGTGTTTCGAAAATCAATCGTCATCATCGCGGTGGTTGCAGCGCGTCCAGCAAAGCCTTAAACTTCAGGTCGGTTTCCGCAAACTCCTTGTCGGGGGTGGACCCGGCCACGATGCCCGCCCCGGCGTAAACCCGCGCCCGTTGGTCGCGCACCAAGGCCGAACGAATGCCCACCATGAACTCTCCCCCGCCCCGCGCATTCATCCAGCCGAGCGCACCGGCATAGAGTCCGCGCGGGAATCCCTCCAAGTCGCGGATCGCGGCCACGGCGGCTTCGCGCGGGGCACCACCGACGGCCGGCGTCGGGTGCAACACGGCCAATGCATCCAACAATCGGATACCGTCCGGCAGTCGGGCTCGAACCGGCGTGTGCAAGTGTTGCAGGTTGGCGAGTTTGCGCAGACCCGGCTGGGCGGGATGTTCCAACGCCAAGCCGAGGGCCTCCAACCGTCGCCGCACCGAAGCCAGCACGACCGCGTGTTCCCGCTGGTCCTTGTCACTGGCAAGCAGGGCCGCGCCCATCGCCGCATCGTCGACCGCGCCGACGCCGCGGCGGATCGTGCCGGCGAGCACATCGGCTTCGAGCATGCCCTGGCTCACGCGCACGAGCCGTTCGGGACTCGCCCCGATGAAGCTGTCGCCCCGACCGTTGGCGATGGAGAAGGCAAAACAATCCGGGAATCGCTCGCGCAAACCATCCAACGTTTGCAGAGGATGAAACGGCACGTCCGCCTCGATATCGAGCGCCCGCGCCAGCACGATTTTTTCAAAATCACCGGCATCGATTTGCCGCAGCGCCGCCGCCACACTGGCGCGGTAGTCGAACGATTCCGTGGACGTAAATTGACGGGGTTGTCGGGGAGATTCGGTGGCGGCTCCGGTGAGCGAGAAACCGGCAAACTTTTGATGCGCCCGCCACACGCGCTCCGCCAACGCATCGAGATCGGCGTCGGGGGCGACGGGCACGTTGGCCACGGCGGTGGTGACATCACCGGCGCGGGCCACTTGCCAACGCGGCACGAAAGCCATGATCGCCGGGAACGGCTCATCGTTCTCCACGGTGTCGGCGAACGCCGCTCCGACAAAAACATGCGGCCCGCCAAACGGGGCGTCGACCGGACCGACTGCGATGGTGCGGGCAAAGGTTTCATCGGCAAACCGCTGCAGCTCGGCGAAGCGTTCCGGTCCTGCGAATGTGGCCCTCGCCGCGACTTCCGCTCCGGCAATCGCAGAACATTCCGACGGATGTTCCGCATAAAAGTGTGGTGCGCCCGGTTCGTAAATCGCCTCGAGCACGGCCAAGGGATCAAGCGCTCCTACCGTGATACTGATGCTGACGAGCCGCTCCTGCCCGTCGGCTTGGGCCGCGCGTTGACATTGACTGAGAAAGGCCCGCAGCGCCTCGGGCGACGCGTGGTCGGCGGGCTGAAGCGGCAGGACCTTCATCGGATGAGCAACAAGCGGAAGCCGGGGCTGGAGGGATCAGGCTTTTTTCTCGGGACGCGGGAACAGGATGCAAGTCTTGGCGACGGCGTTGCCCTGCAGGCGATCGTCCCAATTCAGTTCATCGCGCCAGACGTGGCCGGCGGTGTAGCCAAGCACGCCGCGAATCTTGTCCACGGAACCCGGTATCACGGCCTGCATGAGCGACGTGCCGAGACGGAGCGCCTCCGCCATGGTGGCGAGTGACGTCTGCAACAGCGCTTGATCGGCGGGCTCCTCGGACTTGCCCAGTTTCCACGGCGCACGCTGTTCGATGTAGGCGTTGGTCGCCGTGATAAAGGCGAGCGCGCGTTCGAGGCCGACGTTGAATTGAAATTCCTCGAAGAGCGGGATGACCTCGTCGCGCGTTTTCTCCCACAGCGCCTGGAGCGCGGCTTCGGGCTCACCGGGGTCGCCGGCGGGAGGCACGACTGCGGTGGCGAAACGGTTGGTCATGTTGAGCGTGCGGTTGACGAGGTTGCCGAGGTTGTTGGCGAGCTCGCTGTTGTAACGCACGAGGAACTGATCCATCGAAAAATCACTATCCTGACCGACACTCATTTCGCGGATCAGGAAGTAGCGCAGAGCGTCGACGCCGAAGTTGTCCACGAACTCGATGGGCTCGACGAAATTGCCCGTGCTTTTGGACATCTTGGAGCCGTTCACCGACCACCAACCGTGCGCGAGAATCGACTGGGGAACCGCGAGACCGGCGGCCTGCAACATGATCGGCCAATAAACCGCGTGCGGCGGCACGAGGATGTCCTTGCCGATGACATGGAAACTCGCGGGCCACAGGCCGGGTTTATCCGCGACGGCCGAGTAGTAATTGGTCAAGGCATCGAACCAGACGTAAGTCACGAAATCCGGATCGAACGGCAGCGGGATACCCCACTCCAACCGATCTTTCGGACGCGAAATGCACAGGTCGTTGAGCGGCTCAGACAGGAACTCGAGCACCTGCTTGGCGCGATAGCGCGGAATGATGAAATCGGGGTGCGACTTGATGTAGTCGATCAACCACGGCTGGTAGGCGCCCAGTTTAAAGAAGTAGTTGGACTCCGTGATCTCGGTGACTTCGCCGAAAATCTCCGGCCACGTGCCGTCCTCGTTGCGGTCTTTTTCCTGAAGAAACTGCTCCTGCCGCGTCGAATAATAGCCCTGGTATTCGGCCTTGTAGATCTCGCCCTTGTCGTAGAGCTGCTGCAGCAGATTGCAGACAACCTGCTTGTGGCGGGGCTCGGTGGTGCGGATGAAATCGTCGTTGGAAATATCCAAGCGCGCACACATCTCCTTGAATTGAGGTGCAATCCCGTCGACGAACGCCTGCGGTTCGACGCCTTGGGCACGGGCGCTTTGTTGGATTTTTTGACCGTGTTCATCGGTGCCGGTCAGGAAATACACGTCGTCTCCCATCATGCGGCGGAAACGGGCAATGACGTCCGTCAGCACCTTCTCGTAGGCGTGGCCGAGGTGTGGCGAACCGTTCACATAGTCGATCGCGGTGGTGATGTAGAAGGTCTTCATGGAGGGAGCCCGACAACCAAAGCCAGCCGTGCCGGATTGTCGAAGGTTTTGACGCGATGGTCTTTGCCTGTCAGCGGTGGGTCCGCCTCGCATGTCTTCCCTGACTCGCCTCATCACGGTTTCGCTCGTGCTCCTGCTGCTCCTGGTCGGCGCGGGGCTGGGTGCCCAAGTCTGGCTGCGCCAACAGGAAAACCGCATTCTCTCCCAAGCGGCCCTGGATCTTTCGGAGCGTTTGCAGCACGCCATCGACCTGACCGGCGGCATTTCCGCCCCCTGGCCCACCGCGCGGTTGGAGGAGTTGGCTCAACTCACCGGAGCGGAGATCAGCATCATCGCCAACCCTGCGATTCCCCGCGATGAAATGAACCGCCACCGGGCCACGATACCATTGGACAACGGCAAATGGTTGGCCGCCCGCCCCGCCACCCCGCCCGGCGAACGGATCCTCAATCTCTTCCACCGCGTCGTCATCGCGCTCGGCGTATTCGCCGTCCTGCTGGTCGTCGCGCTGCTGTTGATTGCGGCGATCAAACCGCTCCGCGACCGTGAAACCCGATCCCCTTTCACCACCCGGGACCGCGACATGCGCAGCCTGTCCCTGCTCGCGCGCACCTCGGTCGAACAACAAGCCGAGCTCGACCAGGAGCGCGATGAACGCATTCGCGCCGAAGCGGAGGCCCGCCATCGATTGCAACTGCTCAACCAGGCGCTGGAGGAAAAAATCCGCATGGGTCGCGACCTGCACGACGGCGTGATCCAGTCCCTCTACGCCGCCGGCCTCACCCTGCAAGCCGCACAACAGCAGGCCACGGCCGACCCCCATTTGTCGACCGAGCGGCTCGGCGAAGGCCTCGAACTCATCAACCGCACCATCACGGATATTCGCAGCTACATCAGCGGCCTCACCCCCCGTCAGGTTCGACGGGAGTCGCTCGCGCAGGGGTTCACCGACATCGTGACCGAGCTGCGCGCCGGACGTCCGCTGGATCTGGATCTCAAAATCGACGAAAAGGCCTCCATCGCCCTTTCCGACGAGCAACTCTCCGAGTCCATGCAGATCGCCCGTGAGGCCGTGAGCAACGCGCTCCGCCACGGTGGCGCGCAAAGATTGTTGATCAGCCTGATCAGCAACGACGACGGGACGGAGTTTACCATTCGGGACGACGGCATCGGTTTCGACCTCGCGGGGGCCCGCCCCGGCGGCCACGGACTTGCCAACATGCGCGCCCGGGTCGAACGTGGCATCGGCCGATTCGAAATGAAGAGCGCGCCGGGCCAAGGCACCCACATCTCCATCCACTGGAAAACCATCGTCACCTCATGAGCACGCCCCCCATCGCCGCCACCGCCGTCTCCATTGTCATCGTCGACGATAGCGAAGTCGTGCGCGCCGGTTTGACGGCTCTGCTGAGCAGCTCGCCCCAGATCAAGATTCTGTCGGAAGCCGGCGACGTGGCCGGCGGCGTGGCGACCGTCCTGCACCACAAACCCGACGTGGTCTTGCTCGACATCCGCCTGCCCGACGGCACCGGCTTCGATGCCTGCCGCACCATCTGTCGGGCCAATATTGATACGCGGGTGCTGATTCTCACTTCCGTCGCCGATGAAGAGATGGTGGACAACGCCATCCGCGCCGGAGCCCATGGCTATCTGCTCAAGGAAATCAATGGCACCGCGCTCGTGCAATCGATCGTGGATATCGCCGCCGGCAAATCGATCCTCGATCCGGCGATCACCGCCCGCGTGTTGTCACTGGTGCGGTCCAACACCCCCACCACGCGCAACCTCATCGACGGCCTCTCGCCGCAGGAAAGTCGCGTCCTCGCCCTCATCGCCGAAGGTCAGACCAACAAGGAGGTCGCTCAAGCCATGAATCTGGCGGAGAAAACCGTGAAAAACTATCTCAGCACGGTGTTCGAAAAACTGCATGTCACCCGGCGCACCCAAGCCGCCGCGCTGTATGTGCAGTCCCAGTCCTCCAAGCCGATTTAGCCACTTGGGCCGCGCATGAATTTTCATTGGGTGCGGAACCAAACATGAAGCTGATTAATGCCTTGAGGCTCGGCGAATCTCGACGGCCCTGGCCCGGCTAATGAAAGTATTTGGCGTTACCCCAACGGTTTACCAATGCGTGAATCTACGCATCGGCCCGCCGAATAGCACTTAGCGCTTTGTTCTTCTAAAATTCACGTTAGGGTTATTTCCTTAGGCATGATCGGCCTAGCTCCCCCACGGTTTGGTCGTTCCGCCTGCGGAACACGGGGTTCGACACTCATCGAAATCGCGATGGGAGTGTCGATCATGGCGATGGTTTTCGTCGGCGTCATGGGGGCATTCATCCAATCCCGTCGGATGACCGAAACGAGTATCTTCCAGAACTCGGCAGTCACCGTGATTCAAGGATACATGGAGCAAATCAAGAACATGGATTTCTCCGAAATACCCTACTATTCCGGGTCGAGCTTGATGCGGGGGACCATCAACACTACCGACGACAAGATCTACACCCAGCTCGATTCCGAAACGCTCGACGTGCTGCGCATCTCCCCCGGCACCCCGATCGATCCGCAATCTGTCACGCTCGGCCAAGTTCCCGAAGGTGTCGTCGACAACGAAAAACTCATCGACATCAACGACACGCCCGCAACCACCGATGATGATCTCCTGATGCACATCTGGATTTGGGTGGCGCCCTTGGACAACGCGTCAATCGGCGTATCCCCCTCCCGCAGCTTCAACATTGTCTACACCTGGAGCTTCACCGACGGCGGCATCAAACAGACCCATGTGGATGCGGTGGCGACCATTCGCTCCGTGGTGCCCACTTTCTGAGGACAACTCCAATGAACTTTCGCTCAAACTCCCGCCGCCCAACTTCGCGCCAGGATCGGGCGTTTTCGTTGTTTGAACTCGTGATCGCAACCGGGCTTTTTTCGTTCATTACGATCGGGTCCACCAGCGTCATGCTGCAGAGCATGAACTCCTATCACTACGACATCGGAAAATTGTTGGTGAATCGGGATATTCGCACCTTCACCAGCGAGATGACCTCGAACGCGTCCTACGCGAACTACTTCATGGTGTTTCCGTCCTACGGCGAACGCTCCATGACCGTGGAAATCGGAGATTCCTCCAGCGGCATCTCCGAAGTCACCACCGACGCCTCCGTCAATGACGGCAAGTCCGGCGACTTTCTGCTGCTGGTCTACACCTCGCCCGACGACTCCGCCATCATCACGCGGCTGGTGGGCTATTTTCGCTCTCCCCTCGATCCCGAATCCGCCGACAGTGAAGGTCCGGTGCGCCGGTTCGACACGTCGTTTCCCGACGGCATCACCGGCAATATCTGGGAGTTGTTGCCCCCGGTCGAAGACGCCGCCACCGAGCCCGAGGTCATCGAACTTTCACAAGGCCTCGCCGACGGGAAACTGTTCTACAATTTCCGAAACCGCAGCGTCATGGTGAAAGGTAAGATTTTCCACGAGGGAAATCTGATGCGTCGGGCCACCAACACCTACAATTTTACGGTTTCACCCCGCGGCTGAAACCACGCGACATGACCTCCCCTTCTCATCGTTGTCGCTCGAAAGGTTCCGCGATGGTGATGACCATGATTGTGGCCATGGTGTTGGCGATCGCCGCCGCCAGCATTCTGCGTTGGTCGCTCACGGAAAAACGCATCAACATCCGTCACGCCTTGCGGCTGGAAGCCCGCAGCGCGGCGGAAGCCGCGGCGGAATACGCCTTCGCGCAGGTGCGGTATCGCATGGATAATCAAACCAGCTTCCCCACCACCATGCTCGACCCCAACGGCGGTGCGCCGCTCCTCGCACCGCCCGCTGCCGCGTTTGGCGGCACCCATGTGAAGGTGGGTTCCATCGTGGTGACCGGCGGCGTGGTCCGCAACATCACCAACGATTTGGAAGGCACCCATTTCTTTGTCGATCCGGCGGACCCCAACAACCGCTTCGATCCCATGAAAGGTAAGCGCATTTTTCGGCGCGACGTGCGCATCCTGGCCAAGGCGACCGTGTCGTCGCCCAACGTCGATGCCATCACCGCCTACGCGAGCGAGACCCTCGCCATGCGCGAGGCGCCCATGTTTGCACACGCGTTGTTCTACAACATGGATCTCGAGGTCGGTGCCGGCGGCGATTTCGCAATTTTCGGACCGGTCCATACCAACGGCGATCTGTGGGTCGTCGGGCAGGCCAACAACGGATCCAAAACCGATTTTCGCGGACCCGTCACCGCCGCCGGGGGTATTTATTGGGGCTACCACACCACGCCCATCATGGGCAATGGCTCCATGGAACCCGTCACGCAGGAAGACATCCGGTTCACCGATAAGGCCGGCGGCTTGATCAACCTGCAAAGCTCCTCCGGCGTGTGGCGGGACCACAAGATGGGCTCGTCCACCGAGTCGACGACCACTCAGTCCGCGTTCCGCTCCTTCTCGTCGAACACCTTCAACGGCTACGTGCAGACCAGCGTGCACGGCGTCGAAAATTACAAACCCGTCGCGTTCGGCAACTACGTGCCCGACGCCACGCCCAACAACGGCGTGGACAACTCCATCAACACGGGCCGGGCCATGATCGAGCGTCCCCTCAGTTCCGGCGACGCCGGCTACAACGCCGAGGTCGAGAATCAAAAATTTTCCCGCAAGGCCGGCCTCTATATCGTCGTAAACCCGAGTTCCAGCGCCCGCACCGGCAAGAAACCCGACGGCACCAACGTCACCATTCCGGCCGGTCAATATCGGGCCTACAAACGCAATGGCACCGAGGTCATCCTCCCCGGTTCGACGCTCACCACCGCCGGGATCATCCACCCCAATTTGGGCGGTCGCCCGATCATAAAGGTCAAGACCGATGCCATGACCGATCTCCGTCGGTTCACCAATTTCAACTACGGGTCCAACCGCAGCTATTCCAATCGTTACGATCCCAAGGTGATCGATCTCGTCGAAGTCGATATGACCGCGCTCAAAATGGCGGTGGACTGGACCGTAAATGGCGAGTCCGTGAGTTCGATTTATGATTACGACAGTTCGTCTTCGGACTCGACCTACAAGGCCAGCAGTCCGACCAACGAAAGCATCGGTTTGGGCAACCTCATGGTAAATTTCGGGGCGTCAGACTGGGACGGGACCATCTACATCGAGTCGGTGGATGCGGAGACGCGCAAAGACTCCGGCGTGCGCCTGATCAACGGACGCGGACGCGTCGCCAGCACTCCCGCGCATTCGGCCAACGAAGGCCTGACCATCGCGACCAACGATGCCCTCTACATCCTCGGCGACTTCAATGCCGACGGGAACATCGATACCAACGCCTCCAGTCTGACCAACAGTTCCCGCTATCCGGAAAACGCCAACGAAGTGCCTGTCGCCGTGGCCGCCGATGCCATTACCATTCTTTCCCAACCCACCTTCAACTACAGCGGTAAACAAACCGGAGGTTGGAACGACGTGCTCAGCGGCCATCGCCACACCAGCAGCAACCACTCCTCTTATTGGGCCACGTCCAACCCCTCCAATAGCAACTACCGCGAAGGGGATAATTACAGCGTGCGGCCCGGCGACGACCCCACCAACAACACCCCCTCCTCCAGTCTCTCCAATGAGTCGGTAAAGTTTCGTGGTTCGAGCACGGAGATCGCCGCCGCCCTGTTGACGGGTTTGGTGCCCTCCAACAAAGACGGGTCATCACAAAACAGCGGGGGCGCGCACAATTTCCCCCGCCTGCTCGAATATTGGGACGGCGTTTTGGCCATTCGCGGGTCCATGGTCGCACTCTTCGAGAGCCGAGTCGCCGATGAGCCGTGGAGCATTCGCTACTACAACGCGCCGGATCGCGTTTGGGGGTTTAATTCGATTCTGGCCGACGGTCGCTACCCGCCGCAGACCCCGCGCGTGCGGACCTATCGCCGCGTCGACTTCAGCGATTTGACCGCCAGCGAATACGAAGCCGCGCTGGCCGAAATGCCCTGGTAATAGGGCCTTTAGGCCCTACCTGAAGTTTGGCGCGAGTGAGGCTTAATTATGGGAGTAGAACAGGGCGGAGGCGAGGTCGGTGGCGGGTTTATCCGATTTGTGGATTGGCCGGGTGCGAGAGCAGAAGTGCGATAAACTGTCCGGCCGTAGGTGGCGCGACCACAGTTCGACGCGCAGCTGGTTGATGAGCAGGCCAGTCGTGGCGCGGCGCGGGGGTTCACGACGTCGCCATTTGGCGAGGGGCACCGAGGGCGGCAGTCGATTCGAGCCGTAGGTTTTGTGCCCGGCGAGCAACAGGAGCGCATACGCGGCCACCGCGCAGGCGGGCTGGCGGCGCACCGCCTCGGGTTCGCGCAACTGCGCTTCGCTGACACCGAGCAGGTCCTTTTCGTCCTTGAAGTTGACCTCGATGTCCCAGCGCCAGAGGTATTCCTGCAAGATCTCTGCGAGCGGCACGTCCGCATCGGTGCAGATCAGGTAGGCGGGCTGCCGGTAGAGCAATTTGCCGCCTGTTTTCAATCGGTAGCCCAGGGGCGCGATCACGACCACCTGCACCAGCGTATCGACTCCGGTGATACGGGCGAGCACCGGCCCCTGGGTTTTGATCTTAAAGTCGTGACGCTTTGCGGCCGCAAAGGCCGACACCCGGGTCCACCCGACGGTGTCGTCCACGCGCAGCTGTTCGGGCGTGGGCAAGGTGTCGCCATACTTGCGGGGGCGGCCGTTCTTGCCGGGCTGCGCTGCGTAGGGCGCGTAGAGTTTGGTGTCCTTGCGCACCCGGCCGATCAGCACGGTGTTTTCCGGCAGTTGGCGCAGGAGGGTGCGGTTGGTGAAGCGCCCGTCGCTCACCCAGTGGATGGGCCGTTGGGTCGCGGTGCGCAGGTGCGCCATGCGTTCGGCGGCGACTTTGTTGATGTTGGCCTGTTTGCGCGCCTCCACATACGCCGCCTGCGCCTGGGCGTCGGCGTGACGCGAGGGCTTTTTGGGCAATGGAGCCTCTTGCCAGTCCACCGGCACCAGCCGGGCGGAGCCGTCGTCGGCGGGCATCGCGGCGCTGAACTGGAGCACGCGCTGGCCCCAGATGAAGTTGACGTTGAAGGGCGGACCGAGGGGGTCCTTGCGCCAGCCGCAGCCGGGGATGCACCGGCCGGTCTTGCGTGTGATGGAGTCGTCCAATGCGACCACCCAGGGCCGGGTGGCATCGGTGGCAGCCAGTGCCTCGGTGCGCACGTGTGCGAAGATCGGCTCGACCGGCAGGCGTTGCAGCAACCGATAATCCGCCGACCAGTCCCGGTGCTGGGAGCCAGCGGTGCTCAATGCACCGGTCACCGTGTGGCGGCCCAGGTTGAGCAACCCAGCCAGCCATTGCGTGCGGGCGCGCGCAAAGTCCTCGGGCAAGTCGAAGACCGGCGCGAGACCATCGAGCAGGGAATCGAACGCTTCGCTCAACGAGGCGTTTTTTTTACAGGGACCCTGTCGGGCGGGACTTCACGCCGGGAGACAATGAGGTGGCCCTTGTCGTGGATCGTCCACTCGACGGTCTCGCCTTTGGCGAAGTCCATCGCTTGAGCGATGGGAGTGGGGAAGTTGATATAGAACTGGGAAGTTTCCTTCCGCTGAATGCATTGAACTTTAGTTGGATAGCCCATGAAGATAACTAGTTTAATTACTAGATTAATGACAAGCCCTTTCCTCCCAAAAAACTAGTCGGTGCCAAACTTCAGATAGGGCCTTTAGGCCCTACCCCAGTAGGGGCCAATAACTTCCAATAGGCCCTTTCGGTCCGCTTCGAAAGTAGTCTATGATAGGCCTCTATGGTGGCCTACCCTCGCTTCTCCCACCGCCCTCAGCGGCGTTTCAACGCCGGCCTCTCCCTCGTCGAAGTCATGGTGGCATCCGCTATCCTGGCCATGGTGGCGACAACCTTGGTCGGCGTTTTCCTGCAGAACTCGCGCTACAGTTACATCCTGAGCTACCGCACCCAAGCGGTCACCACCAGTCTCTCCATTCTCGAGCAACTTCGATTCCGCCAATATGCCGAAGTGGCCGACATCTACAGTGCGGGGGCGGCCGGCAGCGTGACCGTGACCATCGCTGATCCGTCCAGCGAAACCGGATACGCCGACCTCGTCTTGCCGGTGAACGTGCTCGACGACACCGAGGTGAACTCAAGTTGGACCAATACCAGCATCGTGGTCGATCCCGACGGCGATGCCCCGCGATTGCCCATGCGCTTTTTCCTGCACCTCAAACGCAACTTCTCCAACGGGGCTGACAAAATCGACGTTTTTGAGGTCGTCCTCCTCTACCAATTTAAGCGGTCCGGCGAAGCCGACACCGCTTGGAACACCGGCAACGTGCGACTGATCGTGCCCAACCTCAACATCATGTAACCCGATGCAGGCTTCCGCCCCCTCTCTCCCCGATCGACCCCCGCCACGCCGCCGCCGGTTTCGTCTCCGCGCCTTCACCTTGGCTGAGATCCTCATGGGACTCGGCATTTCCTCCTTCGTAGTCGGGGGAGGACTCTGGCTGCTGGTCGCGGGCCTGAAAACGTCCACTCGCACGACCAATACCACGCTCAATGACTTGTCCCAATGGGGCATTGCCAGTCGCCTGTGGATCGACTCCCGCATCGCCAACGGCATCAGCATCTACGCCGACAATTCCAATGCCAACGTCGAGCGGTGGCTGCGCAAGTTGGTCGACCAACGGGGCAACTTTATTGTGTTTTCGCTCAGCGCCACGGATGGGAGCTCGCGCACGTATTACACCAAGCTCAGCGGCTACTACTATGACTCTGCCGCGGAGACCATTTCGCGTTTCGACTATGACGTCCCGGTCGCCGATCAATCGGGGAACCGGACGCTGGAGCAAATCCTCAGCGACCGCCGGGACGCGATCATGGCGACCTACGACGTCGTCGCACGCAACGTGGACCTCACCCACCCCGACGGTCTCTTCATCTGCCGCACCGCCGGCACCGCGGCGAGCCTCTCCTGCACCGTCACCGCCGGCACCGAAAACGCCGCGTATGAAAAAGAAAAAACCATCGAAGCCACTTTCTATGTCCGCAGCTGATATTTTTTCCGGCGCCCCGCGATCAACCCGGCGCGGCTCCGCCCTCCTCACCGTCATCATATGCACCACCGTAGCCGCGCTGACCGCCGCGTCGGTGTTGTCGCTCATGTCGACCCAACGTTCCCTCGCCCTGCGCAAGGAACTCGAGATGCACGCCGTCAACGCCGCCGAGTCCGCCATCGACTACGCTTACTCGATTGTGATCAATAAAATCGGGACCGGGGCGAGTTTCGACATTCCCGAGATCCCCGACTCCGGGACCGCGACGCTGACCCTGCCGTCCGCCGCCACCAGTTTTCTCAATGGCACAGTTTCGTTGCCCGACGGTAGTTATTCCGGTGATACCGGCACCGTCACGCTGTCCAACGCGACGATTCGCCTGCAGCCCGGCGTCAGCATCGCCGCCCGCAAGTTCATCGATCCCGCCGATCCCGCCAACGATGATGATCCCAACCGGGGGCAATGGGTGTGGGAATCGATGGTCCCCATGGTGGCCAGCGTGACCGCGAGTCAAAACAACGAAACCTACACCGCCTACCTGCAGAAAAATATCGTGGCTCGCCAGGTGCCGATGTTTCAGCACGCGATTTTTTTCCAGGGTCAACTCCAGTTGCACCGCAGCTACAAAGTCGTAGGCCCCGTCCACACCAACGGCACGCTGTTGCTCAATGCCCAGAATGGGGACACCTCGATCTATTCCGGCGGCCTCACTTCATCGGGCCACTTCTATCGCGGCTCCACCAATGATGTCGGCGGCACCGGCGTCGATCCCTACGGTTATACCCCGGTCGATATTAACGGCGACTTGGATTTTTCCGCTTCGATCAACCCCCGCGTGGTGCCGGTCGCCACCGGAAACAACCGCATCAGCATTTACGTGGAGTCACAAACCATCGGAATAACGACCAACCACATCCTCGCGTATAATAACGCCGGCGATGACTCCCGTCGGTCCGATTGGCGCAATTGGGCGCTGCAAACCTACAAGGGATACCTGCAGGACAAGGCCCACCAGACTCCGGTGTTCACACCTCAAGGTTCGGTGGCCTATCGCCAGGACGTGGTGACGACGCCCCTCGTCAATGAATTCAGCAACGGCACCTATTCGCTCATCGAACCCCTGCTGCCACTCGGCCATGCCAGCCGCAAAAACGATGCCAGTCGCTCCAACAAACTCGCCGCGAGCGCCAACCTGATCTTCCGCATCGAACGCAACAACGCCTTCGTGCCAGCCGGAATGCCTCCGCCATCAGCGTCCCTCAACGACTTGGGAGACATTCCCTCCATCGTGGACGCCATGAGTAGTGACCCCCTTCCCGTCGCCGGTCGCCGCCGCCGGAATCCCTTTCCCGCGCCAGCGCCAGCGCCAGCGCCTGCGCCTGCGCCCGCGCCCGCGCCCGCTCCTGCTCCTGCCCCGGCTCCCGCGCCCGCGCCCGCACCGGCTCCCGCCCCCGCACCGGCGCCTGCTCCCGCCCCGGCTCCCGCGCCCGCTCCGGCTCCGGCTCCCGTGCCGGTTTATCCTTATGCGGATGAATGGCAGGCCACCAACCGCAACGAACGCTTCGTCGTCAAGGCCTACAAATACTCCGTGATTCCCGAAGACGGCGTCGAACCGGTGTTATCCCCGGTGCCTCTGCCCGACCGTCTGATCGGCGAGGCCAACGCCTCGATTACCGCCGTCCAGTCCGGTCGACCCTATCCCGAAATGGTCTCCTATACCGGCTCGGGCTCGGGCACGATCGTGAACTCCTCACTGCATGATCCTCGCCTGGGTCGCGGAGTCGATGCGTTCACCCTGGATATGGCGCGCTTCAAACGGATCCTTGAAGGCACCGATACCGATGCCACCGCCGTGGCGTTTCGATCCGCGTTCTCCCCCACCACGGATTGGAACGGCATCGTCTACATCGAAATGCCCACGTCGATCACGCCCGATTACACCGTGGCCGCCAACACCACCGACGCCGCCGGTCTGGCTATTTCGTCTCAGCCTTTTGAATACGGTTCCGCCGAATTGCGTCACCCGGATCGCCGGGCCGAAACTGACAATCTGGGTCGACCCGATCGCACGGACAGCATCGTGCCCTTTGCCCCCGAACTGCGCAAATATCCCACCGGCGCCGTCTCAGATGCCGTCCTGCAAAGCCCCGAATTTGCCATCCCCGGTCTCCAGATCATCAACGCCAGCTCTTTGCCCAACCCTTCCGGCAGCCCCGGGCTTACCCTGGCGACCAACATGCCGGTCTACATCGTGGGCAACTATAACTGCGACGGTAACATCAACAGCGGCACCAACATCACCAGCAACGCCCCCGATGCCTACGCGTTCCGGGAAGCCGGCGAAGTCCCCGCCGCGATCTTCTGCGACATGATGACCGTGTTGACCTCGGGCTGGGCATCCAATCGCGGCAAAAGCTTTGTCGGTCACGCCAACGGCGCATCCACCCGACCGGCCGCGAGTCGCATCGAGATTGCCGCCTGTATCGCCACCGGCGAATACCCGATCTTTGAGTTCTTCATGCACGCGTTTGAGAATTTTCAGTCTCAATACGCCTCCGGTCCTCCCATCGTCTTCAAGGGCTCCGTCATGGGCATGTTTCGCAGCGAAATTCAGGAAATCAAACAAGCCTACGGGCGCGACGTAAACAATCAGGCGGAAGACTACTGGCACGCCCACGGAGCCTACGCCATTCCCTCCGCCCGTTATCACGAGGACCTGGTCAACGGCACCTTCCCGCCGGGAATTCCCATGGCATTGATCTTCCGACCCAGCGACCACCGGTTTCTGCGTCCGGGCAATGCCGACGACCAGGCGATCCTCACCAGCGCCGGCTACTGATTCATCCCCGGGGTTGGCGACGCATCCATGCCGCCAATTCCTGCCAGGCCCGGGCGCGATGGCTCAGGGCTTGTTTGGTCTCAGCCGGCAACACGCCGAACGTGTCCGAATAGCCCGCCGGGATGAACAGCGGATCATAACCAAACCCGCCCGAGCCATCGGGCTCGATAGCGAGCGTGCCATGACACCGCCCCTCAAATGTCGCGGTCAGACCGTCCGGCCCCGCCAGTTGCAGCACGCACACGTAATGCGCCCCCCGCTCCGCCGACGACACATGGCGCATGTCTGTCACCAGCTTCTGCAGGTTCGCGTCGTCGTCACCAACCGGTCCCGCAAAATACGCCGACTCCACGCCGGGCGCCCCGCCCAAGGCGTCCACGCAAATGCCACTGTCATCCGCCAGTGCCCACGCTCCGGCCGGTAGCTGCGCCAGCAGCGCCACCGCTTTCTTGGTCGCGTTGCCAACGAACGTGCCCGTGTCCTCCACAACTTCCGGCATGCCGCCGACCTCCCGCGCCGAATGGATATCCACCGGCAGGTCATCGGCGTCCGCCAAACGTTGCAGTTCACTCACCTTGTGGGTGTTGCCGGAAGCCAGGTAAATCGGTTGGCGGTTCATCGCAGCCAACGTCGTCAGACACGCGTAAATACGGTTTCATCCACGTGCACCCGGTCGGGATACACGATGCGACCGCGCATCAATTGATCGTCCCCGAACACCGCGTGATGCACCTCGGTCAACCGCAGCGCCGTATCCAGACGCTCGGTGCGCAGGCCGGTGAAGCCGGACTTGGATTTGTCATCAGCCAGCACCATCGGCGCCCGGTAGTTGAACAAATAATCGAGTTCGCGCGCGCGCATCAATTCGCCAATGAGCTGGGCCCCGCCCTCCACGTATACGCCGGTGATTTTTTCCGCCGCACAGCGCGCTTTGAAATCGGAAAACGCCACCCGCTGCGTATCCGAGGGCACCACCCAGACCTTGATGCCCAGGTTCTCCAATTTACGCACGTAACCCAGCCCTCCGTGCGGCGTGGTGACCACGATGGTGCGCTCCTTGAACTCGTCGGTGTAAACGCGAGGCATGTTGCGATCGACCACCGTGCGTAACAAACCGTCGAATACGAAACGGTGCGGACACCACTCGTCGCCGTTGGGCAACCGCGCGGTGAGGCGAGGATCATCCTGCAACACCGTCATGGCTCCGACCGCGATGCTCGGAAACAACCGCCGCCAATGATGCACATCCGCCCGGGACTGTTCATTGGTGATCCACTGCGAATCACCGGTGCGGGTCGCGATACGGCCGTCAATGGTCACCGCCGTCTTTGCGGCCACCAACGGCTTACCGGTCGAAATCCAGTGATTGAAAATCAGATTCAGATCGAGGCACTCCCGCTCCAACACTCCTGCCGTCACTTCGACGCCCGCCGTGCGCAACACCTCCAGACCGCGCCCGGCATGATCCGGATTCGCGTCGTTGGCGCCGACCACGACGCGCTTGATCCCCGCAGCGATGATGGCGTCGCAACACGCGCCCGTGCGGCCCGCGGTCGAACACGGCTCCAACGTCACGTAGAGCGTCGCCGTCTTGCCGGGTTTGCGCCCCAGCGCGGTCAAGGCGGCTTTCTCTGCGTGCGGTCCCCCGTCGGAGGCATGGTGACCTTCCGCGACGATCTTGCCGCGCTCCACCAAGACCGCTCCCACCATGGGATTCGGATGCGTTTCGCCCCACGCTTGGCGCGCCAGGTCCAGCGCCCGTGTCATGAATTGTTCGTCGTTAGGGTCGGACATAGGGATTGGTGGCTTTTTCCTGCGCTACGGTGGTGGCCGGGCCATGCCCGGGATACAGCGTGGTTTCGTCGTTCAAAGTATAGATGCGACTGCGAATCGACGCCGCGAGTTCCTCGCTCGATCCCCCCGGCAAATCGGTGCGTCCCACGCTCCCGGCGAAGATCGCGTCGCCCACGAAAGCGGAGCCGAGCGCACTGAATACAAACATGATGTTGCCCGGACAATGTCCCGGCACGTGACGAATTTCCACGGCTTCGCCGAGGGCCTCGACGGTGTCCCCTTCCTCGACCCATTGATCGATGGTGATGCCCTCCAGACCCAGTTTCGCTCCCATGAAATCTTCCATGACTTCCGGTGTTTCGATCATCGTCTTATCAGCGCGATGCCCCAAGGTCTTGGCCCCGGTCTCCCGCACGATCTCGGCTGCCCCTTGAGTGTGATCCCAGTGGCCGTGGGTGATCCACAATTCGGTCAATTTCACGCCATCGCTCGCTAACTTGGGCGCAATTTTAGCCCAAATGCCTCCGGGCGCGTCGATGAGCACCGCTTCGCCCCGCGCCGGATCGGTCAGCAAATAGGCGTTGGTTTGGATCGGTCCCGCAGGGATCACGTGCAAATTCATCGTCCGGAGGACATCGGGAAATCCCGGATCGGTGCAACGTCCAATTATGCACTTTCACTGGTGGCTTGCCTCCGTCGCCCGACTTCCCGAGCTTTTTCCCTTTTCCCATGACGAAGCTCCGTTTTGCCGTTCTCCCTGGTGACTATATTGGCCCCGAGGTCATGTCCGAGGCCCTCCGTGTTTTGCAAGCCGCCGCCGCGCCCGCCGGGCTCGAACTCGACTACACCACCGCCGATGTCGGTGGCGCCGGGATCGATAACCACGGCAAGGCCCTGCCCGATTCCACCCTCGCCGTGTGCCGCGACGCCGACGCCATTCTATTCGGCTCCGTCGGCGGCCCCAAGTGGGAAACACTCCCGCCGAAGGAGCAGCCGGAGCGCGCCGCCCTCCTGCCTTTGCGCAAGGCGTTCTCGCTGTTCGCCAACATTCGCCCCGGCCTGCTCTACGGCGAACTCACCGACGCCTCTCCGCTCAAAACCGAGCGCATCCCCGACGGCATCGACATCGTGTGCATTCGCGAGCTCACCGGCGGCATTTACTTTGGCCAACCCAAGTCGACCACTGAACTCGAGAACGGTGAATTCCAAGCGATCGACACCATGGTCTACAAAACCAGCGAAATCGAGCGCATCGCCGAAGTCGCCGCCGTCACGGCCAAATCCCGCGGCGGTCGCGTCTGTTCCGTCGACAAGGCCAACGTGCTCGAGACCTCCGTGCTCTGGCGCAAGACGGTCACCGCCTACTTCGCGAAAAACCACCCGGACCTCGCCCTCACCCACATGTATGTCGACAACGCCGCCATGCAGCTCGCGCGTGATCCCAACCAGTTCGACGTGCTCTTCACCGAAAACATGTTTGGCGACATCCTCTCCGACGAGATGGCCGTCATCTGCGGATCCCTCGGCATGATGTGCAGCGCTTCGCTCGGCACCGCCCACAACAGCCACGGTCAACCCTTCGGCCTCTACGAACCCGCCGGCGGCACGGCCCCCGACATCGCCGGCCAAGGCGTGGCCAACCCCTGCGCCCAGATTCTTTCCGCCGCCATGATGCTGCGTTACAGCTTCGGCCAGGGCGAACTCGCGACCAAGATCGAAGCCGCCGTCCGCAAAACGGTCACCGAAGACGGCCTCCGCACCGGCGACATCGCCTTCGGCCGCACGCCCGTCGGCACGACCACGATGGCCGACGCCATCATCGCCAATCTCTGATTTTAGAACCACGAAACACACGAAATACACGAAACTTTCCTCACCGCTGAAGTCTGTCCTATTACCGACTGCTTTCGTGTGATTCGTGTATTTCGTGGTTAATACTCTGCTCCCATGACTTCCGCTGAGATCCGTCAGTCGTTCCTCGATTTTTTCGCCTCCAAACAGCACACCATCGTGCCGTCGGCTTCGCTGATGCCCGACTCGCCCGGACTGCTGTTCACCAACGCCGGCATGAACCAGTTCGTGCCCATCTTTCTCGGTGAACAAGCCCCGGATGTCACGTCATGGGCCGGCGCCATTCCGTCGTCCGATTCCCGCGCGACCGATACGCAGAAATGTATCCGCGCCGGTGGTAAACACAACGACCTCGAGGACGTGGGCTACGACACCTACCACCACACGCTCTTCGAGATGTTGGGCAACTGGTCCTTCGGCGATTACTTCAAAGAGGAGTCCATCACCTGGGGTTGGGAATTGCTCACCAAGGTCTGGGGCATTCCGGCCAAGCGCCTGTTCGCCACCGTTTACTCGCCCGACGTCGCCGCCGGTGATCCCTCGGAATTCGACACCGAAGCGCACGCCATTTGGAAAGCCATCTTTGAAGCCGAAGGCCTCGACCCCGCCGTGCACATCGTCAACGGCAACAAGAAGGACAACTTCTGGATGATGGGCGACACCGGCCCCTGCGGTCCGTGCTCCGAGCTCCACTTCAATCTGCGCGAGTCCGACGACGAGGCCGAAGGTCGCTCCCGCGTCAACGCCGACGATCCCCGCTGCATCGAGATTTGGAATCTCGTCTTCATCCAGTTCAACGCCAACGCCGACGGCACCTTCTCCCCCCTCGCCGCCCAGCACGTCGACACCGGCATGGGCTTCGAGCGCGTCGCCGGCATTTACGCCACGACCAACGGCTTCACCGATTTCACCAAAGAGCCGTCCAACTACGCCGCCGACGTCTTCGCCCCGCTCTTCGCCAAAGTCACCGAACTCTCCGGCAAAACCTACGGCGAGACCGTGCCGACCAAACGCGAAGGTCTGAGCGAACAGGAAAACACCGACATCGCATTCCGCGTGCTGGCCGACCACGCCCGCACCATCAGCTGCGCCATCGCCGACAACATCCTCCCCGGCAACGAAGGCCGCAACTACGTCATCCGCCGCATCCTCCGTCGCGGCATTCTCTACGGCAAAAAACTCGGGCTAACCACCGGCTTCTTCGAACAACTCGTCCCCGCCGTCGTCGAGTCCCTCGGCCCCGTCTTCCCCGAACTCATCGAGAAACAGGTCATCATCCGCAAGGTCATCAAAAGCGAAGAAGAGAGCTTTGGGCGCACGCTGGAGAGAGGACTGCGACTTTTTGAGGAAATAGCGGTTACATTGAAAGAGTTTGGAAAAGATGCTGATACCCCAGAGGCCGGAAAATGGAAACACCCATCCGATAGAGAACCATGCAAAATTATTGCCGGGAAATGGGCTTTCCAACTCTACGACACTTTCGGTTTCCCGCTCGACATGACGCAGCTCCTCGCGACCGAACGTGGACTCACCGTCGATGTCGACGGGTTCAACGAGCTCATGGAGCAGCAGCGTGACCGCGCCCGCGCCGCGCAAAAGAAGGAAGTCATCGTCGCCGCCACAGAAGGCGAAACGCAGGTCAATCACGCCGCCACGGAGTTCACCGGCTACGACTTCGGAAACCTCACCGCCTTCGCTAGCTCCTTGGTCGATGTCGTCGACGCCGAAGATGCCACCTATCTCGTGTTCAAGGCCTCGCCCTTCTACGCCGAAATGGGCGGACAGGCGGGCGACGCCGGCACCGCCACCATTGGTGATCTCACGATCGAAATCACCGACACGATCAAAGACAAAGCCGGTCGCTTCCTGCACAAATGTAGGAGCGCGCTGGCGCGCGATGCTTCACTCGCCATCGGTTCCACCGCGACTCTCAACGTCGACCTCACGCGGCGCCGCGCCATCTCGCGCCACCACAGCGCGACCCACCTCATTCACTGGGCCCTGCGCAAGGTCTTGGGCGACCACGTACACCAAGCCGGCACGCACAAGACGCCCGAGCGCCTCCGCTTTGACTTCGCTCATTTCGAGGCCATGACGCCGGACCAGATCGCCGAGGTCGAACGTCTCGTTAACGCGCAGGTCATCGACAACGCCGTCGTCAAAAACTACGAAACCGAGTTTGATAAAAAGCCCGAAGGCACCCTCGCCTTCTTTGGCGAAAAATACGGTCGCATCGTGCGCGTCGTCGACATCGGCGGCTACAGCATCGAGCTCTGCGGCGGCACCCACGTGCAGACCGCTGGTGAGATCGGCTTGATCAAAATCGTGGCCGAGTCCGCCATCGCTGCAGGCACGCGCCGCATCGAAGCCGTCGCGGGAGCGGCGTCCTACGCGTTTGTTACCGAACACGAGACCGCCCTGCGCACCGTCAGCGGCAAGCTCAACGCCGGTCCCCAGGACGTGAACCAAAAGCTCGACGCCCTGCTCGCCCAAAAGGCGGAGATCGAAAAGAAGCTCAAAGCCTTCGAACAAAAAGCGTCCGCCAATCAAGCCGACGATCTTATCGCCCAAGCTACCGATCGCGACGGCCTCAAATGGGTGTCCGCCGTCGTCACCGCCGAAAACCCGAACGCCCTGCGCGCCCTCGGCTCGCAGATGATCGGCAAGCTCGGTGACGGCATTGTGATTCTCGGGGCCGCGTTTGGCGAAAAAGCCTCGGTCGTCGCTTTCTGTTCGCCCGCCGCCATCGCCGCCGGTCACCAGGCCGGCAAGCTCGTGGCCGAACGCTCCGCCGCTCTCGGCGGCAAAGGCGGCGGCAAACCCGACTTCGCCATGGGCGGTGGTCGCGAGCCCGCCAAGCTCGCCGACGTTTTGCGTCTCGACGCCTAAGCCACGATCAAAGATCGACCGGGGCGGCCCGGTGTGCTTGCCTCGCAGGCACTCCCACCCATGGCCGCCGATCATTCAGTCGAGACGGAAACCGCCCGGTTCGAACGTTTGTTCGATGCCGCCAACGACTTGCTGTATCGCCACACCTCGCGGGCGGAAAAAGCGTTTCGTGATCTGCTGGAAACCATCCCGTTCGAGCACAAACTCACCCGGGCCCGCGTGATGGAGCGCCTGTGCATCGCGTTGCGCATTCTTGGTCATTATCACGAGGCGATTCAGATCGGCACGGATGCGATGCCGCTGTTTGAATCCGGCAACGACGACGCCGGTCTGGGCCGGGTTTGCGTCGCATTGGGGAATGTTTCCTGGAGTCAGGGCGACTTGCTCAAGGCCCTCGCCTACTACGAGTCGGCCCTCGAAATCCGACGCACCTTGAACGATCCCAAAGCGCTGGCCGGTGCGCTCGGTAGTGTGGCCAACATCCTTTCCGAATTGGACCGTCTGCCCGAGGCCCGCGAACATTACGAAGAGGCCTTGGCGTTGAGCGAATCATTCGATGACAAACGCTTTGCCGCTCGCACGCACAATAATCTCGGCGAATGCCTCCTCTTGATGGACGAGTGCCAGGCAGCCATGACCCACTGCGAAGCTTCCCTGCGCGCCGTGCGAGCCCTGGGCGACCGCGCTGACGAACCCAATGTTTTGATCAACCTGGGGCGCATCCAAACGCGATTGCGTCAGTGGCAGTCGGCACTCGATCTGCTCGACGAAGCCGCCGCCGCCGCGGTGATCGCGGAGGATCGGCGCACCGAAGCCGAAGCGATGATGCATCGCGCCGTGCTCACCGAAGATCGCGGTCGGGAAGACCCCCGCTATCTCGGACAGGCCGAGCTCTTTCGGCAGGAGGCCCTGGCGCTGACCGAAGAGATTGGCGCCGACAATTTAAGCCTGCTGCTGCACGAACACAGCGCGGTCGCCGCCGATCGTCGGGGCGACAAACTAAAAGCGACGGCGCATTGGGCCTCGGTCAACGCCCTGAAGGCACGCCGCTGAAACGGCTACCATCGAGCAACACATCGCCATGGCGAAATCCCCACCCGCTCCGGCGAGCACCTTCAGTATGAAGGATTGGTTCAACGCCGACCGCTACCACACGATCGCTGATCAACTCACCGCGGTCGATCCCGGCTTCGATCGAAAGCGTTTCCTACAACTCACCCTCGATGGTCTGGAGTCGCGCGAACTCATGGACCGCATGCGACAAACCGCGCGGGCCGCCGCACTCACCTTGTCCGGCGCGGTGCGAAAGCAGATCGCGACCTTGCGGAGAATCGCCCCGCAAACGGACCATGGTTTCGTCGGTATTTGGTTCGCGGAATTTGTCGCCAATGAAGCGCTGGATCAGCCGGACCTGGCGCTACCCGCATTGCACTTTTTCACCCGCTATGGATCTGCCGAATTTGCCATCCGCCGGTTCATCGTGCGCGACCCCGGAGCCACGCTGGCCCGCATGCAACCATGGACGCAGGACGACAACGAGCACGTCCGACGACTGGCGAGCGAAGGCGCGCGACCGCGTCTGCCGTGGGGCGTGCGACTCGATGCGTTGATCGCCGATCCCACGCCGACACGACCGATCCTCGAAGCGCTCAAAGCCGACTCTTCGCTCTACGTGCGAAAGTCCGTGGCCAACCACCTCAATGACATTGCCAAGGATCACGCGGACTACGTCGTCGCGTGGTGTGCGCCCTGGCAAAGCCTCGGTCCCGACAGTGCGTGGATCGTTCGACATGGCTTGCGCACCCTCATCAAACGCGGCCATCCCGGCGCGTTGAAAATCGTCGGTGCCGGCGCCGACGCGAAAGTCGACATCACGACCTTCGCCGCCACGCCGACCACCGTGACATTGGGCGGATCATTGCAAATCGACCTTCACCTCGCGTCGCTCGCTCGCGGCGACCAAACCCTGATCATTGACTACGTCGTCCACTACGTGAAGGCATCCGGCAAGGCCTCCCCCAAAGTATTTAAGTGGAAACAGTTAAGCCTGAAAGCCAGTGAACGAATCACGCTGCGCAAACACCAGACAATCCGTGATTTCACCACCCGCCGACACCACGCCGGTCACCACCTCGTGGAGCTGCAAATCAACGGCCAACGACTCGCCGAGACGCACTTCGAATTGAAGTTGAAGTGAAGCCCCTGTGGGCAAGTTCCCTCCGTTGCGAATCCGCCGCTCTTACCCGCCAAACATCAAACCCACGGCAAGGAGAGGCCTGACGTTGACGCTCGTCGTGGTTGGCTGAATCTAGGTCTCCGCCATGATCAATTTCAGCGCTCCCGACCTCACCCAGCATCCGCCCCGCAGTCCCCGTGTGAGATTGGGCGGCTTTGTGCATCTGCCGCGCCTCCTCGACAAGGCCCGGGCATTCGTGGCGGGCAAGCACGGGGCCTACACCTACCCCTGCCCGATGGACGAACGGTTGTTCGCCTTCGTCGGAGTGAGCGCCGACGCCTTTCTCGACGCCGTGCGCAGTGGTAAATCGGATACGCAAATGCTGGCGTGGTTGCGCGAGAACATGTCGATCCCCCGCGCCCCGCACGAAATTCTCGCCTGGTCGGAGTGGTTGCAGGACATGGCTCCGGGAGATCCCCGCCGCCACGGTAATTTTGCCACCGAGATCGAACGCATGGCCCCTGGTCGCGAGGACATCGTCACGACGTTCGACCGTCTCGAACTCGACGACTTCACTTCTTTCGGCGGCCAAGGCTGACCACGGCGCGCCACTGGGCCCTATTTTCATTCCCTTCATGTCTTCTGCTCCCGCTCTTACCGCTCTGCTGGCCTTTGACCGCAACAACCGGCTCGCCGTGCGCGCCCTCGGGTCCAAGGCCGGTCTGGCTTTTTCTGGAATCGACGAGCGCATGGCTGTCGATCGGTTAACCTCCGCCTACGCCGAACATACGACTCCTCGCTCGTTGCTGGAGATCGAAGCCGGGGGGCGAAACTACCGCGTCTTTGCCACCCAGGTGCAGGGTGAATCGGCGGATGCTGAAGTGGTGTGTCGCCCCATGGAGCAATTGACGGGAAATCCGGACACGTTGGCCCCATCGTTGGCGGCGATACTGGAGGCGCTCGAACCGCACTTCATCAACCTGCCCTACCTGCACCTCGGCGAAAACGAGTTCATCTACAAATTTCGACCGGAAAAGGAGCGCAACCCCGCGATTTACGCCAGCGATGAAGTTTCGAGCGGGCTCTACCAGTCCCAACTGTGCGCCGCGATCAAAGCCCTCGCCCGCCGTCACGAGCGCAGCGCCACCAGCCCCGTGACCCTCGATTTCGGCGCGGTGGAATACATCATTCCCAGCCACTTCGGATTTTGCCTCGGCGTGAAAAACGCCATCGAACGCGCCTACGAAACGCTGGCGGCCAACCCCGGTAAACGCGTCTTCATGCTCTCCGAGCTGATCCACAATCCGTTTGTGAACGAAGATCTGTGCCGGCGAGGTCTGCGCTATCTGCAAACCGACAAAGGTGTGCCTTTCACCATCACCGGCCTACCCGCCACGGCTGCCACCACCGAGCCACTCATTTGGGACACGCTTACGCCGGACGACATCGTCATCATCCCCGCCTTTGGCGCGACCAATGAGGACAAGGCGCGTCTGGTTAAAAAAGGTCTCGCAGTCTATCCGCATGACGCCACGTGCATGCTGGTCGAAAAAGTCTGGAAGGCCGCCCGCAGCTATGGTCGCGAGGGCTACACGGTGGTCATCCACGGCAAAGCGGAGCACGAAGAGACCAAAGCCACGTTTTCCAATACCCGACGGCATGCACCGGCCGTGATTGTGCGCAATCTCGCCGAGGTCGAAACGCTGGCCAAAATTATCGAGAGCACCGATCCCGCCGTGCGCGCCTCCTTTTACGAGACCTTCGCGGGTAAGTATACCGAGGGTTTCGACGTCGATCGCGATTTGGAACGCGTGGCCGTGGTCAATCAAACCACCCTGCTCATGAACGAAACGCTCGCGATCATCGAGCGTTTGCGCGGGGCGTTCACAACTCGATTTGGGGACGCGGGAGCGGAGCGCGTCGGAGGCGGCGGTCGACGCGACACGTTGTGCTACGCCACTCAGGTCAACCAGGATGCCCTAGGCCGGGCCCTCGCGGAGCCGCTCGACACCGCCTTTGTCATCGGCGGTAAAAACTCCTCCAATACCTATCAGCTTCATCGGCTTTGCGCGGATAAATTGGATGCGCAGGCGTTCTTTATTCAGAGCGAACGCAACATCCTCGCCATGGACGCATCCGAACATTTCGTGTTCCCGGCTCACGGCCCCGCCTCGGGCGGCCATATGGAAACGCGGCCGTTGTGGCATGATCCCGCCGCCCGCAAGCGCGTATTGATCACGGGAGGGGCATCCTGCCCGGACGGGTTGATTCAACAGGTCATCACCCGTTTGAACGGCTTTTTCCCTCCCGAACGACTGCGCTCCATCGAGGCCGTGTTACACGACCTCGAGTGCGAAGACTAACCCGCGCTTAGAAGCGGGTGATGATGCCGACGCGCACGATGAGATTGTCGCCGAGCATGATCGAGGCCGTGCGGCCACCGACGGTTTGGAAGTAGTCGTCGATCGCCTCAAACACCCCACCGACGAACAACGCGGTGCGCGGAGTGATCCAATACTCTGCCGCAATCTCGGCGTAATAGCCCAAGATCATCTCACTGTGCTCACCGGTTTGAGTGATGGTGATGGGATTGCCCACCTCGTAGGCGCTCATGTCGAGCGTCTCGGTCACGGTGTAATCGGTGCCTACAAACGCGCCCATGAGACCCGCCGAAGCAACGATGCCGATCTTCTCCGTGAGATGGGTGCGAATCTCCGCGCCCATGCGGATGGAGTAATAGGCTCCTTTGAGTTCCCAGTCACCGTCGACGAACGCGCCGCCCGCGGTAGTGGTAAAGGTGCGGTTGGGAGTGACTTGCTGCAGGGGAACCGTGGTTTCCAGTCCATCGGCCAGAATGATGTTACCGATGTCATCGAACAGATTGCCAAACGACGGAGCCTCGTAACGCGCGTCGGGCGCATCACCGTAGAGCTCATACAAGTCGGTCATCGTGATCAGATCCGACATTACCCGGCCGGCGGTCGCGGCTTTGACGTCGGTCATACCGATCGAAGCCGTAAGGTTGATTTCCGTCTTGGGGCTCAGCTTGAGGAAGCGACGGGAGACGGCCATTTCCATGCCGAGGTTGGATCCGTCGTGATCAGCCGCCGCGGTCGCTCCGGTGGATTGCGCGGAAAACGCATGCATGGCGATGCCGCCATCCACTTGTTGCGAGTCGTGGGTGTAAAACCACTGCCGGGTTTGACCGGGCGTATAGGAAAGCAGGCTCTCCCCTTTTTCCGTGGTGTAGCGGCCACCCGGTGTGGAAGTCTGATTGCCGTCAGCGTCCTTCTCGCTGCTACGCAGACCATCGAGGGCCACGCCGCCATCGTCGTATCGACGCACGACCACTTCGGTCCGGTCGGCACCGGGCAGATTTTGAATCGAAGGCACTTCGCCCAACCCACCGAACTGCACCGATGATTTGCCGCTGTTGTAGCGGGCGTTTACGTGGAACGTCCACGGGTTGGCATCGCGAAAGGCCACTTTGCGCATCCGCGGCGGCAGCACGAACCCGGGAGGCGCTTCCGCCGTCTGTTCTTCCGGAACTTCGACTTCGGTCGTGGCCTGCGCATAAGTTGGGCAGGCAGAAATAGCGATCGTGAGACCGAGCGTAAGCAGACGGGCGAGTTTGGAGTTCGTCATGGAGTATAGGCGATTCAGACGCGTATTATCCGGTAAGGTTGCTCGGAAAACGGTCATGGCCAGCCCTTTCTTGGGGTTTCATCCCGGATAAGGGGCGAATCGTCCCTTCGACCAGGCCTCGAAGGGCTACTGTGTGAACTCGTCAAACTCGGCCGCCTTGGCCTTTTCAGCGGCCAAAGCCGCGGCCGCGGCGGGGTCGATCGCGGCTTCCCGCTCCTTGAGCCGACGTTCGGCGGCCCGCAGGTCTTCTTCGCGCTGTTCGAGCTCGGTTTCGGTGAGCTGCTGCTCCTGCACCTTATCGAAAAGGCTGGATTCACTTTCCTCCAGAAAGGCTTCCCGTTCCTTGATCGATGCCCGTTGCTCCTTGAGGGATGCCTCCTGTCGCTCCAGCTCGGCTTTCAGTTTTTCGAGTGCCTCTTTCTCCTCGGCGGAGAGCGAAGACCGGGCCGGAGCCGCTTTGCGGGCGGCGGCGAGCACATTTTCCCGCGCCTGCAACAGCGCCTCCATCTCGGCAAATTCACGCTGCTGTTCGAGCAATTTGACCTCCAGCTCTTCGCACGCGCGTTCCCGGTCCTCCAATCGGGCCTCCAACTCGCGCAGCGCTTTTTCGAGCTCGTTCGACTTTTCCGGAGACATCCGGGTTTCGGATTCTCCCCAGGGGGCCCGGGTGACCGCCACGATTTCGTTGATTTTTTCACGGGCTTCGGCGGCATTTGCCGATTGCTCGATCGGCGACCGCACCCGGCGGCGCAAGGACAGGTTTGGTCCGCCGGCCCCGGGCGGGGCACCGGGAAAACGAAGTTTGTTGCCGGGAGGCGGGGGCAAATCAGGCATGACCGATCATCGACCGAAAAGGCGGCCGAACCAACCCGATTTTTTCTCGGGCACAGCTCCGGCCACATGCGGCTCCAGCAACTTGACGACCAAGGGCTCGATGGCGGGATCCTGCAGCACCATCACTTCGCGGCTCAAGGCGGTGCCCGCCGCGATGCGGGCCTCGATCTGAGCGAGGTCGGCTTTGAAGTAGGCCAGGAGCGCCTCCACCCGCGATTCCACCTTGGGGGGCACGGCAGCCCCGCGAGCGGACAAGCCCTGGCGCTGAAGCGCCGACAGGCCCGCGACGGTGGCGCCCAGCGCTTCGATGAGATGTAGCCCTTTTTGCCCCGGACGAAACGGCAGGAACTTGGCAATGGTCGCTTCGTCCACGTGCGACAGGGCGTTGAGCAGGCTGCGGAAATCGCCACCCACGATGACACTCTGGGACATGCTTTGCGCAAAAACGGCGAACGCGCCGATGGTCTCCAGGTTTTCCAAGCCGCAAAACTCCAGCGTGTCGGCGGACAGACTGCTGAACCGGATGGGAAAATCTTCAGGAATCTCCAACTTCTTGAGATTATCTAGAATCGGATTGGACGCCGCGGACGCGGATTCGCTGTGCTCGACCATGTCGCCGAACGGGTCGTCAAAGGCCAAGGTTTCCTGCAGAATCGTGATCAGCGTGGTGATGCTGTTCGCCGGATAACCACGCGACGCGAGCAATTCGACCGTGTCGTCGTATTCGAGATCGATGTAATCCGCCGGGCAGTCGACTTTGTTCGCGCCGGGCCATTCCGGGCCATCGAGGTTTTCCGCCAGACTGGAGAGCGCCGTGTCGACCATGATGGACGACGCAAACGCGGTGCGGACTGCATTCCATTGTTGAGCGGAGGATGGATCAGGCATGGGGAGCGTAAGAGAAGGGTTTAGTCGGTGATGCCGTCGCCGTGACGAATGAGTTCCATGGCGACCTTGCGGTAGTCGTCGACGACGGTCGATTCCCCGCTGCTGTCGGCGGACGCATTGACCAGGTTGACCGGCAGTCCCAGCGTGACCGCCCGTCGGACCACCATCGCATCGCGCACGTGTTGTTCGAACAATTTGGCCGACGGTGCTACGCGCTTGGCGCTGCGATATTGGTTCATGCGCAACTGCATCCGCATCCGCGGCACGTCGATGTCGACGCCGGTTTTGATCGAGTTGAAGATAATGCCCTGCACGCGCGCTGGCACTCCCTGGGAGGATTTGCGAAAGCTGGCGCTCAGTTGGTGAAACTTGCCCAACTTCTCCACCAGCAGCGTGAAGCCGATGAGGCTCAAGGCGTCCGGGTTGGACGGCACGTAAATTTCGTTGGCACTGAAAATCCCGCACTGCGACGCCCGCAAAATATTCGGCGGACAATCGAACAGGATGAAATCGTAGTTGCTCTCGATGGCCTCGAGTTGGTCGCGAAAAATCACATACGGCGGTCGGGCCGGATCGCCGCGAAACTCGTTTTCCAAATCCACCAGATTGAAGGTCGTCGGCAGAATATCCAACCCCGGCAGCACGACCTCTCCCGTCTTGCTGCGCACCACGTCTTTGACCACCAGATCCGACACCTTGGCTTCGCCGGGATCGAAGATCGAATACACCGCGCCCTGGCTCGATGTGTTGATTTTGTTCCACCGGTCCAACCGCAACAGCCAGATGGAAGCGTTGGACTGGGTGTCGAAATCGCAGATGAGGACGCGTTTGCCCAGTTTGGCCAAACAAGCCGCGATGTTCACGAGCAGTGACGTTTTGCCGACGCCGCCCTTGTAGTTGATGAAAGCAATTTTTCGAGCCATGATACGGATCAATCGATGTCAGGGGTAATGCCCCTGATCACAAGGACTTGACGGTGCGATTTTAACCGCCGACTGCCCAGAACAAAAGCGGTCTGGCGGGGTTTCACCAAATATTCGCAAAACGGTGAGCAAACGCGATTTGTCACCGATTGGTCGCGCAAACGCCACCCCCCCGCAATGCGGCCCGGCTAATTTTCCCCGAGCCGTGATTCCATGCCCCCCTACATACTAAGCGTCGACGACGAACCGGATGTGACCGACATCATCGCCTTCAACCTGCGGAAACGGGGTTACGAGGTGCAAACCGCCGCCGATGGTCACAGCGCACTCGATCGCATCGCGGAACGACGACCGGATCTCCTGTTGTTGGATCTCATGCTGCCCGACCTCGACGGGTTTGCCATCTGCGAGATTCTGCGCCGCCGCGCGGATACCGCCACGTTGCCCATCATCATTCTTTCCGCGTGGAGCGAACCCGATTCGCGCCACCTCGGCCTCGAGCTCGGGGCGATCGACTTCATCAACAAACCCTTCAGCCCCCGGGCGCTGGTCGAACGCGTCGACAATCTGCTGGCTTCACGCCACCCCGCCACCGATATCCGCTCTTGAACAGCGACCGGGGACGACGGCATAAGGCCGTCATGCCCGACAAAACTCGCCTGATCACCGCTTTGATTGAAAAGCTCGAGGCCGACCGTGATCTGCAAACCCGGGCCGCCCTGCTCGCGCGCGACGAAGCGACCAACGAAGAAAGCCGCGCGGAAAACAAATATGACACCCGCGGCCAGGAAGCGGCCTATCTCGCCGAGGGTCAGGCCAAGCTCGCGGCGGAGCTGGCTGACGCCATCCGCCTGTATCGCTCGCTCGAACTACCCGCCACCCCTCCGCCCGCGGCCCTCAAGATCGGGAGTGTATTCACCATTGAACGACTAGGCGGGCCTCTACACGGCTTGATCGGCCCCCGCGCCGGCGGCACAGATTTCACGGTCGACGACACCACCTACACGGTGATCACGCCCAGTTCCCCACTGGGCCGGGCCGTGTTGGGTCGTAAGGCTGGCGACACCGTGTATCTGGTCCAACGGGGCAAACCGCAGCCGCATCGCATCACGGCCACGGCCTGAGCGTCGTTTCGTTACTCGCCGAGCGAAAATACGATTGGCACACTCATCCGGAACGAGACCACTTTGCCATGGCGTTTGCCCGGTTCGAACCGCCACCGCTGCACGGCGCGTTCCGCCGCCGCCGCAAATTCCCGGCGCGCATTCGTCGCCGCCTTGGCTTCGATCACGCGACCATCCAAGCCAACGATAAACTCCACCACGACGCTCTCCTCAATCCCGGCGCGTCGCATGGTGTCGGGATAACGGGGAGACATGCGAAACGTGGCCCGCGGTTCACGGTCGAGCCCGCTCGCGTGAAACACGCCGGCCTCCACTCCCCGCTCAAGCCAACTTCCGCCGTTGCCCGGCCGGGGCGGTTGCAGCTTTTGCCCGAAAGTCGGAATGACGGTGGGAATGCGTTCGGGCAAAGCGGGCGGCGGCAAATCCGGCGAATTCGTGGGGTCCGGGGCGAATTCACCAGCGTGAGATGTCCGGTCCGACGCGGCCGGAGCCTCTGCGGCATCAAAGACGTTTTCCGGCTCATCGGGTTCAATAAATTCGATCGGATACACGGTGATGCGTTCCACCGGCTCCAATGGCAGGGGCATCGATGATGCGACCTTGCGTGAATTAAATCCGAACAGAAACAGCGCGTGGCTGGAGGCGGCGATGATCACCGGTAGCGTGAAGGATGATTTCATGGGTAACGGGGGTTCAGTCTTATCACGAACTCCGGGGCCGTTTCTTAGAGCTCAAGCCCACCGGTTTGCCCGCGTAAGATTCATTCCGCCGCCCCTCCGTATTCACTTTACCCCTGCGCCCCTTCCCGCGCCAATGAGGCATGCGCTTTGACCCCGTTTCGCCGTGCCTTGGGTTGTTCGTTGTGCTGGTGTCCGGCGTCATCGCGGCACCGCCGCCCCTACCTCTGCCGCTGCGCAAGGTAAACCCCGATCGGATATCGAGTGGCGTCTATGCGACCTTCGCCGCCGAAGGGCGATTCGGCGACGAAAGCTCCGACATCGTGCCCGTCACCGCCCGCGACGCGCTGCCGGCTCACGCTCCCGCCAAAGGCACTCCCGCCGACCTGCTGGATCCCTGGGTCGCGAGCAATACCCGACTCGGTGAGGATCCGAGTGAACTGCCGAGCAACCGTCGTCAACAAGCCGAGCCACACGTCTTTCGCAGTGTGACCTATCCGGAGCGACTACTCGCCACTTTCCAAGAGGGGCGGCGTTCCGACGGCGGCGCAACTTCGTGCGGCTACGCCTACTCGGAAGACGGCGGCCGCACGTGGACCCGAGCGCTGATTCCCAACCTGACCGAGGTCAGTGGAGGCGCCAACCTTCGAGCCACTGATCCGGTCGCGGCCATTAACCTGAACGGCACCCTTTTTCTCAACACCCTGGTGGCGCGCAACGGGGACTTCAGTCTCGGCGATCTCACCATCGTGAGGTCCGAGGATCGCGGAAATACCTGGACCGATCCCGCGATCGTTTTCGCCGCCCCCAACGAGCGGTTGTTTCCCGATAAAAATTGGCTGACGGTGAACGATATCGCCGGCTCGGCGACCGTCGGTCGTTTGGTCGTGACCTTCACGGCCTTCACCAGCGACGCCGACGGCAATTCCACCGGGACCAACCTCCGTTGCACCTATAGTGACGACAATGGCATCACGTGGTCGGAGGCCAATTTCATCACGCCCGCCGGTAGTCACAACCAGGGCAGCCAGCCGGTGTTTCTGCCCGACGGCTCACTGTTGGTGCCCTACATCACCTTCACCAACGCCGAGCTCGATTTCCGCATCGAATGCAAACGCTCCGTCGGCGGCGGCACGATTTGGCCCGCCTCGGCGACCGTCATCGCCGACGTGCCCAACCCCTGGGATGACCCCGTGGCACGCGATGGGGTTTTTCTTATTTCCGCCCATGCGGCACGGGAGTCCGGGGATGTGTTTGTGACGTGGTCCGTTTCCGATAACGGCGGCAGCCGAGTCGCGATTTCGCGTTCGAGTGACCGCGGCGCGACGTGGTCGAATCCGACCTACGTCAACGAGCACGCCACCCAACGCTCGGCATTCAATTCCACCGTGACCTCTTCGTTCGATGGCCAGACCGTCACCGTGTCGTGGATGGATACCCGCAACGCGCCCGACCGCCGCAACTTCGTCGACATGTATGCGTCCACCAGCACGGACGGCGGGGTGAGCTGGTCGGACGATTTTCGCATCTCGGATCGCACGACCGACGTGCGTCTCTCCCAAAACACCGGCCGCGGTTACATGCTCGGCGATTACTACGGTCTCGTGGCCGGCCCCACGCCGGCCACGCCCACCGTGGCAGTCTGGGTCGACACCCGCAGCGGTGAAGCTGATCCCGTCGCCACCCGTTTCAACCCGGTGCCCAACGCGACCTACGAGGGCTGGCGTCGCGCGCATTTCCTCCCGGCGGGCGATGCGGGCAACGACATGAGCGGTCCGCAGGGCGACCTCGATCACGATGGGTTTTCCAACGGATTCGAATACCTCTACGGGCTCGATCCCCAGACGCCCGACTACGGCACGGTGTTCGACGTCAACTTCTCCCCCGGCACCATCATGATCGACGAGCCAAGGTTCGAGAATCGGCCCGATTTCAGCGAAGACATCTGGGAACAATCCCTCGACGGGCAAACCTGGTCCGCCATCACGCCGGTCCCCACGGTTGCCGCTTTGCCGCCGGGAACCATGTGGTTCGCGCATCCCATGGGGGATCGCAGCGCCGTGTGGGTGCGTCGCCGCGTATCTGTGGGAGGCACGCCGCTCGTCAGCACGAAGCCCTTGGTGCTGGGCGGCACCACACGCTTGATCAACCTTTCCTCCCGCGCCGTCGTCGGCACCGGCGAATCGCAATTAATTCCCGGCTTCGTCGTCACAGGCGGAGAACTGCGTGCCCTCGTCCGCGGCATCGGACCGACCCTGACGACACTCGGCGTCGCCGGAGCGCTACCCGACCCCCAACTGCAACTGGACCCCGCTCCTTCAACCGGTGAGTCCTTCAACGACAACTGGGGCGATCCGAGTGGCGTCAATGCCGACGCGTTCACCAGCACCGGAGCGTTCGCGTTGGCGGAAGGCAGCCTCGACGCCGCACTGATCGCCGACCTCCCCGTCGGCTCGACCACCGTATTGATTTCCGACTCCGCCGGCAACCCGGGCGTGGCGCTGGCGGAGTTGTTTGAAATCGCCCCCGTCGACGAGTCCGGTGCGCATTTGGTCAACCTATCGACGCGCGCCCAAGTCGGCACGGGCGACGACGTGCTGATTGGCGGATTCATTTTGTCCGGCACGTCTCCGCGACGGTATCTCATTCGCGCGGTCGGGCCGTCCCTCACGTCATTCGACATCGACGCCCCACTCGCCGACCCGATGCTGCAACTCTTCCGCGCCGGATCGAGTTTCCCGATCGCCCGCAACGACGACTGGTCGGTCAGTCCGTCTGCAACCGCCATCCTCCACACCTCCCAACGCGCCGGCGCCTTCGCTCTGGAGCCCAACACGCGCGACGCCGCGCTCATCGTCACCCTCGAACCGGGAGGCTACACCGCGATGATTTCAGGGGTCGGCAACACGACCGGCGTGGGATTGATCGAAGTCTACACCCTCGACGAGTGAACCGGAAACTCGTTCCGCACGCAGCAGCGTGGATCAGTCCACGTCGTAAACCTGGACCCGGTCCCAGAGGTGTTTGCACGACGCGATGAAGGCGAGGTGGATCGGGTCGATTTGGTAGGCGTTGTGGGCTTCGACGTCGTCAACAACAACGGTGATGGAAAAATCAAACGTCGTGTCGATGACCGGCCGCGGCGGCACCTCGGCGGGGCTGCCCATGTAAAACCCACCAATGTTATCAATCGTGCCAAGTTTCGCCAACTCAGTGGCAAACATCGCTCGATCGGCGGCGGAGATGTCGGATTTGAGGTAAAAGAAAACGGTGTGAACGAGCATGAGACGCCCAGAAAACAAGGTCGCGTGCCGGGCGTCCAGCTCACAGCGGTAAATGGTGAGTTGAAACCTGCGCAGCTCCGGCGTTCGCTGCGAACATGGTGCCGTCTCTGCTGCGTGTCTTGATTATCTGTTTCGGGCTCTCGACCCTGGTCGCGGGAGCACCGCCACCGGCGTTATGGGAAGCGATTGAAACCTTTCGCACCGAAGGCCCCAAGGGTTGGGGTTTCACCCAAACCACCTCCTCGGCCGAACGAAACCGCGTGGAAACGTTCGACCCGCTCCGGCCGTCGCACCTGCGCATGAGCCTCATCCGGGAAAACGGGGCGGCTCCCACCGAGAAGGAGCTGCAAACCTACCGGGAGCAGCAGACGCGGCGCACCGGCGGGCAAACCGCCCCCAACCCGACCAAACAAATGGACCTCGCCACGGCCGAATTGGTGGCCGAGGATGGACCCCGTCAACAATGGCGGTTCCGCCTCAAACCCGGTGCCACCGACGACACCTCGGCCGAACACATGCATGTCACGCTGACGTTTCACACGCCGACCGCGACCATCGAACGCGTCGTGCTGGCCAACTTCGAGCCCTTCGCCCCCGTGTTCACCGTGAAGGTCGAAGAGGCCCGCACCACCATCGACTACTCCCTCCCCACGGATGATCGCCCTTCCCTGCTGCAACAAATCGTCGTCAAGGTCCGCGGCCGCGCCTTTTATTTCAAATCACTCGATTCCGACATGACCGTGGTGTATTCGGATCATTACTACGCCGGTAAGCACTGAATTTCCGTCCCGGGTTCCGCCCATGCCTTTTCCGCCCTTCGCTCATCCCGCCCTCGCCGATGCCCCGACGGACTCGGCTTGGTCGCACTTTGCCACCACGGCGTTCCCCGGCCCCTCCCGCGACGCCACCACGCTGGCCATCCTGCCCGTGCACGGATTCGCCGATCACGGTTTGGGTCTGCCGCTCGACATTGAGGAGGTCATCGGTGCCTCCATTCTGCGCGACGCGATCACTCACTCCGCGGACCGCGTGACCGCGCGCGTGTTGCCTCCGCTCCGCTTCGGATTGACGCCCTACGGTCCGGCTCTGGGCGCACCCGATCCCGAGACCCTGCACGCGCTGATTCGTGAGATTGCCCTGGGGGTCAAAACGGCCGGATACTCCAAATTGGTATTCTGGTCCACCAGTCCGTGGAATGCGGAAATCATCGATGCCGCGTCACGCGATACGCGGATCGAGCTGGGTTTGCAGACCTTCGTGATCGAGTTGGCCGGGATTGGATTGAACCTCCATCCCGCCAGTGGCGATCGCACCGCGGCGCAATCCCTCGGGGCCGCGTTGCTCGGCGTCGCGCCCGCCGAAGTCTCGAATGATCAACCGGTGGCGCCACAGGATCGGAGATTCCGTCCGGGAGCATGGCATTCGTCTCCCATCGTCAAATTCGACCCGTCGATCGACCCCGTCGCGATTCGAACCACCGCCGTGACAAGTCTGGCCAACCTCCTAGGCGAGGTCGATGCCCGCGCCCCCCTCGGATCGAGTGAGCACGGCCAATTTGCTCCCGTGGAATTTGCGCACATGTCCTTACCGCCGGCGGTGCCCTGGCCGCAGGGCGTGCGGTCGCGCTATTTGCCGGCGTTGACCCCGGCGGATTTGCAGGCGATCTCCGACAAAGCCGCGGCACTGGTGGTGATTCCCGTCGGTGCGATTGAGCAGCACGGTCCCCATCTCCCCGTGGGCGTCGACGCCATCATCGGAGCGGGTGCCGTGGCCGGACTCGTCCAACGCCTGCCCGTGGACGCGCCGATATGGATCGGCCCCTCCGTGACCTACGGCAAAAGCAACGAACACATCGACTATCCCGGCACGGTATCCATTTCCGCCCGGTCGCTGCGTCGGTTGCTGCGCGTGCTGGTGCACGACCTGCACGGTCACGGTTTCCGGCAGTTCGCGTTTCTCAACACGCACGGCGGCAACAGCGCGGTATTGGTCTACACGCTTCGTGAACTGCAAACGGAATTCGGCGTGAGAGCCGGCATGCTCCGCGTGGCATCGAGTCCGGAACTTTCCGCCCAAGAAAGCACCTGGGGATTCCACGCCGGCGAATGGGAGACTTCCATCATGCTCACACTGACGCCCGACCTGGTGGATATGGACAAGGCTATCTGTCACTACCCGGCCCACCTGGGCGACGCCGGTCAATTGCGCCCCGAAAGCGCCCCCGCCATCTACTCTTGGATGACCCGAGACATCGCCTCCGCCGGCGTCATGGGCGATGCCACCGCCGCCAGCCCGGAAAAAGGCCAGCGCTGGTTTGCCCAAGCCATGGACCAACTCGCCGCCCAGGTCATGGGATTAACGACCCCGTCGCAATAACAACAAACCACCGTCGCCATCCATCGACGTTTCCAAGGATTGAATGGCCAAGGTAGGGCGTGCTTGTCGCGCGCGTCGTTCCATCGGATCTGCCGCGGCCCGCGTCTGCGCCCGCGTCCGTCACAACCGCGTCCGGCGGTTTCGGCGAACCCGCCCTACCTCTTTTGACACGAGCCTAGCGAGACGCACGTGCGATCTCGGCGGCACGCGCATATTGGATGCGGAAATGGGCCCCGAGTTCCTTGGCCAACTCGAGCTCCAACACTTTATCGCGCGAGCCCAGCGTGGCTTTGATCTTACTCAACGCCGTCTCGTAATCGACCGCCGACATATCCTGTAGCACGGCCATGGCTTCGGGCGGTCGCCCGGCGGCCACGATATCCGCCCACGCGGCGGTGAGCTCGGGATGCGTATCGAATCCCATGATACGGATGACCAACGACATTTCGCGAAACAGCGCTCCGGTCCAATTCGCCCGATAAATCAGCTGCTCCTTGGCTTCATAGGGCGCGTCCTCGGGGTCCGACCGCATCGGCTTGAAATCATCGACGTAAAAGTCGCGACGCACCGGGAGGCGACGCAACGCAAAGTGTTCGGGTCCGTCCGCCGTGCCGGGTTCAAAGTTCCAGAGCTTTTGGCCGGTCATCGACATGACGAACTCGATGAACAATTCGGCGACTTCTTCATGGCGCGCACCGCGCAGCAAACCGAGGGGGTCGACCGAACTCACACTGCCGCCAACCGGGGAAACGTAGTCCACCCGCACGCTGTCGCCGCGACGGCGCACCGCTTCGGCCTGTTGGCGACCGTAGAAATCGATGCACATGCCCACCGCGCAATTGCCCGTGGCGACGTCGATGGGCGGCTTCTGCGAGGTGTCGGTAAAGTAGCGCGCATTGGCCGCCGCAATCTGCAGCAATTGCAGTCCATCGATCCAGCCTTCGCGGACGGCTTGAGCTTCCCTGGCTGCCGCGTCGTGGTCCGTCGCCGTGGCTTCCAAGGCGTAGAGCCGACGTTGCATCTGCTGCTGAATCACATTTTCAAACGCTTTGGCGATCGATCCGCTCTTGGTCGGGTCGGTCAGCGCGATCGCTCCCCTCAAACGGGGATCGCGCAGGTCGTCCCATTGGGCGGGCGGTTCACTCAAACCGCGATGAGCCAGCGCATCACGGTTGTAGATCAATCCGTAGCTGCTCAACACCGTGCCCATCCAGCGATGCTCCTGGTCCCAATACTCCTCGCCGGCAAACTCCTGCGGAATGATTTCCGGCGCGAACCATTCCGGATGCGTCGTGAAAATACGCGACGGCACGAGTCGGCCCGCCCGGGCTTGGCGAATGAAGTCGTAGGTTCCGCCGCCAAAAAACAGGTCGATGCCGCAGCCCACGTTGGAGTCGAGAAAAGCGGCCCGCGCCTCTTTTTCTTCCGGAGAGGCATCCGTTGGCAGCCGACCATCGTGAAAAGCCCCCTGCACCGTGTTGCTCCACGACCGCCCCAGCGTATTGGTCCAGTGATTACGAAATGAGGCTACATATTCGCCTTCGAGAAAGCGGGCGATCTCGCTGGTGCCGCCGATGACCCGCCAGTCAACCGCCACACTGCGACCGGTGCGCGCCTCATACCACTTCGCAAAAGCCAGTCCGAATTCGTGCCGGATCGCTTCGTTGTGCGGCGTAATGATCACCAGCGTATCGTCGGCCGCCCCGAGCGACTGCTGCGGGGGCCGCAGGAGAAACGGCACCGCAATCGTGAGCGCGAGCGCCAGCAGTATCACCACACGTTTCATGACAACACGGGAGCGGAATCAGCCGCTCAAGACCACCACGTCGCGCGGCTCGACCCGGGCATGCAGGGGACCGTCACCACTGCCAGCCAAGTGGCGGGGATTGAGCTCGTAAACTTTGAGGGTCTGCGGACCGGCGACGAAATCGTATTGGGCGACTTCGCCGAGATAGACGGAATCACCGATGCGCCCCGGCACCGAGTTAACATCCGCCGCCGTCTCGCGTAGCGTCCAGCATTCCGGACGGATGGACAAGGTCACGGCGGAGCCGATCGCGGGCTGCTCGGTCGGGTCGCCCAGGATGCCGTGAAAACGACCAATGGCGGTATCCACCACCGCGCTTTCGCCCTCGAGAGCCGCGAGTTTTCCTTCGATCAAATCGGTCTCACCGATGAAGTGCGCCACCGTCTTCCGGCGAGGTCGGCGATACACTTCTTGCGGCGCACCGACCTGCAGAATGTGGCCGTTCTCCAAAATCGCCATGCGATCGGAAATGGAGAGCGCCTCCTTTTGGTCGTGAGTCACGTAGACGGTGGTGAGCTTGAACTCTTTGCACACGCGCCGGATTTCGGTGCGCATCTCCAACCGCAGCTTCGCATCGAGATTGGACAACGGTTCATCAAGCAGCAGACAGCGCGGGCGAATGACCAAAGCACGGGCCAGCGCGACGCGTTGTTGTTGACCGCCGGAAAGTTGATTGGGGGAGCGATCCGCATAGGTGCTCATACGCACCGACTCCAATGCCTCGCCCACCCGACGTTTGATCTCGGGTTTGGCCACCTTGCGCTCCTCGAGTCCAAAAGCGACATTCTGAGCGACGGTCATGTGCGGCCACAGCGCATAACTCTGGAACATCATGCCCGTGTTGCGCTTATGCGGCTCGAGCCGCGTGACGTCTTCGTCGCCAAACCGGATCATCCCCTCCTCTGGAATGTAAAAGCCCGCGAGGCTGCGTAGCAGCGTGGTTTTCCCACAGCCACTGGGGCCGAGGAGGAAAAACAACTCACCGGGATCGATCCGCAAATCCAACTGGTGGAGGGCCACCGTGGAACCGAACCGCTTGGTCAACTGGTCAACTTGGATTGAAATCATGCCGCGCGGAGCTGGGTCGCAGGCAAGATTCGCCCCTCAACCTAGTCAAAGTAAATTACCGCCCGATTCACCGCTCTGCCCTTGCGCCCCGCGTTTCGTTGCTGCTCCATCGACCGCCAATGGCCAGCCCGCAGAAACTTCACCCTGCCCACGCCGACTTGGAGTCGATTCTCGTCACCGAATCAGCGATCAAACGTCGGATTAAGCGCCTTGGCGCCGAAATCGCCGAAACCTACCCGAATGAGGAAATTACGGTAATTTCGATCATCAACGGGGCGATTCTCTTCACCGCCGACTTGTTGCGCGCGATTTCGAACCCCGTGCGGCTCGATTGCATCCGCGTTTCGAGCTACCGCAACAAGACCAAATCGGTCGGCAAACCGCAGCTCCTGCACAGCCTCACCCTCGACATCACCAACCGCCACGTGCTGCTCATCGACGATATTCTCGATACCGGCAAGACGCTCGCGATGGTCACGGGCATGATTGAGAAACAAAACCCCGCCAGCCTCAAAACCTGCGTGCTGCTCGATAAAAAGGGCCGCCGCGAGGTGCCGTTCGACGCGGAATTCGTGGGATTTGAGATTCCGGACAAATTTGCGGTCGGTTACGGCCTCGATTTTGCCGAGCGCTACCGTAATCTGCCTTGCATCGGCGTCCTCCGCTCCGATCTGCAAAACCCGCCCGAATGGGCGTAGTCCGATAGCGGCATCGGGCGATTCATCCTTAAACGGCTCCACCCCATGAAACGTTCGCTTCGTCCCCTCGCCCTTTTCACCGCCGCCCTTACCTGCGCCGAATTATTCACCGGCTGCGCTTCCGTCCGTCGTGACGACAAAACGAAAGACACTCGCAGCTACGAACTCGTCGAGGTCGTCGGCAGTCGCATCCGCCAGAAAGTTTACGCCGGTGAAGCTCCGCCTCCGACCATGGCACCGGTCGGCATGACCGGCCCCCACTCCGGAGCCGTGACGACCAACCAGAACCAAAGTGCCGCCATCGGCGTCAAACCCGGCGCAGGTTCGGCGTCCTACGTCGGCGCCCGCGGCGGCGGATAAGTTTCAAGTTTGGTGAATATCCGACCGCGACTGCTCGTCCCAAGGAACATGAAACCGCCACGCTTCTCCCTTTTGCCGCTCATCCTGGGCATCATCGCGCCCGTCGTCGGCTCACTCTCCCTCTCGGCCCAACCCGATCGATCCGGCCCCGCCGTAGTCCTCTTTTCCCAACCCAACTTTCAAGGCGAACGTATCGAACTGGAAGCCGGTGAAAGCATCGACGACTTCAATTACCAACGCTTCCCCAGCGGGCGCAACGCCAACAACCGCGTTTCCTCCATTCGCATCCGCGGGGACGTCGAAGTCGCCATTTTCGACTACCGCAATTTCCGGGGCGAGAATCTGACCCTGCGCGACAGCGTCCGCAATCTCGGTCGCATTGAGACCGCCAACGGCGCGGGCAATTGGAACGACGAACTTTCCTCCATCACGGTGCGCGAACGTTCCAGTCGTCACCGGGGACCAGACTACGGCGGACGCGGTGATGACCGCCGGGATGACCGCGGCCACGACGACTCTCGCGGAGATCGCCGCGACGATGGTCGCGACGATCATCGTGATTCCCGCCGCGACCGCGACCACCACCGTGAGGTCGTGCAAGTGGTGCAGCGCGCCTATCTGGACATTCTGGGCCGCAAAGCCGACGCCGAGGGCCTGCGCAATTACGTAGGGATCGTGGAGGACCGGGACTGGAGCGAAGAACGTCTGCGCAATGAACTGCGCCGCAGCACCGAGTATCGCACCGTGGTCGTGCCCCGTTTGGTCACCACCGCTTACATTGAGGTGCTCGACCGCAAGCCCGATGCCGCCGGATTGCGCTTCTACACCAGCCGGATGCGGGACCGGCAATGGACCGAGACGCGCGTGCGAGAAGCGCTCCGCAGCAGCCCCGAGTATCGCGCTCTGCAAGCTTCGCCGCGCCAGCGGGCCACACCGGTCCAGGCCCATCCGGGCAACGACCACGGTCCTCGCCAAGACAAACCTCGCGTTTGAGTCCGCACCGGGCGCTTCGCCACGCGCCCAAAACAAAGCCGCTCCCGTTTCGCGGGAGCGGCTTTGTTATGGTGGTTGAAGGGTCGCGGTATCCGCAGTCTCAGGACGTGACTTCCGCATCGGCGTCGGCCGATGAAGTCGGTTCGCTGGGTTCGATTTGCTCGAACGTCAGCTTGTCTCCATCGCGAACCACGCGGATGGGCTCACCGTCCTTGACCGTGCCCCGGATGATGGCTTCGGCCAGCGGATCCTCGAGGTAGTGCTCGACCGCGCGGCGCAACGGGCGGGCGCCGTATTTTTCGTCGTAGCCCTTGTCGATGAGCAGTGTCTTCGACTCGTCCGTGAACTCGAGGGTGATCTTCCGATCGGTAAGACGTTCGGCGAATTTGCGCACTTCGATTTCGACGATCTTGATGAGATCGTTCTTTTCGAGCGGACGGAAAAAGATGATGTCCGAGATCCGGTTAAGAAACTCCGGTTTGAAGACCTTTTTCGATTCTTCGAGCACCTTCTCCCGCATCAGCTCCATGTCACTGAAGCTGCCCGTCGCGGCGGTGAAGCCCATCGAAGTCTGACGCTGCAAGAGCGACGCTCCGACGTTCGACGTCATGATGATGATCGTATTGCGGAAATCGACCTGCCGCCCGAGCGAATCGGTGAGACGGCCGTCTTCCAGGATCTGGAGGAGGAGTTGCAGCACGTCCGGGTGGGCCTTTTCGACTTCGTCGAACAGGATGACCGAGTAAGGCGTGCGACGCACGGCCTCGGTCAGCTGACCACCCTCCTCGTAACCGACGTAGCCGGGAGGCGATCCGACGAGGCGGGACACGGCAAATTTTTCCATGTATTCGCTCATGTCGATCTGCACCAAGGCGTCCTGATTGCCGAACATCTGGGCGGCGAGTTGCTTGGCGGTTTCAGTCTTACCAACACCGGTCGGTCCGACGAACATGAAGGAGCCGATCGGACGACGGGGATCCTTCAAGTCGGCCCGGGAACGACGCAGGGCACGGGCGATGGCGATCGCGGCGACCTCTTGGCCGACGACAACTTTTTGAATTTCGTTTTCGAGGTTGAGGAGGCGTTCGGTCTCCTTCTTCTCCATGCGATTGAGCGGGATGCCGGTCCAGTCGGCGACGACCTTCATCATCATCTCATCGTCGATGGTGATCTTGTTTTCTTCGCGCTCTTTTTTCCACGTCTCAATGATCTCCTCCTGCTTGGCGCGGAGTTGTTTCTCGTTATCGCGGAATTGGGCGGCTTCCTCGAAATGTTGGCCGGCGATGGCCTCCTCTTTCTTGGCGCAAACCTCGTCGATTTCCTTGGCCAGATCTTCGATTTCGGGCGGACGATTGAGGGAGGAAATACGGGCGCGCGCACCGGCTTCGTCCATCACATCGATGGCCTTGTCGGGCAGAAAACGACCCGTGATATAGCGGTCGGATAGCTTGGCGGCCGTCTCGAGGGAGAGGTCGGTGAAGATCGCTTTGTGGTGATCCTCATACTTGTGGCGAATGCCCTTGAGAATCGTGACCGTGTCTTCGACGGACGGCGGTTCGACTTTGACCGATTGGAAACGACGATCGAGCGCGCCGTCCTTCTCGATGTATTTGCGATACTCGTTGAGGGTCGTGGCGCCGATGCACTGCAACTCCCCGCGGGACAGGGCGGGCTTGAAAATATTGGACGCGTCCATGGCTCCCTCCGCCGCGCCGGCCCCCACGATGGTGTGGAGCTCGTCGATGAAGAGAATGATGTTCTTGGCGCGTTTGATTTCGTCCATGACCGCCTTGATGCGCTCTTCGAACTGACCGCGGTATTTGGTGCCGGCGACCATGAGGGCGAGATCAAGAGTGATGACCTTTTTGTCACAGAGGATTTCCGGCACGATGCCGCTGGAGATTTCCTGGGCGAGGCCTTCGACGATGGCGGTTTTACCGACACCGGCTTCACCGATCAGCACCGGGTTGTTCTTGGTGCGGCGGCAGAGAATCTGCACGACCCGGCGAATCTCATGTTTGCGACCGACCACCGGGTCGAGTTCACCCTTACGGGCGAGTTCGGTGAGGTCACGGCCGAAAGCTTTGAGCGCGGGCGTCTTGGTTTCCTTCTTGTCGTCGCCGCCGCCGCGTCCGGACGGGGTGCCCGCCTCTTCGGCGCCGGGTTCGTTTTCGCCTCCCGAGAACTGCGGATCGAGTTCGCGCAGGATCTCATTGCGGGTGCGTTCGATGTCGATGTCGAGGGACTTGAGCACGCGAGCCGCCACGCCTTCGCCTTCGCGGAGGAGACCGAGGAGAATGTGTTCGGTGCCGACGTAGGAGTGGTTGAGCGCCTTGGCTTCCTTGCCGGCCAGAGCGAGCACCTTCTTCACGCGGGGCGTGTAGGGAATGCTGCCCTGGGTTTTCGATTCGGTGCCGGTGCCGACTTGTTTTTCGACCGCGCCGCGCACCGTTTCCAAATCAAGGCCCATCTTCTGCAGGACACTGACGGCCACGCCCTGACCCAGCTTGATCAAGCCGAGCAGGATATGCTCAGTCCCCACGTAGTTGTGGTTGAATCGATCAGCTTCCTTTCTCGCCAAAGCGAGGACTTGTTGGGCGCGCGGTGTGAAATTGTTCATGGGTTCAGACATGTAGTGGTTTTAGAAATTCAGTTTTCCCCAACAGCAGAGGCATAGCCGGGAGTGGTAAAATTGGCAAACTCCTCCCGCAAGTGGGTCGCGCGCAGTTCGTCGCGCTGTTCGGAATTGAGATTTTTTTGGCCGGAACGGTGAGAGATGTGGCCGGGCTGCGCCTCGATGAACAGGCGGTCAATGCCGGTGCGCAGTTCGTCCGGGAAATAACCCAGATCGACGCCCAGGCGCACCAGCGAGAGCAGATTCATCGCTTCGGAGGAGCTGATGATGTGACCGTGTTTAAGGACGCCGTAGGCGCGGCCGATCTTGTCGGGCAGCTTGGCGGGATTGGTTTCCAGCAGTTTGGCCCGCGCGTTCATCTCGTGATCCACGATGGATTGCAGGACGTTTTGCAGCCGCTTGACGATATCGACCTCCGATTCGCCCAGCGTGGTCTGATTCGAGATTTGGAACATGCTGCCGCTGGCATCCGACCCTTCGCCGAAGAGCCCGCGCACGACCATGCCTAGTTGGTTGACGGCGCGAACTACCTTTTCCATCTGACCGGCAATCACCAGCGCGGGCAGGTGCATCATGGCGGAGCCCCGCATGCCGGTGCCGACATTGGTCGGACAGGCCGTGATGTAGCCGAGGCGGGGGGAAAACGCATAATCCAGCGTGCCTTCGAGCGCCGTATCCAGTGTGTCGATCGCATTCCAAGCCCGCTTCAACTGCAGACCGTTGCGCAAAACTTGAATACGCAGGTGGTCCTCCTCGTTGATCATGACCGAGACGCTTTGGTCCTTGTTGATGATGGCGCCCGCCCCTTCCGAAGAGTTGCTCAACTCGCGACTGATGAGGTGACGCTCGACCAAAACCTGCCGATGCAACGGCTCCAGTTCGTTGACCGCCATGCTGACCCCGCGCTTCAACGCCTTCGTCGCCATGACCGCCTCGCGACATTGCGCGAAGACTTCGCGGCGCTCGACGGCCTGGGCTCGACCCGGAAAATTGTGCGAGGCGAGATTACGCGCCAGACGTATCCGCGTCATCAACACCACCGGGCACTTGGTGCTGCTGTTGTCGGTCAACTCCGCCCGTGCGGAGATAAGATTGTCGATGCTGAGTGGCATTAGGAGGTGGGCGTGGGAGCGAGTCCGGCTTCCTCGCGGACTTGGACGATCTCATCGCGGAACTTGGCGGCGTCCTCGTAGCGTTCGGACTTGATCGCCTCGCTGAGTGACGTCTCCAAATTATGCAGGCGATCGTGGAGCTGTTTGCGCAGGAGCGCACGTTCGGGGACTTTTCCCACGTGCACGGTGCCTTTGTGCATGTTGTCGAGCATCGGCGATACGATGTCGGTGAAAGTCTCGTAACATTGCGGACAGCCGAAACGACCGGTCTTTTTGAATTCCTCCGGGGTGAAACCGCACTGTTCACAGCGCAAACCGGTCACGGTGTCTGGTTCCGGATTGAGCGATGCTTTGAGCAAAAGATCCGCGAGGGAAAACCCACTCGGGTCCGTGACTCCCTTGGCTTGGGCGCATGATTCACAGAGATCCACTTTGTGAACCTTGTGATTCACGATTTGAGTGAGATGCACCGTAGCGGAGTTATCGCAGAGATCGCATTTGAGCGGGCTGGCCATTTTATTGTCGGGAGGGATTGAGAAAAATATTGAAGAACGACGGGCCTACACACCGGTCACGGTCGCTCCCACGAACTGCATTCATCATGCCACTATCGACACATGTTGCAAGGCCCTGAAACGACTTAAAACGACCCCTGATGTGTGCCAACGCGTCCACCACGCGTCACTGAGCAGCGTCACGTTGTCACACTGTGACGAGACCCGAGCCGTCTCGCCTCGCCACTCTGGCTCAGAGGCGGGTGCCTTCTTGGCGAACGCGAATCCGGAACGCCTCAAGCACCTGCTTGAAAATGGGGCCGGGCTGGCCGGAACCGATTTCCCGGCCATCCAATTTGACCACGGGAATCACCTCGGCACCGGTGCCGGTGAGGAAACATTCGTCGGCGTTCCAGATGTCGTAACGCGTGAGATCGTGCTCCGCGATCGGCAAACCGAGGTCCGCCGCGATGTCGAAAATGGTGTCCCGGGTGATGCCTTTGAGCGCCCCTTGCTGAGCGGAAGGGGTGTAAATCTTGCCCTTGTGCACGATGAACACGTTGTCGCCGGTGCACTCCGCCACCATGCCCTGGTCATTGAGCATGATCGCTTCGAGCGCGCCAAACTGCTGGGCCTCAATCTTCGCGAGAATGTTGTTCAAGTAGTTCAACGACTTGATCGCCGGGCTGAGCGCCGCGGGGTTCATTCGCCGCGTCGGCACGGTCACAATGGCCAGCCCCTTCTCGTAGTGTTCCGGCGGGTAGAGTTTGATCTTGTCTGCGATGACGATGAGCGACGGCACCGGGCACAGCCACGGCGAGAGGCCGAGGTCGCCCTTGCCGCGCGTCGCGACCAGACGGATATAACCGTCCTTCAGGCCATTCGCACGACAGGTGGCGCAGACCGCCTCACTGATTTCTTCACGCGTCCACGGCATCTTGAGCAGGATCGCCTTGGCCGAATATTCGAAACGCTCCAGATGCTCGTCCAAACGGAAAATATTGCTGTCGTAGATTCGGATGCCCTCAAAAATGCCGTCACCATACAGCAAACCGTGATCGAGCACGGAAATCTTGGCGTCAGCTTCTTCGACCAGTTGGCCATCGAGATATACTTTCATAAGTCGGCGGACGCTACGGAGAGCGTAGCGTAATTGTCGAGCCCGGGCCGGAGTTTCTTCTTGTGTTACGACGCTCCGAAAGAGGCACTGTTTATGCGTCACCCATGCCGATGAAGACATTCAATCGATCTCCCGCGGGCTTCACGCTCATCGAGCTTCTCACCGTCATAGCCATTCTGGGGATTCTGGCTGCCATCATCATCCCCACCGTGGGCAAGGCTCGAGAAACCGCCCAACGCGCCGTCGATGCCAACAATCTCCGCGAGCTCAGCAAAGCCGCCATGATCTACGCCGCCGACAACCGCGACGTTCTCCCCAATCCGCAACAAACCAGCCGCACCATCGCCGGCACCAACGAACGCTACTGGCAGTGGTTTGGTCAACTCGCCCGTTACGGTGGGTTCAACGACCCCACCCTGCTGATTTCCAAACTCGATGCCGCCGTGGATCAGACCGCCCTGCCCCCGACGGTTCTGGATCCCACCATTTCCACCCCGCCCACCTTGGAATCGGCGTTCACCGGTCTCGGCACCACCTCCTTCAACGTGGTCGCCGGGCTTCGCGTCAACGACGCCTCCACCACCCCGCTGGCATTCACCCGGGGTCTGCGATCGGATGGCACATGGTCGGGCGACGGTGCCTCCGAGGACGATGTCAACCGGGGCGTCTACGCCGAAACCGGCGGGCACATCGTTTTCCTCGGCGGCAATGTCGAATTCTTCTCCGCCGTCGAGGGCACGCTCATCAGCAACACCGGCCGAACGACCTCCAACCTGCGCCAGGCCGTGCCCAACCGCACCAACGGCACCACTGCGGTGCAGATCCTCGGTCAGGATTCGGGCAACGGCATTGTCAGCGCCAATGGCACCGGCGCCCTGCAGGGTCCGTAATCCTCCCTACAGTCCGAACTTATTTCAGCCCGGTCGCACCGACCGGGCTTTCTTGTGGGCCAAATTACCGTTTACTGCGACTGAGCGCCCTCTCACGCTTTTCGTTCAACACCGTTCATGACCGCTGCTCCCAACGCGCCCCACACCTACATTATCGGCCATCGCAATCCCGACGCCGACGCTGTTTGTTCCGCCATCGCCTACGCCGCTCTCAAGCAGGCTCAGGGTAAAACCGGCTACATCGCCGCCCGCTGCGGTAACACCAATGCCCGCATCGATACGATCCTTACCCGGTTCCATCAGCCGGCCCCGGTCTACCTGACCGATGTCACGCCGCGAGTCCGCGATGTCATGATCAAGGACGTCGTATCGGTCACCGAAAACGCCACGTGTGCCGAAGCGCTCGAACTCGTCGACCAACACGATGTGCGCGTGCTGCCCGTCATTTCGGATGAACGCTACGTCAAGGGCCAGCTCACCATCTTCGATCTGGGGGGATTTTTCGTGCCCAAGGTCAGCGCTCCGCGCGAGATGCGCAAAGTCATCACCAGCCTCGATCAAGTCGCCCGCGCACTCAAAGCCCGCGTGCTCAACCCGGTGCGCAACGAGGAAATCGGCGAACTGTTCGTGCGCATCGGCGCCATGGATGTGCGATCGTTTTGGAAGGTGTCGTCCGACGAAAATATTCCGGCGGATCGCTCGATGGTCATCGTCGGAGACCGTTGGGACATTCAACAACGCTCCATCCAAAACGGTGTCCGCGCCCTCATCATCACCGGCAATCTTCCCGTCGAAGATGAAGTCGTGGCGCAGGCCGCGGCCGCCGGCGTCGCGATTCTGGTCAGCCCGCACGACACGGCGACCACCGCTTGGGCGATTCGCACCGCCTCCAGCATCAAGGCACTCATCCAGCCGAAATTCTCCTCGCTCAGCCCCGACTCCAGACTGAGCGACCTGCGCAAGAAACTCGCCGTTTCCTCCGCGCCCGCGTTCATGGTGCTCAACGACGACGGACGCCTCGCCGGCATCCTCACCAAGACCGACGTGCTGCGCCCCGTTAAGCGCAAACTCATCCTCGTTGATCACAACGAAATGACCCAGGCCGTGCCCGGGGCCGATCAGGTGGAGATCTCCGAAATCATCGATCATCACCGCCTCGGTTCGCTCAACACCGCGCAACCGATCCTTTTCATCAATGAGCCCGTCGGCTCGACCTGCACGATCGTCGCCGACCTTTACCGCCGCAGCGACCTGCAGCCTTCTGCCGACATCGCCGGCATCATGATGAGCGGTATCATCTCCGACACGCTCCATCTGAACAGCCCGACCTCCACCGAAAAGGACGCGGAGATTTTGCAATGGCTCAGCGGCATTGCCGGTGTCGATTCCAAGAAACTTGCCGACGAAATTTTCGCCTCGGGTTCGATCATCCTCTCCAGCAAACCCGAAGCCGTCATCCGCTCGGACCACAAGATTTACGAGGAAGACGGCGTGCGTTTTGCCGTCTCCCAGGTCGAGGAACTCGGCTTCGGCAACTTCTGGTCCCACCATCGGCCGCTGGCCAAGGCCCTCGAGGCCGTTTGCCAGGACGAAAAGCTCACCTTCGCCTGCCTGCTCGTCACCGACATCAACACGCAGAACTCGCTGCTGTTGGTCAAAGGCGATGCCGAGGTCATTTCGCACATCAACTACCCCCACGTGGAAAAGGATGAGATCTTCGACATGCCCGGCATCGTGAGCCGCAAAAAACAGCTCATCCCCTTCCTCGGCAGCGTCCTCAAAGAAATGCAGGTCGACGGCACCATGCCCTCCGCCCGCGGCCGGACCGAAGCCCCTTTCAACTCGGCGTCAGCCTGAGCAGCCTCCCCGCCTCCTCCCCCTTCCACACTCACTTGAACGAGTGGGGGCCGTCCCGGCCGCTCGCTCCTCCGTCTCCCTTTTGCCATGAGCGACCCTCATTCTGAAACGCCGCCCGCCGCCACGCCTTCCGACTTCATTCGCGACATCATCGCCGCCGATATCGCCGCCGGTCGCACGCCGCAAATCGTCACGCGTTTCCCGCCCGAGCCCAACGGCTACCTGCATCTCGGGCACGCCAAATCAATCTGCCTCAACTTCGGCATCGCCGTCGAAAACCACGGCCGTTGCAACCTGCGCTTCGACGACACCAATCCCGTCAAAGAGGACACCGAGTATGTGGATTCCATCACCACCGACATCCGCTGGCTCATCAGCGGCTGGGCCGACGGTGTTCTCGGCGAAAAACCGCGCGGCGCCCCCCCCTCCGCTCACGACATCAACGGCACGACCGATTTCATCGCCGAACCCGCCCCCGCTGGAACGACCGACATTGAACCGTTTTTCACCAGCGACTACTTCGAACAACTCTACACCTACGCCGAGAAGCTGATCATGGCCGGCAAGGCCTTCGTCTGCGACCTCACGCCCGAAGAGACCGAGGCCTATCGGGGCACGCCGACCGAGCCCGGCCGCAACAGCCCGCACCGCGACCGCTCGATCGAAGAAAACCTCGACCTCTTCCGCCGCATGCGGGCTGGCGAATTCCCCGACAGCGCCCGCACCCTGCGCGCCAAGATCGACATGGCCTCCCCCAACGTGTGGCTGCGCGATCCGTTGATTTACCGCATCCGCCACATCGCGCATCACCACGCCGGGGCCGGCTGGTGCATCTACCCGCTCTACGATTTCGCGCACTGCCTCAGCGACTATCTCGAAGGCATTACGCACTCGTTGTGCACGCTCGAGTTCGAGGTGCACCGTCCACTCTACGATTGGATTCTTAAATCACTGGAACTGCCGCGCACCAGCCCGCGCCAAATCGAGTTCGCGAAGCTCAACCTCGCCTACACCTTGTTCAGCAAACGCCGTCTCATGCGCCTCGTGCAGGAGGGACACGTCGACGGTTGGGACGATCCGCGCCTGCCCACGCTCGCCGGACTGCGTCGTCGCGGCGTGCCGGCCGCGGCCGTGCGCAACTTCGCCTACCGCATCGGCATCACGAAATTCGACAGTGTCACCGAAGCCGCCGTCTACGAGGGCGTCGTGCGCGACGAACTCAATGCCGCCGCCGAACGCCGCATGGGTGTGCTCGCGCCCCTCAAACTCGTGCTCACCAACCTCGCCCCCGACGAGGTCTACGCATGCGAAGCCGGCAATCATCCGCAGGACGAGTCACTCGGTTCGCGTCCCTTGCGCCTCACCCGCGAGGTCTACATTGAATCCGACGACTTCGCCGAAATCCCTCCGCCCAAATTTCGCCGCCTCAAACCCGGTGGCAGCGTGCGGCTGAAATACGGCTGCATCATCACGTGTGACGAAGTCATCAAAGACGCCGAGGGCCACGTGACGGAAGTCCACTGCACCGCCGATCTCACCACGCGTCGGGGACAGCCCAATTCCAATCAAAAGGTAAAGGGCACCATTCACTGGGTCAGCGCGACCGACGCCGTGGATGCCACCGTGCGCCTCTACGATCGTCTCTTCACCGTGGCCGAGCCGGGGGCCGAGGATGATTTCACCACCGTGCTCAACCCTGAATCCCTCGTCACCGTGGCGGCCAAAATCGAGCCCGCCCTCGCCCAGGCTCCCGCCGGGGTCGCCTACCAATTCGAACGCCTCGGCTACTTCACCGCCGATGCGATCGAGAGCACAGCCGACCGCCCCGTCTTCAATCGCACAATTACGCTGCGCGATACGTGGTCCAAATAAACTCTCCGCGCGGCTCTCTCGAACGCCTTTCCTCTCATGGCCCGAATTCTCATTGCGGACGACAACCCCGACTTGCTCGAAATCACGACCGCGACCCTCGAAGACCGGGGACACGAGGTCATTTCCGTGGTGAATGGTGCGGAGGTCATTGAGCAATTGGAACTGCAGCCGATTGACCTGCTCGTCACCGATGTGCTCATGCCCGACAAGGAAGGCATTGAGACGATTTTGGAAATCCGCCGCACCAATCCCATCCTGCCCATCATCGCCATTTCCGGCGGCGGCCATGTGGGGCCGGTCGACTACCTCACCATGGCCCGGGCCGCCGGCGCCAACGCTGCGCTCACCAAACCCGTCGCTCCCTCCAAACTGGCATCCGCCATCGAGGAGCTGCTGGGGAATCCGCCAGCCCCCGCTTGAACTTCGCCGAGGGCGGAGAAGCTACTCCGTATCGTTGAAAATCGTCTGGATCCAACGTTCGGTCGTGATCCATCCCTCGCCCCACGATGCCCACGGCTCCATCGCACCGCTGCGCAGAATGTCGCCGATGTTTTGACCGTCCGCTTGGGCGGCCCGCACCAGTGCCACGGTGTTTCGGATCATATTGCGGTAGTTGAGCAAAGCTTCGCGATCCGCCAACGCCCCGTGTCCCGGGATGATCTTGGTGTCCGCATCCACCACCGCCGCCACCGCCGTGACGGCGGCAAGATAACCATCGATTGATCCCCCGCTGTTCAGGTCCACGTAAGGAAAGCGCCCGTTAAAAAACAGATCACCCATGTGGACCACGTTGGCCCGATCGAAACGAATCACCGCATCGCCATCCGTGTGCCCCGGGCCGTGATGCAACAGCGTGATGTGCTCGCCACCGAAATACACCGAGGCGGCATGATCGAAAGTAATGACCGGCAACGCCGCTGCCGGCTTGCCCGCGCTCGCCGCCAAGCGACTCCGCACATTCTCGTGCGCCACGATGGTGGCCGATTGGCCGAAGTGTTCGTTGCTGCCGGTGTGGTCGCCATGATGGTGCGTGTTCAGCAGGTAAATCACTTGGCCGTCGGACACCTCACGGATCGCCGCCTCGATTTTATCGGCCAGGGGCAAAAATTCGTCGTCGACCATCAGCACGCCTTCATCGGTCACCAAAACACCGATGTTTCCGCCGCGCCCTTCCAACATGTGCACGCCCCCCGCCAACGGCGTGAGCTTCATCTCCACTGCCTCCCAGTCCTCCTGTGCCACTCCGCTGACCGCACCCCAACTGATAGCCAATAATGTCCCGAGTAGCATGGATTTCATGGCCGCACCGTGTCCTAAAATCCCCTCTTCACCCAGTCCAACCGGTTTGATCGTTCAACGCGCCCTCCTCGGACCCATGACAACCACCCCCGGCGTGACTCGGTTCAGTGCCGTATCATAGCAAAAAGCCGCGCCCGGCGAACCGGACGCGGCGAGACGCGCGGACTCCCATCGAGTCGGGTCGTTCTAGAACTTGAACGAGAACGAAGCCCCCGCGCCGTAATCGGCGCTGGCATCGGTAAAGCCTTTCATGGCGTAGACCGTGGTCGACCAGTTCGAGCTGAGTTGCGTGTGGTAGAATGCACTCGCTTCGGTGGCGTCATCACCGCCGGCCACGATGGCTTCGCGCCAGTTGAGCGCACCGCCGATGCTCGAGGCATCCGCGATCGGCACGACCACGCCGCCGGAAGCGTAGAAACCGTCTTTGAGCTGATAAATACCGTCGCCGAGCACCCGGTAACCGCCGTTGAAAAACGGGGTGAACGACGCGTAGGTGCGGTAAAAATCAACCTGTCCGTAATAGTCGAATTCCCCCGTGCCCAGGCCCCGATCTTCGTCGCCGGTGGGCAACTTGACCTTGGCGGAGAGATCCGTGCGCCAGCCCGCGGGCGGCGCCGCGAGCGCGTAGGTCGCGGTGAGCATCGAATCGCCCAGTCCCGACGTGGAGCTGCCGTTCGGCCGCACCGGGCCGCCAGCGGTGCCCCCACCGTCGGCGACCACTGCCGCCGGACCGGTGAGATGCAACCACGGCAACGTGGCGCGAAACTTCCAGGGACCGGTTTCGTTCACATAATTAAACGGCACGACCAGCACCTCGGTATCGGTGGCGAGGCCATAGTCGCCCCGGCTGTAGCTGACGCCCGTTTCGAGCTTCTGCACCACCGCCGGAGACGTGGCCGACGCCGAGGCACCACCGGATTGAGCCCGGGCCATGCCGGCGACAAAGGCGAGGGCCGCCAGGCCGCCGCACCAGGTGACCGGACTGAGCCGGCGAATAAGAGGAACGCGATAAGTTTGCATGATAAATTTAAGACTGTGGAGCGGTAACCTGAAACGCCGGCGGAGAGGCGGGAGGGTTCAATTCTCCGCGCATCCGCCGGCGGTGAGTTACCAGGCTGAGTGAATCAATCGAGGTGACGCGGGGGAATTAGCCATCCACGTTGCCGGAACGGACGTTGGCGGTCGCACGAGCTTCGAGTTCGGCACTCGCCTCCGCATAGGTCTTCAAGCTCGAAGCCAGTTCCTCACGCGCATCGTCAAACTCGTTGCGCGCGGCGACACGCGCTTCATTGATGTCCGCCTTCACCTCGGCGTGGGCCTCGCGATAGGTGGCCACGGCTTCGAGAAAGCGCTCCTGCGCTTCGCCTCGCATGGTGCGAGCTTCGGCGCGGACACTCTGCATCGCAGCCGCGCTGTTTTCGACTCGGGCGTCGATATCAGCGAGCACCGCGTCACGCGTTTCAAAGGAAACCGTGTTGACCTGATTCACCGTGGTCGCGGAGTCAAAAGACGCTTCGAACGCTGGCGCAGCCGTCTGGGACGTGGTCACTCCCGCACCCTGAGCGGCGGTATTGACATCAATCTGACCATCGACGCGTCCCGTCACGTTCTGGTTGGCCATCGAGGCACGCACCGACGGGGTTACCTCGCCCGTGGCGCTGACGGCCAGAGCGGCGCGGTCGGTCACGGCGGAGGTGCGAGCCGCGCTCGAGTGGGCGGCATTCACCCCCACCTCAGTCTGCGCGGCGGCGGCGGCGGCTTGATTGGCGGCCGCGTTCACTGATCCGGAAACTTGAGTCGCGGCATTCGAGGCGGCATTGGCAGACGCGTTGGCGGCGTTGGTGGCCGCTGCGCCGGCCGTTTGGGCGGCTTGCGCGGCCGCTTGTTGCGACGCCGCCGTGGCGTTGAGCGAAGCATTCGTCGCCGCGTTGGCGGCTTGCGATGCATTGACCGAAGCTTGGGTCGCGGCGTCGGCCGAGGCCTGCGTGGCCGCCGTCGCGGCCGTGGTCGCATTAACCGTGGCGTCGATCGCGCCCGAAACCTGACCGAAAGCGAACGGAGTGATGGCGGAGGCGATCAGACCGATCGCGAGAGTGCGGGATTTGGTATTTTTCATGGTAATTTTCTCCTGGGTTGAGGATTGGATTCGCCATTCGCCTCAACCGTGCCAACCCAGCGCCGGCCCCCGGTGATTTTTATTTATCACGTTACCTGTCAGTATTTTAGTAATCTCTCGCCCAAAATCTCCACGGCCCCGTGACGACATCAAATGTTTCAATTTGCAATCCCTCGACGCGTTATCATCGCGCAGGTTGCAGGAGGCGGTGGCGCTTACAGAAGGACCCGTGGCCGCCCGGTCTTCCCGGCTGGCGAAACCATCTCCGATCGCATTTCTTGTCGCGAATCATCAATGTCCGTAAACCTCCCCCAAGAAGATGCCACCTCTCGCGCTACTGACGTTTTTCGCCCTCATGGTAAGCTTGGCCGCGCTCCCCAGCGCAAGCGTGGCGCTCGTGGTCACACGTTCAGCCACCTTGGGCTTCAGGAATGGCGCAGCAGTCGCGGCGGGCATCGTCGCGGCCGATCTGATCTTCGCCAGTTTGGCGATATTTGGCATGGTCTCGTTGGCCCAAACGTTCGGCGGCGTCTTTGCCCTCATGCGCTACGCCGCCGGAGCCTACCTCATCTGGATCGGCATCGGATTGATACGTGCGGGCCAGACGACACCCGCCACGCCCGCCGCCACCGGAGCAGCCACCCTCGCGAAGAGCTTTCTGGCCGGACTGTTTCTGACCTTCGGCGACCTCAAAGCCATTTTGTTTTACGCCAGCCTGTTCCCGACGCTCTTCGACCTCACCCGCTTCGGACGGACGGATTACCTGCTGATCCTGGCGATCACAACAATCACGGTGGGCGGCGTAAAACTGGGATACGCCCTCCTGGCCCGCACGCTGGTCGAGCGCTGGAAGTCCACCCGCGTCACTCGCCCCGTCAAAACCATTGCGGGAAGTGTGCTAATTGGCACCGGCGGCTACGTCATTCTCAAATCGTAGTTCAACCACCGGCCTCACGACCCAATGGTAGGGCGTGCTCGCCGAAGCGGAGCACCGGGGTCCGAGTTCGTTTTCCAAGCTGAACGTGTTCGGCGGTTTACGGCGAAACCGCCCTACCCTGAAGATGACAGCCCCCGAATGAGGCACGCCTGCACTACGAGGCAGGTCCAATCGCGAGCAAGCTCGCTCCTACCCTGACGCAGATTCGGCCTGAAAGCCCCAGCAACGAGCAACACCTCCTCTTTCGCCTTTCTCTTTCTTCGTTATCGATCTCCCCACCGACCGCGCCCCCCTCACGACCCAACGGTAGGGCGTGCTCGCCGAGCGCGCCGAAGCGGAGCACCGGGGTCCGAGTTCGTTTTCCGAGCTAAACGTGTTCGGCGGTTTACGGCGAAACCGCCCTACCTCCACGCAGTCCGGCCAAATACTAACCAGCCTCTTTTGGTTCCTCTCGCTATTTGCCCCCCATACTTATGGTTTGGACCCGAAAATCCTAAATCCATCGAGTCATCCCGCCGTGCGGGATGTAAGTGGTGGCAAGGGCGGGATTTGTTCTTCGGGCGCTGCCCGATTGCCAGACACCCGCGAACCCAGCGGGTGAAAATCCCAAATCCAACGGGTCATCCCGCCGCGCGGGATGTAAGTGGTGGCAAGGGCGGGATTTGAACCCGCGACCAAAGGCTTATGAGTCCTCTGCTCTACCACTGAGCTACCCTGCCGGTCAGATGGAGGGCGGAGCGAAATTTTCCCTGCCCACTTTGTCAAGCGCCGCGCCCGGAGAAATTGATCAGCGCGTTCCGCCTCTCCTGCCTCCAAGCAGCGGGATTCGCATTCCTCCGGCACAGACGAGCGCGCGAAGAATCTAACTCTGCGGCCGCAGGAGAGGCATCATAGTATGAAATCCCTTTTTTTCCGGCCATTGCCCCCAAATCTCAATGCCAGACCCCTTTTCTGGCCCTAAGATTCACGCACCAAGCTCGTCAGGTCACTCCAGCCAGTTTTCGACTTTGAGTCCTTTCACCCGTTCGAATTCGCGTTGGTTGGCGGTGACGAGGGTGAGTCCGAGTGCGAGGCAGTGGGCGGCGATCAGCAGGTCGTTGGGACCAATGGATTCTCCCTTTACTTCCAAATCATTTCGAATCCGAGCGTAGCACTCGTCCGCCGGCGATTCCCAGGGGAGCACGGTCAGCGCTTCGATAATCGCATTCGCTTGCCGCGTAAGTTTAGCCGAGTCCCGCTTCCGGCAACCGAAACGAATTTCTGCCGCCACAATCACAGATATCGCCACCGTCGACTCCTCGCGATCCACGATCATGTCTCTAATTTTACCCTGAGGGTTTCGGATCAGGTCGGACACGATATTGGTGTCCAACAGGTAGCGGGCAGACATCGAAATCTCAGAGGGTTACGTCCTGCAAAGGAGGCAGTCCCTCATCCACATCAGGGAAGGTCACATCCAATGGTTTCAGTTCCGCCAAGACCGCTTGCAGCGAACGCTTGGTGGGAACGGGTTCGATTACCAGATGCGTGGCCTCTTGCCGAATAATCACATCTTTCCCCGGCAACTCAAATTCCCGAGGAATCCGCACAGCTTGGTTACGTCCGTTACGAAAAAGCGATGCCCGCTTGGACGGATTATCTGAGGAGGTGTGACTTGGCATATGCTTTGCATATGCCATTTGCCCCACCCGTCAATCCATATCCGTCCCATACCACTCCGACGACGACTCAGGCCAGATCACCGATCCCGGGTGACGCTGACGTCGACTTTCAATTTTGAACTCACGTTATCGTCGTCCGCGGCGAACGATCCTGATACGGGCGGAAACGACTCCGGATTGCGCCCCACCGCCACGGCGATGTGGTTGGTGCCGGTCACCGTGCCGCTGGTGCTGTCGAAACCTTTCCATCCGGCGCCCGGCAGAAAGACTTCCGTCCAGGCGTGGGTGGCTCCCATCGCCGCGGGAATATCCTCGGTCGAGGCGTAACCGCTCACAAAGCGCGCCGGCAAGCCGAGGTGGCGACAGGCTTCGATCATGAGCGTCGCAAAGTCGCGGCAAGAGCCGGAGCGTTTCTCCAAGGTCTCGCCCGGGCGTTGCACGCCGGGTTCCTCGCGGGCCCGATACGTGAAGGTCGTGGCGATCGCGCGGTTAATCAGGTCGAGCAGCACATAGGTCTCGATCGTATTGCCGGGCGTGAGAAATTCTTCCACCCAGGTGCCCACGGTGGTTTGGTCGGCATTGAACACCGGCACGAGATACGGCGACAACTCCACCCGTTCGGCGGCGGTAAACACGAAAGGATACATCACGGCGCGGTCCTCCACCAGGAAGTCGAGCGGCTTGTCGTCGTAGTGCTCCACGTGCACCTGGCTTTCAATGCGGAGTTCCGTGGCCAGTTCCGGGCCGAAGGTCACATAGGCCACCGAGTTGCTGTCCACGTCGCGCGCCCACGTGATTTTGGTCGGCTGAGGCGAGATGGTGAGACTGGAGCTGTTGATACGAATGTCGTGCCCCACCCGCGGTCGCAGCAGCAAGCGGTGTCGTCCGAGCGCAACGGGGCTCGAATAGGCGTAATGCGTGGTGTGGCGGATGAGGAGTGGTGTCATGGCGTTTAACCGGGATGCGAGCTAAGCATATCGAGCGGCGCAGCGCGCAACTTAATTCATCCTGAACCGCGGACCCGACTCGCAGACCGGAAACAGGCGCGGACCGCTGACGGAGGGACCGGTTCCACCCGGTCCGCAAAGGCATGGCCCGGTGAAACCGCGGCCGATCACCCTAAAAACTCAACCCGATGCTTTTCCGCAATTTCGCCAACAGCGCGGCCTGGGCGAGACTGTTGGCCCACGTCATCTTGGGCGCCTGTCGGGCGGCCAGGTGTTGCTCGACTTCGAGCGCTTCGCGCGCGAACAACGCGAGACCATCGCCTGCCGTGAGCGTTTCCTCGTCGTCTCCGCACACCACGCGCACGGTGGCGGCGCTGGCATCGGGGTGCCAGGGTTTGGGCACTTCGATAAATCCTTTGTCCCCGTAGATGGCGGCCAGCGTCGGTTCGCCGACCCTTGTGGCGGTGTGGAAAGTCGCCACGACCCCGTTCGCAAATTTGAGCGTCCCGGCGGCCCATTCATCCACTTCACTTTCAGCTCCGATGTGCCCCACGGCATGCGCATCGACCGGCTCGGTGCCCACGAGCTGGCGCATGCAGGACAAACAGTAGCACCCCACATCCATGAGCCCGCCGCCCGCCGCCTCGCGCGACTGGCGAATGTTCTCCAAGTTGACGCCCATGTTGTAGGAAAACGACGTGTGCAACGAACGCACCTCGCCGATCCGCCCGTCGGCGATGAGCTGATGGACCAGATCCCACTGCGGATGGAAACGATACATGAAGCCTTCCATGAAAAACACATCGGCGGCGCGCACCGCCGTCAGCACGGTTTCGAGTTCCGCCGCATCCAGAGCCACCGGCTTTTCGCACAGGATGTGTTTGCCCGCCTGCGCACACTTGATGCTCCACTCCGCGTGCAGTTGGTTGGGCAGGGATATGTAAACGACGTCGACCTCCGGATCGGCCAGCAAGGCCTCATAGGAACCGTGGGACCGGGCGATGTTTTTAGCGGCGGTAAATTCAGCAGCTTTCGCGGCGGAGCGACTCGCGGCCGCCACGATATTCAAATCGTGCGCCTGCAATTGATCGACAAACTGGCCGGCAATGTTGCCCGTGCCGAGCACGCCCCAGCGGAGCTTTGCGGATGGGTAGGATGAAGTGGAAGCGGACATGTTGGGAAGATTAAGGGGTTTCGGGCAAAGGCACGCGGACCTGATCTCTCACCACCCGCGTGCGCAGATCCGCACCATCACGAAAGGGAGCCAGAAAGACGAGCAACAGCCGCTCATTTTCGCTCACCGATAACGACTGGTCGAAAACCGCCACCGGCCGGCTCTGGCGTTGATAAGCCACGCCGACCCGAACACTGCCGCCCAGCCGTCGCGGGGCACTAGCGCGCGGCGCAGGTGGAAGTTCAAAACGATAGTCATCCAATGTGCCGCTGACAGGTAACCCCGACAGATTCAGCAAACGCGCGTGTCCCGCTGGAAACGCGGACTTGCCGTCGTCGATTGCTAGCAAACCAAACGCGCCCTCCTCCGCTGGCACCAGTATAACGAGAGTGCGTTCGGTCGAGGCTGGTCCCGTCATCGACGCGACCACGCGATCGACCGCCAACGCCTCGCCCTTCCCTCTCGTGGTTACAAATCGCAACGGCGGCGGGCCTTCGTAGTGATAAAGACTGCTGCGCCCTTGGGAGTTGACTCGCAGTGGGATGATATCGAAATCCGCCGCCGTGGGTCGGGGTTTGGCGCGAGCTTCGGGCTTGAGCTGCACGTAGGCCACATAGCGCAATCGATCGGTTGCCATCACGGTGAAGTCGAACTTGAGCAACGGCGCGCGCGTCTCCTGCGCCACGAGATTTGCGGTCCACAGTAGCGAGCACAGCAGGACAATCAGGTAGGGTCGGATCACCGAGCCGTCCGCGTCCGCTACGCGCTGCGGCGCGCTCGGCGAGCACGCCCTACCTTGAGTTGCCTTGTTTTTCATAATTCGTCCTCGTTTAACCAGCGAACGGACAGCACCCGGCAACGTCGACCCCACTTGGGATCAGCGATCATTTGCGTCCAGGGAGACGTTTCGCCGCTCGTGAAATCATCGGTATCCACACCATCCGGAAAACGCTGCACGACGGCTTCCAACCAGGCGCGCGCGACCGGTGTGGATGACGCGAAGTCGGCGACGGTGGTCGGAGTCACCACTTCACCGTAAGTCCGCACCACAAACGTATCGGAACGCACGTTCACCATCGGAGCCAACGCCGTCATCACATCCGCGGACGTGACAAATGCAGGGGCCGCCGCATCGATTTTCATCGGCGTATCCGGGAAATACTGATCCCAATTAATTCGCCCGGACTCCGGCACGGACGCATCGTATTGTTCGATTGAATACTCAATCAGGTTGAGTCCACCGAACAACGCCGCGCCAGGTGCCAGAAACTCCTCGACGCTGCGAAACGGTCCCGCCGTCAGGCCGCGTCGTTGCACATTGCTCGCGATTTCCGCGGCAAGCCCCCTCACCTGCGCCACCGAAAGCGCCCGGGCACCCCGCCGATATTGCCGCAACGGCGCCTGAAAGTTCTCCGGATGCACCGAGACGTCCCACATTTCTCCCACCGACTGGGAGAAGCGCCCCACGGGACGTCGCATCGTTTGGTCGTCCACCCCTGCAATCGCTCCCGTTGCATGGTCATGCGTGGTGAAATCGAATCGGTAGTCGAGCCCCCCGCTGGCCAGCCCCAACAGCACCGCCGTCCATGCTGCGGCGTTCGTGCTGTTCAGATTGAACTGATCTCGTGCCCACCAACCGGCGGCGGTGACATCGGCGACCGGCGCCCTCACGATCGGCTCCAAGTGCGACGGCGGCGTATCGGAACTCAGCGGCAATTCGCCGGAGAACAGAAAACGATCAAACCAGTCGTTGTGCTCACTCCAACTGTTGCCGACGTTGTAGGTTGGGCCGGAAGTGAAGGCCAGGTGCTGCAGACTCCCCACCGATTGCCACGGTTGGCGCGGCAGTTCGTAGAGCGCGACATCGCTATTATAACTCGGCTGATAGTAGCTCAGATAGTCTCGATCCACCGGATCACGATTGAACAACTGGCGCGCTTCTACCGCCGAGTTGGGGCCACTGAAAGCGGTGTTGTAGGAGGCGGATTCCGGGTCGTTTGTGGTCCAATACGTTTCATCAAAATCCCGCCGCCGTAAGTCGCCCGGCAAGCCCTGCACGATCCACGACGATGCTCCTTCGTCATCCTGATTGCCGCTGCGGTCGACCAATTGCGCCAGCATGCCAAAGTCCGGAATTGTGGAATTCGCATCCAACCACGCGGTATCGACAGCGTAAAACAATGGCAGCGTGTGCGTGGCCAGGATCGCGCCGTTTTGACGCTGCAATTCCAGGCGAATCTCCCAATCATCTGCACCAGTGAACCGGAGTTCACTGTTCAAAGGCGATCCCGAATGCAGCGCGTCGGGACCATCCAGCGCCACGCCGGGGCGCTCTTCCCAGTAACTGGTGCGCGTGCTCGCATCGAACACGAGTTCCCGGTTGGCCGCTTCTCCGCGCGTATCACCCGACTGGTTACGCCACGTGATCACGCGCCCCGGGGCCCACGTGGGTTCATCAAAGGGCAAATCGAACTCAATCGCAGGCGAACCGTCACTCGCGGTATGAAGCGCATACAGATCCTCCAGGTTGATCGTCGCGCCGCCGTGGTTTTCGGTCGTGCCACGGGTTTGAGACTCGATGCCGATATTCCCCGGCAAACCCGACACGACCAGCAGCAAAGGCTCCGCCTCCAAGGCCGAACTGAACGGGTTGGCCAACTCAACGAAAAATCGCAGTCGTGTCTCCAGCGTGCGGGACGTGGCACTGATGGTGTGCACGCTAAACTGGAGCCCGACTTGCGTGATGATGGGCGCGATCACGTCGGTGAGCGCCCCACCCGTCAGCGATCCGGCACGAATGGGATACACCGGGCTCAACGCATTCCGACGCGTCTCGGTCATCAAATCCGTGAATGCATTCAGTCCGGGAATGGCCGTCGCTCCGTCGGTCGATAGATCGGACTTCAGCCGTCCCCGCGGCGAATCCACCAAAACCCCGCGACTTCCGGCGGTGTAATCATGCCCATGCGCGCGCCCGGCGGCGGCGTCGATGGCTTCGCTCAAGCTCACAAACTGATTGGCAGTCTCCACCGTCGCCAACGCGGACTGCACCGCCGAGGCCGTGACATCAAAGCCGACTACATCGTCAAAACCGACGGCATACGTTCCTCCCATCAATGGCGCGCGTTGCGACACCGGGGAATCGGGATCGTAGCCAGGGGCACGATTCGCACTCAGCGTCGCTTTGACGCCTTCATCCGATACGAAATATCCGAAAGCGCCGGTTACCCGCTCTCCCGCATAACCCAGGACATTGGTGTCGGTGAGCAATTCCACCGGAACCGTCACGGCTCCGTTCTCCCCCGCTGCCGTCGTAAAAGCTCCCACCAGCAAAGTTTCCCGCCGATCGCCCGTGGGAGCCGACGCCGGATCGGCCCCGCCCCCACTGACCAACCAGCCCTCCGGAATATTTCCGGCGAAATCCGTCCGCCAAACGCCTGTCCAATGCGGGTTGCCGGTCGCACCGAGCAGTTGGGCCGTTCCCGTCACGCGTTGATCCGGACCGACGAGCATCTGCAATCGGCCGACCGCCACATCCAGTGCCAAGAGCGCGTTTTGGCGGGCCTGGGCGCGGGCAGTCACCGTCGAACTGATCTGAGTTTCCACGCGGGTCAGGACGGCCAGGCTCACCACAAGTAGAGTCACCAGCGCGAGCAATGAGACCACCAGGAGCAGTGCCATCCCCCGTTCGGTATCTCGATTACCTCGGTTCACCATGGCCTCCCCGGAAAGTTCACCCAACGGGTGTAGGTTTGGGTGGTGTCTCGTTGGATGTCGTCGATTGGTTCCGCGGAGTCTCCGTTTGCCACCGCGGCCAGTCTTTGGGCCCCGAGCTCACTGATCAATGTGACGGAAATTTTGGTCAGCGCGGGCCAATTGGCGGGCGTGGGCGTGTCGATGACCACGCCGTCTTCGTCAAACCACTCCAGCGTGAGCTCCATGAGGCCTTCCGTAATCAAAAACTCGATACTGGTCACAGCGACGGGATCGGAAAAGGCATAGCCGCTGGTCAGCGCGGCGCTCGCCGTTCCTTCCCAACGGTAGAGTTTGCGTCCGTCAGCGCCGCTCGAAGTCACGTAAACCACTTCACGAATCGTGTGAGGCTCAGCGGCATCGCCGGAGGTCGTCCGCGTGTTGGTAAATAGCCGCAACTCCGTCACCGCGTGGTTGGTCCCTTCCCACCGAATCCACTCGCCGCCGTCGCGGCGCACCACCGCACTTTCCCAATCGACGACGAGGCGATCCATCACGAGCTGGGCGCGATTTTCCATCGTGAGCGCACTGGCCGATTTTTCCCAAATGCCGAGCGTATGGGTCACGATCGTCAGTGACAGCGCGGCCAATACGGCCGTGATACCCACCGCCACAACAATTTCCACCAGCGTGAAGGCGGCGTGGCGCAGGCATCGTTTCATCGCCGCACCGCCGTGTTGAAGGTGAGCATTTCACGGTTGGCGAGCGGGACAAGATCACCTTCGGTCTGGCGCACCGGCCAGGTCAGTGTGAGTCGCATGGCCAAAAACCCCGCGGTGTCGTCGTTCGCGACCGGCGAAAGGTCGGTATTGCGGGACAGCGTGAGCTCGAAAAACGCGTCGGCCAAATCCACGGGGTCCCGCCATCCGATGTGGTCACCCGAACGTGTCGCGTAGATGACAGGGGGATCGTTTTCCGCCAGCCATGCTTGCGCCTGCGTCCAACTCAGGGTGCGCAGGATGGCGGTGGCTGACTCCCCCACCCGGGTCGCCGCCATCGCTTGGCGGGTCGCACCGGCCGATTCGGTGGTGGTGGACAAGAGCGCGATTGCGCCCACCACCCCGGCGACGAAAACCCCGACTGCGACCACGACTTCGACGAGCGAAAATCCCGCTCCGCGCACGTGGTTCATTCGTTCGCGTCCCCTTCCTCGAATGCCACCACCGCACCGTAGCGACTGATGGCCAAACCCACGGCGGGTGCCTCGGGCGGGAAGATCACACCGTCCGCCCGACGTTGGGCCACCGCCAACCAAATTTCACCGCCCCCTGCTCCGGTGAGTCCGCCGTGGGGATCAAACGAGACCAAATAACACGGGATGGCCACGGCGCCGGGATCCACCGCCACGAGCTGCGGACCAGCCAGCAACGTGCTGCCATCGCCGGGTTCGCGCACGCGCACCTCACCGGGCAGATTGGCGCCATCATGCAGCACGGTAAATGTCCCACTGGCGTCCACCACTGCCACGGCGACATGGCGCAGGTAGCGATCCGGATCGTCGGTATCGGCGACGATAACGACCGCACCGGGATAACCGCGCAGCGCGGCTTGAGACCGTGCAGCCGTGAGTTGCGCCTGCATGATTTCGCGAGCGGACGTGAGAGCGGCACCCTCGCTGCCCCCGCTGAGACCCACGCCCACGATGCTGGCGATGACGGCAATCACACCAATAACCACCAACAGCTCGATGAGAGTAAACCCAGTCCGTGATCGCGACGATGGCAGCATGGGATCAGCGCCAGCTCAGCACGAGGTCGTTGGCATCGCGGCCTTGTCCGGCAGAGTAAAAAACGACGCGCGCACGCACGCCGCTGGTTGGAATCGCTTCGTCGGCCGCCATGGGACTGAAAACGCCGTCGGCCCCGACGACACTCACCCAACTGCCGGTGTCGCTCGCGTTGATGATACCGTCGCGGTTGGTGTCGATACGCACACCAATGTCGGAGTTGCCAAAGGCGTCGACCAGGTGCGTGCCGTCGACATCGAGGTCGTCGGCGGAAAGGGCATAAAAACTGAGACCCTTGCGATTCGCCGTGCTCCCGGTCACCGCGGCTCCCGTCAACGAACGCCCGGTCAACTCCGACGCGAAACGGTCGGGATCGACTTTGCCCGCGACGGCAATGTCGGGATAAAACCCATACTCCTGCCGAAACAATTCCATCGCGGCGGCCCATTGACTGAACTGCGCTTTGGTCTTGGCCCGATGGGCCGCGTTGCGGGCGCTGCTCACTGTCGGAATAATAATCGCGGCGAGGATGCCCAGAATCGCGATCACCGTAAGCAACTCAATCAGCGTGAAGGCGGCAGACGGAGAACGGCGAAAACGCATGACGGAAGTGCGGGGACGGTTAGCGGTGGGCGTAGACGTTATCCAGGTTGGCGGCGGCGTCGTAGTCGATCATGCCTGTGCTGGTCGGCGGATGGTCGTTTCCGTCCGGGCCGACGGAATAAAGGCGAAAACCGCGACGCGGGCCAGCGAGGTAAGGCGAATAAACATAAGGCTGATTCCACGGGTCGAGCAGCACGTTGCCCGCCAAAAATGGATTATGATTCTCCAAGGTAAACCCTTCGAGGGCGACCAGTGGTGCACGTTGCAGTGGGCTTCCCGTCGGGCCGGCGCGTCCCGCCAGGGCGGCCAGCAGCACCGCGCCGCCCGCTTGCTGCGGGTAGTCATGAAACACGCGCCGATATTCCTCCAGCGCGGTGGACAACACCGCGAGTTCGGCGCGAGCGCGATCCGTTGCCGCGCGTTCGCTCGCCCCGCGGGATATACCGAGCGTGATCGCCGCCAGCACCGCAATGATGGTGATGACGACGAGCAGCTCAATCAGCGTGAAACCTGAACGGAGAGATGAACCACGAAATACACGAACGACACGAAAAGGATGAGGCGGGAGAATCATCGAGTTCCGTTTGCGTCGTGCGGATAATACTACACGACAGGCCGAACACGGCCGGACCGTGAATTCATTTTCGTGTATTTCGTGGTCTCCAACGATCAGTCCTCGGCTTGGAGCGCGGCGACGACGGAGAAGTCTTCCAGCGTCGTGGTATCGCCTTTGACCAGTTGACCGGCGGCGATCTGCTTGAGGATGCGGCGCATGATCTTACCCGAGCGGGTCTTGGGCAACGCGGCGGCGAAGCGCACCTCGTCGGGCTTGGCGATCGCGCCAATCTCCTTGCCCACGTGGTTGCGCAGTTCGGCCTTCAATTCGTCCGAAACTTCGATGCCGGATTTGACCGTGACGAAGACCACCAGGGATTGCCCCTTGAGATCGTCGGGACGACCGACCGCGGCGGCTTCGGCGACCTTGGGGTGCGCGACGAGGGCGCTCTCCACTTCGGCGGTGCCGAGCCGGTGACCGGAGATGTTGAGCACATCGTCGATGCGGCCGACGATCCAGAAGTAGCCATCTTCGTCACGCCGCGCGCCATCGCCCGTGAAGTAGATGCCCGGGAAGTCGCTGAAGTAGGTTTCCTTGAAGCGTTTGTCGTCGCCCCAGAGGGTGCGCAGCATGGACGGCCATGGTTGGGCAATGATGAGTTTGCCGGCCGAGCCGAGCGGCACCTCATGACCGAGATCGTCGACGACCTTGGGTTGAACACCGAAAAACGGGAACGTGGCCGAGCCCGGTTTACACTCGGTCACGCCGGGCAATGGCGTGATCATGATCGAGCCGGTTTCGGTCTGCCACCACGTGTCGACAATGGGGCACTTCTTTTTGCCGATGTTTTTGTGATACCACATCCAGGCCTCGGGATTGATCGGTTCCCCGACGGAACCGAGCAAACGGAGCGATTTGAGGCTGTGTTTTTTGACGTGCTCATCACCCCACTTCATGAACGCCCGAATGGCGGTCGGAGCGGTGTAGAAGATGGTCACGCCGTGGCGGTCGATCATGTCCCAGAAGCGATCGGGGCCGGGTTGGTTGGGCGCGCCTTCATACATGAAGACCGTGGCACCATTGGAAAGCAGGCCGTAGACGACGTAGCTGTGGCCCGTGATCCAGCCGATATCGGCGGTGCAGAAGTAGCGATCGTTCTCCTTGAGATCGAAAACGTATTTCGAGGAGAGCTTGGAGCCGAGCAGGTAACCCGCGCTGGTGTGCAGCACGCCCTTCGGTTTGCCAGTGCTGCCCGACGTATAGAGAATGAAGAGCGGATGTTCGGAGGTGAACGCCTTGGCCTTGTGCGTGTTGGCCACCTCGGCGGTCGCTTCGTGCCACCAGATGTCGCGCTTCGCCCGCATGGGGACCTCGTTGCCGCAGCGTTGATGCACGAGCACGTGCTCGACGCACTTGGCCTTGGCGACGGCTTCGTCGACGGTGGGCTTGAGCGGAAAGACTTTGCCCCGACGCCAGCCGCCATCGGCGGTGATGACGAGTTTGGCCCCGCAATCGATGATGCGGTCCTTGAGCGACTCGGCGCTGAACCCACCAAAAACAACCGTGTGAATCGCTCCGACTCGCGCGCAGGCCAACATGGCGAACACCGCTTCGGGCACCATGGGCATGTAGATCGCCACGCGGTCGCCCTTGCCCACGCCCAAGTCGGTGAAGACATTGGCGAGACGCGAGACCTCGAAATACAGTTGCCGGTAAGTGATCGTGCGGACATCGCCCGGTTCACCTTCAAAAATCAGCGCGGCTTTGTTTTCGCGCTCCGTCCCGAGATGGCGGTCGATGCAGTTCTCCGCTACGTTGAGGGTGCCACCTCCAAACCACTTCGCATGCGGTGCCTTCCACTTAAGGACATCCGTATATGGCTTGCGCCAAACGAGTAAGTCCTTCGCTTGGCGGTCCCAGAACTTTTCTGGGGAGTTGACAGACTCTCGGTAGAGTCTCTTATAGGCGGCCATGCTGCCAAGATTCGCTTGGCGCTGAAACTCGGCCGAAGGTCCGAAAACCCGCTTCTCACGGGAAACTGAGGTAATTGTTTGGTCCGTCACGTTTGGATCGTTGTGGTTTTGGGGATTAACTAAAGCCACGGCTCTCTGGCCGGGACCGCGATTTATCAAGTTGCTCGTCACAAGCGTCAAGCGTGCGCCCCGCTCGTAGGATCTTCATGGCCACCCACCCCCTTTTCCCACATGGCAAAATCCACCGAAAACGCCGCTGAGGCACCGCCCGAGTCGAACGACAATCCACCTGCAACCGAAGCTCCCGAGAAGGATTCCAATCTCGTGGAAGTGTCGGGCATTCTCGACATCGACAAACAAAAGGGCGGCAACGGCGTCCTCCTCGACCTCGCCCGCTACGGCAAACGCCGTCCGTCGGATGTTTTCGTGCCGAAGGAGCTGATCCGTCGCTTCAAGCTGCGCCAAGGTAGTGAAATCAAAGGCACGGCGTTTCCGGCCGAGGGGCGCTTCCCCAATCCGAAGATGAAGTTCATCGATTCGGTCGACGGCATGTCGATCGAGGAGCGCAAAGCCCAGTGGGACTTCCTCAACTTCACCACGCTCTCCCCCGAGGAACGCCTCAAACTCGAGACCAAGGACGGTCGCATGACCACCCGGGCGGTCGACTTGTTTTGCCCCATCGGCAAAGGCACCCGCGGCCTCATCGTCGCCCCGCCCCGCACCGGCAAGACGACCATCCTGCGCGACATGGCCCTCGGCGTGATCGAAAACCACCCGGAGTGTCACGTCATGATCCTGCTCGTTGACGAGCGCCCCGAGGAAGTCACCGATTTCAAACGCAGTGTGGATGCCGAAGTCTGGGCCTCCTCCAATGACGAACAGGTGCAAAACCACATCCGCATCGCCGACATGGCGATCGAGCGGGCCAAACGTCTCGTCGAATGCGGCAAGGATGTCGTGCTGTTGCTCGACTCGCTCACCCGCCTTTCCCGCGCTCACAACACCCAGCGCAACTCCGGTCGCACGGGCTCCGGCGGTCTGGACGTGCGGGCATTGGAAAAACCCCGCCAACTCTTCGCCTCGGCCCGCAATACCGAGGAAGCCGGCTCGCTCACCATCGTGGCCTCCATCCTCGTGGAAACCGGCAGCCGCATGGACGACGTGATTTTCCAGGAATTCAAAGGCACCGGCAACAGCGACCTCGTGCTCGACCGCAAATGCGCCGAAATGCGCATCTGGCCCGCGATCAACATTCAGGCGTCCGGCACCCGTAAGGAAGAGCTGTTGATGACGCCCGAGGAGCTCGATTGCATCCATTTCTTCCGTCGTGCCCTCGTGCAACAGAAGATCGAGGAAGCGACCGAGACCATGACCTCCCGCCTCTCCAAAACCAAGACCAACGCGGAATTCCTCAAGCTGATCGCCCGTTGATCAGGAAATCCTCGCACCAACCTGTTTTTTCGAACGCCGGACTGCACGTCCGGCGTTTTTTTTGCCGGGCTGACACAAGCAGGTCTTTTACCTCTTGCGCAGTCCTCCAAAACCCTGTCTTAACTTTCTTTCCGCCCGTCGCCGGCGCGCCGCGCGGACCCACGCCGTAACCCGTTCCGTATGCACAGTTTTTCCGAGCAATGCCTCGATATGGCCCGTTCCATTTTGGGCCACAATCTAGAATCAATTCAGCCCGATGGCACCCTGCGTCCCGTCGATGGCGAATCTTCCCGCGCCGACGAGCCGGGCCATGTCGCTTTGGCGTTGGGAGAGTTTTACCGCGCCACCGGTGAATCCACCCTCGATGGACACGATATCATCGACTTGGCGGCCCGCACCATCACGGCCCAGATTTTCACGGAGCCCGCCGCCGAAAACGGTTTGGCCTATGCCGCCCTCGGCTTGCTGTGCTTTGGTCCGTCCAAAGAGCGCAATCCCGTCTGGGAGCGCCTCGTGCCCGAGACCCAGGAGCGCATCGACAAAGCCCTGCTCCACCGCTCGGACTACGACAATCACTGGCAGGCATTCAACATCGGCAAAGCCGTCGCCCGCTTCTCCTTTGGTTTGTCCAAAAAAGACGAGACCTCGCGCTTGATCGAGCGCTTCGTCGACCGCGTCAACTCCACCAGCTCGAACGGCTTCGTCGACGACGCGACCGACGGCATTGGCGGCAACTTCAATCTCTACGGCGTGATGTCCCTCGTGTTCATCCGCTCCTCGCTGCAACTCCACGCCAACAGCGGCGTGCGGGATCGCAAGCTGCCGACGCTCCGCACCTACGCGGAAAAATACCTCAAGATGATGCCCGATCTCGTCCGCTCGGACGGCTTGGGTTGGGCCTTCGGTCGCGCGGCCGGCGCCTACGGTCAGATGCACTGCATCAGCCTCATCCTCCAAGGGCTCCGCGACGGTTGGATCGGCGACGATCAAAAGGCCAAATACTACGACGTGCTGCGTCGTTTGTTCCTCTTCTTCTACCAGACGTATCTCGATCAAGAGCACGGTTTTCTCGACGTCCGCGACGCCGAGCGCACCGCCTACTCCTCCCACACCACGCGTCTCGCCAATTTCGACGCCGCCCGCTATCTCTGCCAATGGTCGCGTCTGGCCAAGACTGTCCACATGCCGACGGGACAGGCCAAGATCGACCCGCCCAAGACGACCGGTCGCTTCGTGATCTTCGACAAGTCCAGCCGCAAGGAACAAGGCGTCTTCCTCTACCGTGATGCCGGCAGCGGCCTCCATGCGCAGATTCCCTTGATCGCAGCCGGTGGCAAAACCACCGCCGACTCGCTGCCTTTCCCGCATTGCCCGGGTATCTTCGACTGGCCCAACAACGTCTACGCGCCGATCATGATCCCCGAACTCACGTTCGGCGACAAGGTCACCATCCCCGCGTTTTACGGCAAAAACTGCGTCACCGGTCTCGGCCTGCGTCGCAGCTTTTTCTTCCGCTACGACCAACCCGAGCTGATCACGACCGAACAGGAGATCCTCAAGGGACTCGGTTCGGTCAAGGTGCAGTGGAACTTCTCCGGCCCGCAGATCAGCGCCGAATTTGCCTACCAGGTGAAGCAACAGGTCTCGCTCGACCGATTCCGTTTCATGCTGGCCATTGCGGCGCCCCACTCGGTTTACCACGTCGGCGGTTCACTCGCCCTCGGTGCCGAAGGCCACCGCTGCAGCGTCACCAAGGACGACTTCCAAGCCGTCTGGCAGGAAACCGAAGTCGTGACCAGCGACGCGACTTACCGGACCAATTACGGCAAGGTGCACTACCTGCAGACGCTTGAACGCGACCATCCGCTCATCATGCGTCCGGGCAACACCTACCGCCTCGCGGTCAGCTTCGAACCCGACGTCACGGAAATCGAATAAGGACGAAGTCAGAAGTATGAAGTAAACAGCTCACCTGCGGGTCCTTCTTACTTCTCTCTTCAAACTTCCTACTTAATCCATGCTCGCCCGTCGGATCATCCCTTGTCTCGACGTGACCAATGGTCGCGTCGTCAAGGGCGTTAAATTCCAGGAACTGCGCGACGCCGGCGATCCCGTCGAGTGCGCCAAAGCTTACGACGCCCAAGGGGCCGACGAACTCGTGTTCCTCGACATCACGGCCTCCAGCGACGGGCGTTCGATCATGCACGACGTTGTGGCCGCCACGGCCGAACAGTGTTTCATGCCGCTGACCGTCGGTGGCGGTCTGCGCACGGTCGCCGACATCGAAGCCATGTTAAAGTCAGGGGCCGACAAGGTTTCGCTCAACACCGCGGCAATCAAAAACCCCGACCTCATTCGCGCCGCCTCCGAACGATTCGGCGCCCAATGCATCGTGGTCGCGATCGACGCCAAGCGCGAACCCGACGGCAAATCGTGGCGGGTCTACACCCACGGCGGTCGCAACCCGACCGAGCTTGATGCGGTCGCCTGGGCCCAGCGGGCCGTGGAATTGGGTGCCGGTGAAATTCTCCTCACCAGCATGGATTGCGACGGCATGAAATCCGGCTACGACGTGCCGCTCACGCGCGCGATCAGTGATGCCGTGACCGTGCCGGTCATCGCCAGCGGCGGAGCAGGCAGCCTCCCCCACTTTGCCGAAGCCCTCGAAGCCGGCGGTGCCAGCGCCGCGCTGGCGGCCAGCCTGTTCCACTTTGGCGAACTGACCGTGCCGCAAGTCAAAGACTACCTCGCTGCGCACCACGTGCCGGTGCGGCGATAAATTTTCCCAGAAGGCAACGGACCACGCCTCTGCTGTTGGTTTAACCACCCGAAGCCGCAGCTGACCGGACAATTCCGCCGGGGGTTTCATTGTTTCATTTCGAATACGGAGGAGCGTGCTCGCGCGATCACACCTGCCTCTCTCCGCGCCAGCGCACCCAGTTGAGCGGGATTCATCGCGCGCAAGCACGCTCCTACGTTCAGACCAAGCCGAGAAAAAGCCGACTTCAGCCAGCTTTGTTTTCTTCGTTCCCTTCCGTAAAACGAGCGCGCTGACGGTCGTTACGCCGTCGCTTCGACGGTGCCCACGCTATGGAACGTGGCGTCGGCCGGCAGAATCACGCGTTCGCAGAAGTCGCCGAATTCTTCCCCTTCACTCCGCTCCTTGGCGTAGCGGTTGATGATGGGCGTAAGCATTTCGAGCGCTTCGTCGATGGTGCACTTCGGCGAAATCATACGGTTCAGACGCGAGCCGTTGTATTTCGCCCCGATGTAGAGCGCATACTTGCCCGGGGCCTTGCCCACGAAACCGATCTCGGCGAGATACGGGCGAGCGCAGCCATTGGGGCAACCCGTCATCCGCAGACTGATGGCGTCGTCGGACAAACCGGCCGACTCCAACACCGCTTCGAAACGTTCGATCACTTCGGGCAACACGCGTTCACTCTCCGCGAGAGCGAGGCCGCAGGTCGGCAATGCCACGCACGACATCGCATTCAAACGCAGGGGGCTGCGCTCGTTTTCCTTGTCCAAGCCATACTTGGCCAGGATCGCCTCGATGGCGGCTTTACCTTCGGCCGTGACGCCGGAAATGGTCACGTTTTGGGTCGGCGTAAGGCGGAAATCGCCGGTGTGAATCTCGGCCACTTCGCGCAGCGCGGTCTTCATGAGCCAACCGTCGCGATCTTTGATGCGACCGCTGAGAATGTGCAAACCATAGAACCACGTGCCATCGGCACACTCGTGCCAGCCGTGCGGATCTTGAATGGTGGTAAAGGCGAACTCGCGGGCGGGGCCAAACGTGACGCCCGAACGCTTTTCCACCTCGGCTTTGAACCAGTCGATGCCGCGATCTTCGATGGTGTATTTGAGACGGGCATGCTTGCGATTGGTGCGATCCCCGTAATCACGCTGGGTGGCGATGACGGCGGCACCGACCGCGTTGACTTGGTCGCAAGTAATGAAACCGACCAAATCCGCGAGGCGCGGGTGCGTTTGCTCGTTGCCATGGCTCATGCCCAGACCGCCCCCCATGGTGACGTTGTAACCGACGAGTTGGCCGTTTTCGACGATGCCGATGTAGCCGAGATCCTGCGAGTAGACGTCGACGTCGTTGGACGGCGGGATGGCGAAGCCGACTTTAAACTTACGCGGCAGATACGTGGGACCGTAGAGCGGCTCGACCTCGGGCTCGCCCCCGGCGACGAGTTCATCATCGAGCCAGATTTCGTGATAGGCGCGGGTCTTGGGCAGCGCGTAATCCGACAAATTCTTGGCGTGGTCATACATCGCCGCATGCGCCGGACTGCGCTCGGGATTGGCCGGAGCCATGATGTTGCGATTCACGTCGCCGCAGGCCGCGATGGAATCGAGCAACGTCGCGTGCATGCCCTTGATGAGAGGCTTCAGGTTGCCCTTCAGGATGCCGTGAAATTGGAATGTTTGGCGCGTGGTGAGACGCAGCGAGCCATTGGCTTGCTCATCGGCAAGCTTGTCGAGCACCAGCCATTGCGCGGCCGAGCAACGCCCACCGGGCAGACGGACGCGCAGCATGAAGGAAAACGCCTTCTCCAACTTGGCGCGGCGGCGCTCGATCCGCACATCGCGATCATCCTGGAGATAGAGACCGTGAAACTTCGTAAGTTGTTGATTATCTTCGGAAATCGCGCCCGTAGAGGTGTCTTTCAACTCCTCGGCAATCGTGCCGCGAAGGAAATTCGAGGCGGTTTTGATGCCTTCGTTGGCAGCTAGGGGCTTCGGTGCGTCGGTGTCAGTGCTCATGAGCGAACGGTAAACTTGCGTCGCCAGCGGCCACGCTTCAAGCAAGATTTAGTAATTAAGGTAAGTTAGTAAGGATACCGCAGTAAAAGGACCAAAAAGGACCGCCTCCGCCACCGTCGAGGACGAACGTCCAGCGGGCTTGTGATTTTGGAATCACCAGCCACCGTCAGTGGGTCCATGAAAAGCGCGCTGATGGCCCTTCCTTTCCTCGTGACGACATTCGTCGCCGCGCAGGAAGCAGAAAATCCGCCAGTCGATGAAACGCCCGGTTTTACCGATGAGCTCATGACTGAATCATCGGAACAAGGTCATTATTTAAATTTCGCCATGCGAGTTGAACTGGGTTCCGAGGAAGAAACCGCCGCTGTTGGTTTCGTTGTCGAAGAAGACACCGCTTCGCTCATCCGCATCGTCGGGCCATCGCTGAGCATTATGAGCGTCGAGCGTCCGGCCGCGCTGCACCCGCGCGCGACTTTGCACTACCAAGGCAACAATCTGGGGACGATTAAGGCATGGCGCGAACAGACCGGTTTGGTGAAAACGTCTCTCGCTACAATCATGGCGAAAGTAGGCGCATTCCCGCTTTCAGAAAACTCTGACGATTTGGTCATACTGTGGTCAGGACCCAAAGGAATCCATACCTTGGAAATTGCCGCGAGCGGAGAAGGCGGCACAGTGCTCGTGGAGGTTTACCGAGTCTCCGCCGACATTTTAAACGGAAACTGAGCCCCCAAAAACTCGTATGCGGCGAACGCGCCGGTCGCTCTTCGTTGGCCATGGTCCACCGCCATATCCGAAAACAAAAAGCGCCCCGAATGGGGCGCTTCGAAATACTGATCGAGCTGAGCGGTTGGCTTAGTAGCGGTAGTGGTCAGGCTTGTAGGGTCCTTCGACCGGCACACCGATGTAGGCGGCTTGTTCGGCGGAGAGCGTGGAGAGCTTCGCGCCAATGCGGTCGAGGTGCAAACGCGCCACCTCTTCGTCGAGGTGCTTCGGCAAGCGCATCACGGTCGGCGTGTAGGTGTCGCGGTTGGCCCACAGATCGAGCTGGGCCAACACCTGGTTGGTGAAGGAAGCCGACATCACGAATGACGGGTGACCGGTGGCGCAGCCGAGGTTCACGAGACGACCTTCGGCGAGCATGTAGATGCAGTGGCCGTCGGCGAAGGTGAACTTGTCGTATTGCGGCTTGATCGTGTCGCGGACGACGCCCGGCTCCTTGTAGAGCTGGCTGACCTGGATCTCGTTGTCGAAGTGACCGATGTTACACACGATGGCCTGGTCCTTCATCCCCTTCATGTGATCGAGGGTTATGATGTCCTTATTGCCGGTGGTCGTGACGTAGATGTCGGCGACGCCGAGCGTGCTCTCGATCGTGTTGACCTCGTAGCCTTCCATGGCGGCCTGCAATGCGTTGATCGGATCGATCTCGGTGACGATGACGCGAGCGCCAAAGGCCTTGAGCGAATGAGCGCAGCCCTTGCCGACATCACCGTAACCGCAGACGCAGGCGACCTTGCCGGCAATCATGACGTCGGTGGCACGCTTGAGACCGTCCGCGAGGGATTCGCGGCAGCCGTAGAGATTGTCGAACTTGGACTTCGTGACGGAGTCATTGACGTTGATGGACGGAACCAGGAGCTGGTTCTTCTCGGCCAATTCGTAGAGACGGTGCACGCCGGTAGTGGTCTCTTCGGAAACACCCTTCCACTCCTTGGCAATGTCGTGGAAGATGGTCGGCGTCTCGGCGTGGACCTTTTTGAGGAGCGCCTTGATGACACCCTCTTCTTCGGAAGCGGCGGGCGTATTGACCCAGTCACTACCGTTCTCGAGCTCGTAGCCCTTGTGGATGAGCAGGGTCACGTCGCCGCCGTCATCGACGACCATTTGCGGGCCGAGACCATCGGGACCGACGAGGGCCTTCCAGGTGCAATCCCAGTATTCTTCGAGCGTCTCACCCTTCCAGGCGAAAACCGGCACTCCACCGTCGGCGATCGCGGCGGCGGCATGATCCTGGGTCGAGAAGATGTTGCAGGAAGCCCAACGCACGGTGGCACCCAGATCGACGAGCGTCTCGATGAGCACGGCGGTCTGGATCGTCATGTGCAGCGAGCCCATGATGCGGACGCCGGCCAGCGGCTTGTTGGGGAATTTTTTGCGAACCGACATCAATCCGGGCATTTCGTGCTCGGAGATGGCGATCTCTTTGTGGCCCCACTCGGCGAGGCTGATGTCTTTGACGTGGTAGTCGGTAAATTCGGACATGATGGATTGGTTCAGTTGGTTGTGTTAAATCGCTTACTTGGACAGGCGCTTGGCGGCGGCCTGCAGGGCTTTGACCTTGTTGGTCTGCTCCCACGGCAAGGTGCTCTTGCCGAAGTGACCGTAGTTGGTCGTCTCGCGGTAGATCGGACGCAGCAGTTTGAGCTGCTTGACGATGGCGGCGGGCTTGAAGCTGAAGACCTCCCGCACCGCTTCCGAAATCACGGAGTCGGGAATGGTGCCGGTGTCGAACGTGTCGACGAAGACCGAAACAGGCTCCGGGTGACCGATGGCGTAGGCCAGTTGCAGCTCGGCAATCGGCGCGAGACCGGCCGCGACGATGTTCTTGGCCACCCAACGCGCCATGTAGGCGGCGGAACGGTCGACCTTCGACGGATCCTTGCCGGAAAATGCACCACCGCCGTGACGGCCCCAGCCACCGTAGGTATCCACGATGATCTTACGTCCAGTCAGGCCCGTGTCACCCTGCGGACCGCCGATGATGAACTTGCCGGTCGGATTGATGAGAAACTCGGTGTTCTTCGAGAGAAGCTTCTTGGGGATGACCTTTTTGATCACCTTGTTGATGAGAAATTTCTCGATCTCAGCGTGCTTCACGTCCGCGGAGTGTTGCGTGGAAATGACGACGTTTACGACTTCGGTCGGCTTGCCGTCGACGTAGCGCACGGAGACCTGCGACTTCGCGTCCGGCCGGAGCCACTTGGCCTTGCCGGATTTGCGCACGGCGGAAAGTTCACGACCCAACAGATGCGCGAGCATGATCGGGGTCGGCATGAGCTCGGGCGTCTCAGTGCAGGCGTAACCAAACATGATGCCTTGGTCGCCCGCGCCCTGCTCGGCATGCTTCTTGCCTTCCGCTTCACGAGCGTCGACGCCTTGACCGATGTCGGCGGACTGGCTGGTGAGAATGTCTTGAATGAACACCTTGTCGGCATGGAAAACGTCGTCGTCGTTGACGTAGCCGATTTCACGAATCGCCTCGCGCACGATGTTCGCGAGATTGATGGCGGACTCGAGCGATTTGCCCTTGAGATTCGGCACGGTGATTTCACCGGCGAGCACCACGACGTTGGATTTAACCAGCGTCTCGCAAGCCACGCGACTGTTCTTGTCGATCGTCAAGCAGGCATCCAACACGCTGTCGGAGATGAAGTCGGACACCTTGTCGGGGTGGCCTTCGCCTACGGACTCGGAAGAGAAAACAAATGTATTAGCCATAGTTAAGGACCTCGCACGCAAGACGTCCCGCCCAGGATTCTCAAGATTAATATCATCATATTCTAATTCATTGATACGTTCTCGTTAAACGCGCCGGAGCTCAGCGGGTTCCGGCGACAAAAAAACTCGCCGAAGGAGCTCGGAACTCCAACCTACGTGCACCCCTTTTCATTTTTGCCTCTCCGACCGCCTCATGTCCACCGACCAGATCATCGACCAAGAAGCTATTGAAAATCTCCGCGCCCTTGATGATGGCGACGGTGAAGACTCTTTCCTCAAGGAAGTTATAGAGATCTTTGTCAGCGATACGCCTGAGCGGATAAACGAGTTACGCACCTCTTTCGCGGCTGACGACCAAGTGACGTTCACCCGCGCTGCGCACAGTATCAAGGGGAGTTCATCCAACGTCGGCGCGATCATTCTCGGACGACTGGCCAAGGATCTCGAAGCGGATTCTCGTGAATCCATCCGTGGTTTGGGCCCTCGGATTGACGCCCTCGACGCCGCGTTTCTCGAAGCCAAACGAGTGCTTCAGGCGCTTTGACCCGGCCAAAACGACGGACCGGGCTATCCCGCGCGGCGAGCGGCTTGAAAGGCTCGCCAACCGTTGCTCGCGATAAAGAGCACCAATATTCCGAGCCACCAACTGCCCTGTAAAAACGCCCAAAATCCGAGCGCGGCGGCACCGACCAGCCCAAAACCACTGGCCCACAGCAGGCTCTTGCGGGGACCCACGCCAAACCAAAGCAGCGAGCGCACAATCTGACCGCCATCAAGCGGGTAAACCGGCAGCAAATTGAAACACAGCAGAATGATGTTAATCCACTGCACCGTGCTGAACCAGTCCCAGAAATCCGGAGACGTGGGTGCCACGCCCGACAGAATCAACAGTCTGGCGCTGAAATAGAAAATCGGGATCAGAGCCACATTGACCAAAGGTCCGGCCGCGATACTCCATAACTGCGCCCCGGGACGAAACGGCGGCGACACATAAGCGACCCCGCCCATCGGCCACATGACGATTTGATCCGCCTGCCCTCCCACCTGACGACAAGCCAGCGAATGGCCAAATTCATGCATCAACACGATCGCAAACAAGGTGAGATACTCCGCCACGTTCCACGCCAACGAGGAATAGTAATTTTGACGACTTTGCAGCACGAAGATGGCCACGAGCAGCCACGACCAATGCAGCCACACGGTGATGCCAAGAAAACGAAAGAGGCGGAACGAACCGTTCTGAGTGGGCAGCATGAGAGAGCGCTAGCGACAGCAGACGGCAGTCGTCAAAGACCGAATGCGCCGCGCCCGCGCCGGACCGTTTACCCCGCGGACTCTGTCGCCGCCTCGACCAGTACCGGCGCGTCGGGTCGCAATGCCACCGGCAAGGCCATCACCGCGCCGGCGAGCACCCCGGCGCACCCGATCCAACACCACCAGATCGGGCCCAGTTGCCCGTAAAACCAAACCCCGGTCCCGCCCGCCAAACCGGCCAAGCCCCACATGAGCCCGAAGAATCCAAAATATCGTCCGCGATATTCCGGGGGAGCGAGCTTCGCTCCATAGGCGGCACACATCGGCAGCGTGATCATCTCCCCCACCGTGAACAGTCCCATCGCGAGGAGAAACCCCGTCATGCTTTCCGCCCAGGCGAAGCTGGCACTTCCGATCCCAACCATCACGAAACCCACCACCAACACGGGTCGCGACGCGAAGCGCTTGAGCCACTGCACCAGCGGCAACTCCACACACATGATGACCACACCGTTGAATCCCATCACCATGCCATACTGGACCGTGGTCAGGCCGCGCGCGGTCGCGTCCACCGACAAGACGTAAAACACCTGAATGAACGCCAGTGACATCAACAGTTTGCTGAGTAACAGCTGCATAAACGCCCGGTTCAACCCCACGTCCCGCGCCACCGCCAACCAGCTTTGCCACGCCACGGCAGGCGATGTCACCCGTCCGGTGATGGTCCGCAGGCCGTGCGGCAGCCACCGGAATGCCAGGCCGGCAAACACCAACGAAGTCGCGGCATCGCCCCAGAAAATCAGCACCGGGGCCCGGTTGTAGAGCAGACCGGCCATCGCCGGTCCCGCCGCGTAACCGGCGTTGAGGGCGAGCCGAAAAACCGCATAGGCCGTCACCCGCTTCTCTTCGGCCACCACGTCGCTCAATAAAGCATTGGCTGCCGGTCCGAAGAGTTGCGCCAGAAACCCATGCAGCGCCGCCAACATCGCGATCTGCCACGCGGTTTGACCATAATAAATCATGACGATGGAAATCGCCCCGCCGATCAGCGATATGAGAATCGTGTTCCGTCGGCCGATCGCATCCGAGAGATAACCACTAACAAAGGGCGACACCATCTGGCCCACCGCCATCGAGCTCAGCACCAGTGCCACCTGCCCGCCCGGCAACCCCCGGTCAAGGAGGTGCAGGGTTAGAAACGGATAAACAAAACACCCGAACCGATTGATGAACTGCCCGGCCGTGAGCACCCACACCGCGCGCGGCAGGGCTCGAATATCGGCAAACGTTTCTCGCGTGAGTGCGCGCATGACCGAGAGCTAACGACTCATCCGAGTCATTTCGCAACTCCCCCGCGCGTCGCGGTCATCTAATCAGGAATGTTAGCCCCGTTGGAGTGAATCACGTCCCGATACCAATAGGCCGAATCCTTCAGCGTCCGTTGCTGCGTGGTGAAATCCACATGCACCAGACCAAACCGGAAACGGTAGCCCTCGGCCCATTCGAAATTGTCCATCAGCGTCCAGTGAAAATAGCCTAAAACACTCACGCCCTCGCTCGCAGCGCGGCGCAGCTCCCGCACATAACGGCTGACATAGTCGATCCGCTGCGGGTCGTGCACCGCGCCGTCGATCGCCACCCAATCCTGATTCGCGAGTCCGTTTTCCGTGATCGCGATCGGCAAGCCGTAGCGCTCGTGCACCCACTTCGGCCCCCAATACAGCGCTTCCGGCGTAACGCGCCACTGGAAGTGACTGGTCGGCACCCCGGGGTCCCGCATCACGTGCTCCGGTTTTCCGTCGGCACCGGCTTTCACCAGGTGACCGTTGTAAAGATTCATGCCGTAAAAATCCAACGGCTGCGAGATGATCGCCATCTCGGCGTCCGTGTGCGGCGGAACCGCCTCCCCGTAAGCTTCGAGTCCATTCTGTGGATACGCCCCCTTGATCACCGGATCGGACCACCACGCCTGATTCCACACCGAACCGTCCTCGATCGACCAATAAGCGTCCCGCGCGGCGTTCACATCGGCCTCGCTACGGGTCAACGGCACCGCCACATCACCCGTCGGGGCCCACCCGATTTTCGGCGCGATATTGGCGCTCGCCCGAATCACCTGCACGGCCCGCCCGTGCGCCAGCAAGGCGTTGTGCACACCGCGCAACACGTGGGGCATCTCCATGCGATCCCCGGGCGCGTGCTCGCCGGAACGATGGCCCAGACCGATGAAGCACTGCGGTTCGTTCAACGTCATCCAGTGCGAAACTCGATCCGACAGGCGATCGGTCACCACTTGCACGTATTCAGCAAACCACTTCGAACTTTCGTCATTGAGCCAGCCTCCGCGAGTTTGCAGCGCCAGCGGATAATCCCAGTGGAAAAACGTGACCCAGGGATCGATGCCGGCTTCGAGCAGGCCGTCGACCAGTTGGTCGTAAAACGCCAGTCCCTTCTCGTTTATCGCCCCGGTGCCGTCGGGCAGGACGCGCGACCAGGACAATGAAAAACGATAGGCTTTCAGACCGATCTCCTTCATCAAACCAATGTCCTCGCGAAACCGGTGATAGTGATCGCAGGCCACGTCGCCGGTATGTCCCTCAAACACCCGCCCGGGTTGTCGACAGAATCGATCCCACACCGATGGTTTGCGTCCATCGAGCGCCGCCGCCCCTTCAATTTGATAAGCGGACGTGGCTGCGCCCCACGCGAAGTCTGGTTGGAAACTCATAGGCTGGAGAACGAGATTCCGGGGCGGGCGAGGTCGTGGCGAGTCTGAATTCCCTCCCGCCGCGCCTGATCACAAACGTGGTGTCACCATCAAATGGTTACACCTACCGCGCCTGAAAATATCCGCGTTGCTTGTCACTGATCGGCAACGCCACCCGCTCCATCACCTGCAACAAATCCTCCCAAATCGCACGTTTCGAACGATTGGATTGGTTGCGTAAAATATAGCTGGGATGATAGGTCACCATCACGGGAGTGCCTTCAAACGTGTGCCATTTGCCTCGAATCTCCCCAAGCGTTTTGAAACTGCCCGCGCCCAACAATCCCTTGGCTGCGGTGGAGCCCAAAGCGACGATGACTTCCGGCTGCACGATCTTCAGCTGGGCCCGCCAATACGGCATGCAGTAGTTCATTTCGTCGGCCGACGGCGGGCGGTTGCCCACCTGTTCCTGACCGTCAATTGTCGGCATCTGCGGCCGCCAATTCATGATGTTGCCGATGTAGACGTCGTCGCGCTGCAAGGCCATGCCCCCAATCATCTTGGTCAGCAACTGCCCCGCGGGACCAACAAACGGCTCGCCCTTGACTTCCTCCTCCGCGCCGGGAGCTTCCCCGCAAAAAAAGATCTTCGCATCCAGGTTCCCCACCCCGAGCACGACTTTTTTCCCCGCGCGGATATTTTCGCGACACACCGGGTCGTTGGTCACTTGCGCCAACAAGGCTTTCCACTGCGTTGGCTTGTCGCCGTCGGGCAACACCACCTCCGGTGGCGACGGCAGACCGGACTCGACCGGCGCGGGCGCGGTTCGTTTCGGCACGACCGGCGGCGTCCAACTACTTTTCCCCCGTGATGTCCCGCGCTCTGCCGCCGCCGGTGGTGCCTCGGCCATGGTCTCCGGTTGACCGACCGGCGTGGCGGGTTGCCGCGCCCGCACGAGGGCGCGTAGCGTGGACAACGACTCCTCCGATACGGATACCGTTTTCACGCCCGTCGTCTTGAGGCGGCGGAGCTCTTCAGTGAGCGCATGCAGGGTGGCGCGCATGGGAACAACGTTTCAGCGGAACGCCGGAGCCACCAGCTTTTCCACGTATTTTCCGATTTGATCGAATTCCAGATTCACGGCGTCACCTTCGCGCTTGGTCGACAAATTGGTCGCGCTGATGGTGTGCGGAATCAACCAGACCGCGAACGCATCGCCTTCCACTTCGGCGACGGTGAGCGAGATACCGTCGATCGCGATACTCCCCTTTTGGACCAGGTAACGCCCCATGCCCGCCGGCGCTTGCACGCGCAGGTAGGTGTCTTTGCCCCGCGGTTCGAAGACCTCGATCCGACCCAGCCCGTCGACATGGCCCGTAACGAAATGTCCGCCCATTTTGCCGTTGAACCGCACCGCTCGCTCCAGGTTGACCGTGCCGCCGACACCGAGCTCATCCAGCGTGGTCAAGCGTTTGGACTCGGCCAGAACGTCGAAGCTGAGGGTATTGCCGGTAAAGGCGACGACGGTCAGGCAGCAGCCGTTCACAGCGATACTGTCACCGAGCTCCACGTCGACCAACGCGCGGGCGGCCGAAACCACCAAGCGCCAGCTTTCGGCTTGCGGCTCGAACGATTTGATCAGGCCTGTCTCTTCGATGATTCCGGTAAACATAACGACTAAGGGTTCAAGGGGATCATTGTAATTTCACGCGCAAAACGGACGTCTTGCCGCCGCGGCTCACCAGAATCACGATTTCCGGACGACCGCTGTCTTTGACGGCGGTCAGCAAGTCCCGGGCTTGGATAAACGAAGTGATGGGCTCACCATCGATCTCCTTGATCCAGTCATCGTATTGGAGTCCGGCGGTGCCGACCGGACTGCTGGGGTTCACAAAATGGGCGATCACGCCGTCGAGTTGGGTCGGGTCTTCCCGGCGGGCCACCACGTCGCTGTAAACCGTTTCCCGAATCGTCAGCCCCAAAGACTCGAAATACTCCCGTTCCGCCTCCTTGGGGGTTTTGGGCGCATCGGCCAGCTGCAGTGGCAGATCCAACTGCGCGCGATCGCGCAGCACGGTCAAGGTGACTTCCGAACCGGGTCGACGACGCAGGATATCGCGTTGCAGAAACGCCGTCACCACCGCATCGGGCTTCAGCCGAGGCAACGGCACGCCGTCCAGCGCGATCAAAATATCCCGCGGCAACAGTCCCGCCGCTTCCGCCGGACTACCGGTGAGAATCTCCGAAATCACCAGGCCCGTGCCGGCGCCCAAACCCAGAAATTCCGCGACCTCGGGGTCGACCGGATCAATGCCATCCACGCCAAACCACGGCAACGGACGGCCATAGGGATTGTCGGGAATCCGGTCCACCGCGAGCAACACTTCCGAAGCCAGCCGAAACGCCGCGCATTCCTCGGGATTGATCAGCACCGACATTTCACCGCGCCGCCGCTGCGAATAAATCACCACGCGCTCGCCGAAGCCCGAAGCGCCCAACCCCAGAAACTCGCCCGCGCGATTGAATACGGGCAGGCCGCGGCCGGCCACATCCTGCAGCGCGATGCCGGTCAACTGCGGCAGCTCCTGCACGAGACTCACGCGTGAACCGAGGTAATAGGGTCGGAAATCCTCGTCCTTCTCCCGCAGTCCGATGCCCCACACTTCCTCCGCCACCCGCGGAATTACATACCCGCTGCGCGGAAGAAAGTCGGTGATGGGGCGCAATCCGCCACGCCCTTCGTCACCGATCCGCACGAAGTGCCAGGTGGTGTAACCATCCTGCCCCAGGTATTCGGCGGTCGAATACCGCGTGGTCGGCGCGTCGGGCCGGTAGACGCGAAAATCCACCAACTGCTCCGGCGTCGCCCGATCGCTGATCGCGTTGGACTCCAAAATGACCGTGCCCTGCCGGTCGATCACCACCCCGTAGGCGAAATTGACCGTGCGATCCACTTCGTGCTCGATGGTGAATTCGATGGCGACGATGGACTGCAGACGCTCGTCCATCAAATCGGGCAAGGCGGGCAGATTCGATTGGGCGGAAGCGCGAAAAGCGATGACGACCAGCAGCAACGTGACGGCCATCCAGCGGGGGCGATTTTTCATCATGGTTTTAAAATGTAGAGAGACACCCGGAATTTGCGGCGTGCTTCGATGAGCACCCGTTGCGGGTCGGCGACATAGGCATCCTCGGCGGCTTGCGTGACCGCCAGCGAATCGACCGGCAGATCGTTGATCTCGGTGATCACGTCGCCCGCCGCCAGTCCGGCGACCGCCGCCGGGAACCCGCGTTGCACACCGATGACCAACACCCCGGAGGCATTGGGGAGTTGGTTTTCACGAGCATAAGCCCGCGAGACCTCGCGCACGCTGAGCCCCCATTTTTCCAACACGCCTTCTTCGCCCACCCGGCTGACCAATTGTTCAGTCACGACGTTGAACGCTTCGGTGGTGCTACCCCGTTTGACCCGCATCGCGATCGACGTGCCGACCGGTTGGGTCGCGATCAAGTGCTGGATCGGAGGCAATTGCTCGGGGAAACGCCCATCGACCGCCACCCCGTCGATTTCCAACAAAATGTCGCCGCCGCGGAGCCCGGCCTCGGCGGCCGGCGACCCTGGATCGACGCTGTTGATCAACATGCCGGTATTGAGCTCCAAGTTATAAAACCCTTCCAGGTCCTGCAATGCACCGGGCACGATCCCGATATAACTGCGCGTGATCTTACCATCGCGTTCCAACCCCTCCACCACCTCTTTCGCGGTCGCCGACGGAATCGCAAAGGCCAGATTATCCGCCCCGAGATAACCGCGCGAGTTGATGCCGACCACGGCTCCGGACTCATCGACGAGCGGGCCCCCGCTGTTACCGGGGTTGATCGCGGCATCGGTTTGGAGCCACGTGTTGAACAATCCGGTCTCGTAACCGCGCACACCTCGCGAATCAGAGAAAAAACGGCGCGGGTTGGAGATGATCCCCCGCGTCACCGTGCGGGTAAGACCGTGCGGCGTGCCCACCGCAAAAACGGTCTGACCAGGATAAAGTGACTCCGAATCCCCAAACTGCCCCACCGTCAGCGTGAACCCCTTGCGCTTAAGTTCGGCGGCATCGAGTCGCAACAGGGCCAGATCCGTCCAGTGATCCCAGCCCACCAACGCCGCGCCCACGCGCTCCAAATTGGCGAGGGTGACATTGATTTCAACCGCCCGCGGACCGACCACATGGGCATTGGTGAGGATCAGACCATCCGCTGACACGATGACGCCCGAACCGACCCCACTGGTGAAGCGTTTCGCGCCCGCCTCATAGGCATACTCGCGCACGTCAATGCGCACCACGGCATCGAGCAGTCGTTTAAACCCGGGCTCCGTCTGCGAAAAAGACGCCGAAGCCGATCCCCAGGAGAGCATTAGCAATCCAAGGAGTCGCATCATTGACCGAGTTAGTGAAAGTGTCACAGTGGCCGATTCCTTCCGATGGCAACGCATAGCAAAGATTACGACTTTTCCTCCATAGAGCCCCGCTGGCAATCCTTCTGGGCAGAAAACGGAGCGTTTCGGGCCGAGGACGCGTCACCGAAACCCAAATACTACGTGCTCGACATGTTTCCCTATCCTTCCGGAGCGGGACTGCACATCGGCCACCCGGAGGGCTACACCGGCACGGATATTTTGTGCCGCTACAAGCGGGCCCAGGGCTTCAATGTGCTCCACCCCATCGGCTGGGATGCGTTCGGCCTGCCGGCCGAACAGCACGCCGTGAAAACCGGCACGCACCCGGCGACCAACACCGCCGCCAACATCGATAACTTTCGCCGGCAGATCAAAGCGCTGGGGTTTTCCTATGACTGGGAACGCGAGATCAACACGACTGATCCGCACTACTTCAAGTGGACCCAATGGATCTTCCTGCAACTCTTCGAACGCGGCCTCGCCTACGTTGACGAGCGCCCGGTGTGGTGGTGCCCGGCATTGAAAACCGTCCTGGCCAACGAAGAGGTCGTCGACGGCAAATCCGAACGCGGCAACCACCCCGTCGAGCGGCGGGCTCTGCGCCAATGGGTCCTGAAAATCACCGCCTATGCGGAGCGTTTGCTCGCCGACCTGAAGCACGTCGACTGGCCCGACTCCACCAAACGCATGCAGGAAGCGTGGATCGGTCGCAGCGAAGGCGCCGAAGTCCGCTTCGGTCTCGAGAACACCGGCCTCGATGATCTGGTCGTGTTCACAACCCGCCCCGACACGCTCTTCGGCGCGACCTTCATGGTGCTCGCCCCTGAGCATCCCTACGTCGATTCACTCACCAGTCCGGAACAGCGCGACGCCGTGGAGGCCTACCGCAAACAAGCCGCCGCCAAGAGCGATTTGGAACGCACCGATCTCGCCAAGGATAAGTCCGGTGTGTTTTCGGGTGCTTTTGCCGTCAATCCCGCCAACGGCCAACGCGTGCCGATCTGGATCGCCGATTACGTGCTCATGGGCTACGGCACCGGCGCGATCATGGCCGTGCCCGCGCACGATGAGCGCGATTTCGAATTCGCTACGAAATACAAAATTCCGGTCGTGCAAGTCATCGAACCGGCCGACCATTCCGGCAACGGCGAAGGCCATCCCGAATTGCCCTACGTGGGTGATGGCAACCTCGTCCACTCCGACGGCTATAGCGGCCTGTCATGGCGTGAAGCCAAACAGAAAATCACCGCCGATCTCGAAGCGCGCGGCAAAGGCAAGCCGACCATCAACTACAAGCTGCGCGACTGGTTGTTCTCCCGCCAACGTTATTGGGGTGAACCCATCCCCATCGCCTGGGTCAACCGGGCCGACTACGAAACCATTGCCGCCTCCGGTCAGGTGATGTTGCCGGCCGAACCCGTTTCTTACGAGGCCGATGGCACCACGCATTACGCCGTTCCCGTTCCCGCCTCAACCCTGCCCTTGGAATTGCCCGAGGTGGAGTCCTACCTCCCCAGCGACAGTGGCGAAAGCCCGCTGGCCAATGCCACGAGCTGGGTCGACATCTGGTTCAATCCGGCGACCGGTGCATCCGCGCCCAAAACGTCGGACCGCCCCACTGATGGGACATGGTTCGCCGCCCGGCGCGAGACCAACACCATGCCGCAATGGGCCGGCTCGTGTTGGTATTACCTGCGTTACCTGGATCCTAAAAACTCCGCGGCGATCGCCAGCCCGGAAGCATTGCAATATTGGGGAGCCCCCGATCTCTATGTCGGCGGTGCCGAACACGCCGTGTTGCACCTGCTCTACGCTCGTTTTTGGCACAAGGTGCTCTTCGACATCGGTCTGCTGCCCTTCGACGAACCATTTCAAAAACTGTTTCACCAAGGTATCATTCTCGGTGAGGACGGCGAAAAAATGTCCAAAAGCCGCGGCAACGTCGTCAGCCCGGACACGATCATCGCGTCCCACGGTGCCGACAGTCTGCGCCTCTTCCTGATGTTCCTCGGTCCCCTGGACGCCATGAAACCGTGGAACCCTCAGGGCATCGAAGGCGTGCATCGCTTCCTGCTCAAAGTGTGGCGGGAGTTGGTCGATGCCGAAGGCGCCGCCAGCACCAAGGTCACCGATGCCGCCGGCTCCGAGCCGGAGGAATTGACCACCCTCCTGCATGCGACGATCAAGAAAGTCGGCGAAGACATCGAAGCCCTGCGTTTCAACACGGCGATCTCTCAAATGATGATCTTCGCCAACGCCTTGCAAAAATCTCCCGCCATCAGCCGGGACTCCGCTCGAGCGTTTGTGCAATTGCTGGCGCCGTTTGCTCCGCACATCGGCGAAGAGTTGTGGGGCATACTCGGTGGCCCTCCTCCCGTTCAGGCCACGCCATGGCCGAATTACGAAGCGTCACTCCTGGAGACCCAGACTCAAAAGCTGGTGGTGCAAATCAACGGGAAGCGCCGCGGGGAGATCACCCTCTCCAAAGATGCCGACGAAGAGGCCGCCATGAAAGCCGCCCGCGAACTGGACAATATCTCCGGTCATCTCGAAGCCGGCACCATCCGCCGGGTCGTTTACGTGAGGGGGCGGATTTTGAATATTGTTATTGCATAGGAACCGTAAAATCTTCTCCTAGGGTATTGTCCTTAGGCCTAATGGAGGAACACCCATATCGAGTTGAGTGTTTTCACGGAATGCCCAAGGGTTGCGTTAACTTCTCACGCAAGTGAATAATCATACCATGAAAACAACCACGCTAATTACGAAAATCGTCACCACGACCATGGTGAGTGCTTTGGTGTTGGTATCTGTAGCTACGGCGGCCAAAAAGAATCCGACCAGCAAACTTTACGTGGCCGACTTGGAAGGACAGTCGGAAATTGATACGGGAGAACGGATTGAGGATTTGGCCAAAAAATCGGTGCACAACGCGCAGGGCACCGTGATTCAGACCATGGAGGATTCGAACAATGCGATGGTTTTCTCCAACGGCACCGGAGTCTTTCTTGATACGAACACCCGGATGGAAGTGAAACGATTCAGCCAGGAACCGTTTTCCCCGGATCGCTCCGATCTGGAAACCGAACCTTCCATTTCGCGCACGGCAGCTTTCATTCCTCGCGGAACCGTGGGGCTCTGCACTCCGAAACTCGTGGCCGGTAGCACCATGAACTATGCAACTCCCATTGGCGGAGTCTCCATCCGGAGCAGCAAAGTCGTGATCGAAGCCAATGACAACGAAACCAAAATTTCATTGGTGGAAGGCGATGTGACCGTAAAAGGAGGTCCTGCCGACGCCAGCGGACAAACGCTCCGTGGTGGCCAGCAGGCCATTATTCGCCAATTGCCCGGTCAAGCTCCGGTGATTCAAATTCAAGATATTCCCGAAGACGAAATGGAGTTTGTGGAGGACAAGGTGACCTTGGCCTGCAATGCTCGTAAGACCGTCTTCTTCGACGTGGCTGAAAAGAAAGAAATCGGCAACGGCCCCGATTCGGATTCCGTCGAAATCGGCACGGACACCGATGGTGACCAGGACGACGATGGTGACGAAGGCGACGGCAGCGATAATCCCGATGCTTCGTCCGACGACAACGACCTTTCCGCCGGTTCCGGTTTCGACAGCTCGGGCGACGGTTGGGCCAATATTTTCGATGAAGGCGACGACAATGATGCCGGTGATGATCCGTCCGATGTCGAATTCGTGGCGGTCGAAGTCACCGATTTGACTCAAGCGCAGGAAGCGACGCCCGTAAGCAATGACTCGGTCACGACTGGCAACGGCTCCGGTTAGAAATAACCCGGTCCCCTTTTGATTCCTCGTCGATGACCATCTCTGCCATCAACCGCACCAAATTCTGGTTACTTTGTGGACTGGTTGCCTCCAGCGCCATTCCCGCTCACGCCATCGTGCGGTGGAATCAGGGCAAAGACCAAGTCTTCGTGCGCGGCAGTGTTTCCGTCACCTGGGACACCAACATCTTCGCTTCGGCGGCGGGTGGTGAGGACTATGTCTACTCCGGCCAAGTGGGATTAGACTACCGGCGGCATGCCGGACTGATCGGCGTCAACGCATCCGCCAACGTCAATTTTTCGGAGTTTTCGAGTAACACCACCGAGAACTTCAAGAACCCGGATTTCTCGTTGGAGTTTAACAAAAACACCGGTCGCACCACTGGCACGTTGGGCCTTAATTTCAAAAAATCGACCCGGGCCGACCCCACAGTCAACTTGCGCACCGACTCTTACGTTTACGGCGCCAACTTGAAATTCAAATACCCGGTCTCCGAACGGCATTCTTTGGCCGGGGGGCTGGGATGGAACAAACAGGACTATACCGACAACAACCAATTTGTAGACAACACCAGTTCGACCCTATCCGCCGACTGGTTTTACGTCCTGTCCCCCACCCGTGATATTTTTGGCGGTTATCGCCTTCGTTCCACCGATACCTCGCGATTGACCTCCTACTTGGATCATTCGTTCACCGCGGGTGTCTCGGGCCGTATTCTCCCCGGACTCAATGGCACTGCCCGCGTCGGCTATCAGGTGCGCAACGCCTCGGGCGCGACCGCTGAAAATTACACCGGTTATAACGCGGCGATTTCGGCGAGCTGGAGTTTCACCCGCAAGTTGGCGCTTAGCGCGCAAATCGCGGAAGACTTCAATCTCACGTCCACCGACTTGTCGACCGACTCGCTCACCGCCAGTCTGAATCTCCAATACGCTCGTTCCGCGAAGCTCAACATGGGCGTTGGCGTCAGTGGCGGTATCAACAAATTTCTGGGCATTGCGGGCGGCGGCCGGGAAGATACCTTTGCTTCAGCCTATGCGAGAGTTTCCTACACCTTCTCGGAACGCCTGCGGTTGGGTCTCGTCTATTCCTATTTCATCAATTGGTCGACGCTCCCGTTTGCCGATTTCGATCGTCAATCGCTTACGTTTGACGCCAGCTCACAATTTTAAGGAGGAAAAACGTGAAAAAACTAGTTTCATTACGGGGTAGTTTCTGTGCCCTGCTAGTCATTCTTTTGACGCAAATTTCACCGGCCCAACCAGCTCCCGCGGCCTTTCGCCCGGGGCCCAATAGTCGCGCCATCACCTATATCATCGCCCTGACCGATCGACTGCGGGTGGCGATCTTCCAAGAGGATGACCTTTCGATCATTTCCCGGGTAAACGCCAAGGGTGAAGTCAATCTGCCGCTCGTCGGTCCGGTCCGCGTGGTGGGCCTTACGGTGGAAGCGGCCCAGGATGCCATCGAGCGTGCCTACCAGGATGGTCGCTTTCTGCGCAAACCCCAGGTGACCATTTCGGTCGAAGAATACGCCGCCCGCGAAGTTATCGTGCAAGGGCAAGTCGTCTCGCCGGGGCGGGTTTCATTGCCGATTGAGTCGGGAATGACCGTGCTCGATGCCATCACGAAATCCGGTGGTTTCACCGACTTGGCCAAAGGTCGTGCCGTCACGGTTACTCGCACCAACCCCGATGGCACCAAATCTGTTTCCACCATTGATGTGCAAAGTGCCATGGTCGGCAAAGAAAGTGCTAGCGAATCGGAAGCCTCCATGCTTCTGCTACCGGACGACATCGTATTCGTCCCGATGAAGTTCCTCTAATCGCGCCGACGCATGTCAGAACCTGAAGAAAATTCTCCTCCCCGACCGAAGAACCCGGTCGACGAGCAACTGAGTGAACGGCGAACGCTGCGCGATTACGCCATCATTCTGCGCGAACGGTTTTGGATCGCCCTCCCCCTCGCCTTGTTGGTGTCCATCGGATTGGGCTATCAGCGAGCCAAAGAGGTCCCCATGTATCAGTCGACCGCGACCATGCGGTTCGAAAAACCGGATACCACCATCGAAGGCCGGAGCTTCGACCAAGCGCCCAACACCGCCATCGATCTCAATACCTACCTGCAGGAACTGGCCAGCGATCAGATGCGCAACCGCGTCATCCGCTCCCTCACTCCCGAAGAGGTGCGCATCCTCCAGCGACCGTATTTGGCCGATCTGGAGCCCGGTCAGGAGCCTCCCTCCGTGGGAGCTGCGCTGGGCAGCCTGAGCGTGGGCGATATCCGGGACAGCTTTATCATTCGCGTGGGCATTACCCATCGCGACCCCGAAGCCACCGCCCTCGTGGCCAATCGCTTCGTCAGCGAATTCATGCGCTACCTGTTTGATCGCCGTTTCGACAAGACGAACAACGCCGCCGTGTTTCTCGAACAACGGGCCGAAACATTGCGCATCGAAGCCGAGCAAGCGGAGGGCCTACTCCGTGATTACCAGAGAAAGCACAACCTGATGTCATTGGACAACAGCACGAACTTGGTTCGCAATCGGCTGGTTCAGGCGGATGAAGCCCGCACGTCGGCCCGCCTGACGCGCATCCGGGTGGAAGAGCTTTTGAACCAAATTGAGCGGTTTAAACAACAAGGCCGCGACATGCTGGAGATTTCCTACATCGCCGAACACGGCACGGTGAAGGGACTGAGCAATCAACTTTCCGAACTGCGCAAAAACGAATCCATTCTGGCCGAGCGCTACCTGGAACGTCATCCGCGCATGATCGTGGTGGGCAACGAAATTGCCGTCACCCAGCGACAATTGGATGAGGCCATCAATCTCGCCATCGCCGACTTGCGTTCGACCGTCGCCGAAGCCCGAACTTCCGAACAAGCCATGCAACAGGAGTTCGATGTCGCCGAAGCCGAACAACGTCGGCTCAAGGACCTCGAAGCCGAATATAGCAGTCTCAAGAATCAGGCTGATATCGCTCGCAACAACTTCGTGCAAATCACCCAACGGATGCAGGAGGTGCAAACGGAACGTCGGATCGAGAGCGTCCCGGTTCACCCTCTCGACAATGCCCAGATCCCCGGTGCCCCTTATTCGCCGAACATTTCCGGCATCATCAAGTCTTCCGTGATGATCTTTATCCTGGTCTTCGTGGGCGTCGCCGTGGGCCTGAGCTTCATCGACGACCGCGTGAAGTCCGCCTGGGATGTGGAACACTTTATCGGAGCCAACCTCCTGGGAATCATCCCGGACTTGAACACGCTGAAGGACGAAGAGAAATATTCGCTCGTGCTCGAGAACCGACAGGTGCCGGGAACCGAGTCTTTCCTCAGCGTCTACAGCGCCGCGAAGATCCACTCGAAACTGGACTTTCCCAAATCAATCCTGATCACCAGCACAATTCCAGGCGAAGGAAAGACCCTCGTTTCGTGTAATTTAGCCGGCGGTTTCGCCCGTCATGGGCGCAAGACGCTGCTGATCGACTGCGATCTGCGTCGGCCCATGCTCCATCGCCATTTCCAAATGGAGAACGACAAGGGCATCATCACGTGGTCTGAATCCGGTGGTGAACTAGGAGAGTCCGCGGCCGATAACTCCGAACTGGGTATCGTGCGCGTCGGTGAGAATCTTGATCTCCTGCGTTCCGGTGGACGTTCCCGTATTCCCACCGAGTTGTTGGAATCGAAGGCGTTCGTGCAACTGCTCGACCGTCTGCAGAAGGAGTATGAACTCATCGTCATCGACTCCCCTCCCCTGGGTGCAGTCACCGACTCACTGCTCATCGCCGAACACGCCGACGAGGTGATTTACGTCTGCCGCTTCAACCGCGCCTACCGCAAGCACATCCGCCAGTATGTCACGGCACTGAAGAACGCCAAACGTGAGCTGTTGGGCATCGTGCTCAACGGTCTGTCACCGCGTCGCATCGAGTATTATTCAAACTACCGTTACTACCGTAGCTACAAAAAATACTACGGCGCCGAGACCTAGACCATCGAACCGGCGCGTTCCCTCCCTCTCTCCCCAGACCGCGGCGTGACTCACGCTGCGGTCTTTTCATTTACGGCCGCCTCGCCCAGATTCCGTGCGCATGCTCTCCGCTTACCTGCCTTCCGACTTTGATCAAACGCGCCCCGTTACCTTGATTGCCGGTCAAAGCCAGTATCCCCAACTGGTGGCCGACGCCGTGCGCGAAGCCGGTGTTCCGTTCAAATTGATCGCGTTCGAAGAGGAAACGGTGCCCGAGCTTTATCATGCTGTGCCCGCCGCGGACCGGGTCCGTATCAAAGTCGGGCAACTGGGCCACATGCTCAAAGCGTTGGAAAAATTCGATTCAGGCTACGCGATCATGGCGGGACAGATTACGCCCCGCCGACTCTTCAAGGGACTCCACCCGGACCTCAAGGCGACCCGAATTCTCTTTTCTCTCAAACGCCGCAATGCCGAAACCATCTTTGGCGCGATCGCGGAGGAAATCGAAAAGCTGGGCATCAATCTATTGGACGCCCGCAGTTTTCTGGACGCGCACGTCGCACCGGCCGGGCTCTTTGCCGGCCGCAAATTCCCCATACCCGACGAGTATCTCGCCCATGGCGTGCAAATCGCCCGTGAATGCGCCCGGTTGGATATTGGCCAGGGTTGTGTCGTGCGCAAAGGCACGGTGCTGGCGGTGGAAGCATTTGAAGGCACCGACGAAATGATCCGGCGCGCCGGTGGGTTCAAAACCGAGGATGCGCTCTTCGTAAAAACGGTCAAATCGGCGCAGGACTACCGGTTTGACGTGCCGTGCTTCGGCCTGCGCACCCTGCAATCCATGCGTGATGCCGGCATCCGAGCCGCCGCGCTCGAAGCCGGCAAAGTGCTGGTTATCGACCGACCCGCCGTGGAGCAACAGGCCCACGAGTGGGGTATTTCGTTGCTCGGCACGACCATGTAATATCTCCCGCAGGACCGCTTGCGCTGGGCGACGGCCTCGCCCACGTTGCCTCCATGCAAGCCGATGTAGTCGAAGTCTCCGTCCGAGGTGTGATGCCCACCGCCAATGGCTGTGCCATCTTTTTGGGCAACGACGACAAGACATTTGTCATCTACGTCGATCACTCCGTGGGCAACGCGATCCAAATGACGCTCGATGGGGTGCGCAAGGAACGCCCCCTCACCCACGACCTCATCGGCCAGATGTTCCTGGGACTCGGCGTGACGCTCGAACACGTGATCATCAACGACGTTCACGAAGGCACCTTCTTCGCGCGAATCCTCCTGCGCATGGAGAATGAAATCGGCAAAAAAATCATCGAAGTGGATGCGCGCCCCAGTGACTCGACGGTGTTGGCCCTGCAGCATAAACGACCGCTGTTCGTGGCCCGCAAGGTCATTGATTCGGTCGAGGACATGACCGAAATTCTCGAGCGGGTATTGCGTCAACGCAGTGAAGAAGCGACTGGTGATGACAGCGACAAAGCCTGACGCCTTGCTGCCACTGCCTGCTCCCATCCTCCCGCACCAGCCCCTCACGGCGCTGGCCCCGATGCAGGATGTCACCACCCTCGCCTTCATGAACGTGGTGGCGGGCTTCGGTGCACCCGACTATTTCGTGACCGAGTTCTTTCGCGTGCACGACACCTCGCGTCTGGAAAAACACATTGTTCGTTCGATCGACGAAAACGAAACCGGTCGGCCGGTGTTTGCCCAACTCATCGGCGAGTCCATTCCCCACCTCGAACGCACCGTCGAAGCCCTGCTCGCCCACCCCATCGCCGGGATCGATCTGAACCTCGGCTGCCCCGCGCCCAAGGTTTACAAAAAAAACGTCGGCGGGGGGTTGCTGCGCGACCCCACCCGGGTGAATGAAATCCTACGTGCCCTGCGGGCGGCCTGCCCGGGTTTGTTCACCGTGAAAATGCGTATCGGTTTCGACGATACGGCTCCCTACGAAGCCGTGCTGGATGCGGTCGCGGAACACGGCGTCGATATGCTGGCGGTGCACGGTCGCACAGTGAAGGAGGGCTATCGCAGCGAGGTGCACTATGACATGATTGCGCGGGCCGTGGAGCGCGTGCCTTGTCCCGTGCTCGCCAATGGTAACGTCACCTCGGCAGCCAGTGCCCATCGCATCGTCGAGCAGACGGGAGCCGCCGGCGTCATGATCGGACGGCACGCCATTCGCAATCCGTGGATCTTTCGTCAATGCCGCGAGCTATTTGCCCACCAACCGGTCACTGCGGTCAAGTTGGCGGATGTCTACGATTATACAGAAACGTTGTTTCATGCGACCAAAACACCGGAAACTCCGGAGCTGGCGCATGTGAATCGAATGAAGAAGTTTCTCAACTTCGTCGGACAGGGCGTCGATCCCCAGGGCGCATTCCTCTACGACATGCGCCGCACCACCAGCCAAGCCACCCTGTTCGAGGTCTGTCGTCGACACCTGTTGAACGACCCCGAAAAACCGTTCGCCGATGAGCCTTACCCGGGCGTGATCGCGCGGCCGAACTGCGAGACCACGGTGGGCGTGGGCGGATGTTCGCTCGACTCCGTCACGGCCTGAACGGGTCGTCCGATTCGTGCTACTCCAGTCCGAGCACCTTGCGGCCCGCGTCTGAAATCATGTGCGGCGACCAGACCGGATCCCACACGATGTGAACCTTGGCTGCCGCCACGGTGGGTAGCGCTGCGATTTTCTGCCGCGCATCCTCGGCGATGGTGGGGCCCATGCCGCAACCCGGTGCCGTTAAGGTCATCTTGACTTCAACGGTTCGGCCGCTCTCGGCGAGGTCTTCAACCGAGAGATCGTAGACCAAGCCCAGATCGACGATATTGAGCGGAATTTCCGGATCGAAGCAGGTTTTCAACGCGTCCCACACCGCGGCTTCGCTGAATTCTTCCACGGTCGCGGTCGCCGCATCATCGGCGGTGTAACCTTCGATCGCGTCGGCATCACTCTGCGCGATGCGGCACAGACCGTGATCGGTGCGCACCGTGACGTTTCCACCCAGAGACTGCACGATATGAACCGAGAGCCCCGCGGGTAAATTCACCGGCGTGCCGGCGGGAATGACGGTGGCTGCAACTTCGCGGCTGAGAGTGTGGTCGGACATGGAAATTGAGTTCAACTCAACCGAGGCGGCATGGGAAGCCCCCACTCGATCATTTGACAATGAACTCCGTGGGCATGCGCGCGTAGATTCCCCGCGGGTCGTTGAATTGCTCCAACTGTTCCAACGATGCTTCAATTTTGCTGGAAACCTGACTGATCAACCCCGAGTGAGCCGACCCCGGCTGGAGCTTGTTAATCGCTTCGGCGATGACTTCCGCCAACTCCTTCTTGCGCGGGAACTCATAGAGGCGGAACTTTTCACTCAATCCGGCTTCGGACGCGGCAAAGGCGATGGCATCGGCCAAACCGCCAATTTCGTCGACCAATCCGATTTCGAGCGCCGAGGTGCCCGACCATACGCGTCCCTGCGCGATCTCTTCGACGCGGGCGGGGTCGAGCCCCCGCCCTTCCGCGACCTTGGCCACAAACTGCCGGTAGATGTCGTCGGTGCCTCGTTGGAAAAGCGCCAATTCGGCTTCGGTCTTCGGTCGCGAGGCACTGAGCGCATCCGCAAATTCGCCCGTTTTTACGCTGTCCCATGACAGCCCGAGATCGTGGCCCAGTTCCTGGATGTTAAACAACATCGAGAAGACGCCGATCGAACCCGTGATCGTCGTGGGTTCTGCGAAGATGCGATGGGAGTAGGCGGAGATCCAATAACCACCCGATGCCGCATAGCCCCCCATGGAAACCACCACCGGCATTTTCTCCATCGCGAGACGCAACTCCCGTTGGATGTGCTCGGATGCCGCGGCCGATCCGCCGGGGCTGTTCACCCGCAACACGATCGCCTTGACGCTGGGATCTTGTCGCAAACGGCGAATCTCACGGCTGAACTTTTTACCGCCCACATCGGTGGGACGGCCTTGGCCCCCGACGATCGCGCCTTCGGCGTAAATCACGGCGACCTTGCCTTGCTTGCTGCCAAAGACCGCGGGGCTTTCCTCCGCCCCGACCTGCACCTTGCTCATCTGCCGGATATAGGCGGTCAGGTTCACCTGTTTGAAGGCCTCCTTCGGTTCCGTGACACCGGTCAACTGCTTCAACTCGTCGTAGATCTCGTCCGCATAAAGCACCCGATCGACCAAGCCCGCCTCGACCAGATCAGAGACGATAAAACTTTTCCCCGAATCGACCAAACTTTGGAAGGTCGCCGGATCCATCCCCCGGGCGGTCGCGACCGTATCGCGAAGTTGCGTCCACAGATCGCCCAGCAGGCTTTCCAATTGTTCCCGATTCTCCGCGCTGAAATCGCGGCGCGTGTAGGTTTCGACCGCCGACTTGTATTTACCGACGCGGGAGACCTGCACCCCGATGCCGAATTTATCGAACAATCCCGCCAGGAAGGTCGGTTCGGTCGCCAGCCCCGGCATCAACAACACTCCATTGGGATCAATGCCGATGTCATCCGCCACGCTGGCCAAATAAAAATCCCGGGTATCGGGATAATCGAGGTAGGCTTGAATCGGTTTTCCCGCCGCTTTGATTGCCTCCAAACCCCGGCGCACCTCCTGCAACGTGGCGAACGACGTGCCGTAGCCCTGAGGAGTAAACGAGCCCGTGAGGTAGACGCCGGCGATGCGATCATCCTGCGCGATCTCATGCAGCGCCCGGGTGACTTGACGGGTCTGCAATTGGGCGGGCACGTCCTGCCCCGAAAACGCGGCCAGAATTGCACTGTCGTCCAGCTGCACCGGTGCATCGGAAATGTTGGTCGAAAGATCGAACACCACATACGAACCCGACTTGATCGCTTGCTGCTGGGGCTCCCCCATCGCCGCGGCAAACATCATAAAGAGGAACAACAGAAACCCACCGCCCAGAAACAAAAGAAGGAAACCGGTCAGCGAACCCAACAAAGATGCGAAAAAAGTCTTCATGCGTAGGGAGACCCTACGCACTGCGGACGCGTCAGCCAGTGCTTTTCGTCAATCGGTCGCAGGAGTTTACCATCGGTTCCTGCACGGGAAGATTGCACCTTGAAGCATCGCGCATACGGTGCGTCCCATGAGCCAAAGCGCCGAGCTTCTCACCACCAACCGCAAAGCGCTGTCGATCAATTTGGACGCGCAAAAATACGGCACGTTTGCCGAAATCGGTGCCGGCCAGGAGGTCTCGCGGTTGTTTTTCCAGGCCGGTGGCGCGGCGGGCACCATCGCGAAATCGATCTCGGCCTACGACATGACGTTCAGCGACGAGATCTACGGCAAGGCCCCGCGCTACGTGTCCCGCGAACGGTTGGTCAACATGCTCGACCATGAATACGACCTGCTCCACCAACGTCTCGCCGAGAAACGCGGCGCCGATACCACATTTTTTGTGTTCGCCGACACCGTGGCCGCCAAAGCCTACCGCGGTAACAACGAATGCCACGGCTGGATGGGCATGCGGTTTCAGCCCGACCCCAACTCCGAGCCCTCCGAAATCATCATCCACGTGCGGATGTGGGATAAGGACAACCTGCTTCAACAACAGGCGCTGGGTATCGTCGGAGTAAACCTGATCTACGGCGCGTTCATGTATCGCGACGAACCGGACAAACTCATCGCATCGTTGATGGACAACGTCGGCAACCAGCGCATCGAAGTCGACATGGCCAACCTCAGCGGACCCGCGTTTGCCAACGTCGACAATCGCCTCATGTCGCTGCATCTGGTGCAATTCGGCCTCACCAACGCCGTTATGTTTGGTCCCAACAAGGAGGTGCTGCAGCCGTCCTCCGTGTTGCGACGCAAAGCCATCCTGGTGGAACGCGGAAGTTTTCGCCCCGTCACGCACGTCAATGTCGACATGCTCAATTGCGCTTGCGCGCAGTTCATGCAGGAGTCCGCCGTCAAGGGGAAGGACATGATGGTGCTGATGGAGATCACCATGAACAACCTGCTCGCCTCGGGGGATCTCGATGCCGAGGACTTCCTTTCCCGCGTCGATCTGCTCGGCGCGATCGGCTTGACCGTGCTCATCTCGAACTACCCGGAATACTACCGGCTCACTTCTTATTTCCGCCGCTACACCGATGAAATGATCGGCGTCGCCATGGGGATCAACAACCTCCTCGAGATCTTCAACGAGAAATACTACGAGTCACTGCAAGGCGGCATTCTCGAGGCGTTCGGCCGACTGTTTCGCAATTCGGTGAAGCTTTACGTTTATCCGATGCGTCGCACCGCTTACGACGGCTACCTCAACGCCGGGACCGACGACGCCCCGGCCGCCCCGCTCGTGGCTACGACACCGACTTTCACCTCGGACGTCATGGTGACGGCCCGCAATCTCCAGGTCTCCGCTCACCTGCGCAATCTCTACGCGCATCTCATGGAGAACCACTACATCGACTGCATCGTCGGCTACAACCCAGACATCCTCGACATCTTTTCGCGCGACGTGCTGCGCCGTATTCAAGTCGGGGACAACTCCTGGGAACGCATGGTGCCCGAACCGATCGTATTGGCGATCAAGGAGCACGGACTCTTCGGGCACGGTGAAACGCTGGCGGACAAGGAAATGTTGCACCCCACCGAGGACTGACACCGCCACGAAAACGCTGCCCGAGTGAGGCCGGGCGCGACCTTCCCTCTGCTCAATCGTTTCGTTTTAACCCGCCATGCGATTTCACAAATATCACGCCTTGGGCAATGACTACATCGTGCTCGATCCGGCCGACTTTCCGGATTGGGACGCTCCTTCCCGGGCGCAAACGCGGGTGATCTGCCACCGCAATTTTGGCGTGGGCTCAGATGGGATTTTATGGGGGCCGCTCCCGTCTACTTCGAGTCAGTTCGGCTTGCGCATTTTCAACCCTGATGGCTCCGAGGCCGAAAAATCCGGCAACGGTCTGCGCATCTTTTCCCGCTATCTGTGGGACTCGGGCCAAGCGACCGCCTCGCCCTTCACTATCGAAACTCCGGGCGGTGATGTCACCGCCGACATCCTCCCGCAAAACCGCCTTATCACCGTCGATATGGGCCGGGTAAGTTTCGACAGCGACGTGATTCCGGTCCGGGGCGAAAAGCGCGACGTGCTCAACGAGTCCATCACGATCGGCGACCGCACCTTGAAGTTCTGCGCCGCGACGATCGGTAATCCGCATTGTGTGCTACCCTTGCCTGCCATCTCTGCGGCGCTGGCGCACGAACTCGGTCCGCTGTTGGAGGTCCACCCGCAATTTCCGCACAAAACCAATGTGCAGTTCCTCGAGGTCATCGATCGCGGCAACATACGCATTGAGATCTGGGAACGCGGCGCCGGCTACACCTTGGCGTCGGGCAGCAGTTCGAGCGCCGCCGCCGCCGTGGCGCACCGGCTCGGGTTGGTGGATGACAAACTCACCGTGCACATGCCCGGCGGAACGATCGGCATCGAAATCGCGCCCGACTATGCCGTGCGCATGACGGGGTCGGTCAATCAGGTCGCCGTCGGGGAAATGCAACCGGACCTGTTCGAGGTCGAAGTCTGATCTCAGCAAAGAAAACGGCCGAAGCATTCCGCCTCGGCCGTGGTAAACTGAAACAGATGGAATCGGCTCAGTATTTCACCGAGCAACCATACGGTTGGCTCTGCGTTTTGGCCGGCATTCCACCGCTTTTCACCGCCGCAAGCGCGGCGACGACGTAGTTCTGCGCCTTGGCCAGATCGCGTTTGTTGGCGGAGGCGATACTGTCGATTGCGCCATCATATACGAGCGTGCCCGTGGGGTTGACCACATACATGTGCGGCGTGGTCTTGGCCCCGTAAAGGTGCCCGACAGAGCCGTCCTGATCCCGGAAATAAGCGGACGGCTTGGCACCCGTCTGCTCCATCCACCGCTCGACTTGGGACGAAGAATAATCTCCCTGCGCCCCCGCCGAACCCGAGTTGATCGTCAGCCAAACCACACCATCCGTCGTGGACGCGCCCTGCAGGTTAGGCATGTTGCCGCTCGTGTAGTGCTTGACGACGAACGGGCATTCCGGGTTTACCCACTCCAAGACCACGGTCTTACCCTGGTAGTCACTCAGTCGGTGCGCCTTGCCATTGATGTCGGTGAGAGTGAAATCGGGAGCCACTTCCCCAACCGTTGCTTTGGCGGCAAACGTCGGGACGGCGAAAATCGCGAGCATGCTCGCGGCTACGAATAGATTTTTGATCGATGATTTCATAGTAACGAAGAGACGTGGAAGCGACGGAATCGTAACCAACCTCTCTGCGGATGCCAGCGCAGGGGGTGTTTTATGTTCAATCCGGCTCATTCTTACGGATTGCCCGCCCAACTTCTGCCAATCAATGTCGCTTCCCTGTGCTTGGATGGATTGCTGATATCACCCGGATCATGTGGGGTTTCCTCTATTGGAACACCCGCAAATCGATCTATCGCGCTCGCGCCCGACGAGACCGTTGCCCGTGCCAAAACCCCTCCGATTCGGGCCGCGCCGGTGAGACCGGTTGCGATGCCGCGCTGCACTACGCCAATCCCGCTCGCTTTCGGGTCGTTTGTCCGCTGCTAAAACCGGACGCCAACGGCATGATGAAGTGCAGTGTGGCGGCCGCCGACGTGAGGCCGTTTTGGGGTCGTCCCATCGCGCTCGGCCTCTTCCTGCTGATCGGAGGTTACGCCGCCACGGTCGGCGCGGTCTACTTCGGCATGCGTCACATCGGATATCCCGTGACGGTGGAGATGATCGCAATTCCGCAAAACTGGCGTGATATCGACCAAGCCCGTTCGACCTATTTCCTGCAAAAAGCGGAGGAATCCTACCAAGCGGGAAAACTCAACGAAGCGGTCATGTCCTTGTCGTTGGCTTACGAATACGATCCGACCAACTACGATGCGGGTTTGTCGTTGGCCAAACTCTGGCAAGCAGGTCGCTCCGACATGTCGAACCTGCTCTACGAACGCCTGATGACCGATCATCCCGAGCAACAGCGACGCACGGCCCAGACGTGGTTGCGGGCCCTTCTGCCGCGCGCCGATTATTCCGCTATCGAGGAACTCGCGGCCGTCGCGTTTGAGTTCGATCCCGATTTCACGCCCGCCTGGATTCACGCCCTGCTCTTTGCCAATGAGCGCACGCAGAACACCGCGCTCCTCACCAAGCTCCTGCAAAACAAGGCCACTTATTCTCCGGGCGTGCGCGAGGTGCTCACGCTCGAAACCGAAATCCGCGCCCGCCCCGGGCAGTTTGGGCAAGCCTTGCTGGGGCATCCGCCGAAACCGGAGACCCCGGGTTTCGTGGTATATTACCAACTGCGTCGATTGATCGAAATGGGCGATGCGGAATCGGCCCTGCGTCTGCTCGAAACGCTGCAGACCCGACTCTCCGACCGCGACCGGATTTCCCTGCAACTGCAGGCCTATTCATCCCAGCCGGAATTTGCCGCCTCCTACGCGCGCCTGCTGGAACAGTTGGTCAACATCCCCCCCAGTCTGGTGCAGATCGAGTTGCTTTGCGCGCATCTGATCGCCCACCCCCAGCCCGAGTTCTACCGCATCGTCCGCGCCCGGATCGATCCGATGGAGCTCACCAAGCCGACCGAGCAAATCGCCGGTCTCATCGCGCTTTTTTCCCTCGCCGCTTCGCATACCGACGGTGACCGCATGGAACAGTTGGCTGCCATTCTGCGCCAGCAAACCGGCACGCGCTTCAACGCCCTGTCCGCCGTGCAGGCCATGGTGCGCGCGCCCGACCAGGTATTCGTCGAGTCCGTGCTTCCCACGCTGCAACCGCTTTCGCTCGAATTGGTCTACGCCATGTTGGAAAGATTTGAGCGCCCGAAAACACGATGACTTTGGCCGCCCGACCCTGGCGTGAGCTGCCGACGTTGTTGAGTAAAACCGGCACGTCGGCGTGGGCCTTGGCGGTTCTGTTCCTTTTCCTGCTCGGCACCTGGCTTTACCGCATCATCCCGGAGTGGTCGTCCAACCCCGACCTTTCCCACGGCTTTTTCGCCCCGATTCTTTTTGGACTTCTACTCCAGGAAAGCCGCCAACGCGGCCCTCGGCGATTCTTGCCCGCAAACGCCGTAAACCTCGGTGTGTGCGGAGGCCTGGTAGCTCTGAGTTTGGTCACCCTGCTGACGGCCTGCCTCTTTGCGGCCGGACTGGATTGGTCCCACTCCATGGTGGAGTTTCTCTTAGGCTGCAGCGTGTCGGGCGCAGTGGCGGCGCTCATGCTGTATTTTTCCCTGCAGCCGTATCGCCTGATCCCGTTCAACTGGGTGGCCGTGGTCGCGCTTTTGATGTGGGTGCTGAGTCTGCCCATCCCTCCCGGCACTTACAGCTCGTTGACCTTGGGACTTCAGCTGTGGGTGACCGAACGGGTTTTGGGCGCGCTGCATATCCTCGGCATACCCGCGATTCGGAACGGCAACCTCATCGAACTCGCCACCACCACCGTGGGCGTCGAGGAAGCCTGTAGCGGCGTGCGCAGTCTGCTCTCGTGCATCTTTGCCGGATTTTTCTTTTCGGCCGCGTTCGTGCGTCATTGGGGCGGTCGACTCCTGCTGCTCGTGCTCGCCCCCCTGCTGGCGATCGTGATGAATTTCGTGCGCTCGCTCACTCTCACGCTCTTGGCCAACAAGGGGGTCGACATCAGCGGTATGTGGCACGATGCGACGGGTTTTGCCATATTGGGCGTCACTGCGCTGCTCCTCGCGGGCCTGGCGTTGCTGTTGGAAAAATTCGAGTCCACCACCGCGTCCACCCCGGCGACGGACGCCGCCGCCCCGGGCGTATCCAATCAGCCCCTACCCCGTAATATTCGCCGAGGCAGCCGCATTCTCGCCACCGGCTTCGGCCTGGCAACGGGTTGCGTGGTGTTTTTCTTCTTCATGACCCGACCGGCTCCCCCCGGGAATGATGCCGTGCCCGATGTGCTGGCCCTCATGCCGGCCAATCCTCCCGGCTGGCGCATTGCGACCAGTGGCGATCTCTATCAATTTGCCGATATTCTCGAGACCGAACATCTGGGCCAACGCATCTATCTGCGCAACGACCCCCAGGGCAATTTGATCCAAATTACGGTCTACATCGCCTATTGGTCACCGGGGCAAACCGCCGTGAGCACCGTGGCGTCCCACACACCCGACGCCTGCTGGCCGGGCAACGGGTGGGATCCGGTGCAGACTGATTTTACCACGGTCAATCTCCCTTTGGCCCAACGCGAATTGCATCGGGCGGAGTATCGGATTTTCGACAACAAACGACTCTCCCAGCACGTCTGGTTTTGGCACTCCTACGACCGGCGTGTGATTCGTGAATTCAATCCACGACGCCCGCTCGATCTACTCGCGTCGGTCATGGAATTCGGCGTGCGCAGTCAAGGTGAGCAAATGTTCGTCCGCCTGACCAGCAACCGCCCCTGGGCCGACATCGCGCAAGAACCATTGGTCGAGGAGATCTTTGACCGCCTCCAACCCTACGGCATCTAGCTCGGCATGTTCAAACTGACTCAGAAGGAACAGACCGCTCTGCTCTGGCTGGCCGTGATCATCGCGCTGGGCGTTATTGGCTTGGCGGTGCTGTAAGGCATCGCTTCCTCATTGTTCGTCATGTCGGATTCGTCTCGCTCCCATTCCGCTCTCTCCACCGCCCCATTGCGCGGCAGTGCGATGATCGGGTGGCTGGTGGCCGCGACCTTGGCGATCGCCGGCGTCGTGCTCGTCGCACAATTTCTGCGCCTCCGATCCCAGGCTTCTCTGGCGGTGCATCAGGCGGAGTTGGCCGAAATCGCCCAGGCGGCGCTACAAAACGAACTGGAGATCGAGCAGGCCATCAACGAACGCTTGCTCGCCAGTTCGACGGACTTCGATCGTCTCCGCACCTGTGTGCTGCACCGGGTCACCGGCTCAAATGTCGCTTCCCCTTCATTCGTAGTGCTGTGGGACCCGTCGACGCATACCGGGTCGCTCCACGGCCTGGCTGATCATACCGAACCCGCCACCTCCGAATTCCGCCTGACCGCCCACCTCCAGAGTCGCGGCAGCGTGGCCACCAACGCGTTGGTATTTCAGTCCCGCGTCCCGCCCGATTTCTCGCGGGGTGTGTTCAAGTTCGTCCCGAGCAGTGGGGACGTGATCGGGTTTACTTTGACCATTGTGCCTCCGGAAGCGGAGTCTCCGGCCGCGACATTTTTGGGATATTTTTCGCGCTGATCCGCGATTTTCCGCACTTGCCACCGCCACGGACGGAGAAAAGCCTCCCCGTCATGGTTATTAAACCCCGTGTTCGCGGTTTCGTCTGCGTCACTTCGCACCCCGAGGGGTGCGCGGCGCACATCCAACAACAGATCGATTACGTGAAGTCGAAAGGCACGATCGCGGCTGGTCCGAAGAACGTGCTCGTGATCGGCTCTTCCACCGGCTTCGGTCTCGCCTCGCGCATCACCGCCGCCTTTGGTGCCGGTTCCAAGACGATCGGCGTCTTTTTCGAACGCCCCTCGGAAGAGGACCGACTCGGCACCGCGGGCTGGTATAACACCATTGCCTTCACCGAGAAGGCGCGCGCGGAAGGTCTCTACGCCCGCAACTTCAATGGCGACGCGTTTTCCGACGAAATCAAAACGCAGGTCATCGACGCGATTAAGGAAGATTTGGGTTCGGTCGATCTCATCGTCTACTCCCTCGCCTCCCCCCGTCGCACTCATCCCGATACCGGCGCCGTGCATCGTTCCGTGCTCAAGCCGGTGGGGGCGCCCTACTCCAACCGCACCGTCGACACCGACCGCGGCATCGTCAGCGACATCACCATCGAGCCCGCCAGCGATGCAGAGATTGCCGACACCGTCGCCGTCATGGGCGGCGACGACTGGGAACGCTGGATCAACGCCCTCGATCAAGCCGGGGTGCTCGCCGACGGCGCCACCTCCGTGGCCTACTCCTACATCGGCCCCGAAGTCACCTGGGACATCTATAAAAACGGCACTATTGGACTCGCCAAAATCGACCTCGAGGCCGCCTGCAAACGCATCGACGCGCTCCTGAAGACCAAGGGTTACGGTCGTGCTTTGGTCTCGGTCAACAAGGCCCTCGTATCCCAGGCCAGCTCGGCGATTCCCGTCGTGCCGCTCTATATTTCCATTCTCTACAAACTCATGAAGGCCAAGGGCACGCACGAGGGCTGCATTGAACAAATGCAACGCTTGTTCGCCACCCAACTCTACAGTGGCGAGGCCGCCACCTACGACGAAGCCGGCCGCGTGCGGGTCGACGATTGGGAGATGCAGCCCGACATCCAAGCCGCGGTGAAGGAGATCTGGCCGCAGATCACCACGGAAAACCTCGAAGAGCTCACCGACATCGTCGGTTACCGCGCGGAGTTTTTGAAAATGTTCGGCTTCGGGCTCGACGGCATCGATTACGAAGCCGACACCGAGCCGAATCGGCCCATGCTCTGATCGCGATCGACATCGACATCGCGCCCCTCCTGCCCGACTCAAACCGGGGCACCGCATCACGGTGCCCCTTTTTTATTAGTCGGCGGCTTCGGCCACCACTTGGATTTCCACCGTCGAGTCTTTGGGCAACCCGGCCACCGCAACTGCGGCGCGCGAATGGCGTCCCGCCTCGCCCAAAACGGCGATGAACAAATCGCTCGCGCCGTTGATCACCAAGGGGCTGCTGTCGAAGCCGGAAACCGCGTTCACGTAACCTCCGACGTAGATCAAACGCTTCACCTTGCTCAGCGAACCGAGCGCGGCTTTGAGCGTGGCCAACGTGTTGAGCGCACATACACGCGCAGATTCGTAACCCGATTCGATCGTCTGAGCCGCGCCGACTTGTCCGACGTGGGTCATCGCGCCATTGCTGACCGAGATGGTGCCCGAGCAATACACGAGATTCCCCGTGCGCACATAAGGCAGATAGTTGCCACCGGCCGCGGGCGCGGCGGGTAATTCGAGTCCTAGTTCAGCAATTTTAGCTTCCGGGTCCATGGCACTCAACTAGACGCGTTCCCGCGCGCCGCGCCAGTCGAATATGCACACCAGCGATTGCTTTGAACGTATTCACCACCGAACCTTGCGCTCCATGGATATCGCCGCCTGGCAAGCACTGCACCAAGAACAACCTGATCGCCTGATCTCCACCTTTCGGGAACGCCTCCCACTCCTGTCGGAGGATCAACATCGCGCGGTGTGGGCCTGGACCACCGCCGCCGACACCGCGCGCAAACCCACCACCAGCGGTCCTCTCGCCGGAGTGCCGTTCGCCATCAAAGATCTGTTTCATCTCGCGACGGTGCCGACGCGAGGGGGAGGTCAGCTCCCCGCCAAAACGCCACGACGCCACGGCGCGTTGGTGACGGATCTCGAAGCGACGGGCGCCTTCGCCGTGGGGAAAACCCACCTGCACGAGTATGCCTACGGTTTGACGGGTGAAAATCCCCACTTCGGCAATGTGGCCCACCCCCAATTTCCGGACCGCACCTCCGGCGGCTCCAGCAGTGGATCCGCCGCCGCTGTGGCAGCGGGCATCGTGCCGTTGGCGCTGGGCACCGACACCGGCGGATCGCTGCGCGTCCCGGCCGCCTACTGCGGTCTCTATAGCTGGCGCGATGTGCCTCATGATCGTTGGATCAGCGATGCGATGCCGTTGGCGCCAAGCTTCGACACCGCCGGATGGTTGACCCGGTCCGCAGGTGATCTTCGTCGCGTGCAAGAATCACTCCGCGGTCCCCTGCCCCCCGTCGCGACCACGCCACGCGGAGGTTACCTCCCGGCCGCCGCCATGGACGTGAGCGTCGCGCCACCGTGGGATAATGCCCTCGGCCAACGCGCCGCAAAATTCACGGCCGAAACCCTCGACGAACACGGCGACCTCGCCAGTGCCGTGACCGGATCGGGACAGCCTTACAGTATCCTGCAAAGCACCGAAGCGTTTGCAGTTCACCAAACCACCCTGGATCGGAGCAAGGCCGTGTATGGGGACGCCGTCTGGGCCCGGATCAATCGCGGCCGCACGTGGAGCGCGGCCCAGCTCGAAGGCGCTTTGGTTCACCAGCTGAAAGTGAAGCTGGCCTTCGCCCGATATTTTGAAACGCACGACTTTCTAATCATGCCGGTCGCCCCGTCTCCCGCGCCGCGTCATACCGAGTGCGACCAACCCCAACGCGATGCGCTCCTCGCGCTGACCACCCCGGTTTCCCTCGCCGGGCTACCCGCCCTCACCGTGCCAATCTCACTGCCGGATGGATTGAGCCTCGGATTGCAGATCATCTTCCCCTCCGCGCATCATGCCGCGCTCAATTGGGTGCTCGACCGGTGCAATAATTGCTAGGGAGCAAAACCATGATTCGCGCCGAAACCGACACCACCTGGCTTCTTGTCACCCATCCCGACCACGCCGCCCTCGCCGGAGAATTTGCCGATGCCTGGGGCAACACACAGTTTGCGCGACCCGAACCTTTTGCCCCGATTCGCCATGCGGTGTATCACCATGACGACGGTTGGTTGCAGCGCGACGCGAACCCGAGTCTCACCCCGGCCGGCAAACCCGAGGCGTTCACGCGTGATCTCGTCGGCGCATATTCCGCCTTTGAAGAAATCGATCTTCCGGCGTATCTCGGGGTGCGCGCCCAAGCGACTCGCGCCGTGGCGGAGGTGGACCCTGCCGCCGCGGTCGTGGTGTCCATGCACACGGTCAACCTGCTGACCGAACAGGCGGACCTCGAATCCATCCAACCCGAACATCGCGAGGCCCACGCCACCTTCGTGGCCGAGCAACGGGCCTGGCAGGAGGAAACCATGCGGGCACTCAACTTATCGCCCGAATCCATGACGCGCGGTTTCGAGTTCCTGCAGTGTTGTGACAACCTTTCGCTGATCGCCTGCTCCGGTTACGATGAACCGCGCGCGCTGCGGCACCGGCAACCCGATCGCCACGGTGACCGCCACGAATTGCAGGCCCGGCCGTTGGGAGCCGGGACATGGAGCATCACTCCGTGGCCCTTCAAGGAAGACGAAATTTCGTTCAAATTGCCGCGCCGTCGCGTGAACAAAGCCGACGCCCAAACACCGGAAACGTTTCGCGCCGCCTTCACCGCCGCAGCACCCGAGATCGTCGCGATCACGCTGCGCCGCGCCTAGCCTGCGGCTTCGGTAGCAATGAGCCCAATTCATGCGTTGCCGCGCGTGGTCCGGGCTTCAATCGTTTCGGTGCCATTGGCACCGCCAATGCTTTCACGCCCCCGCCCATGCTAAATCGCTTGTTCAAGCTCTCCGACCACGGGACGACCGTTTCCCGCGAACTTCAGGCCGGTCTCACGACCTTTGCCGCCATGGCCTACATCCTGGCGGTGAATCCCAACATCCTGGCCGACACCGGCATGGATCGAGCCGCTCTCGTCACCGTCACCGCGCTGACCGCAGCGGTGAGCACGATGTTGATGGCCGCGTTGACCAACTTTCCCTTGGCCCTCGCCCCGGGCATGGGCATCAACGCGTTTTTCACCTACACGATCTGCCTGGGAGCCGGGGTGCGCTGGCAGGAAGCCCTCGGCATGGTATTCGTCAACGGCATCATCTTCCTGATGCTGTCCCTCACCGGCGTGCGGGAGAAGATCGTCCGGGCGATCCCGTATTCGCTGAAGATTGCGATCACCTGCGGCATTGGTCTGTTCATCGCTTTTATCGGGCTTAAAAACGGCGGCGTGATCGCGGCCAGTCCGGCCACATTTGTCACCCACGGTGATTTCAACTCGGGTCCCGTGGCCGTGTGTCTCATGGGCATCGCCATCACGATCATTCTCGTGGCGCGTCGCGTGCCGGCCGCTATCATTCTGGGCATCCTGATCACGTCCCTCATCGGCTTGTTCGTGTCCGACGGCCAAGGCGGCAAGGTCACGAGCCTGCCTGGCAGCTGGATCGACCTGCCGGCCTCGCCTGCTCCCGTTTTTCTGCAACTTGAATTCGGTTTCCTGCAAAACTGGTCCGCCTTTCAGATCGCGCTGCCCCTCATCTTGACGCTGCTGCTGGTCGACATGTTCGACAACATCGGCACGTTGATCGGCGTCACCAATCGCGCGGGTTTACTCGACGCCGACGGCAACTTGCCCAAAGCCGGCAACGCCCTGGTCGCCGACTCCATCGCGGCGATTCTCAGTTCCTTGTTCGGCACCTCCACGGTTGTCAGCTACATTGAATCCGCCTCGGGCGTCGAAGCGGGCGGGCGCACGGGTCTCACTGCGGTCAGCGTGGCGGTGCTCATGCTGCTGGCGCTCTTTCTGACTCCGGTCATTCTGGCGATTCCCGCTGCCGCGACCGCTCCCGCTCTCGTCGTGGTGGGCATCTTCATGCTGCAATCGGTCACGGAGATTAAAATGGACGACTTCAAGGTCGCCGCCCCCGCGATGCTCACGATCTTGTGCATTCCCCTCACTTTCAGCATCGCCGAGGGCATCGGGCTCGGACTGATCTGCGCCTCACTGCTCGCTCTCGCCAGCGGTCGGCCCAAGGATTTCCCTGTCGTGGGCTATGTGATCGCCGCGATTTTCTTTCTCCAGTTTTTCCGTATATTTCCATTTTCCGGGTAACGCCGCGCGTTTCCCTTTTCATTCCCCCCTTGGCCATGCCTTCGACCGAATCCGTTCAACCTTCGATTCAATTTCCCAACATCCCGCCCGAGTTCCAACGGCTCGTGGAGGAGATGCAGCATGCCACAGGCAGTCTCCTGCATCCGGAGACCGTCGATGATCGCCCGTTGCATGGCACGACCCTCTACGTGGCCACGTGCTCACTGGACACCCGGTTCGGGCCGTTCCGCACGCACATTTTCCAGGACATCATCGACAAGCACTACATCATTGCCTTGGCGTTTGGTGACATCACCAAGGCCGAGGTGATTTACACCCGGTTGCACTCCTCGTGCGTCACGAGTGAGACCCTCCGCGGCTGCGATTGTGATTGTGTGCAGCAACTCGAAGGCGCGTTCAAGGTGATCGCCGAGAAAGGCAGCGGCATTCTCTTCTACCTCATGCAGGAAGGACGCGGCGTCGGCTACATTGGGAAATCACGCGACCGCATGATGGTGCAGGCCTCGCTCGACCAGTTGTCCACGTTTCAAGCCTATGCCTCGATGGGGCTGAAAAAGGACCACCGCAACTACGACAACATTTCCGACATTTACCGACTGCTCGGCATCACGGCTCCCTTCATCGTGCTGACCAACAACCCGGACAAAGTGAACGCGCTGCGCGACCAGGGTATCGAAGTCGTCGATACGGAGACGCTGGAATTTGAACCATCGCCTTTCAACCTCGCCTACCTCACCTCGAAGGCCGCGAGCGGACACATCCTGAACCGACCTTCCGCAACGCGCGTTAAACGCGCCCTTCCGCCCGAACCGGTGGTGCCCTTCAAGCCTCACGCCCTGCCTGCGGCCAAGCGGTTCATTTACTCGGCCAGCTACTTCCTGCCGATGAAGCCCGTCGACGACGACGTGTTGCTCAACGCCGAAGAGTTCCAGTCGATTTTCGGGGAGAAGAAGATCGAAGACTACATCGCCGAAGAAAACCCGCTCGTCACGAACTACCAGCTCATCCGCGGCAACCGTTTCCTCGTCCGTATTCACGCCAAAAATCTCAAGGCGTATCAGGATGCTCACCCCGACGATCCCATCGTCGATCTGCTGACCACGCCGTATTGGTTCCGGGTGCATGTCTACTACGACATCGTGACGAGTCAGGAATTTGTGATCCTGACCCACGGCAAGGCCCGCATCTACGACATCCCGGTGGTGCGACTGCACAGCGAATCACTCTTCAACCGCTTCCCGCTGCGCACGGTCGAAAATCGCGACAAGTTCAAGCAATCCGTAAAGCACATCATCCACTACGGGGTCGGCGTGATTCAACTGCTCTACAATGACGGACGGGGCGCGGGCTTCGGCGCTTACGCAACCGATTTAATGCTCTCCGAAACCGGCATGGCCCTGTCGAGTGACGAGGCTTATCGTCGGATCGGCGTCGGTTACGATAGTCGCGACTACGAGGCCTCGGTGTCTTTGCTCAAGCAGCACGTGCCCAATCTCAAAATCCAGATGGTGATGAACTCGCCTTCGAGTCTGGTGAAGAAACCGGAGTATGCCGAGGCGTTGCAACACCACCGCCTCGATGTTGAGCGCTGGATCTTTCTCGACGACGAGTCCCTCAGCGATTGATGAACGCGCCGTTGTCGGATCCCCACGGGCTCGAATTGCTGGCCCACCGACTGAGCCGGATTCCCGCCATCCTGAGCGACATGCTCACGGCCGGACCGCGTCCCCTTGCGCCGGCCACGTTGGCCAGCGAGCGATTTATTGTGACCGGAACCGGGAGCTCCGAAGCTCACGCGCGGTATCTCGCCACGCTGTTCAATCTGCATACGGATCGCGCCGCCGCCTACCTGCCGCTGTCCGGTTTCGTTGATGCACCCGCCGCGAATTTCGCGGGCAAGACGTTGGTGGTTTTCAGTCAAGGCGTCTCGCCCAACGCCCAGATCGCGCTGCAACGCGGTCGGGACTTCGCGCACACCATTCTGTTTTCGGCCACCACCCCGGAGGCGGCCGAAGCGGCGGGCAAGCCCGACCGCGCCCAGCTATTGCGCCATCTCATTCAACGGGGCGGCGAGTTGATCGAATTCCCGCTGGCCGAGGAATACACGACGCTGATTCGGTTTGTCGGACCGCTGGCGGGCTATCTGGCCACGCTGCAATTTGCCGCACAATTCCCTCGTTCGCGCGTGCCGGTGCCTTCGGCGGAAACCTTGTTGCCCTTGCTCGAGGTGAAGGCTCCGCCTGCTTTGCGCGAGGCGATGTGTCAGTTGCCCAGCGCATTCGCCGGCGGCTTCAATGTGATCACCGCGGCCCCGATTTCGGATTACTCCCAGAATCTCGCGTGCAAGTTCATGGAAGGCCTTTACTGGAACTGCCCGGCCATTTCCGACTTCCTCCAGTTTGCCCACGGCCCATTCCAACAAATGACGGCCCACCCCAAACCGGCGATCATCCTGCAAGGCGACGGCCCCGGGGAGGCCGAAATGGTGCAGCGCAGTGTCAACATGTTGCGCGGCGTCGGGGCGGGAGCCTACGTCATCCAAGTTGATGCACCTCCGCTGTTGTCGATCTTCGGTTTCGAGTCGGCGCTGAATGATCTCGTTTTCGCCGTGATGCGTCACCTGAGCATCGATCAAGTCAACTGGCCGGGCAAAGGTCGCGACGACTTGCTCTACGGCTTTTGTCCCGACGGTTAGTTCGCCTCCACGCCATCCAACAAAAAGGCCGCCGGACTCAGCCGGCGACCTTTAGGGGGGTTGGATTCAGTTAGTGTGGGTCCACCTTGGGCACCGAAATGGCACAGTGCAAGGGTGCACCTGCCCTCAATCCCGAAGGAATCTCAGCCCGTGATTTCGCTCCGAACGGGCAAAAAAAGACCGCCGATCGAAATCGGCGGTCGTGTCACTCAAGGGACGAGAAGTGATTGATTAGAAACGGAACTTAACCGTGAGCTCGGCGCGAATTCCGGCCTCAGCCACGATGGACTCGTTGCCGTAAGTGCCATTCGGCGGAGACCAGTTCTCTTCGTCGGTCAGGTTGAGCACGGCCAAACGCGCCTCCCAAGTGTCAGCAGCGTAGTAAACACTGCCGTCGATCTCGTATTGGGAGGGAATCACGATGGTGCCTGCCCAGTTGTTGTTGATCTCGTTGTGGTAGGTGCCGTTGAGGGTCAGGCCAAAGCCGTTGTCGAATTTGTAGGAGATCATGCCGTTCATCTGGTAGGATGGCAGGCCTTGAATCTTGGTCTCGCCACCCGACGACGGTTGGACTTCCGGAGCGGCCGGAGGCGACACGTTGAGGGCCTCGAAACCCACGCCCGGCGTGGTCGCATCAATGTAACCCATGGAGAACGTGGTGAAGAAGTTCTTGTTGGGTTGGTAGTTCACTTCGAATTCCACCCCGTCGTAAGTGTAGGTCGCCACCGGGCTGTTGATCGGCTTGTTCTGGCGCGTCTGATGGTAGTAGGCGGCGCCAAAGAACAGCTTTCCATCCATGAGCGAACGTTTGGCTCCCACTTCAAACAACTCACTCGGCTGCGTGAAATCGGACTTGGTCAGCACGATGTCGCCTGCGTCATTGCGACCAAGACCGGCGAAGCCACCACCATTGCCGGTGGCACCGGACGTGTTCTCGCTCAAGTTACCCGTGGCGTAGAACGTCAGGTCAGGCACGGGCTCGAAGACAATACTCGCATTGATGTTGGGCAGCGTGACGCTGATCGAACGTTCGGAGTCAGCGGTGAAGGGATCCTCCGTCGTAACTTTCAGGAAGTCCAGTCGACCGCCTGCGATGACCGAAACCGTATCACTGAGCTTGAAGAAACTCTGCACAAACGGAGAGCCGCTGATCGCGGAAGACTCATTGGTGTCGCCATTTTCCAACTGGGCGCTGGCGACGCGACCGGGGTATCCGGGAACCGGACCACCATCGAAACCGAACGCACCCTGACCATAGCCCGGGAAGTTAACCGAGTTGGTGACGTCGATGAAGTTGTGATCACGCGTGAGGTCCCAGACGGCCGCCGGCTCGAAGTAAAAGTCGTTGTAGGCTTTGTTGGTGATGTAGCGGCCAGCCACACCGGCGTTGATCTTGTGATCACCCAAGGTCTTGATGAACTCCAAGCGGGATTCGAAAGTAACCGTCGGATCGACGATTTCAGAGTAGTAGTAGGAACTGTAGGTTTCGCGGCGGGTATAGGTGAACAGGTTGTTGTTCACGATGGTCAGATCAGGCGTGCCCTTGAAGGTCTGCACGGCTTGCACCTTGAAGTTGCGGCCGATGGAGTTGTCTCCGGGTCGCAGCAACCGTTTGCTGCGATCGAGTTTCACTTCAGGACCCCAGACCATGACATTCGCCGGAAATCCGCTGGTCACGTAGGCGGAGTTTTGAGGATCAGAATCCGGGATGCCCGGGCCTTGATTATTGTTCACCCCGGTGCGGTAGAGACCGAAATCGATCAGGTTTTGCGTCGGGCGATTGATGCCGAAATTCTCGGTGTATTCAGCGTAGAAAGCCTGAGCGTTGAGAAACAACTCGTAGTCATCGGAAGGACGATAGGTGATGGCGCCGTAGAGCGAGTGGCTCTTACGGTATTCATCATCAAACCAGCCTTCGGAATCCTCGCCGGAATAAGAAATACGGTAGGCCAATTTTTCCGAGACGGGCGCGCCGTAATCAATCCCGGCGCGGAAAATGCCGTCCGTGCCCACGGTCACCCAGCCTTCACCTTTGGCTTCATCGAAGTAAGGTCGCTTGGTGATGTAATCGATAAACCCGCCGACATAGGACGAAGTCCCCTGAACCGCGGTCGCCGGACCTTTGACGATATTGACGGATTCGACCCAGTTGAAATCCACCGGCATACCGTTGCCGTTGCTGGTGATGCCACCGCGCATGCCGTTGTAGAATACGTCCGCGTATTGACCGCGGATGTCGGGATTGGCGGGCGCACCGAAATTCGAACGGGTAAACGAACTGGAAGTCAGTTTCGCGAAATCCCGCACGTCCTGAATGGCGATGGCCGTGAGCTGTTCACGGGAGATGATCGTCACGCTGCGAGGCGTGTTGAGAATACTGTCTCCCACGCCGAACACTGAATTAAAGGGGCGGGATGTCGGCATGATGTTCTCCTCCACGGGAACATCGCTGACTTCGAATTCATCCATCGTAATCGGCTCATCCTCAGCGGATTGAGCAGCGGCAAACGGGACAATACCAGCGAGCAACGCCGCCAGTGGGAGGTGGGAATATTTGAGTCGGTTCATTGGCGATAAGTCTGATCGGAAGGGTTTCAAAGCACGGCTCGTGCCTCCCTACCAGAAATAACGCTCATATATCCCTTATTTACACTATTAATTAAATTACGGCGTAAATGACGAAAATCTGGGGGAATTTCTCCCCGAAATCGCCGGAAACCAACCTACTCGAACAGGGGTAAAATCTGCATGCCGGGCACGGTCACGAGCCCTTTGTCGGTGATCCGGATTTCCGGGATGACCGAGAGCGGGATGAGATTGAAGCCCATGTAAGGCAGCGTGCATCCCGCCTGAGCCCACGCCCGCTTGAGCTTGGTCGACGCCTTCGCGACGTCCCGCGCCCGCAGATCCGAAAGCAGACCGGCGATCGGCAGTGCGACTTCGGCCACCACTTTGCCATGGCGGACGATACACACGCCTCCCCGGCTGGCTTTGATTGTGGCCAACGCAAGCTGCATGTCGGCATCATTCGTGCCAGCGATAATGATGTTGTGAGCATCGTGACCCACGCTGCTCGCCACCGCACCGGATTTCAGACCGAAGTTCTTCAACAGCCCGTGTGCGACTTCGCCTGATTTCCCATGGCGCTCCACCACCGTCACGAAACAGAGGTCGTGTTGGGCGAAGTGAGCGTCCCACGAATCGGCGGCTTCCAGCTCCACGCGGTCGTGGAACAGGATGATGCCGGGCAGCTCCGTGCGAATCGTGTTGGCCGTGACTTTCTTCGTCGGCAACGCCGGAGTGAGTTGGGGATTCCGGGGTAACTTGACCGTGCGATAGGCCGCTTTCGGGTAGCGATAGGGCTGACTCAACGCCTCTTCCAACAGCGGCGTAACGCGGCGGTTTTTCACCACGAGTTCGCCGCCATACCACGTGCACTGCGGCTCGAGGTCATCATTCATGAGCACCAGATCAGCCCGGCGCGCCGGGCCCATGCCGCCAATCTCGTTGTCCAGATGAAAGCGCGTCGCCGGATGCAGCGATCCCATGCTCAACGCCGTCTCGCGCGGCATTCCCGCTCGCATCGCCTCGCGGACCACCCAGTCCAGACCGAAGACAAACAAGTCGTCGGCGTCACGGTCATCGGTGCACACGCACACCCGCTTCGGGTTGGCCCCGAGTTCAGTGACCGTCTTGATGGCCTCCGGCAGCGAGTGCCACGGCGTCGTGGGCGGACCTCCGCGCAGAAAAACCCACACGCCGTTTTCCAGAAAATCGTCGGCAATATCGCGATCAATCGCCTCGTGCGTGTCATTGATACCGCTCGCGGCCCCTGCGGCCACGAACTCCCGTCCGTAGATGTGACCGCTGATGGGCTTACCCCGCTTGATGGCTTCGCCCAAAACGGCGTGGCTGCGTTCGTCGCCCATCGCGACCTGCACGAAATCCATTTTTTCCCCCAGGGCGACGGCCTCCGGCCACTTGTCAAAGAGTTGGCCGATCTTGGCGGCGGTCAGATCTCCCCCGGCGGTTTCAAACTTCGGCGAGGTCGCCGGCACCGTGCTGGGCACCGTGAGGAAAATATTTAGCGGCGCGACGCGGGCATCTTTGAGCATCCACTCAATACCGGCGACATCGCAGACGTTGCCGATTTCGTGACTGTCGCAAAAAATCGTCGTGGTGCCGTTGAGCAGGGCGGCTTCGGCATACGCACAGGCCGTCATCATGGAGCTCTCGATGTGGATGTGCGGGTCCACCAACCCGGGAGCGACGATGCCTCCCCTGGCGTCGAACGCTCGCGTCGCGGAGCCCTTCGTCTTCTTCCAGGTGCCCGCGGGTTTCACGGCTGCAATCCGGCCCGATTTGATCCAAACTTCTTTGCCCTCGTGAATCCGCTCCGTGTAGGTGGAGAACACCCGACCACCGCGAATCACCAGGTCCGGTTCGGCCTGTTGCATCGCCACGGCGGCGAGTTGGCGAGTGACGGTGTGCAGGGCGGGAACGGAGAATCGGGTCAACGGCATCCCCCAAGTTCAGCAAAGCCGGTGCCATCCGCCACCTTTTTCATTGGCGCAGCTCATGCTCCGGCCGAGCCTTTCTGTCATGCCTGCGCTCCGCTTCGCTCTCGTCCTGTTCGCCATCGCCGTCACGGCGAATGCCGATAATTTCAGCGCCCGTTTCGACGCCGTCAGAAGCCAGGCCACCCCGGAGCAACTCTACGCCCTGCTCTATGCTCTCCCCAAAGGCGGCGACCTGCACAATCATTTCGGCGGTGCCAATCGCTCGGAATGGATGTGGGCCATCCTCACCGATTCCGCCCGCAATGGCGGTGATGTATTTTATGCCCGCGAACGCTTTGACGCCGCGCCGGACGCCATCGCGGCGACCGCCCGTCACCACACAATCCGAGCCGCCACCTACCGAGCTTTGCCGCCCGCCCAACAACGCGAGTATGTCGCATTGACGGCCATGACCAGCAACGAACGGGACGCGTGGCTGAACGCGTTTCGCCTCGAAGCCCCGGGCGAAGGTCGCGCGGTGTTTTTTGAGGACCACTGGCCTCGGCTGGGCGACATCAACGCCAATCCGCACGTTCGCTTCGAACTTCTCGCGGAGAACATCAAAGCCTTCGCCGCCGAGGGCGTGCGTTATCTTGAACTCCAATTTGGCGTCCGCGGGATGCAGCACAACGATCTCTCCGACCTGTCCGACGCCGAGGCGGTCGCGATGATGGAGGCACGTCTGGCCCAGCCCGACATCGTGGCTACCGGACTGGAGCTGCGCTTTCTGGAAATGATTTTGCGCTTCGCTCCCGACGCCGAACAAGACCTGATCGACACCTACGCCTGGGTGGATGCGCACCGCGATCGCTGGGTCGGCATCAACATGGCCGGCATCGAGGAAAACGGCAAAGGCTACCCCCGCCGTTTTCTCGACACCTATCGACGCTTGCGGGCGAAGTATCCCACCCTCCCCCTCGCGATCCATGCCGGTGAAATGGACAGTCCCGATCACAACATTCGCGATACCCTGTTACTCGGCGCGTCCCGGATCGGTCACGGTGTGAACATTCTCGGCGACGAGGACACGCTCCTCATGTTGCAGCACAGCGATCGCACGTTGATTGAGGTTAATCTCATCTCGAACCGCTTGCTGGAATACGTGACCGACCTCGATCGGCACCCCTTCCCGGAGCTGCTTCGCACCGGCGTGCCGGTCTGCCTCAACACCGATGATCGCGGCATGTGGGACAGCAACATGACGGACGAATACTACACGGCGGTCACGCACTTCAATTTATCGTGGGCCGAACTCGTCCAACTTGGCCGCAACTCCCTCTCCCACGCCTTCGTGGAGGAGCCGGTCAAGTCACATCTGCTGGCCGCCTACGACGCTGACATCGCTGCTTTTGAAACGCGTTTTAGTCGAGGCACGATAGCCGACGCTCTGGCCGAACTCGAAGCCGTTTCACCGGTCACCTACGGCTACGGCCGTCGCAACTGGGGCTTCGGCTTCGCCGAGTAGAAACGCCTACAACGCCCACACGATTCGCAACGCCGCCCCCAGGTCCGGCGCCGGTCCGGTCAATCCGAACAGGACTTCGACATCGATGCTGAAGCGTTCGGACCAGGGGCGCGCCAGGCCGATTCCCATCGTCAGCGGCACATCGCCGGCGTCGTTCCACTCGACCAAAGCCTCCGCGTAGATATCGCCGACCTGATGGTAGTTTCGCCCCCACACCACTCCGGCAAAACCCAGGGATTCCCGGCCGCCGGCGGCGCGCTCCACCCAGTCCAGCGACGCCATCGCCTCCACCCAAGTATCCTCGGACAAGGGCTGACCGTAAATCAACACCACACCGGGTTCCCATTGTCCCTCGTGCATGGGCACCTTCGCATAAGGCAACAACGCCCACGCCGGGCCTTCGGCTTCATCACCCGAAAAATTCCACTTCGCTCGCACCCAGCCATCGCCCCATTCGTCGGCGCGATTCACCTGTCCCGGTGTCCCCGAGCGCTCTTCGGACCAACCATCGAAACCGATCTGAACATCCACCCCGTCGCCGACGCCGGTCGTCAACAAGATCGCCCCAAAACGACTGATCCGCTGGTGGCCATGCGCGTGCGAACGGTCCCATGCTCCCGCCGCCACGTCAGCTTCGATCAACCACGCGCCGGGCGCGACCGTCATGGGCGATTCCACCACCTGACCCGATAACGTGCAGCCCACAAGCATCCCGAACAGCAGTCCGTCAAGCGCTCTCATGTTTCATTTCACCCGCGTTGATTGCCGTCCGCCTCCCACTCCGTCGAGAGCTCCACGAGGTGAACGCCCAGACCAGTGAGAACAGCACCGCTCCCATGACCACCATCGCGGCCCCGATGGAGCAATCGAGCCATACCCCGAGACTCACTCCCCACCATGCACTGAGCGCCGCGTGGCCCACCGCGATAAAATGCATGCGACTCAAACGTTGGGTCAGCAAAGACGCCGTCGCTCCCGGCAGGATCAACATGGCGATCACCAAAATTGCCCCCACGGCCTCAAACGCACTCACCACCACGATGGATAACAACGCCATTAAGCCGTGGTGCACCCACGCCGGATTGATGCCCATGGCCCGGGACAGTCCGTCGTCGAACGAGGCCACCAACAGCTCTTTGTAGAAAGCCACGATGATGATCACGACGAACATCAATACGCCTGCCATGCGGACCAATGAAACCGGGCCCAGCACCGCCGCGCCCCACTCCACGAACGGCTCCAGCGGCACAAAAGCGATCTCGCCGTAAAGCACACACTCCGCATCCAAATCGATCTGTTGACTGTAAATCGAGGTGAGGAGCACGCCGATGGCGAACAGGGTTGAAAACGCGATGCCAATCGCCGCGTCCTGCTTCACCCGGGTGCGGCGATGAATGGCTTCGATCAACAACGTTGTGACCACCCCGGCCGCCAGCGCGCCCAGAAACATCGGCCACGTGCCCCGACTGCCCGACACCAGAAATGCGATCACCAGACCGGGCAACACGCTGTGACTCACCGCGTCCCCCATCAGCGCCATGCGTCGTAAAATCAGGTAATTGCCGACCAAACCACAGGCGGCCGTCACTAAAAATCCCATCAGTCCGATCCACCCGAACAGCGCCAGGTCTTCGGTCCATGGTGCGACCATCACGCGATGCCAGTCAAAAGCGGGAATCAGTTCGTTCATTCCCGGGTTCCTCCTGTATTCGTTTTCTCACCACCCGCTCGCGTCGCCGCGTCGAAGTGAATGTCGCGCGGTCCCGGGATCGCCTTGCCGTGCGGATCGACCGTCGCGTAGTTGAGCCGACGCTCCAATTCACGCACCACGGTTTCACCGAGCACGTGTTCGATCTTCTCCGCATCCTCGTGCACGTGATCCGGCGCGATGTTGGCCGAGTTGGTCAGATACAATTCCCAGAGACGGTGATTACGCACGATCTCCGCCGCGCGTTGGCGACCTTCCGGCGTGAAATAGACCACGTCCCGATCCACCGTCGCGAGTCCGTGCCGCATCAGGTTGCCACTGCGCGACAACGCTTCCTCGATGGTCTCGCGGCGACGCTCGGCGAGCGCGGACAAGGTCACCCCGACATCGCGAAAACCATCATCCTCCCATACATGATACAACGCTTTGAGCGTGTTTTCGCGCGAGGTGCGCGCCGCACTCTGGCGGTGCCGCCACCAGCGCGCCACCACGCCATGACGGGGTGCCAGAAAATACGCGCCCGCAAACACCGTCGACGCGCCGATCACCATCAACGGTCCGGTGGGCAGGCCGCGACCGATGAAGGAGAAAAACGCCCCGGCTGCTCCCGCCAGAATCCCAAACCCCGACGCCAACAGCAGCATGCGATGCAATCGATCCGTGAGCAGGTAGGCGGTCGCCGCCGGTGTAATCAGCATGGCGGAAACGAGCACCACACCCACGGCTTGCAATGCGATCACCGTCGCCGCCGCCAATACCAGCATGAGGCCATGATGAACCCACGCCGATGGAATGCCGCTGGAACGCGCAAAGCCTTCGTCAAAACTCGTCGCCAACAACTCCTTGTAAAACAGCGTCACCAGCACGACGGCCACGGTGGTCACCACCGCCATCAATGTGATGTCGTCCGCGCCGAGCGCCGCGGCTTGGCCGAAGAGAAACTTGTCCAACCCGCTCTTGTTGCCCGTCGGCAGCCGCTGGATCATCGTGACCAAACAGATGCCGGCGGCAAAAAACGACGCCAGCACGAGACCGAGCGCCGTGTCTTCCTTGAGCCGGGTTGTGCGCGTCAGCGCGGTGACCAACGCCGTGCCCGCCAAACCCGCCACCACCGCCCCGACAAAAATCGCCAGCGGGTCCTTCGTCATGCCCCACAGAAAGCCCAACGCCACGCCCGGCAGCACCGCGTGCGACAAGGCATCCCCCACCAAGGCCATGCGTCGCACCACGATGAAACTGCCCAACAGCCCGCAACTCAGGCCCAACAAAATCGACCCCGCCAACGCATAGCGCAGCGCCGCATCCCGGAAGCTCAAAAAGCGCAGCAATTGATCCCACCAATTGGTGTCGGCCAACGACTGCACACTGGCGGCATGGGCGAGATTGCTCGTGCCGACCACGAGCAAAAGCAACAGCGCCACGCGACGCCAAAGTTGACGACGAAGAATCATGTCAACCGCCTCCGCCACCATTGCCATTCGCGCCCAAAACGGTCGCGACCTCCGAGAGAATCGTGAGCCGCCCGCCGTAGGTTTTTTGCAGCTTCTCCGCCGTGAATACTTCGGCGGTCGGGCCAAAGGCCACGACGTTCATGTTCAGCAACAGCAGCGAATCAAAATACTGTTTCGCCGTCGGCAAATCATGGTGCACCACGATCAACGTTTTGCCCTGATCGCGCAGTTCCTTGAGCACGGCGATGATGGCGGATTCAGTCGCCGCATCCACGCCGGCAAACGGTTCATCCATGAAGTAGAGATCCGCTTCCTGCGCGAGCGCGCGCGCCAGGAAAACGCGTTGCTGCTGACCACCCGACAAATTGGAGATCTGCCGATTCGCATACGGCAGCATCTTCACCCGGTCGAGGCAGTCCCGGGCGATCTCTCGATCCTGGGCCGAGGGTCGACGGAGCAACCCCAACCGACCGTAACGGCCCATCAGCACCACATCCATCACGTTGACCGGGAAATCCCAGTCGACCGATTCGCGTTGCGGCACATAGCCCACCCGCGTCGGCACGTCCTTGAGGGGTTGGCCAAACGCTTTCACCCAACCGCTCTGCATCGGCAGCAGACCCATGCAGGCTTTGATCAAAGTGGATTTCCCGGCGCCATTGGGGCCAATGATGCCGATGAGCTGACCGGACGGCACCTCCAGATCCACGCCCCACAGAACGGGCTTCTTGTGATACGCGACCGTGAGATCGTGAATCTCCAACGGACACGTCGCGTTGCCGTTCTCGCTCATCGCAGCGCCTCCACGATGGTGTTGAGGTTGTGCTTCACCATGCCGTCAAAGGTGCCGAGGTCGTAGCCGTTTTCGACCTGACCGGGCGTGCCCATGGCATCGGAAAACAACTCGCCACCAATCGCCACTTTCGCATCGGTCGCGATACGCTCGATCGTTGCGTGCGGCACACTGGTCTCCACGAAGATCGCCTTGATTTCCCGGTTACGGATAAAGTCCACCAACGTAGCCATATCGGCCAACGCGGCTTCGCTCACGGTTGAAATTCCTTGCAGACCGATGACCTGAAACCCGTAGGCCCGGCCAAAATAACTGTAGGCATCGTGACTGGTCACCAGGATGCGTTTCGCTGCGGGCAACTCGGCACTCTTGGCCACGGCCCAATCGTGCAGTGCCGCCAGCTCCACCTTGGCGCGTTCGCCGCCTGCTCGAAAAGCCGCGGCGGCATCGGGTTGAGCCTCCACCAACCCGTCGACCACCGCATCCACACACTGCGCCCACAACGAGATATCAAACCAGATGTGCGGGTCGGGGTGGCCCGACTGTCCCGCCGGATGCAACAGCGTCTCATGCGGCAAATGGTCGGCAATGGCGTAAACATGCCGCCCGGCCCGTTGCATGCGGGTGAAGATGTCCGTCATCTTCCCTTCCAAAAGCAGACCATTGTAAAACACGACGTCCGCCCGCTGCAGCTTCCGCACATCGGATGCGGTCGCCTTGTAGAGATGGGGGTCCACCCCTGCGCCCATCAGCGTCTGCACCTGCACCCGCTCGCGGCCGATGCGTTCCACCAGATCCCCCACCATTCCGGTCGTGGCGACCACCTTCAACGGTGCCGTCGCACCGGAAACCGCCGCCGCACATCCTGCCGCCCAGAGGACCGCACTCCACCCGCGACGAATAAATCGAAGCATGTCGTATTTCATCAGCGTGCACCGAATCACGCTAATTTTTATAGTCAAGTAAGTTTATTAGCCTTGCCTAATTTTCACAAACTTCCGCTTCCGGCTTGCCGCAAACACCAACTGATTCGCACAGTCCCCGGCCATGTCGCAGGGATTCGCCCGCATCGTTTTTGCGCTCACCGCCGCGTTCTTCGCCGCCTTCTTTGTCTGGCCGATTCTGCAGATTCTGAAGGGCGGCTTCGTGGATGCCAACGGCGACCTCACCTTTGCTTACCTGATCGCCTTGCTGCAGGATCCGATTTACCTGCGCGGTCTCGCCAATTCATTCATGTTGGCCTGCGCGACGACCACGATCGCCTTTCTGGTTTCCATTCCCCTGGCCTTCGTGGCCGATCGTTTCAATTTCCCGCTCAAAGCCGCCCTCAGTTCCGTGGTGCTCATCCCCATGATCCTGCCACCCTTCGTCGGCGCGATCGGGATCAAACAGATTTTCGGCCAATACGGAGCGCTCAATGCGGCCATCATTAATCTGGGACTACAGCCCGAGGGGTGGGCCTACGATTGGTTCGCCGCCAATCGCTTTTGGGGCATCGCCTGCGTGCAGGCCCTTTCGCTTTATCCGATCGTCTATCTTAATGCCGTGGCCGCTCTCGCCAACATTGACCCGGCCATGGAAGAAGCCGCGCAAAACCTGGGCTGCCGCGGCTGGCGACGATTCTTCAAAATCACCCTGCCGTTGATCCGGCCCGGCTTGTTCGCCGGCGGCACCATCGTCTTCATCTGGGCCTTCACCGAACTCGGCGTGCCGTTGATCTTCGACTATCCGCGTGTGACGTCGGTGCAGATTTTTTACGGGCTCAAGGAAATCGGCGGCAACCCGTTCCCCTACACGCTCGTCACCGTGATGCTCGCCTGCACTGTGGCGCTCTACGCACTCGGTAAAGGCCTGTTCGGCCGCAAAGCCCACGCCATGATGGCCAAGGCGACCAGCAGCGGCGGCGCGAAAAAGCTCCGTGGCTGGCAAGGTTGGCTCTGCACCGGGATGTTCGTCGGCGTCACCCTGCTCGCCGTGCTACCGCACATCGGCGTGGTCTTGGTGTCGTTTGCCAACGACTGGTATCGCACCGTGCTGCCCAGTTCGTTCACGCTGGAAAACTACGAGATCGCCCTCGGCCACGGCCTGACCGTGCCCGCCATCGCCAACTCCCTGAAGTTTGCCAGCGTCTCGACCATCATCGATGTCATCCTCGGCATCGCCATCGCCTACGTCGTCGTCCGATCAAAAATTCGCGGCCGGGGCATCCTGGATTTCCTGTCCATGCTACCGTTGGCGGTGCCTGGTATCGTGCTCGCGTTCGGCTACCTCGCCATGAGTCAGGAGGGTCGTTTCTTCGACTTCCTCAATCCGATCGAAAATCCGACCGTGCTGTTGATCATCGCCTACTCCGTGCGTCGTCTGCCCTACGTGGTGCGCTCCGCGGTGGCGGGCTTTCAGCAGACCAGCGAAACCCTCGAGGAGGCCGCCCAGAACCTTGGCTGCCCGCCCCTCAAAGCGACCGCGAAAGTCACCCTGCCGCTTATCGCCGCCAACCTCATCGCCGGCGCCCTGCTGGCCTTTGCCTTCGCCATGCTGGAGGTATCCGACTCACTGATACTTGCGCAAAAGCAGGCGTTCTACCCCATCACCAAGGCGATTCTGGAACTCTTCCAACTGCTCGGTGACGGCAAGTTCATCGCCAGTGCGCTGGGCGTCTGGGCCATGGCGTTCCTGGGGGTGACCATCGTCGGCATGAGTCTGCTGCTGGGTAAAAAACTCGGGGCGATCTTCCGCGTTTAAGCCGACATGCCTTATCTGATCGCGGTCTCGCTGCTCTGGGCCTTCTCCTTCGGCATGATCAAGGTCGGGTTGTCCGATCTCGACTCCACCGCTGTGGCCATGGTGCGGCTGACGTTCGCATTGATCGTCTTTCTGCCTTTCTTCCGCCCCCGGCAAACGCCCCGGGTCGCCGCCACGCGTTTCATGGCGATCGGGGCCGTGCAATTCGGGCTCATGTATGCGTTCTATATCGCGGCGTTCCGCTACCTGCAGGCCTACGAAGTGGCCATGTTCACGATCTTCACCCCGATCTACGTGGTGCTGTTCGACGGGGCCCTCGAACGTCGGCTGGATCGGCGGGCGCTGGGCGCGGCCGCGCTCGCGCTCGTCGGCGCCGGTATCCTGAAATGGCGCAGCGGGATCAGCGACGCCGGACTGGTCGGCTTCTTCCTCATGCAGGGGTCCAACCTTTGTTTTGCCGTCGGCCAGATCGCCTATCAACGCACGCGCCGTCGTTGGCACAAGCTGACCGATGCGGCACTCTTTGGCTGGCTCTACCTCGGCGCGATCGCGGCGGCCGGAATCATTTCGTTGGCCATCACTGATTGGACGACCTTCCGACCTTCCCGTGAGCAATGGGGAGCGCTCGTTTATCTCGGTGTGCTGGCGTCCGGATTGGGGTTCTTCGGCTGGAATGTCGGCGCCACCAAAGTCAATGCCGGCACCTTGGCGGTGTTCAATAATCTCAAGATACCACTGGCGGTGGGCGTCGCCTTGCTCGCCTTCGGCGAATCGGCCGATCTACTTCGCCTCAGCCTCAGTCTCGCCCTCATGCTGATCGCCCTCTACCTCACCGAACGCCAACCCGGCTCAGTGTAACCATAATGGTTACACTTCCCCTCGTTCTCATGCGCTTTCCCCGAACTTTTTTCCCGGCCTTGGCGGCCATTCTGACTTTGGCCGCCGCGCCGATCCACGCGGTGACCGAGGACATCAACTCGCCCCACGGCCGACTCCGCGTGGAAGTCGACACATCCGACGGACTCACCCTGCGGGCGTGGCTCGACGGCCGCGTCGTGCTCGAGCCCGCGCCCTTGCGATTGAACCTGAGTGATGGCCGCTCGCTGGGGACGGATGCCTCGACCATGACCCTTTCCCGTCGGCGCAATCGCGGCGTGGTGACGCCGGTAATCAAACAAAAGAGCGCCACGATTCCGGACAACTTCAACGAAGCCACGTTCACGTCTGCGGAATTCTCCGTGGCTGTTCGCGTCTACGATGACGGCCTTGCCTACCGCTTTTCGACAACTCTCGGTGGCACGATCGAAGTGACGGGCGAAGCGGTCCCGTTGGCATTCCCCGCCGGCACCCGCACCCTGTTTCCGGAAGAGGAGTCGTTCATGTCGCACAACGAACGCTCCTACCTCGATTTCGAACTCGCCGACATCACGTCGCCCCGATTCGCCTCGCTCCCCGTATTGTGCACCACGCCCGCCGGCATCCGGGTGGTCTTCACCGACGCCGATTTGTTCGACTATCCCGGCATGTTCGTGCGTGGCACCGGCGGTTCGGTCCTGACGCCGACCTTTCCGCCTTATCCGTTGGAGATCGTGCCCGCCGAAAATGGCACGTCCGATCGCAATGTTGAGATCAAGCAAGTCGGCGATTTTATTGCCCGCACGTCCGGCACGCGGTCGTTTCCGTGGCGCACCTATGTCGTCACCGACGACGATCGCGATTTGATCACGAGCCAACTCGTCTTCCTCCTGTCGCGCGAATGTGAACTGGCGGATACCAGCTGGATCAAACCCGGCACGGTCGCGTGGGATTGGTATAATGCCAACAACCTGATCGGCGTCGATTTCGAGAGCGGTATCAACAACGACACTTACAAATTCTACATCGATTTCGCCGCCCGTTTCGGGATCAACTACGTCATTCTCGATGAGGGTTGGTCGGCGGCCACCACCAATCTCTTCGAACCCAATCCCGACATCGATGTGCCGGAACTCGTGGCCTACGGTGCCGCACGCAACGTCGGTATCATCCTGTGGTCGCTCAACGAACCGCTGGCCAAGGATCGCGATGCGTTGCTCGACCTCTACGCGAGTTGGGGCGTCAAGGGCGTGAAGATTGATTTCATGCAGCGCAACGACCAGCTCATGGTGAACTTTTATCATGACACCGCCGTCGCCGCCGCCGCGCGCCATCTGTTGGTCGACTACCATGGCGCATTCAAGCCCTCCGGTTTGCGCCGCGCTTATCCCAACGTGATCTCCTACGAAGGCGTGAAGGGCAACGAGAACAACAAGTGGAGCGCCGACGTCACTCCGGAGCACAATGTCACCATTCCGTTCATACGCATGGTGGCGGGACCGATGGACTACACGCCGGGCGCGATGGTGAACACCCACCCCGCCAACCACCGCATCAGCCATTTTCGACCAATGGGCATCGGCACGCGTTGTCACGAAATCGCCAAATACATGGTCTACGAAAGCGCGCTGCAGATGTATTGCGAGCTGCCGTCGCTTTATCTGAAAGAGGTGGAATCCATCACTTTCATGGCATCGATCCCGACCGTGTGGGATGAAACCCGCGTGATCGAAGCGAGTGTGGGCGACTACGTCGTCATCGCGCGACGCCATGGCGACACGTGGTATCTGGGCGCGATGACCGACGATGCCGCGCGCGAGTTTTCCCTCCCCTTGGAATTCATCGGCCCGGGCGAATTTGAAGCGACGATCATGCAGGACGGCGTCAATGCCGCCAAGCACGCCGAGGACTACCGACAAGTGAAGCAGACTGTCGACGCCGACACGACCTTGTCGCTGCGTCTCGTGGGCAACGGCGGTTGGGCCGCCATCCTGCGACCGGTTGAGTGACACCTATTCGCGACGCTGGTCACGAAACGAGGCCCCGCCCTCGTCCCAGCGGCCGGTTTGCACCGTCTGCGCCACCGCCACATTACGCAGCGCCTCCTGCACATCGCCGTCATGGGGATGCTTCAGCCGCAACACTTCCACCGCCGCCATTGCTGCGGTGAGATCGCCGACTCGAAGGCAGGCCGCCGTCAGGGCGAGTCCGGCTTCACGGTTGTCGGGCTCCGCTTCGCACCAACATTGAAAAGCAAAAATCTCCGTCGCGGGTAGATCCAGTTCCGCGGCCGCCGCGGCCAGTTGTTTTAATCCACCGGCACTCCAGGGATCGAGCGCCAGAATCGCATCCGCGGTTGTCAGACTCGCGGCCGCGTCGGGAGATGTTTTCTTCTGCCCCCATAAACCGCGGGCCAGTTTCAAGCCGCCTTTGGCGCGTCCCAAGAAAGACCGCCCCCGGGGAGATTTTTGAATTCGGGCCTGACGTTCCCAGCGCCGCACCACGAGACAACCGGGATGCGCCGCCAGAATCTGTCGGGACGCGGCGATCACAAAATCGTGATTGCCCTGCTCCAAGGACGTTCGCACCTGCGTCGCTAGTTTCTGCAGTCCGGGGTCCAGGGCACTGAGCGCGACTTCCGGCATGACGGCGTTTCGTTACAAAATGGTGAGATCTTGCTCCGCGGCCTTCAGCAAGCGCGCGTAGCCAGCGGCGACCACCTCAGGCGTGGGACCCTCGATTAATAAACGCAGCTTGGGCTCTGTGCCGGAGTAGCGGACCAACACCCGACCGCTTTCACCCATTTCGGATTCCAGCGCGGCTATCTCAGTTTGCAGTGCCGAACACGCTGCCAACGGTGTTTTGGACTCCACTTTGACCGCGCCACTCCGCTGCGGAAACTTGGTTAACACCCGCCGCAACTCACTGAGCGGTTGGCCGGTCAAATACATGATGCGCAACACCCGCAGCGCCGCCCCGAGTCCATCACCGGTCGGTCCAATCTCGTCGCAGATGATGTGGCCGCTGGATTCACCGCCGAGTCCGGCTCCCTCCGCGCGCATGCATGCGCTGACGTAGCGATCACCCACATCGGTGCGCAATACGCGACCACCGACCGCTTTTACCGCCGCATCCACCCCCAGATTACTTTGCACGGTAATGACCAACGTGTCGGCCACCAACTCACCCCGCTGCTTCGCATCCGTCGCCAGAATCGCGAGAACCTCATCACCATCGAGCACGTCGCCGTGCTCATCACAAAATACGACGCGATCGCCATCGCCATCGTGCGCGATGCCCAGTCGGGCGTGTGCCGTCACCACACGGGCGGCCAGCTTCTCCGGATGCTCGGACCCCACCCCTTCGTTGATATTCTTCCCATCGGGGGCGTTGCCCACGGCGATGATTTCCGCCCCCAATTTTCGGAGCACCGCTCCGCTCGTTTGCACCGTCGCACCGTGAGCGGTATCAAGAACGATCTTCCAACCGCGAAGTGCATCGGCCGGCAATTGTGTGCTCATGGCCGCGATGTAATCGGCGATGGCCGTGTCATCGATCGGCAACCCGACCGCACGCTCCGCCGCGGCGGCGAGCAGGCTGGACTCAATGATCACTTCCTCCTCATCGGTAAGCTTGATGCCGGTGGCGGTGAAAAACTTGATGCCATTATCGGCGGCGGGATTGTGCGAGGCCGTCACCACGACCCCCAGGACGGCGTCACTCGCTCGCACCGCCCGAGCCACCGCCGGCGTGGGGAGCACGCCCAGAGACACCGGCTGCAAACCCGCGGCGGCCAGTCCGCCCGCCACGGCGGCGACGAGGGCTTCACCCGATCCGCGCGAATCACGTCCAATCAAGACGCGCCCCGAACCGCCGGCCCAGATCCCGGCCGCCTCCGCCAACCGTGCCGCAAACGCTTCGTTGATCAGCGGGCCACCAAACGGACCACGCACCCCGTCGGTGCCGAAATAGATGCGTTTCATGCGCCGTAGAATTCGCGGGTGGCGGCAATCTTGGCCTGCACGGCACCTCCGAGCAGCGACTCACGAGCCGGGGCCAGCCCGTCCCGCACGGAGTCAACCTTGCCTGTCGCCCACAGCCCCAGCGCCGCGTTCAATACGATCGTGTCCACCAATCCCGGCGGCCCCTTTCCGGCCAGCACGGCATCGACGATGGCCAGATTGTGCGCGACATCTCCTCCCTTCAGATCCTCGAAAGACCCGACCGGCAAACCAAACTCCGCCGCGGTCCAGCGGGTATCGATGTGCCCCAGCCGACCGACCCCGCGCACTCGATTCTCCGTCGCGGTCGTGACTTCATCGATGCCCTGGCCTTCCCCGATCACGCCATGGGCAACAAGACCCGCCTTGGTATCGAGCAGCGACAGCACCGCCGCCATGCGCTCCACCCACGATTCCGCAAAAACGCCCAGCAGAACATGCGCCGGCCGACCGGGATTGATCGTGGGTCCCAAAATATTGAATACCGTGCGCCGGCCCTGGGCCGCGAGCGCCTTGCGCACCGGCACGATGTGCTTGAACGCGGGATGAAACGCCGGGGCGAAAAAGAAGCAGAACCCCAATTCATCGAGCGCTCCCCGCAACTGCTCGACCGGTGCATCCGTCTTCACGCCCAATCCCGCCAACAAATCGGCACTCCCGCAGGCGGATGTGATGCCACGATTGCCATGCTTCATCACCTTCACCCCCGCACTGGCCAATACCAAAACCACCATGCTCGAGATATTGAAGCCTCCCGAGTGATCACCGCCGGTGCCCACAATATCGATGGCGTCGGCGGCGTGAGCCTCCACGCCCGGATCGATGGCGCGAGTCCGGAACGAGCGTGCAAAAGCCGCGATTTCCGCCGCAGTTTCTCCCTTGTCGGCCAGGGCGACCAAAAAATTGGACTTACTTTGCGCGTCGACTTCGGCGGACGCCAAAGCCGCGGCGGCACTTTCGACTTCCGCGGCAGTTAATTCCTGCGCGGCACGCAGACTTTCGGTCAAAGGGGCTAGGTCAGACATCGCAGAAGCACCCCATGCGGAATTGCCCCGAGCGCAAAGCCAAATCTGGACACGGCAGATGCGTTGTGGGAGCCAAGACGGGTGCGTGTATTGATTTTGCTTCTCACCCTGCTGACCTTTTCGTCGCTTCATGCGGCGGATTCCGCCTCCCCTCCGGGAACCGAAGCGGCGGAAGCAAGCCGTCTAAGCAAACGTGATGCGGTCATACTGGGCGTGGTGGAAGGTATCACCGAGTTTCTGCCGATTTCCTCGACGGGGCATTTGATCGTGACCAACCACGCCCTCGGACTGGACGCAGACGACCCCCTGTTCGATGACAACGGCCAACCCTTGTGGGCCAGACCACCCTCGGCGGAGGATCCGGTCGGCGTGCCGCTCACCCTCAAACTCGCCGCCGACACCTACATCGTCGTGATTCAAGTCGGGGCGATCGCGGCGGTGATGTTCATTTTCTGGCCATCCATCGCGGGCATTCTCCGCGGCCTCACGGGCCACGACCCCGTTGGCCTGCGCCTGCTCCGCAATATCGCGCTGGCGTTTTTCCCCGTCGTTTTCGTCGGACTGGCCTTCGATGACTGGATCGATGCCAATCTTTTTTCCATTCCCACGGTGATCGCCGCCCTGGTGGTGGGCGCGGGCTTCATGTGGTTTGCCGAACGCTGGCGGAAACAACGTGCGACCGTCACCGACAAAGCCCCGGCGGACTTAACCCCGCGCGAAGCCGTCCAGATCGGATTCATCCAATGCCTAGCGTTGTGGCCGGGCATGAGCCGCTCCATGGTCACCATGGTGGGCGGATATTTCAGTGGTTTGGCCCCGGCCAAAGCGGCCGAATTCAGCTTTCTCGTCGGACTGCCCGTGCTGGGCGGAGCGGCGGTTTACAAGGGCTGGCAAGCCGGACCGGCCATGATTTCGCTCTTCGGCTGGACCGAAATGCTCATCGGCGGAGCCGTCGCCACCCTCGCAGCGGGCGCGGCCGTAAAATTTCTGGTCTCTTATCTCCAGAAATTCGGCTTGGGCGCATTCGCCATCTACCGGGTGGTGCTCGCAGGGGCACTCGCGATCTGGATGCTTGACTGAGCGCGACTTAGCGTCGGACGGGATAATCGCTTGACGACCGCCAGCGCCGCCATTTATTCCCTCGCCTTTACCACTTTTGAAAGGCTCGATTCCCGCAGCCTTCTGATCCTTTAACCACCGTCCGTCATGGCCCAACCAAAACGTAAACATTCCAAACGCCGCAGCGCCACGCGCCGCGCCGCCAACGCATTCAAGGCTCCTGAGCTCGCCATCGATCCTACGGACGGTTCCGCCGTTCGCCCGCACCGCGTCAACCCCAACACGGGTATGTATCGCGGTCGCCAGGTGCTCGACGTCAACGTCTGAGCCCTTCCCCTTGGCAAAACGCATCCGTCCGGCAACCTAAGCGGATGGAATCCACTCAAGGCGATACCCGCCGCATCGCGCTCGACGCGATGGGTGGGGACTTGGGCTCGGCCGAAGTGGTCTCAGCCCTCCGTCTCGCCCTGGACGAGTTCCCGGACCTGTGTCCGGTAACGATTCTGGGCGATGAAGCGGAGCTCGGCCCCCTGCTCGACCAAGCCAAACTTTCGGCGCACCCGAAAGTCACCCTCCACCACACCGCCGAGGTCATCACCATGGGCGATGAGGTCATGACCGCGATCAAACGAAAGCGGGACTCCTCCATGCTCAAAGCCATCGAGCTGGTCAAGGAGGGCGCCGCCCGCGCGGTGGTGAGCACCGGCAATACGAAAATCCTCGTTTCAGCCGGGACTTTGAAGCTGCGAACGCTCGCCGGCATTGAACGGCCCGCGCTCGCCCCCGTCATCCCCCGTGAAGGCGGCCATTTTATTTTGATCGATGCCGGAGCCAATCCAGAGGCCAAATCGATGCACCTCGTGCACAACGCCATTCTGGGCAGCCACTACGCCCGCATGGAGCTGGGCATCGAGAAACCCCGCGTCGGCCTCCTCACGATCGGCACCGAGGAAGGCAAAGGCAACTCGCTGATCAACGACACGCACGAACACCTCAAGGCGCTCGGAGATCTGGTCCATTACGTCGGCCCCGTGGAAGGGTTTCAGGTTTTCTTCGATCACGTCGACGTGATCGTTTGCGATGGATTCACCGGCAACATCTGCCTCAAGAGCTGGGAATCCCTGTCCAAATTTTTCCGCAATGAACTGAAAGCCCAGATGCTTTCATCCCCGTTGCGACGCTTGGGCGGCATGATGGCCCGAGGCGCGTTCACCGGCCTGCGTCATCGCATCCAACCCGAACGTTATGGCGGGGCGCCGTTGCTCGGTCTGCGCGGCACCGTGCTCAAAGCCCACGGCTCGGCCAATCGCTACGCGCTCATGAACGCGCTCGGAGACGCCAGTGAGTTTATCCGCGTCGATCGCACCAGTCGGATCGAGGCTGATATCGATCGAGCCAACAAGATCTTGCGCCCGGAACCAGTCGACGTCAGCGAACTCTGACGTCCCTCTTCTCCCTGCCTTCATGTCAGACCAGATTTTTGCCATTTTAGGCACCGGTTCCTATGCCCCTGAGCGGGTCATGACCAACGATGATATTGCCACGGTAGTGGAGACGTCCGACGAGTGGATTGTCACCCGCACCGGGATCAAGGAACGCCGCATCGCTGCCGAGGGCGAAATGACGTCCGACATGGCCACCGCCGCCGCCCGCGCCGCCTTGGCCGATGCCGGTCTGGCCCCGACGGACATCGACCTGGTTATCGTCGCCACCCTCACCCCGGACATGCCAATGCCGGCCACCGCCTGTATCGTGCAGGCCAAGCTCGGGGTCGCTCCACACGCGGCGTGTTTCGACGTCAACGCCGCCTGTTCCGGGTTTATCTACGGCTTCGACACCGCTTGGGCGATGCTCCAATCGGGTCGCTACCGCCACGCACTCGTCATCGGGGCGGAAAAACTTTCATCCGTGCTCGACTGGTCCGACCGCACCACCTGCGTGCTGTTCGGTGATGCGGCGGGTGCCGTGGTCATGGGCCCCGCTCCGACCGGCTCGACGGCGGAAATCATCGGCGCCCGGCTCTATTCCGAGGGTGGCAACACCGAGTTGTTGTGCATTCCCGGCGGGGGCTCGAACCATCCCGCTCCCGCTCCGGGTGATCCCCCACGACACATCCAAATGAAAGGCCGCGAGGTCTTTAAGTTCGCCGTGCGCGAGATGGACGATGCCGCTCGAGACATTCTGGAACAACATGGCGTCGAGGCGGACGAAGTAAGTTGCGTGATTCCGCACCAAGCCAACCTGCGGATCATCGATTCCATCGCCCAATATCTCGAAATTCCCGTTGATCGCTTTTATATCAATCTCGACCGTTACGGAAACACTTCGGCGGCGTCTATTCCCTTGGCGATCGATGAAGCTCGCCGCGTTGGTCGAGTCAAACCGGGTGATCTCACCCTGCTCGTCGCCTTTGGGGCAGGCTTGACCTACGGTAGTGCGTTGGTTCGCTGGTAAACCTCTCATGTCCCCTTTTTCGATGCGTCGCTTTAGTGCCTATATCTTCCTTGCTTTGTTTACCGTCTTCGCGGCCCAGATTCGGGCGGAGTTGATTTGGACTCCCGGTGACGGTTGGAAAATCGAAGGCGGGGCGCTGTCAGGTCTCGTCGGCTCCGACGCCCGCAACGCCCTCGAACTGATGAACAAGGCCCGCGCCGCCGAGGAAGCCGGCAAACGCCGCACCGCGCTGCGCGCCTACAAAAAAGTCACCAAGGTCTACGGCAACTCGATCTACTCGCCGGAAGCCTACTACCGCACCGCGCACCTGCGCCTCCAAGGTCGCCAGTATTACAAGGCCTTTGAAGCCTTTCAGCGCATCATGACGCTCTACCCCAACACCGACCGCTTCAACGAAGTGCTGGGAGAACAATACCGCATCGCCGAAGACCTGATGAACGGCGCGCGCAACTATTATTTCGGCATCATTCCCGCCTTCCGCAGCCGCGAACGCGCCATCACCTACTTCGAGTGGGTGGTCGCCAATGCCCCCTACAGCGACTACGCGCCGCTGGCTTTGATGAATGTCGCCAAGACCCATCAACGCCTCGACAACACGCCCTACGCCATCGATGCGCTGGACCGATTAATCAATAACTACGCCCAAAGCCTGCTCGCCCCCGACGCCTACTTGGAACTCGCCAAGACGCACGCGTCGCTCGTGGACGGTCCGCTCTACGATCAGGAGTCCACCCGCGAGGCGATCACCTATTTTGAGGACTACATGATCCTCTTCTCGGAAGACGAAGGTCTGGCCGAAGCGCAACAAGGTCTCGACGAGATGCGCACCGTATTCGCCGAGAGCAAAATGATCCTCGGCGACTACACCATGAAGTATAACAAAAATCTTCGTGGTGCCCGCGTGTTCTACAACGAAGCCATCACGTCGTTCCCCAACTCGGCCGTCGCCGCCCGGGCGCGGGAGAAACTCGACATCATCGACGCCCGCGAAGCCGAACTGGGCATCAGTTCCGACAACGACGCCGATGCTGCTCGGCGCGCCAACACGCCCGCCCCGAAGCCCAAGCGTAAGAAGTTCCTGGGAATCTTCTAACGCTGTTTCGCCCGTTTTCGCCCCTGCCCCCTCGATCCGGAATGCCAAGTTCGTCCGCATTCCGTCTGCATCGTTTCGCCTTCGTCATCGCGACGAGTTGGATGGCGATGATGGTGATGGCCGGCTGTTCCCACTACCGCCTCGGCACCGGATCCGACCGGGTGAGCTTCGAAACTCTCTACATCGCGCCGATCTCCAATGAGGCCGCCGTGCCTCAGGCCGTGGCTACGGTTTCACGGGCCTTGCGCTCGGCCGTGATTCGCGATGGTCGGGTTCGTCTCGCCGCCGACGCCGCTTCCGCCGACGCCGTGCTGCAGGTCACGCTCTCCGATTACGGGCGCACCTTCAGCGCCGTGCAAGCCACCGATACGGCTCTCGCCCGCAAGTTCGACCTCGAACTCATCGCTCGTTGCGATCTCACCGATCAACGCACCGGCGAGGCTTTGTTCAAAAACCGCCGGATCATGGTCACGCGCCAAATCTACGTGGACGACGGACAAAATCCGGCCGAATACCAAGCGCTCCCGCAGCTCGCGGATCAATTGGCGGACTGGGTCGCACACGCTGTGCTCGACGTCTGGTAGTTCGATCACTCGAATCGGGGGCGTGAAGCTCGCTCCTCTCCTCGCGCCCTCCCTTTTGGCCGGTGATCACGCCGCCCTCGGCGACAGTGCCGAAGTCGTTCCCCACCACGGTCTCTCCTGGCTGCACGTCGACATCATGGATGCGCATTTCGTGCCCAACCTGACATTTGGCCCCGAGGTGGTCGCCGCGCTGCGCCGCCGTTCCGCCCTGGCGGATACGTTTTTCGACACCCACCTCATGCTGGACGAACCCCATCGCTACGTGGAGGCGTTTGCCCAGGCCGGTTCGAGTCTCATCAGTATTCACATCGAGCCGTCCTACGACCACGCCGGCACCCTCGCCCGGATCCGCGAACTCGGTTGCCAGAATGGCATCGTGCTTAATCCCGATACTCCGGCCGAGGCCGTCGAATCGTTGCTCGACCAGGTCGATCTCGTGCTGGTCATGACCGTTCAACCCGGTTTTGGCGGACAAAGCTTTCGCACGTCGATGATGCCCAAGATCGCTCAGCTCGACCGCTGGCGCCAGGAGCGCGGGCTCAACTTCCGGCTCGAAGTCGATGGCGGCGTCGACCTCACGACCGGACCGCTTTGCCGGGAGGCGGGTGCGGACACGTTTGTGGCCGGCACCGCGTTCTTCAAAGCAACCGATCGCGCCGCTTTCGCTGCCGCCGTGGCGGCGTGGTGACCTACCGTCACGACGCTTCGTCCAGCGCGAACAGTTCGATCAATCCGATGCCGGATTGGTTCGGCACGGCCGATTCCAGAATGACGGTGTAAACGCCCGGAGCCAGGTTCAGCAGAATCGCGGCATCCCGGCTGCCGATCGTCATCAGATCCGCGCTCCCGGTCGCCAACATGGCCGCGCGCACCAGACCGTTATCGTCGTCGAACGACCAATCATCGCCCACGGCTTGCACTCTGCCACTGGCATCCACCACGCGTATGATCGGGTCGGGCAAAGCTTCCGCGATTCCGAAACGACGCAGGGCCGGTCCCAAACCGCGAATCAACAAGCGCTGGCTACCCGGTCCATCGACCACGAATCCCGCGACCATGTTGCCTCCGGTCGGGACCCAACAGCGAAAAGATAGATTCAGCAGCTGCTCCGCGCTCACATCCGCCGATCGGGGCGAACGGTAAATCTCCAGAAGGCCGGTCCCGGTCGCGTCCCGCGCCCCGAGATGCGCGGTATGAGTCCCCGCGCGCAGCGACCGGAGTTGCACCACATCGCCGGCCCCCGTGACCAACGGGAACGCACCGAAATGGGCCGCGACCAACGACTCCCATCGTGAGTCAATGGCGGCGGACGATGGCCGGGGATCAGTCTCATGATCGTCGTCGAAAAGTTGAATCCACGGCGCCGCCGCCGCGTTGGGCACGCCAAACTGAGCCAACGTCGGCCCCACGCCGCGCACCAAATACGGTTGCAGCCCGTCACCCTGCGTGACCCACCCCACCACCGCCGTGCGATCCCCGGTGCCGATCGCGGCCCGCGCTGACAGATTGGCCAGTCCGCCCGCCTCGTCTTCGGTCGGCGTCACGGCAAAGCGGCGTGACCGCGCGATACCACGACCATCGACCCAGTCGGCCCGGTAGGTTTCCCCTGTCCCAGAGGTATGCAAGGGCACCGCCAGCGACCCGCTCTGCGCCACCATCGCTTGATCGCGCTCCCGCATCCACTGCACGCGGCGACGCAACTTGGACTCCGCCCCCGATTCCATGATCACGGTGCGATCCTGACGTCCGTCCAGGGACGCTGCGTTCGTGAGATCGACCGCCTCCGCCCGCGACCGAAACATCGGATGATACGCCAACCCAGCCATATCATCCGCGACCAAACCATCAATGCCGTCGGCCGCCAACTGCGCGCAGCGGGTGGCATCATTCACCGTCCATGCCCAGACGATCATGCCGCTGCCATTGAGTCGCGCGATCACATCCGCGTTGAGGTCACTGTGTCGCCAGGACAACAAGCTGATCCCGTCGCGTCGGGCCGCCGCGAGGTCCGCGTCGGATAAATACCCCGCCCCGAGCCACCCGACTTGCACGTCTGGGCGCGCTTGTTTCAATTCCACCAACCAACGGTAATTGAAGTGCATGACGTAGCCGTCGGGCCGCCAGGGGACCGTATCCAACAGCGCCACCATTTGCGCCACGGTGCCGCTTTTGCACTCCATCATGGGCGCGGCATCGGTTTGGATCTCGCGCAACGTCTGCTCAGCGGTGGGCACACGTTGGGCACCGATACGCGGATGAAATCGGGCACCGGCATCAAGACGGGTGATGTCCGCCGCCATCATCGCGGCGACCGTGCCCGTGCCGTTGGTTGTGCGATCGACCGTCGGGTCATGCATGACGACAAACTGCCCGTCGACGGTGACCCGCACGTCAAATTCGACGTAGTCCGCGACCAGCTTGGCTGCGGCAAAAGCCGCGAGGGTATTCTCCGGATAATCCCAGGATGACCCGCGGTGCGCCGCCAACAGCAATTTTGCTTCCACCACGTGAGGAACTAGCAGACCCGCGATCAAGCTGACCAACGCAGGAAGACGCGGGGGGGTGACGCGATAAGGAGAAACAGGAACGAAACCCGAAGACCGGGCGACGAAAAGATTCACGGCTGATGAGAGGTGCTTTCCTCATCAGCGGTCCGTTTGGGGGTCTCAACTCAAATCAATGGAGGTCTCCATCTTAGGAGACACGCTAATGAACGATGGGGTTACTCGGCCGACCACTTGAAGATCGTCGTGCTCAACGGCGGGATCGTCAGCGCGAGGCTTTGGGCAAAGCCGTCCGCTTCGACATCCTGCGTGTGCACCTCGCCACCATTGCCGAGTCCGGAGCCACCGTAATATTCGCTGTTCGAGTTAATCACCTCGCGCCAGCGTCCGCGGCGCGGCGCCCCGATGCGATAGTTTTCCCGCGTTTGCGGCGTGAAGTGTCCCACGATGAGGAACAGCGTCTTCTCGTCCTTTTCCTGTCGCAGGTAGGAAATGACGCTCCCCTCGGTATCGTGCGCCGCCACCCAACGGAATCCCGCGGGGTCGAGGTCGCTGGAACTGAGCGCCGGTTCGTTGCGGTAAAGATGATTCAGGTCCTTCACGAGCAGGCGCACGCCCTCGTGATCGATATATTGGCAAAGATCCCAGTCGAGGCTGCCCGCGTATTTCCATTCGTGGGACTGCCCGAATTCACAGCCCATGAAGAGGCATTTCTTACCCGGCCATCCCCACATGTGAGCGTAAAGCGCGCGCAGATTGGCCGCCTTTTCCGGGATGTGCCATGCTCCCATTTTGTAGAGCATTGAGTTTTTTCCGTGCACGACTTCGTCGTGGGAGAAGACCGTCACAAAATTTTCCGACCACTGGTAGAGCGCGCCAAACGTCAGCTCGTTCTGGTGCCATTTGCGATGAATGGGATCCTTTTGGAAGTAGCTCAGCGTGTCGTGCATCCAGCCCATGTTCCACTTGAAGTCGAAGCCGATGCCGCCGTCGGCCACGGGTTTACTGATCCCGGCAAAGGCGGTCGACTCCTCGGCAATCATCAGCACCCCCGGGTAGTAGTCGTGCACGAGGCGGTTGGTTTCGCGCAGGAAATCAATGGCCTCGAGATTTTCCCGGCCACCGTGGCGATTGGGGATCCATTCTCCTTCGTTGCGCGAATAGTCGAGGTAGAGCATCGAGGCGACGGCGTCCACGCGCAGGCCGTCGATGTGATAGCGGTCGAGCCAGGCGAGTGCATTGGCCACGAGGAAACACCGCACCTCGTTGCGCCCGAAATTAAAGATCAACGTGCCCCAATCCATGTGCGCGCCCTGACGCGGATCGGCGTGTTCGTAGAGGTGCGTGCCGTCGAACTCGGCCAACGCAAAGGTATCGCGGGGGAAGTGAGCCGGCACCCAGTCGAGAATGATGCCCAGGCCGCGTTGGTGCAGATGATCGACGAAAAACGCAAAATCGTCCGGCGAGCCGAAGCGATGGGTCGGCGCGTAGAAGCCGGTGACCTGGTAACCCCATGAGCCTTCGAACGGATGTTCTGCCAAGGGCATGACCTCGATGTGGGTAAAGCCCATTTCGAGCGCGTAGTCGGCCAGCATGGGCGCGAGTTCGCGATAGTTGAACGGGCGTCCCCCGTCCTCCATCTGCCGCTTCCACGAGCCGAGGTGAACTTCGTAGATTGAAATCGGGCGATCGATTGTTCCGGCTCCGGCGGCGCGTTGCTCCATCCACGCTTGATCGCCCCAGGCGTGATTGCGGGTGCCGTGCACGATGGAGGCGTTGCCGGGAGGCGCCTCAAAATACGTGCCGTAAGGATCGGTTTTGACCCGGAGGTGATTGCGCTGGTCGAGCAGCTCGAATTTGTAGAGCTCGCCTTCCTTCAGCCCCGGGATGAACAGCTCCCACACACCGGACGAGCCCAGAGAACGCATCGGGAAGTAACGGCCGTCCCAGTGATTGAAATTACCGACCACGGAAACGCGTTTCGCGCTGGGAGCCCACACCGCGAAGGCCACGCCCTTCACGCCGTCGATTTCGCGCACATGCGCCCCGAGCTTTTGGTAAATCCGATGCTCGTTTCCTTCGTTGAACAAATACAGATCCTGCTCTCCCAGCGTGGGCAGAAAACTGTAGGGGTCGAAAAACTGCCGCATCTCACCCGAGCCGTAATGCGCCCGGAGTTGGTAGGGGAAAACCTTGCGTCGCCGGGGAATGAATACCTCGAACAGCCCCGTATCGGCCAAACACTCCATGCCGAAACTCTTGCCGGTCGCCGTCTCGACGACGTCACAGCCGGTGGCACCGTGAATAAAACAACGCACGACCAATCCGGATAACTTGCCCCGTTTGGCGGGGTGCATGCCGAGCACATCGTGGGGGCTGGCTTCTTGAGCGTTATTCAGGACGTCGATTTGCTTGGGGGATAAAGTCACAATAAAACGGGAGAGGCGAACAGGTTGGGTGCTGGCGGCGAGCGCGTCGAGTCACTAGCGCGGCATTCCCACGGTCCGGGCAAGTGGAACGGATCGCGAGCTTCAAGCGCGGCTTGCCTCCCTGCCTCGGCCGACATTTGCTCCGCCGTGCTCATGCTCAGTCGCCTCGTAAGCAGTTGGTCGTTTATCCTCACCGCCGCCGTCGCCGGAACGGGAGGCGCGTTCGCGCAGACGGCGGTCGCTCCGACCCCCAACATCACGGCCGAAGATTCCGTGCTGGATTTTGCGAACCGCACCGTCGTCTTCCGCGGCAATGCCCAGGTTTCGTTCGGAGACCTGAAACTGGCGGCCGATGAAATGGAGTGGCAGCGGGACTCGAACCTCGTGATCGCCCGCGGCCATGCCGTGGTGCAACGCGGCGATCTGCGGCTGCTCGCCGAGGAGTTGACCTACCACACCCTCGATCGGTCCTATACCGTGACCGACCTGCGTTTCGGCCGGGCTCCGCTGTATTTTTCCGGAGGCATGGTCGAAGGCACCGCCGAACAACTTATCTTCACCGATGCGGTGGTGAGTTTTGGCGAACCCCATCCGTGGTCGCCGACCTTGACGGCCAAAACGCTGACCTACTTCCCCGAACGCGAACGCATCGAGGCCTCCGGCGGGCGGTTGGGACTAGGGTTTTTCCAACCGATTCCCCTGCCCGCGACGCCGTTGCCCACTTCGATCCCGTTGGTCAACGACCTGACTTTTGATGGCGGCTACACCAGTCGATTGGGGGCCCATCTGCTGGTTGGAGCCCAGGTGCCGATCGCTGAAACGGTGCGCGTGGGTGCCGAGGCCGGGTTCTACACCAAACGCGGCGTGATGGTCGGTCCAACTCTCAGCTACGACTGGGGCACCGATGAAAACGCCCACGCGACGGGCCGGTTTTCCAGTGGCTACATCTACGACACCGGCCGTCGCCTCACCGATATTCGCGGGCAACCGATTTCGCCCAACCGGGGCATCGCCCAATGGGAGCATCGGCAACACATCGGTGAGCAGCTCACCCTGAACGCCGATCTGCACTACTGGAGCGATTCCGAAGTGTTGCGAGATTTCAAGGCGAGGGACTTTTTCCCCGTCCAAGTTCCCGACACGTATGTCGACCTCAGCCATGTCACCGCCAACACGGTGAGCGGACTCTTCCTGCGGGCCCAGCCCAACCCCTACCACCAGGTCCGCCAACGCCTGCCGGAACTCACCTTCGATCTGTTACCGACGCCATTCGGCGTTGCGGGTCTCGTGCACGAAGCCAGCGCCTCGGCCGCCGTATTGCGTGATGATCCCCCGGCCGGCGGCGGCGAATTGCGTTCCAATCGCGTCGATCTCTACTACGCGCTCACCCGCCCTTGGCAGCCCCAATCCTGGATGTCGGTCAACCCCGTCGCCGGCGTCCGCCTCACTCACTACGCCGACGCGGTCGGGGGACGCAGCGACTACACCCGCGCCCTCGGCGAACTTGGTGTCGATGCCGAGATGCGCGCCAGCGCGGTTTTTGACTACCAAAACGAGCGCTGGGGCATCGACGGACTGCGTCACCTCGTGACGCCGCGTCTTTCCTATCGCTACATTCCCGACGCCGACAAGGGCTCCGCTTACATCCCCGCCATCGATCGCCGCGTGTTCGCCACCTACCTCGAACCGCTCGCCCTCGGGGCGCGGCGCCAGATCGACGACCTCAGCCGCACGCACACCCTGCGGTTGGCTGTCGACCAACGCCTGCAAACCCGTGATCCGATCTACGGATCGCGCGATCTTGTCCGACTGAATGTGGCCATCGATTCGCGGTTCGATCGTGCCCCGGGAGAACGAACATTGTCCGCCCTGCACACCGAGTTGCGGCTGTCACCGGCGCCGTTTGTGGACCTGGAACTTTATCACCGGGTGACTCCCGGCGACTGGACGTCGCGCGAGTTGAACACCGCCATCACCCTGCGCAGTGCCGACCGCTGGCGATTGCAGTTCGGCAACCACTATCTGGCCGGCGACATCCAGGAGTTCATCGCGGGCTTTTCCTACCGGGTGAACGAAGTTTGGGAAGGTTACACCCGCGTGCACCTCGACTCGCGTCGCGATCGCTTTGTGGAACAGACCTACGGCGTGCGCCAGACGATCGCCAATCGCTGGATCGTCGGCTACGAACTGTCGTTCTTCGAGGGTCCCCGCCGCGAGAGTGACTTCGGTTTCAATCTCGTGCTGGACGCGATTCGGTTCTGACCCGTGAGCCGCGTCGACAATCAACGTCGCCTGTTTCTCGAACTCATCGAAGAACTGCGACCCTGGTGGCGCCGCGATCCGGGACTGCCCCAACGTCTCGCCGCCTGGTTGGCCCGCCATCGCGCAGGCAGTCGTGACCGCCGCTTGTATCGGGAACTTGCCTACACCGCGTGGCGCATCCTGCCGTGGGTTGAAGACGCCGCACCTGATCGGCTGGTCGGCCTGGTCGCACAACACGCCGAGCCATCCCGCGCCACAACCGATTTCATCGCGGCCTTTGGCCACCCGGAGTCCCCCGTCCCCGATACGTCCCTTTTCCCCGCCTGGCTGGACGAAGCCTGCCCGGGAATGCAGACGGCCGCGCAACGTCCGGCCATGCTGTCGCGGGCGCCGTTGTGGATTCGGTTGCAAACCTCAGACGCAACCGCGGTCGCCCAGGAATTTTCCTCGCGGGACATCACGTTCACTCCGTCCGACATCATCCCGGGAGCATGGCGCGTTGACGGTGAGGTGAACCTTGCGACCACCGCAGCCTACCGCGATGGTTTGATTGAAATTCAGGACATCGGCTCGCAAGCCCTGTTGCACAGCCTGCCGGCTCCGCTGGCCGGTCACTGGCTCGATGCCTGCGCCGGCGCAGGGGGCAAGACGCTCCAATTGGCGGGGATGCTCGGGACCGCGGGGAAAGTGACCGCCCACGACGTCCGGGGCGCCGCCTTGCAGGAACTCAGCCTGCGGGTCCGACGGGCCCGTCTTACCAACGTCTCCGTCGACGCGAACCCAACGGGGCGATTTGACGGCGTGCTCGTCGACGCCCCGTGCAGCGGCAGCGGCACGTGGCGTCGCTCCCCTCACCTCAAATGGACAACCACCCCGGAATCGATCCGCCGCGCCGTCGAAAAACAACTGTTCGTGCTCGACCGTTTTGCGCCGCTCGTGGCCGATCGCGGACTGCTCGTCTATGCGACCTGCTCCCTGTGCCGGGCGGAAAATGAAGACGTGATCGCATCGTTCCAACTTTCGCATCCGCACTTTTCGCCCGTGCCGCTTCGTCATCCGGCCACGGGGGAAGTGGTTCGCGACGGCCACCTTGCGCTGTTGCCCGCCGATCTCGATTCCGACGCCTATTTTGTCGCGGCATTCCGGCGCAGCTGAGCGATCAGCGATCCCGCCGCTGGTTTTTTGTTGCGACCCATCACCTTCCGCCAAGCCTGCCGCCAGCCGTGGTTCCCGACTCCGATTTACGCATCAAACTGCCCGTCTTTGAAGGGCCATTGGATCTGCTTCTCTTTCTCATCCGCAAGAACGAGCTGGATATCTACGACATCCCCATCGTTTCGGTCACCAAACAATACATCGAGGTGCTGCACTCGATGCGGGAACTCAACCTCGACGTGGCCGGGGATTTTTTCGTCATGGCCGCGACGTTGATGGAAATCAAAAGCCGGATGCTACTGCCCCGGGGAGAGGCCGCAATCGATACCGATGGCGACGACGACGGTGGCATCGACCCGCGCTGGGAACTGGTGCACCAGTTGCTGCAATACAAGAAATTCAAGGAAGCAGCGGTCGAACTCGATAAATTGGTCGAGTTTCAGCAGGGCCTGCTCGCCCGCCACGTATCCAAACTGGCCGTGCCGCAGCAGGAGCGCCCCCTGCAGCCCATCGATCGGGTCGATCTCTGGAATGCCTTCAACATGGTGCTGCGTCGGTTGTCCGAGAAACTCGTCATCGGCGAGATCAAGGACGAGCAGGTCACCGTCTCCGACCAGATGGAGTGGCTGCTCACCAAGATCCAGACCGAGAAATCGTTCGTGTTTTCCTCGCTGTTCACCGGACGGGTGACCGTGCGTCTGTTGGTGGCCACATTTCTGGCCGTGTTGGAGCTCACCCGGATGAACAAGCTGCGGGTGCGCCAAAACGAAGCGTTCACCGACATTTTATGTGAAGCACGGGAAGCGGAAATCCCCCTTGAATCCCCTTCTGAACCCGACACGGTAACCGCGTGAGTTCACCCTCCGATAACGCTCCCTCCTCCCGCAAACCCGGTCCCGCTGCCTTGATCGGAGTCGGCCTCGACAACGAGGACGGCCACAAACGTATCACCCGCGGAGAAAAATTCGCCCTGATCGGAGGTTCGCAGGAGACCCACGAGCGCATGACCGAAACCACGCTCAAGACGTTCGAGGAGCTCAAACGTCGCGACAAACAGTTGGAAAACGTGGACCGCCGGGAACTCGCCGAAATCATCGATAAATCCACCCCGCGTTGATCGATTCAGCCCGGATTCCTCGGCCCATGCCTCCGCTTCATACCACTTCTGCCGCGTCCGGATCTCGCTTCCAATCCCCGATGCCGGACCAGGAGGACCACTTCGGCCCCCGCTACGTGCCCGTCTGGCAACCCTGCCTCGCCACGCTCGCCGCAGTTGCGTCCGTGGGATTTGCGGTTCTCCTTTATTCGAAACTTTAATCCCTCGCCTTTATGTCCGCCAATATCGCCAACCTCGATTCCACCTCCTTTAAAACCACCGTTGCGAGCGACGCTCCCGTGCTCGTCGATTTCTGGGCCCCCTGGTGTGGCCCGTGCAAAGCGATCGCGCCGGTCCTGGAAGAGCTCGCCACCGAAATGGAAGGCAAGGTCTCCATCGCCAAGGTCAACGTGGATGACAATGATGCCATCTCCGCTGAGTTCAATGTGCGTGCCATCCCCACGCTCCTGCTCTTCAAGGGTGGTAAAGTCGTCGAGCAGATCGTCGGCATGACTTCCAAGGATGCCTTGATCGAAAAGATCAACGCCCACGTGTAAGTCGTTTCATCACGACGACCGTTTTCCGGAGGCGCGACGCGAGTCGCGCCTTTTTCGCGTCTAGAAAAGCAGGCCGACACTCACCAGCAGAGCCGATAGCGCCACATGACGGCCTGTCGCGCCCAACAACTGAATGAGTTCCGGCGCCCCTCGGGCGGAGCTCAAGCGCCGGCTTTGAACGACGCCTTGTAGCCCCGCAAAAGCCATCAAGGCGCCCGCCACCGGTGCGAACAGCACGCCCCGCCCCGCCAACAGCCCGATCGCTCCAATCATCACCAAGTGTCCGGCCATGAACTGGATTTGCGAAAAACCCTCCCCGAATCGAACCGCCAAGGTGCGCTTGCCCGCTTGGCGATCCGTGGCGATATCGCGGTAATTATTCACCACGAGAATGTTGGTCGCGAGCGCTCCGATCCCGGCTCCAAGAATCCAGGCTTCCGATGTGATGCGCTGCGCCTGCACAAAGTAGGTCGCGACCACCGCCACCAAACCAAAAAAAACGAAGACGAACACGTCGCCCCAACCGTGATAAGCCAGCGGATACGGTCCCCCGGTGTAGGCAATCCCACACAAGATCGAAACCACGCCCACCACGAGCAATGGCCAGCCTCCAAACGGCAGCAGCCCCAGTCCCACCACGAACGCCGTGGCAAACACCGCCATCATCGCGCGCTGCATCGTCGCCGGTGCGATCAGTCCGGCCGCCACTGCCCGGCGCGGCCCCACCCGTGCCGCCGTATCCGCTCCTTTGACGAAATCGTAGTAGTCGTTCGCGTAGTTGGTCCCGATTTGAATCAACAAGGCAAATGCGAGGCACAGCCCGGCCGCAGTCAGGTTCATCAGACCGTCATGACGGGCCAGCGCCGTCGCGAGCACTACGGGGGCGACCGCCGCCGGCAAGGTGCGGGGTCGGGCCGCCTCCCACCACAAGCTTATGCTCGCCCGCTCCCCCGTGCTCATCGCACCACGATTTTGGTGCGTTTGCGATACTGCGCCAAACGCCGCCGAAACAACACCGACACCAAGGGGGGGAATGCCGCCAGCGCCGCCATCACGATCGCCGGTTGCGTGCCTCGGCCCACCATGATCGACAGAATCACCACCCCACCGGCATACGCCGTGAGAAAAACACCCGGATTGGGCAGGATGATGTTGATCGCCCAGATCGCGGCAAACGCGATCAAACCGGCTTTGATCCCGATGACCGGCAGCGCCAAACCACAAATATAGAATACAGGGGGAAACAAGGTCAGCCGTTCTTCGACTCGAATCATCTGAATCGCCACGCCGGCGAGCAGGATCACGGCCTGCGTCATCATGACCACCTGTTCGATGTGCACCCCCGGCACGTTGATCCACATTTGAATCAACGTGGGCAGCGTGTAATACACCGCCGTGCCTCCCGAAAGCGCCCGGCCGAAATCAAGCCAGTTGCGCCGCCGGGAAAACTCTTCGCCGGCCCACAGGCTGTGGTCATCCGGCATGCGATCACGGTTGGGACCACCGGAGGCTTTTTTCTTTTTGGTCCGCGTCGCCTCCGGCTTACCGAGCCTCAGCCAACTCCGTGGCGTCCACAATAATACCAGACCAAGGAAAAGAAATATAACGTCACGAATCACAGGCGGAAAATGCTCATACGAAGTGGCTGAATCGATTGTGTCAAAGACTCATACCCATTCCTCATCGCTCCAATTCTCGCTGTAATTGGGCGATGCGCTGATCCACCACCTCGACCATCGCCCGTGGATCGTCGTTCGGCAATCGCGCTCGCATTTGCCGCAACCACGACAGCGCCTCCGCCGGTCGCCCCGCCCGCACCAACAGCTCTCCCCGCAGCCGCCCCACAAAATACGGCGCATCCTCACACGCGTCTGCTCGCTCCAACGCCACCAGCGCTCCCGCCACATCCGCCGTCATGCGCAACCGCAACACCGCGAGCTCGATATCAATCGCGGAGCGGTGGCCGTGAGCGGGACGTGCTCGTTCCAGGAACGCCTCCGCTTCACGCAGTTGTTCAATGGCCACCCGCCCGACGTCCTCCCCCGCTGCGATCCGCCACGACATGGCATCAAAGGCCAGCATCCTCGCCCCATTGAGCCAGAAAGTGAGCGGCCGAGGGTCGATTTCCCCGACCCACCACAGCCTGCGCCGCATCGCCGCCAAATCATGGCGGGCCCAATCCCCGTAAACTCGCACCCACTGCAGATCGGCCACCAAGCCGCGAAAGCCGCCCAACACCGCCAGCGAAACGCCCGTGGGGAACGCCTCGGCATCCAACTCCAGCGAGTTCCCGGACACCACCCGGGCCGCCGGTCCGCGGTAAAGCTGACCCGTCAGGTGGGTTTCGAGTATGCTCAGCCCCAGCAGGATCGCCAATGCGCTCCCTCCCCACCAGAACGTGCGCGACCTAGAATTCACGACGTTTAAGGGACCATGTCGCCATGCCCCACAATACCACCACGAAGCCTCCCGCATAAGCGACGATCCCGACCCATCTACTCCCGTTGAGCCCGCCCGACTCATGCCAGCTGGCGAGATCGAACAATCTCATTTGCGGCACTAATCGCACGATCCACCCCGAGACGCCCCCATCGTCATGCATCAAAAAACGCAATTGCCCCAGTCCCACCACCAAGCAGGCCGCCATCACCACAAAAACCAGTGAACGACCATAGGTGGCAAACCACCCCGCCACGCCGATCACCACGGCTTGTTTGAGCACCAGCAACGTGGCGGCCGCCGTCAGGTCCGCGATCGGCACAGCCAGTCCGTGCAACTGCAACGTTCCCGCCAGCCATAATGTCGACAGGATCACATACGCCGTCACCCAACCGAGGACACCCAACGCCTGGCCCGCGAGCCAGGTCGCCGGTGACAGCGGTCGGGCCAATGCGACAGCAGCCGTGCCTTGTTCAAATGCTCGGAGCAGCACTTGGGCGGTCGCCACGATGGCGAACGAAGCGGCCACCAGACCTTGCACCCCCCATCCAAAATCGAGCAGGAAACGACCTTGTTCTGTGCCGAAGTTGAACTCCCGCCACCATCCCCCGCCTCCGACAGCGAAGATCGCCACGATCCCCACGGCCAGGGTTGCGCGGTGGCGGCGAAGTTCGCCGAAGGTATCGCCCGCGATCAAAACCACCGCCCGGAAGTCGCGAATAATGCGGTTCATGATCCGCCACCTCCTTCCGCCGCCGCCGCCACCCGTTCGATGAATACATCTTCGAAACCGCGAGATATCGACGGCGCGGGGCCCAAAACCTCCGCCACCGTGCCTTCGGCGATGACTTTGCCTCGATGCAACATTGCCACCGCATCACAGCCGCGGCCCACGCCATCAAGCAGATGAGACGACAACACGATGGTTTTGCCCTCGGCCCGCAGCGCTTCCAGTAGCGCGAGCAAACGGCGGGTCGCGAGGGGATCGACGCCAGAGAACGGCTCATCCAAAATCAACACCGCCGGATCCGGCACCAAGGCTTGCGCAAAAGCCAACCGCTGCCGCATCCCTCGCGAATAACTCTCCACGCGCCGCTCCGCTGCTCCGGTCAAGTCCACCCACTGCAGCAACGCGGCGGCCCGATCGGCCGCTCCCCGCCGATTCCACCCTTGCAACCGCGCATGACTCATCAGCGCTTCCCATCCGGATAGATGCAAATGCACCCCGCCTTGTTCGGGTAGGTAACCCATCATCGCGCGGGCCTCGGCGCTGCCCGCGGACGCTCCCGCGACCTGGCAGCTTCCGGCGTCGCCTCGCACCAAGCCCAGCGCCACCTTCAACGCCGTGCTTTTGCCCGATCCGTTGGGTCCCAATAGCCCGAAGATTCCCCCCGTTGGAATCGACAACGACAAGGCGTCGAGTGCCCGCACCCGCGGCCCTCCCCCGCTCAACCGATAATCCTTGGTCACCTGCGAGAACACCAAGGCGGGCGCACTCATCCCTCAACGAATCTGAAACCCTTTAAAAATCGCCGCCCGCCGCATCGCCCGTCGTTCCACCTGCCGCACGAAACCATGCATGCGTGATTCAATCGCCGTCACAAATTCGCCGATTTCCGCCGCCAGCCCCTCCACTTCGACCAACACCCTGCCGTCCGGAATATTTTGCACAAAACCGCAAACCTCATACTCCTTGGCGACTTGCAACACGTTGTAGCGAAAGCCCACCCCTTGGACTCGGCCGGAAAAATAGACGGTTTCGTGATCAACTTCGGCCATGGATGTGTCCGCAAATTAGGTCGGCAAAGGGCCGCGCATCAATTCACAAAATCGCCGACCACCACCTCATCCCGGTTTTGGGTTGCATTTTAAGTCGACCGTTTCACGGTGAATTTCAGGTCCCGGACCAACCATTACGAATGAGTAATTTTGATTCTGACAGTCCCTCTGAAAACGAATGGGATGATCGTGGCGAGCTAGCGTGGAACGAGTTCGATTGGGAACAATATCTACGCGAGCAAGATGAGATGATTCATCGCTACATTGGCTTCTATGAACAACTTGAGGGTCGCGCTGATCGACTGGATCAGGTTGCGCACCGCATGGGTTGGGACGAAGACAGCTGGAGCACCGACAACGATTACGAGCCGCCGACCATGGGTCTGGCCGATCTGACCGGTGAAACCTCGGGAAACCCCAGCGAAGGCGAAGCCGAACCTTACACGCTGCACAAAAATCCGGTCTTCATCGCGACCAAGGGAATTTTTTTAACGCTGATTCGCGCCTGGGAACGCACCGCCGATCGTCAGGACAAAGTCGACCAACCGTTGGCGCTCGCGCTGCACTCCGTCATGCACCGCGCCGAACAACAAGCGATGTTCGCGATATCCGCCCTCGATTTCGGCGACTACGCCATGGCGATCAGCCTCCTCAAACGCGCCATGCGCGAATTGAACGCCTGTTTCTCCCTGCTCAACCGCACCGAAGCCCCCAGCCGGGCGCTGGCGGACTACAACCAATTTGCCACCTCGCGCCTCTTCGACCTCCGGGAAATCTGGCTGCGCATCATGAACGAATGTCGCGAGGAACTCGAACGTCCCACCGACGAGGACGACGACTAGATTAATCTCCAGTCCAGCTTATAGCGAACCCGGTGATCACCTCGCCGGGTTTTCTATTTTAGCGATCGCACCATCGCCTTAAACGCCCCGTTTTGCCGGAGGAGAAATTGTCCGGATCTTTGCCGGGGGAAGCTGGCGGAGAGAGGGGGATTCGAACCCCCGGTAGGCTTTTACACCTACAACGCTTTAGCAAAGCGCCGCTTTCGTCCACTCAGCCATCTCTCCGGAGCAGTTGGCGAAGGCAAATACCAGCCTCACAAAGTGCAAGGCGATTTCTCCCAAAAATGCTAATCCGTCCTCGGTTCCACTGCCGAAACCGGCGCGGAATTGGCGTTCCCATCCGTGGATTCAGAAACACTGGCTCCCTCTGAAGCCTCATCGGGCGAGCCTACCAGCACCGAGAGTTGCTCCTGCACGGCGATGAAGAAAGCCGGATTCAACTCCCCCACCGGCACTTCACAGCGGGTCTTGGAACCGCGATGTTCGTAAATATCCTTCGCACCATCTGCGGTGCGCCCCCGGGGTTTGATCATGCGTTTACGCTCCAACATCAGGGCGAGAAACTGCACCAAACGACTGTCGTCCGGAGACAGTTCGGCATTCGGATCGGCCAACGTGAGAAACAGTGTCTCAGCCGTGAGCTTCAGATCCCGTTCCGGGTTTTCCTGCAAGAGCTTCGGTTTGAAGGGATGCGTCCACCGACAGACGACCCGGCCGGGGGTCTCAAATTCAGGCTCGGACTCCTCTTTCACATCGAGTCGCACAATTTCGCCATCACTGGCTTGGCGCACCAGATGGCTGACCACACGCTCGTCCTCGACGAATTCATTTCCCGTCACAAAACACGTCGTCGCCATCGCGGGCAGATTCATATCCATGGAACCCTTGTCTACGCCGCCACATTCATGAAGCTAGCAAATTCCCGTTCCAGACCCACCGACCTGCATGAATAGACGCATCATCACCATTGGCGACATCCACGGTTGCCACGAGGAATTCGCCGCGATGCTTCATCGGCTCCAACCCTCCTCGGACGACCAGATCATCCTGCTTGGCGATATGGTGAATCGCGGTCCGGACTCTGCTCGTGTGCTCGACATGGCGCGGGAAATCAAAGCCACCGCCCTCTTGGGCAATCACGAGCTGCGCCTGCTCGAATACCGCCGTTCAGGTAATAACACCCGGCTCAAAGAGACCGACGCCGCGACCCTTGCCTCCCTCCGCCCCGAGCACTGGGACTACCTCGAGTCCCTGCCGGTTACCCACCATTTACCCGAGATCAACACGGTTTGCGTGCACGGTGGATTCCTGCCGGGAATTCCCTGGCAAAAGCAATCGCCCGATATCGTGACCCGCATCCAGGTGGTCGATCGCGAGGGTCAGCCCGGCAAACGCACCGAGTGCCCCCATGGCGTGCTCTGGGCCGATTTGTGGAGCGGTCCGCCCTTTGTCATCTACGGGCACATTCCCCGACCCGACATCTATAAACTCAAGTGGTCCGTCGGCATCGACACCGCCTGCGTCATGGGCGGGCACCTGACCGCCTACGTGCTGCCCGACCGTCGCTTCGTTCAGGTCCAGGCCAAACAGACCTATTTTGGCCGCGGTCCTCGCCCCGCCACGACATAGAACCTTTCGCATTTCCGCCAATTTCATCAGCCTGCCCTATGCCCGATTCCGAAGCGCCCGGCGCTCTCCTGCTTTGCCTCGATATGCAGGCACCGTTCATCGATGCCGTTGTTGACGGCGCCAAACTCACCCAACGTTGCGCACTCGCGCTCCAGGCCGCGCGAGGTCTGGGCATCGACGTGGCCCTGACCGAACAGGTGCCGGCCAAACTCGGGCCCACTCTGCCCGAGATTAAAGCTGCCGCCGGTGACGCTCCGATCCTCGGCAAAACCACATTCTCCGCCCTCGCGGAACCCGCCGTCGCGGGCCTGATCGCCGAACGCGAGGTCGCCCATCTCATTCTTTGCGGATTGGAAACCCCGATCTGCGTCTACCAAACCGCGCTGGATGCACTGAATCAGGATCTTGTCGTGACCGTGCTCAGCGACGCCGTGGGAGCCCGCCGCCTCGACGACGCCACCCGCGTCATCGAGGCGCTCTCTCGCCACGGCGCCCATGTGCTGCCGCTTGAATCCGTGTTCTATGCGTTGCTGCACGACGCCTCCCACCCCTACTTCCGCACCTTCACCCAATTGGTTAAATCTCATGGCTGAAACTCCCCGCCCTTCCGTCGCCGATCTCAAGGCCCTCGACAGCGGCAAACCGTTTTCCACGGTCCTATTGCTGCGCAAGGTCACCAACAAGACCGCCTCCAACGGCAACCCCTTCCTTTCGCTCGAATTTGGCGACCGCACCGGTAGTTTCAGCGCCACGCTGTTCAACGACCACGCCCAATACGCCGACCTCGCGAGCATCGCCGAAGGCGCGGCGCTCGCCGTCGAGGGCCGCACCGATGCGTTTCAGGGTCGATTCTCTCCGCGTTTGGGCAAAGTCGATATTCTCGATGAAGCCGCGCTGGAGGCCTCGGGCGCGCTGACCGATCTGGTCGAAGTCCCGCCTGAAGACCCGCACGAGATGTGGACCGAGTTCGAGTCCTTCATCGACGCGATCAAGCACGATGAACTGCGCATGACTGTTCGGGCGGTTTTTGAGGAAATCGGTCCGCAATTTCGCAACGCTCCCGCCGCCACCGCCATGCACCACGCCTATCGCCACGGCTTGCTCGAACACACCCTGCACATGGCGCGAGCCTGCCAGGCTCTGCTGCCGCTCTACCGCGAGGTCGACCCCGACCTCGCGATGGCGGGCATCCTCGTGCACGACACCGGCAAGGTCACCGAATACGAAGGCGCGCTCGGGGCCCGTCGTTCGCGCAAAGGCATTCTGCAAGGTCACGTCGTGCTCGGCTACGCCATCGTGCGCAAAGCCGGGCTGCGGGCCAAACTCGATGCCGACCGACTGGAGCGCCTCGAACACATCGTGCTCAGTCACCAGGGCGAGCCCGCGTGGGGCGCCGCCGCCTGGGCCGCCACCCCCGAAGCCGTCTTCGTCTCCATGATCGACAACCTCGATGCTCGCATGGGCATGGTGCAACGTGCGCTCCGCACCACCGCGCCGACCGAGCAGTTCAGCGAGCGCCTCATGGGCCTGCAAACTGCGTTGCTCACTGAACCCTTGCCCGCTGACGAGGCCAAGTTGCTGTAGCCGGACAAGAGAAAAATTCCGTCCGCCTGCTCAGCTGAGCGTCTGCACGATCCGCACGAGCGGCAGGAACAGCGCGATCACCACGGTGCCCACCATCAGCGCCATGATCACGATCATGATCGGTTCGAGAATCGACGTGAGCGCCGCCACCGCATTGTCGACCTCCTCGTCGTAAGTATCGGCGATGCGTTCGAGCATGTCGGGCAGTTTACCGGTCTCCTCACCGACCTCGACCATGCTCGCCACCATCGCGGGAAACACCGCGGATTCTTCCAACGGCCGCGCCACACTCTCGCCCGACTTAACGCGAGCGTGAATGCGATCCACTGCCTCGGCGACATGCACGTTGCCGGCGGTATCCCGCGTGATCTGCAACGCTTGGAGGATCTGCACGCCCGAGGCGAGCAACGTGCCCAAGGTGCGGGTAAACCGGGCCACCGCCCCCTTAAGCACTAAATCCCCCAGCACCGGAAGTATCAACTGCGCCCGATCCCACCACCGCGATCCGAGCGACGTGCGCAGCGCGAAACGCAGCCCGATCACGATCGCAAAACCGATCGCCACCGTTGCCCCGATGTTGCCCTGCACGAACCGACTCACGCTCAACACACTCTGCGTCAGCGGCGGCAACGGTTGCCCTTTCAACATGGTGGCAAAAATGCTCTCAAACTTCGGCACCACGAACACGACGAGTGCGCCCACCACGCTGACCGCCACGGTCATGATGATGAGCGGGTAAGTCATCGCTGACTTCACCTTGCCGCGAATCTTGTGCGCTTTTTCCAGAAACTCTGCCAACCGCTGCAAAACCACATCGAGCGCGCCACTCGCCTCCCCTGCCTTGACCATGTTCAGGTAAAGCCGATCAAACATCCGAGGATGCTGCGCGAGCCCGTCGGACAAGCTTCCCCCCGATCGAATCGTTTCCGCGATCGACGTGATCGTCGTCTTGAACTCACCCGGCTTTTGCTGGCGGGACAAAACTTCCAGACCGCGCAAAATCGGCATCCCCGCTTTGACCAAGGTCGCGAGTTGGCGAGTAAACAACATGCGAGTCTTGGCCATATTGGGACCAAAACCGGGTAAACTGATCTGGCGGCGATCCGCTTTGGGCATGTATTTCGCTTTTGGCTGGGCCGTTTTTTTGACGGTGGATTCGTCGGTCCCGGCGGTCGATTTCAGACTGGTGGGATAAAGTCCGAGCGCCTTCAAGTCGGTCGTGACCTGCGCCTCACTGGGACCGTCGGCCGCACCTTTTTTCTCCCGGCCGGAATTCACGTCGATGGCGGTATAGGCAAAAGTAGGCATGATCGAATCAGGTGTATTGCAGCACTTCTTCGGCCGATGTGACGCCGTCCAGGATGGCCGCGATTCCCGCTTGGCGCAGCGGCACCATGCCGTCGGCGATGGCTCGATCCCGGAGATCAAAACTCGCGACGCCTCGGGCGACTTGCTCTCGCAAGGGTTCATTTACCGGCAACCACTCGAACAACCCATGACGTCCCCGATAACCCGTGCCATGGCAGCGCGAACATCCTCGGCCGCGAAAAAACGAACGCTTCGCCAACTCAGCCCGCGTCAGTCCGAGTTCTTCGAGCAATGCGTCGTCCGGGGGGTAGCTTTCCCGGCAGTCCGCACAAACACAGCGCACAAGCCGCTGGGCCAATACCGCTTCCAGCGAAGCACTGATCAGGTAGGGTTCGACGCCCATGTCGATCAACCTCGTGATGGCTCCGGGAGCATCGTTGGTATGCAGTGTTGCCAGCACCAGATGGCCGGTGAGCGATGCCTGGATCGCAATTTGAGCGGTCTCCAAATCTCGAATTTCACCGATCATGATGACGTCGGGGTCCTGCCGCAAAAACGTGCGCAGGGCGCGGGCGAAACTCAGCCCGATGCCGGGATTGATCGGCACCTGCATCACGCCCTCAATCTCATATTCGACCGGGTCTTCCGCCGTGAGGAGCTTGCGTTCGGTGTCATTGAGCTCCTTCAGCGCACTGTAGAGTGTGGTCGTTTTGCCGGACCCCGTGGGACCCGTGACAATGAAAATACCGTTCGGACGCCGCAGGGTGTCACGAATGCCGCGCTCGATCGTGGCCGGGAGTCGCAGCTGCTCCAAGTCCAGTCGCACCGCGCTTTGGTCGAGCACTCGCAATACGACCGATTCACCGAATTGAGTCGGCAACGTCGACACCCGTAAATCCACCGGACGCCCTCCCAGCGTGATCTTGATGCGGCCGTCCTGTGGCACGCGGCGTTCCGCGATGTTGAGATTGGCGAGCACCTTGATGCGCGAGGCAATAGGCAGGGCCAGATGCCTGGGCGGCGGGGCCATTTCATACAGTGCCCCGTCGACACGATAACGAATCTTGTAGTCACTCTCGAACGGCTCGAAATGCACATCGGAAGCGTTGTCCTTGATCGCTTGCGCGAGCACCAGGTTCACGAAACGCACGATTGGCGCCTGCCCGGCGATCGCTTCCAATTCGTGGGTCGAGAGAGCGGCATCCTCCCCTTCGGTTTCGATCTCGTCGATGTCGGCAATGAGCTCCTCCAACGTCGCATCGTCCTCTCCGTAGTGCTGCTTGATCAGCGCCTCGATTCGCTCCGGGGCCGCCACCACCATTCGCACATCGCGACCGAGGGCAAAGGTGAGATCTTCGACAACGCGGGCGTTGAACGGATCGACCGCCAACACATCGATGCCTGCCGCATCATACCGGAGCGGTGCGACGCCATACATGCGCGCCAGGTTTCCCGGCAGCAGTGCGACGGCGTCACCCGGCAAATTACTCGGCAAATCCGCCGCAAGTTCGCAGCCCAGATGCCTCGCCAATGCGGCCAGCATGGCGGCCGGTTCAATCCACCCGTGATCGAGCGCCACCTCCGCGGCCGTTCGACCGGTCGCGGCGTGCTCCTCCTCGGTCGCGGCCAATTGCTCCGGGTCGAGCAGCTCCCGCTCCCGGAGAAAATCGAGCACCGCGTGATGTTGAGCCTCGAACATGGCGGCAGGCAGTGCGGGGCGATTTCAATCGGCCGGGGTTGCGGTGATCAGACCGCCGTAAGTTGGGCGCCCATATCGGTCAGCTTCTTGCGCATTTCCTCCGGGTCCTGCGCCTTCTCCACCGCCGTGTCCGGCGTGATCAATTCGCGGTTCACCAGGCTCATCAGATGCGTATCCATCGTGATCATACCAAGGGCAGCGCCGGTTTGAATATCGGACGGGATGCGGAAGGTCTTGTTGTCGCGAATGAGCGAGGAGATGGAGGTCGTCGTGACCATGATCTCGTAACCCGCGATGCGACCGCCGCCGACTTTCTTGCAGAGCACCTGGGAAATGACCGCCACGATGGAGGAGCCAAGCTGAGTCCGGATCATGTCCTTCATGTTCGCCGGAAACGCGTCGACGATGCGGTCAATGGTCTTGGCGGCACTGTTGGTGTGCAGGGTGCCAAACACCAGGTGACCGGTTTCGGCCGCACTGATCGCCGCTTCGATCGTTTCCAGATCGCGCATTTCACCCACGAGAATCACATCCGGATCCTGCCGCAGCGCCCGCCTAATGGCCTCGGCAAATGACGGCACGTCCTGACCAATCTCGCGCTGGGTGACGATACAGCGTTTGTGGTCGTGGTAATACTCGATGGGATCCTCGATCGTGATGATGTGCCCTTCGCGGTTCTCGTTGATGTAATTGATCATCGAGGCGAGCGTGGTCGACTTGCCCGATCCGGTGGGGCCAGTCACCAAAAACAGTCCGCGCGGACGGTAGAGCAACTCGCGGATTTTGTCCGGCAGACCGATGTCGCGCAGACCAAACATGGCATTGGGGATCTGGCGCAGCACCAAGCCGTAGTTGCCTTTGGCCTTGAGCACGGAGACGCGGAAACGAGCCTTGTCGAGATAGGCGAAACCGAAGTCCGCCCCGCCCTCAAGCTTGGCGGTCTGCTGATGCGCGTCCGGTGTTATCGACAACATCAGTTGCTCGGTGTCCGCGGGGGTAAGATTGGGTCCCTCGATCGGCACCATGCTGCCACTCATGCGCAACGTCGGCGGTTGGCCCACTTGGCAGTGAAGATCGGAGGCGTTTTGCTCGACCACTAATTCGAGCAGATCATTCATTTCATAACTCATGAGCAGGCGGAAGTGTTAGGTGGTTGAAAATATGGGATCACCGACGGTCGCCGCCATCACTTCTTCGAGCGTGGTTTGGCCGGCGGCGGCTTTGCGCAGGCCGTCTTCGCGCAGGGTGCGCATGCCGATTTGACGAGCGTGTTCGCGCAGAGAGGAGAGACCGGCATGCTGATGAATCAAACGTTCAATCGCCTCGTTGACGACGAAGAATTCAAAAATGGCCAACCGGCCCCGGTAACCCGTGCCATGGCACGCCGGACACCCACCGCCCCGGCAAAACCGCCCCTCCGCGACGGACATGCCTGCAGCCTGCACCATGGCCACCCCCGCCGGATCCGGCTCCACTGGCTCGCGACACGACTCACACACCCGCCTCACCAAGCGTTGCGCCACGACCGCCCGCAACGATCCCGCCACCAAAAACGCCGGCAACCCGAGGTCGATCATGCGTGTCACCGCCCCCGGCGCATCGTTGGTATGCAGCGTGGAAAAAACCAAATGGCCGGTCAGCGATGCGTTGATGGCGATTTCCGCGGTTTCGCGGTCACGGATCTCGCCCACCATGACCACGTTGGGGGCCTGCCGGAGCATGGCCCGCAGGGCCGCCGCAAAGGTCAATCCCACTTCACTGCGCACCGGCACCTGGTTGATGCCGGACAACTGATACTCCACCGGATCCTCCACGGTGATGATTTTTCGGTCAGGTCGGTTAATGTCGTGAAGACACGAATACAGGGTGGTCGTTTTGCCCGATCCGGTGGGGCCGGTGACCAGCACCATGCCATCGGCCAGACCGATGAGACGTTTGAGCATGGCGGCATCGTCGTCGGACAATCCCATTTCGCCCAGACCGGGTTTGAGTCCCTCCGCATCGAGAATCCGCATCACGATACTTTCGCCGTGCGCCGTGGGCACCGTGGAGACACGCAGATCGATCGAACGTCCGTCCACCTTAACCTGAATGCGTCCGTCCTGCGGCAGCCGCTTCTCGGCGATGGAAATATCCGCCATGATTTTCACCCGGGAGATCAACGGCAACTGCAGGCGCTTGGGCGGGCTTTCGACCTCGAGCAAACGACCGTCAATGCGGTAACGCACCCGAAAGCGACGTTCCAACGGTTCCAGGTGGATATCCGAGGCGCGCTGGCGCAAGGCTTCGGCGATGATCGCATGGACCCGTTGGATGATCGGAGCGTCATCCTCCGTCACCGCGCCTTCGCTTGGCGCGCCCGCCGCTTCCGTCGATGCAGTCACAGTCCCATCCGCGTCATCCGGGTCACTGCCGTAGTGGCGGGCAATGGCATTTTTGATCGCGGTGGGTGCCGCCAATACCGTTTCGATGGCCCGGTGATGCAAATGGCCCAACTCATCCACCGCCGAAAGATCCAACGGGTCGCTCACCGCGATGCGCAATGAATCCGCCGTTTGCTCCAGCGGCATGATGCCATAGCGCAGCGCCTGTTCGTGGGAAACGAGCGTGAGCGTTTCTCCACTCGCGCGCACGCCGGCGAGTTCGATCACCGGCAGGTCGAGCTCCGCGCTCATGACCGCGCACAGCGCTGCTTCCGTCGTCGCCCCTTGGTCCACCAACATCGCCGCGAGGGACGGCGGCTCCTCGCCGGCATCGATGACGGCGTTCAAACGTGCCTCGGCCGCCTCCAGCTGTGCGGCGGTCACCAATTCCTCCCGCCGGACGAGTTCGATCACGAATTCGTCGGTGGAGGTCATGGCAACGGCGGCGATGAGATCGGAGGCGAGGCGGTCTAGCTCTTCAAGCTCATCAGGAACTCGGCGTTGGTCTTGGTCTTGCGCAGACGCTTGATGAACATCTCCATCGCCTCGACCGGCGGGATGCCCTGCATCGCGCGGCGCAGGCCATAGACCCGCTCCATTTCCGCGGGGTGATAGATGAGCTCTTCCTTCCGCGTGCCGGAGCGATCGATGTTGATCGCGGGAAAAATACGCTTGTCCGAGAGTCCGCGGTCCAGGTGCAGCTCCATGTTGCCGGTGCCTTTGAACTCTTCGAAAATGACTTCATCCATGCGACTGTTCGTATCGATGAGGGCCGTGCCCAGGATCGTCAGCGAGCCCTTGCCTTCAATGTTGCGGGCCGAGCCAAAGAAGCGCTTCGGTTTTTGCAGCGCCGTGGCCTCGATACCGCCCGACATGATCTTGCCGGAGTTGGAAGCGAGCGCGTTATAAGCGCGGGCCAGACGGGTGACCGAATCGAGCAGAATCACGACGTGGTCGCCCTGTTCCACCAAACGGCGGGCTTTCTCGATCACCATCTCGGCGGCGTGCACGTGGTTGGACGGTGCTTCGTCGAAGGTCGAGGAAACGACTTCCCCCTGGGTGTGGCGTTTGAAGTCGGTCACTTCTTCCGGGCGTTCGTCGATGAGCAGCATGATCAACTTGGCCTTGGGGAAATTGTGCGACACCGAGTTCGCCATGTTCTGCATGAGCACCGTTTTACCGGTGCGCGGCGGAGCCACGATAAGACCACGTTGGCCGAAGCCGATGGGCGTGAGCAAATCAACGGCGCGCATGGAGATGTCCTTGTGCACCGGCGACTCCATGAGAATGCGCTCGAGCGGATAATACGGCTCCAACTCTTCAAACGGCGTAACTCCGTTCGCGTCCTCGGGCGGGTTGCCCATCACCGACTCCACGCCGATGACCGCCGGGCATCGTTCGCCTTCGCGTGGCGGGCGCACGATCACTTCGATTTCGTGACCACGCTTCAGCCCGTAGCGCTTCACCAACGACGGCGGCACGTAACTGTTCTCCGGATGGAGACGATAAGAGACGTGCGGATGCACGATGAAGCCGTAGCCATCATCGGTCATATCCAACCAACCATGATCCCACATGGGCAGCGACTTTTCAGCCGCCCGACGGAAGATGGCTTCCATCCACAAGCGACGGCTGGGGACGCCCTCCACGGTCGCGCCCAGTTCGGCCCCTTTGGCCCCCAACTCGGCGATCCCCATGGGGTATATGGATTCAAGAATCAGCGGAACCGCGGAGGATTCACGGGCCGATTGAGCGGCCTGATCAAGCGCGGCCAGGTCTTCAAATTCACTCGGATTGGGTAACTCACCCAGTTTAACCTCTTCCATGCCCGGCGGCAGCGGTTGGGCGGGCGGGCGATCGCGGGGATCACTCTTCTGCCATTTTCCACCCTTTTTACCGCGTTTGCCTTTGCGGTCCCGTTTGTTGCCCCAACGGGATTCGCGATCGTCGCCACCATGACGGTCGGAGTTGCCACCTCCGCCGTTGTTATGGCCGTTGCCTTGATTCTCGCGACCAGACGCCTGCGGGTCGCGGCCGGAATCCGCCGGCCCCCGATCCGTCGGGCGATCGGGCTTGTCCGATTTGTCCGATGACTCCGGGGCCTCGCGCGGCGGACGCGATTCAGGCGTGGATGAACGTGCGGGTTCAGTCGAGGCGGCCGAAGCAGGAGCGGGCGGCGGTGCAACCGGCTCCGATTTCGGCGCGGGTTCAGACGCGGTGGCCGGCGCCGGTTCCGGTGCGGACACCGGTTTGCGCGTGGGCGTAAATTTGGGCGCAGCCGCCGGGGCCGGGGCGGAATCGAGCGGCAGCTCGCTGGTCTCGGCGCCAACCGACTTCTTGGCCGACTTTCGCGGCGTCTTTTTCGTCGTCGTCTTCGTCGAGCGGGTGCGGGTGCGCTTGACCGGCGTTTTCTTCGCAGGGGATTTGGCGGCGTTTTCTTCGCTGCTAGGGGATGCTTGATCGTCCATGGGTTGGGAAAAAAGAGAGGAGAGGACGCCAGTGGACTGGCTGATCGATTCGAGAGTTCTCAGGCGTCGTTCCGCCCGGCGGAAAGCTCCGCGTGCAAAAACTCCACCTGCTCTCGCAGGGCTGAGAGCGTGCCGTCATTCCACAGCACCCTATCCGCTGAATCGATTTTTCGTGCCAAAGGCAATTGCTTCGAAATTCGTTGCTCGGCAAGCGCATGGGAGATTCCGCGCTTACTCAGCCGAGCGAGCTGAACGTCGGCACTTGAGGCGACGCAAACGATGAAATCAAACCAATTCTCCAACCGTTGTTCAAACAACAAGGGAACCTCAAAAACCCAGTTTGAATCCGGCTCGGCGCGCAGCAATTCCCGCCACCGCGCATAAAGCCGCGGATGCACCCAGTTTTCCAACTTGATTCGGGCCTCATCGTCCGAGAAGACCTTGGCTGCCAGTCGCTTGCGATCGATGCTCCCGTCGTCGTTCAGCATCTCGGCCCCCCACGCCCGCCGCACCTCCGCCCTCACCTCCGGCTGGACCAAAATGTGTTCACGCACCAGCGCGTCCGAGTCCACCAAGCGGTAGCCCAATTCCTTGAATAAGTTGGCGGCGGTCGATTTTCCGCAGCCCATGCCTCCTGTGAGTCCTATGACCATGTGGTTTGGTTTCGAGGTCGCCGATAAATGACTTGCCCGTTCTTGTAGCAATTTATTTACAACTAGACCCCTGACGGTTTCCGAAACTCCATGTGACTATCCTTATGTTTCCTGATGTCGACACCCGAGACGCCACCGCCGTCGCTGCGAGAATTCGCGAAATATCGGCCGCGCTGTTTCCCGGGACGTCACCGGAGTTTTTCGACCGGGTTTTTGCGTTGGTGCAGGACATGTTCACGGGAAATTTCCCCGGATTCGCCCCCATCGACATGGATTACCATGACTACCAGCATACGTTGCAGGCGACCCTGTGCATGGCGGATATCATGGCGGGTTACCACCGCCACGGGGAGGGCATCAAACTCACCCATCGCCATTTCGAATTAGGCTTGGCCGCCGCCCTCCTCCACGACTGCGGTTACCTGAAAACCCCGGCCGATGGCGGTGGAACCGGGGCCAAATTCACCTACACCCACGTGCTGCGCAGCTGCGCCGTGGGTGCGTCACAGCTTCCGGCCCTGGGCGCGAATCTGGCGGAACTGCGCACCGTGATCGGCGCCATTCGCTGCACTGGACCCGACGCCGACATTACAAAAATCTACTTCGAGGGCGAAATCGAACAACTGCTTGGCGCGTGCGTCGCCACCGCCGATTACCTCGGCCAACTCGCGGCCGCGGACTACCCGCAGGAACTGGAGATCTTGTTCCGGGAATTCAGCGAATCCGACGACTACATCCACGTGCCCATGGCCGATCGCCTGTTCAAATCACCCGAAGATCTCATTTCCAAAACCCCCGGGTTCTGGCAGCATGTGGTGCTTCCGAAACTCAATCACGAATTTTATGGGGTATACCGTTTCCTGGCCGAGCCGTATCCCGATGGACCCAACCGCTACCTTGAAGCGATCGAACGTAACATCAAAACCATCTCCGGCCTGCCGACCTCCCCTCCCGCTTCCGCTGCCCCGCCAGCATCGTCAGGTTAGCCCGACGCACTCGCCATGCTAGCGACCGTATTTTCGGCCGCCCTGCAGGGAATCGAGGCGGAACTGGTCCACGTAGAGGTCAACGCCGGCGAAACCGGCGAGCCCGATACCGTTCTGGTGGGCCTCCCCGACGCTGCCGTCAAAGAATCCAAGGACCGCGTCAGCTCTGCGCTGTCCAACAGTGGCTTCAAACCGCCCGAGACCCGCACCACCGTCAATCTCGCCCCGGGTCATCTGCGCAAAGAAGGACCATGCTACGACCTCCCCATCGCGCTGGGCATGCTCGCAGCCACCGATCGCCTCGCACCCGACCGCTTGGACGACTTTCTCATCGCCGGTGAACTGAGCCTCTCCGGAGCCACGCGCTCCGTGCGCGGTGCCCTCGCCATGGCGCGACTGGCGCAGCGTTTGGGGAAGAAAGGCCTGCTGCTGCCACCGGAATCGGCGGCTCAGGCCGCATTGCTCAGTGCGGTCGAAGTCTACGCCGTTTCCTCCCTCGACCAAGCTTTCCGGTTTCTCGCCGGTGAGGTGGAACTGGCGCGGGCCACGCCCCTGCCAACCGCGTCGGTTTCCACCGAAGACACCGGCGATTTCGCTGACGTGAAAGGTCAGCACGCCGTGCGCCGCGCCGTCGAAGTAGCCGTCGCCGGCGGCCACAATCTGCTCATGATCGGGCCCCCCGGCTCCGGCAAATCCATGATCGCGAAACGCGTGCCGTCGATCATGCCCGACCCGTCCCTCGACGAAGCCTTGGAGGTGCTCAGTGTGCAGTCCGTGGCCGCCGCCGGCTCCCATCCGGCCGACCATGCCTTCGGTTGCCGGCCCGTCCGCAGTCCTCATCACACCATTTCCGACGTGGGTTTACTGGGCGGCGGCACCGTGCCGGGACCCGGTGAAGTATCGCTCGCCCATCACGGCGTGCTGTTCCTCGACGAATTGCCCGAATTCAAACGCAGCGCTCTCGAAGTGCTGCGCCAACCCTTGGAGGACGGGGTGGTCACCATCTCCCGCAGCGCGGGCAAAGTCACCTTGCCGTGCGCCTTCATGCTGGTGGCGGCAATGAACCCGTGCCCCTGCGGATACTTGGGCGACGCGGACCATGCCTGCCGCTGCACTCCCACCCAAGTTCAGCGCTACCGGGCTCGGGTCAGCGGTCCGTTGCTCGATCGCATCGACCTGCACGTGGAAGCCCCGGCCGTATCGGTTTCCGAACTCCGCAACGCGGCTCCCGGCGAATCCTCCGCCACCATTCGCGCCCGCGTCGCCGCCGCCCGCACGCGGCAGCAGACCCGCTTCGCCGGCACCAAAATCACCTGCAACGCCCGCATGACCCACGCGCAGGTGCGCCGGGTTTGCGCCATCGACCGCGAACTGGGCGACCTGCTGGAGCGGGCCATGAATCAGCTTTCGCTCTCGGCCCGCGCCTACGACCGGATCCTGAAAGTGGCGCGCACCATTGCCGATTTGGCCGATGCTGAACGAATCGCAGCTCCTCACTTGCTCGAAGCCATCCAATACCGCAGTCTCGATCGCACGCTCGCCCTTTGAGCGCCCCGTCCCCTCACCCTCACCTATGAAACGTCTCCCCTTGTCGCTGCTGCTCGTCGGCAGCTTTCTGGCTACTTCACTTTACGCGCAAACCACGGCCTGGAAATCGCTCTTCGACGGCAAAACGCTGACCGGCTGGCAAGCCAACGAAAATCCCGGCACCTGGGTGGTCGAAGACGGCGCCATTGTCACCAAAGGCAACCGCTCCCATCTGTTTTACCAGGGCAACGTCGGCAACCATGACTTCAAGAACTTCGAGTTTTCCGCCGAGGTCATGACCACCCCGGGTTCAAACTCCGGCATCTACATCCACACCAAACTCGCCCCCGATCCCTGGCCGGTCACCGGCTACGAGTGCCAGGTTTTCAACTCCAGCAAAGCCAAGCCCGGAGAGTATTCGGAGCGCAAGATGACCGGCAGCATCTATGCCGTGCGCAACACATGGCGGGCCCCGGCCGTCGACAACGAATGGTTCGTCTACCGCATCAAGGTGTCGGGCAAGACCATCCAGACCTTCATCAATGACGAGTTGATCTGCCAATACACCGAGGGTGCCGACCACTGGCGGGCCGACGACAAAAAAGGCCGCCGCCTGTCGAGCGGCACCATCGCCCTGCAAGGCCACGATCCCGGCAGCACGGTGCGTTACCGCAACCTGCGCATCCGTATGCTTCCCGCGGATACGAGGTCACTTTCCTCCCCGCTCGATGATCCGGAGCTGGATCAACTGCTCTCCCGCATGGCCGACCAGAATTTCGCGCTGATCGACCTCGGCCTGATCGCCGAAACCGTGCAACAGCAACGCGCCCAGGTGGGGTTTTCCCGTCGCCTGGGCTTTACGCTCGGGCACACGTTGAGCCCTTCCGCCACCAACCTCGCTACCTGGGGCGCGAACGGTTCGGTCCTGCTGGTCAACGATCGTTACCAGGCCCCCTCGGTTCCCGCCTTGAAAGCAGCGAAGGCCAGTGGGGTTAAAATTGCCTTCAGCTCCGGCGGCGTCACCCGCCTCGATCCCGAACGGGTCAAGACACGCCTCAAGGCCATCACGGCCGCCGGCCTGTCCTGGCAGGATCTGTGGTGTCCTTGATTTTCGGATACTAGCGCAACAGCTCGCGCGCCGGCTGGTGATTCGGATCGGCGGCGAGCGCACGTTGCGCCGCCGCCCTCGCGGCCGCGCGGTCGCCCTGTTGCCAGTAAACCGTAGCCGCGGCATACGGATAGTCCGGCACATGCGGGGCGATTTCCTCGGCCCGCGCCAGTGACTTCAGCCCGGCCGCGGTATCCGCGCGTTGGATCTGCAACAGCCCGAGATTATACCACGCGCGGTCGAGGGACGGCGTCCGTTGCACCGCCTGCTGGAGCGCGTTTTCGGCTTCGGCCATCATTCCGGCCTCCGCGTAAGCCAACCCCGCCCGAAACATGGCGTCGCCATCGTCGGGTGCGAGTTGCGCGGCTCGATAAAAACTGTTCGCGGCGCCGCGAGCGTCCCCCACCGCCTGCAAAACCTGCGCGTGAACCACGTGAATGCCGGCGGAGTAGCGATCCCATTCCGCCGCCCGTTGCGTAAACGCGGCCGCTTCGTTCAAGCGCCCCAGGTTGGCCAGATACTGTCCCTGGCGTAGTTGCCCGGTCGGTTGATCCAAAGCGAGATCCAGATAGGCGGAAAACTCCGCGGCCCATCGCGGATTCCGGGCGGCCGCCCGCGGTCTCGCCCACGCGGCGTCGAAACGCACGAGTCGGGATTCATCCGACAGCATCGCTTCGATCGCCGACGCCGACTGCGGGTCACCGGTGAGAAACCGCGTGGCCGCCGCCCGCACCAACGGGTCGGTATCAGTGAGGGCGGCCTCCGCCAACTGTCTGACCGCGGCCGTTGGTTCCCCCGGCGTCCGCGCCAGCAAATCCCAATACGTGGCGCGCCACGCCGGGATGTCCTCATTCTCCAACAATTCCAACAGAACGCGCCGGGCATCGACCGCGCCGGCTTGAGCCGCCGCCACCGCTCGCGCGCGTTGCCGCTGCCGGGAATCGAGCTTGTCGCCGAACCATGCATCCGCCTGGGCTACCGCCCAATCGACGGATTGATCAGTATGGCAGCGGTTGCAGGCGTTCGGTATGCCCAGTTCCTTGGTCATGAGCGGGTCGGGCTTCAACCAACCATGATCATGACGCGGCGATCGCTGCATGTAGTTGGTCGTGGGCATGTGGCAGGATACGCACTGATTGCCGGTGGATCCCGCCGAATGACGCGAATGCGCGGTCGGATTGATGATGGGCGCGGTCACGCCTGTCGCCGCCATGGTTCGTCCCGGATTGTCATGGCATTGCATGCACAGCGCATTGTTTTCGACCGGCAAAATCGTCTGCGAGGTGTGAGGGTCGTGGCAATCCATGCAGGAAACCCCAGCGTGATGCATGCGGCTGAGTTTCACCGAGGTCCAGTTGAACACCTCGTCGCGCTGCTGCCCATCGGGCCAGAACGTGGCCGCTTCGGTCGGAAGAGTCAGCCGGAAGTGATCATGGTAGTCACTCCCGGGCTCATACTCCGGCGTGAGGGCTTCGGCCCGGGCGTGGCAGGTCGCACAGGTTTGTTCACTGGCAGTGCGCTCCATTCGCCAGGGTTTCGCGTTGGGTTGACCATGGTCGGGCGGCGTCGGGCCGTGGCATTGGATACAGCTCACGCCCTGTTCCACCCAACTGGAGGCGTAGTGGTCCGTCGCCGCGTCATAGTTTTTCTGATACCCCGTCATGTGACACTGTGCACACATGGAATTCCAGTTCATGCCGCGTCCGGCCCAATGTCCCCACTCGCCCGGCCGCCTCACTTCGTCCCCGAACACCCCAAACCACTCCTCTCGTTCCACATCCCACGTCAATTCGACCGGCTGCAGCCGTCCTTCCTCGGTCTCGACCAGCATTTGCCGGCTCGGATGGTAACCCAGCACGCTATGCACGCGGTAGTCGGTTTCGTGCGCGGTTCCGGCCCCCACCACCACGTGATGTCCGTCCGCTCTGACCTCCATGCGGTAGGTGGTTTCGCCGGCAACGTTGTCCTGCGGCGCGGCAAATGCCGCCTCGAGTTCGGCGGATGCAATCAGTTGATTGGCGTTGGCGTGGTCGGTGCCGCTCCAGGCGGCAAAGACTTCGGCATGACATTCCCGGCATGTGGCGGAGGTCTGCTGCGGGGCGGCCGAAGGGAGGTGCGATCGGGATGCCGCGGCGACATCGAGAATCTGCTCGGTGGGCGCATCGCGTCGGCACGCCCCGAGGATCAGTCCCATCGCCCCAATCAGCCACCAGCAGATCAATCCCGCCCAGCACCGATCCCGCCACGTTCGAATGGCAAGAGCCCGACGTCGGGAGGCAGGTAGAGGGGCAGACATGCTGGCAAACAACGGTCGGAGCTCTTGCAGGTAAAGCCATCAACCCGTGCGACCCGGGATTTTCGTCGCGCTGCGCAGCGTTAACCAAACCTTTTCGACATTCGGACAATCCGCGATTGAAACGCGCTGATAGTTATCAATTATAAAAAGGTGCCCAAACCTAAACGCGTTTCCCAGCAAACCATCGCCCGCGAGCTCGGGGTTTCTCAAGCGCTCGTCTCCCTCACGCTCAACGGCCAGCGCGACCGGATCAGTCCGGATACCTACAAGCGCATCTGGGATTTTGCGATGAAAGCGGGCTACAAACCCAAAGGCATCAAACTGGAGGACTCGCCCAACGACACGCGCACCCGGCAAATCGGCGTCATTCTGCGCGCGGGCGTCAATGTGCATACTCAGGGCAGCTATTTCAGCCACGTGATGCATGGTTTGAACTCCGCCGTGCTCGATCACGGCTACACCACCGCGTTCCTGGGCTCCGAGGATACACTCGATTCCGATCGACTCGCTCAATTTTTCGGCCCGGGCCATGCGATCAAGGGCGTGTTGCTGATGGGTGAGGTCAAGGAGACCTTCCTCACTCAACTGCGCGACCGGACAGAACACATCGCGGCGGTGTCCGCCCGGCACGCAGGCCTCTGCCACTCGGTGTTGGGCAACGAACCGCAGGCGCTTAAATTCTTGGTGCAGCACCTGTATGATTTGGGCCATCGACGCATCGGCTGGTTGGGCGGCAACGCCGGGCTCGGTCGACACGAAACGCGGCTCCACGCCATGCGCTCGGCCAAGCAGGCTCTCGGCCTGGACCATGATCCGCGCTATGAAGTGCTCCGGCAGGAGGGGGATCGCGCCGAGGGATCGGAGGCGATGCTCAGCTTGCTGCCGACGATGAAACGGTCCGATTTTCCGACCGCGTTCATCACTTACAATATCTCCATGGCCATCGGCGCCATCCGCGTGCTCCAACGGGAAGGGAAACACGTGCCCGCCGATATCAGCATCGCCGCCGCCGACTATTCCTCCACGGCCAGCAAGTTCACTCCCCGCATCACCTCGGCAGGTTGTGATCCGGTGGTGCTTGGCCGCAGCGCCGCCGAATTGGTGCTCAGTGAGTCATCCAAAGCGGGCGGCACGCTGAACGATTTGGTGCTGGCATCCCAACTTTACGTGGGCGAGTCAACCAGCGCCGCCCGTTAGGGTTTTTGCAGAGAATCAGCTTTGAGGGGATTTAGGGGTTGTTTATTTATAATTATTACTTCTAAAAATCTCCCTACCCCTTGATGACCTCATACGACCTCGCAGTTTTAGGCCTCTACTTTGTTTTCATGCTCACGATCAGCTGGGTCTTCCGGCATTTCGTTTCCGACGTTGGAAGTTACTTTCGCAGTGGCGGCCAAGTGTTGTGGTGGATGGCGGGAGGCTCCGCCTTCATGGTGTCCTTCAGCGCCTGGACTTTCACCGGCGCGGCAAGTCGTGCGTATCTCGATGGTTGGCCGATCCTTATAATATTTATCGCCAACGCGGTGGGGTTTTTCCTCAACGCGGCATATTTCGGCCCCAAAATGCGGCAACTGCGGGTCATCACTTCCATGGAAGCCGTCCGACAGCGATTCGGCCGCGGTAGTGAACAGACGTTCACGTGGATCGTGCTGCCGCTGCAAATGATGAGCGCCGGCATCTGGCTCTACGGCATGGGGGTCTTTTTCGCCGCAGCCTTCGGCTTTGATGTGCGCACAACCATCGTGGTTACCGGAGTCTGCGTGCTGCTGATGTCGCTCGTGGGTGGCAGCTGGGCGGTGATTGCCAGCGATTTTGTGCAGGTGTTGATCCTCATTCCCATCACGGTGATCACCGCGGTGTTGGCGGTCGCCCACGCGGGTGGCCTGGACGTGGTGGTTGAAAAACTCAGCACGACTTCGCTCAACATGGACAAGTTGTTCACCGACGACTTTCTCCTGTTTTGGTGCGTGGCGATTTTCCTGAAACAGTTTCTGTCCACCAACAACCTCAACGACGCATCGCGCTATCTCTGCGTCAAGGACAGCAATCACGCCCGCAAAGCCGGTTTGCTCGCCGGATTTCTTTTTCTGGGCGGCGTGGTCTTCTGGTTCCTGCCGCCCATGGTGCAGTCGCTGGACCCCACCGATCTGGGCACGGTTTTCCCGAGCTTGGGCAAGCCGGCCGAAGGAGCCTACTTTGCCATCGCCCGCACGGTTTTCCCCGTCGGCATGATGGGGCTGCTCGCCGCCGGTATTTTCGCCGCGACCATGTCATCCATGGACTCGGGCTTGAACCGCAATGCGGGGATTTTCGTCAAGAATCTCTACCAACCGTTGCTGCGACCTCACGCCAGTGACCGGGAATTGCTCACGGTCGGCAAGTCCATGACCGTCGCGCTGGGTTTGATGGTGATCGGCATCGCCATCTTTTACAGCCAGATCAAGGGACTGTCGCTCTTCGAGCTGATGCTGAAATTCCAGATTTTGGTCAGCCTGCCCTACGTGGTTCCATTGGTGCTCGGTCTGATCATTCGTCGCACCCCCGGCTGGGCCGGTTGGTCGACGCTGATCGTGTGTTTCGCCGTGAGTTACCTCACCACCACCTACCTGGATGCGGAATGGGCCGTCGCCCAGTTCGGCTCCACCGACGGCATCAACACGTGGGAGCGTCAAAACTGGGAACAAGGTATCGGGGTCTTCACCATCACCGCCGCCGGCGTGTTGTGGTTCTTGTTCTGCCGCCGCTTTTACAAAGGTCAAAGTGACGCGCAAAAAGCCGACATCGAAACATTCTCCCGCAATCTCGACAAACCAGTTGATTACGCGGCCGAAGAAAGTGCACCGGCTTCGGACAACAAGCAGGCCCGTTTGATGGGCTGGTTGTGCATTCCCTACGGCGGCGTGGTCATCTTGATGGCCTTTATTCCCAATCCGTTTCTGGGCCGTATGGCGTTTATTTTCTGCGGCGCCACCGTCACGATCATCGGCACGTTCCTGGTGCGCCAATCCCGCGCCGCATCGTCGAATTAGTGGGCGCTGACCATGGCAAACTACCGAGACAAAGTCGTGTTGCTGCCGCCGAACCGAGTGTGGCGTTCCTACACCGGTGGGGCGTTACTCGACCAGATTTCCGGAGCGAGCACTCCTGCCGACAATCACTTTCCGGAAGACTGGATCGGCTCCCTCACCCGCGCGATCTCGCCCGGACGCGAAGAGATCGCCGAGGGAATTTCCACGGCCATCGTGGACGAGCAATCGTGCGATTTCGGGACGCTGCTGGCCTCCGATCCCGATTACTTTCTCGGCGCTGATCACGTGGCGAAACACGGCCCGAGCCCGATGCTGTTGATCAAATTTCTCGATCCGGCCATCCGCCTGCACTTCCAGTGTCATCCCTCGCAGGAATTCGCCCGCCGGGTGCTGAATTCGCCCAGCGGTAAAACCGAGGCCTACCACATTCTCCGCACCCGTCCGGAAGAATCCGCCCCCTTCATTTACGTGGGCTTCCAACGTCCGCCCGACCCGGCCGACTTGAAGCGCTGGATCGAAACCCAGGACATCGCCGCGATTGAAGCCTGCTTTGACAAAATCCCGGTTAAACGGGGCGACACCTTTCTGATCCCCGGCGGCGTGCCGCACGCCCTCGGTCCGGGCGTATTCATGGTTGAGATACAAGAGCCGACCGACTTCGTCGCGCGTTATGAGTTTCAGCGCGGCGGTTACGAACTGCCGGAAGCGGCCCGGTTCATGGGGCGGGACGTCGATTTCGGCGTGTCCTTGATCGATTTCATGCCCCGCCCCCTGTCAGCCATCGAGACGCACTCCCGCTGTGGGCCGCGCGACCGTCAAGAGCGGGGCCCCGCTTCCTGGCAGGAGACGCTTATCGGCCCCGATCAGACGCCGTGCTTCCGGGTGGGTCGCACCTGCTTCGCCGATCCCATCACCAAGGCCGAGGACTCATTTTACATCGGTATCGTCACTGCCGGTTCACTCGAACTGCACGTCGGCGACCAGTCCCTTCAACTCAACACCTACGACAAGTTCTTTTGCCCGGCCGGTTTGGAGTCCCTTGAGCTCCGACCCCACGGAAATGCCGAGATCTTGGAGTGCTACCCCCCACTCTAGCCATGCCTCGCCCAGCTTCCATCCTGCAATGTCTGACTCCCATCGAAATACAGGAGTTTCTTCCCGGATCATCCGCCGATGAGATTCGTGCGCTCGCCCCGGTGCTGACCACCGTCGACCCCACCAATCTGTCCCACTCGGCTTGGCGCGATCTCCTGTTTCAACGCAACCCGGAGGTGCTGGTGGCGTGCTGGGCCACGCCGGATTTGCCGCCCGAACTGCCCCCGGCATTGCGGTATGTGTGCTACTTTGCCGGCTCCATCAAAAGACTGGTGCCGCGCGAACACATCGAACTCGGCCTGATCGTCACCAATTGGGGCAACTCCATTAGTCGAATCGTCGCCGAGGGCGCTTTGCTTCACGTGCTCGCCGGCATGCGCAACTTCACCCATTGGACGATTGCGATGCACACGCAGGGCGCGTGGAAAAGTCGCACGTCCCGCTCGGCCTCCCTGTTCGGCCGCCGGGTCGGCATTCGCGGTTTCGGTCGCGTCGCGCATGAGCTGATCGCATTGCTGCGTCCCTTCGGCTGCACCATCTCAGTGTTCGCCCCCGATCTCACCCCCGCCATTGCCGAACAAAACGGTCTACGCGTGGCGTTCGATCTCAATGAACTGATGCGCGAAAATGACGTTGTCGTGGAACTCGCGCCGCTGATTCCGGAGACTCGGGGTTCCATCACCAAAGCCCATCTGGAGCTGCTGCGGCCCGGCAGCGTGTTTGTCAATGTCGGCCGCGGTGCCACCGTTGACGAACAGGCCTTGCTTGAAGTCGCCCGCGGCGGACAGATCTTCGTCGGTTTGGATGTGTTCGGCGAGGAGCCACTGCCCGCCGACTCGGGCTTCCGCAATTTACCCAACGTCTCCCTCACGCCCCATCTCGCCGGCCCTACCACCGACCGTCGCTGCGACGCCGGTGCGTTCGCCCTGAAAAACCTTCGCGCCTACGCCGAAGACCGCCCGATGGAGAGTGTGATCACCCTGCCCATCTACGACCGCTCGACTTGAGCCCCCTTGACCTACGTTAACATATTGAATCTCCCGGACTCCTACCGCCACTGGCAAAACAACGCTCGCGCCTTGCTCGAACCTCTCGTGCCACTCATGCGCGAGGGCTACGCCGATCTTCCGATCACGGGTCAAGCCAGTGATCACGATGCCCAGGCCGATCGCCTCGAATCATTCGCCCGCCCGCTCCTGCTGGCGGCCCACTGGTTGCAAACCGTCGCCGTGCCCGAAGATGCCGACTTCCGCCGCACCATCGGCGACTGGTTTCGGGCCGGACTGGCGATCGGTTCCGACCCCGAGAGCCCGCACTACTGGGGACCGGATGCGAACTACCATCAGCATCATGTGGAAATCGGTCTGCTCGCACTCGCCCTGCAGATCGCTCCCGCCGAGCTCTGGGACCCCTTACCACCCGCCCACCAGGACCGGATCGCCCGTTGGCTGGGCACCTCCCGCGGCAACGGCATCGTTAACAACAACCACTACTTCATGGGGATCCACATTCTGGAATTCCTCATCCAAAAGGGCTATGGTCGCCCCACTGATCGGGTCGTGATCGATACGTTTCTCGACCGCCTCGAAGGCATGCATCGCGGCGGTGGTTGGTTCGAGGACGGCATCAATCAAGCCTACGATCACTACAACGCCTATGCGTTTCACTTTTATGGCCTGTGGTGGGCCAAACTCCACGGCCGCGACCAACCCGAACGCGCCCAACGTTGGAAGGACTGGGGCAAACTGTTTGTGCGCGACTACGTGCACTTCTTCGCCGCCAGCGGTGAGCATCCCGCGTTTGGCCGTTCCATCACCTACCGGTTCAACGGCATCAATGTCTTCGGTTTGGCCGTCGCCACCGACTCCACCGATCTCCCCCTCGGCCAACTCCGGCGGCTGTGCACGCGCAACGTGGATTTCTTTCTACGGCATCCCATCCAACAATCGCAGGGCCTGCTTTCCATCGGCTGGCTCAACGAGTTCCCGGATCTCGGCGAAAGCTACTCCTGCGCCGGTTCCCCCTATTGGTGCGCCAAGGGCCTCTCCCCAATGCTGCTGCCGCCCGAGCATCCGTTCTGGCACGAGGCCGAGGTTCCACTGCCCTCCGAACAGGGCGACCACACCCACGTCGTCCCCACCGCCGGTCTCACCGTGCGCAGCATCGATGGCGAGGTGGAGATCATCAACGCCGGTTCCCAAATCTCCAACATGCACGTGCGTTACGGGGCTTGGAAATGGAGCAAGACCGCTTACCGCACCGGCGTCGATTTCACCATCGCCCGCCCCGCGCCGACCAACTGGTCCGCCGACTCGGCACTCACCCTTCATCTGCCCGACGGACGCGTGTTTGGTCGACACTCCACCGTCGCGATCGAGATGACAAACGAACACGCGCGCTACGTCTCCAACCTCGGCTTCAAAACGGAACAAGCGAACTGCAGCGTCGACACGGGCGTGTGGTGGAACCGCGGGTGGATCCTCCAAGTGCACGCCTACGAATGCCGCCAGCCCGGCGTGCTTCGAGTCGGCGGCTACGCGTTGTCCGACCACCAAAGCGATGCGTTCACCATCGAAGACGCCTCCCCGGTTCTCTCCGCCTGGAAGGACGGACAGGGCACCACTTTGCAGCCGATTCACGGCTTCACTTCCACCGCCTGGGAGCGACGCCTCGACGACTCCACCCCGCGCACTCACATTCGCGCCCCTTACCATGTCACCGCCACGGCGGACAGCCCCACCGTCGGTGCCGCCGCCGGTGAAACCGGCGTGCTCATCGCGCTGGCCTGGACCGGTCCCGACCGCGCCGAAGCTCAACCTTGGGCGCTGACCGCCACCGCCGCCGGGGCTTGGACGCTCCTCCACCCCGAACTGGGCGAATGGCACCTCGCCCACGACCTCCTGCCTGCGATCCCTGCTCCATCATGAGACGTTCCCTCCTCGCCCTCGTTCTTCTCACCGCCGCGCTTCCGGGCGCCGTTTGCGCCGCGAATTCCGCGGACCACGTGCCCGCCCACGGTCCCCGCACCATGGTGCTCAGCGGTCAACGCGAAGCCTTTCGCGCCTATTGCACCACCGGTGCCGGCGCCGAAGCATTCGCCCGCATCAAGCATGATCTGGATACGGTCTACATGGCCTTCCCGCATCCGGCCGAGCCTCTGACCTACGGCGATCCCGAGCCCAGCAAACGCGACACCTACAAGACCGACCGCTGGCGCGGCGTGCAGGATCTCGCCGGCAACATTTCCGGCATCGCGGAAGCCGCGACGTTCGCCTGGCTCGTGACCGGCGAAGACCGCTACCTCGCCAAGGCCAAGGAGTTTCTCCTCACCTCGACCGATTGGCATTTTGCCCCCGACTGGGAGTCCGGCGAGGTTCTCGGCGCCACCGACGTCTACTACAATGACGAAGGCAACTTCCGTCTCTGGCGCAAATTGCCGCTGATTTACGATCAATTGCGCGACGAGCTGACCGACGCCGAACGCGCCCGCGTGCTCGCTCATTTCAAGATTCGCGGCGAACGCACCGTGCGTTGGATCCGCGAGTCCAACGTGCAAGGTCTCAAGCGTAATTCCCTTGAGGTAAAACCCTCCAGCCACCCGGTGCGTTTCATGGCCATGGTCGGGTTGACCGCCCTCGCGCTCTGGGACGACCTGCCCGACGAAGCCCGCGCGTGGTGGGAGTTCGCCTACTCGTTCTACCGCGATCAATTCAGTCCGTTCGCAGGCGACGCCGGCGGCTGGGCCGAAGGCAGCGCCTACTGGCGCGGCACCTTCGAACACGCCGGTTTCCAGGACGCTCTGCTCGCCATTGGCGATCCCTCCGCCTACGCCTCGCCGTTCTGGCGCAACACCGGTTACTTCGCCGTCTACAACGTGCAACCTTACCTGCACACCACGTTCGGCGACGCCTCCAATGCCGGACACTTCAATCTCGAACCCGTCATGGCCGACTACCTCACGCACCTCGGGCGCGTTCAGGGCAATGGCTACTTCCTCTCTTACGCCGCCCTGTGCGACGATCCCCGCGAATCGCCGTCGCTCATGGGCATGGGTAAACTCGCCCGCACCTACCCGACCGCCGGTGAGTTTCTCATTCGCAACTTCATCGGCAGCGCGTTCCCCGAACCGGCACCGGCGCCGCTGAGCGAACTCCCTCCGTATCGGTTTTTTGATGACGTCGGTTGGGTGTCGATGCACTCCGCCCTCGGCGACCCCGCCAACGACATCCACATCACGTTCAAGAGTTCCCCCTACGGCTCTTACAGCCACAGTCACCCCGACCAAAACAGTTTCATTCTCAACGCCTACGGCGAGGGTTTGGCCATCAATTCCGCCAACCGCGAATTTCACCGCTCCCCCCATCACAAGGGCTGGACCTGGCAGACCATGTCCAAAAACGCCGTCCTGATCGACGGTCAGGGGCAAGCCCAACAGGACAAGCATGCGACCGGCAAAATCACCCGTTTCGAAACCGGCGACCGCTACGTGTGGACCACCGGCGACGCGCTGGTGGCTTACCAAACCATGCAACCCGAGGGTCAGCTCAAACGCGTCACTCGCGATCTCCTTTTCATCGATCAGCGCTACGTTGTCGTGCGTGATCGTGTGGACACAGGGAAACCATCCCATCTCGCCTGGCTGTTGCACGGCGAGATGGGCATGGCCTGGCACAACCAACGGCAGCAGGCGATCATCGATGGCGAAGCCGCCTCCCTCACCGCCGCCATCGTCTCCCCCGATGTCGATTGGTTCGCCACCATCACGGATGAGTATCCCGTGCCCATCGATCCCCGCTATCGCTCCAAGGAGACCTACGCCTGGGTCACGGCCGAGTGGCGGGATCACCTGAACCTCACCCTCGAGTCCCGCGAGGCCGCCACGACCTACACCGTGTTCGCCGTGCTCTGGCCCGAACCCGAGCTCGGGGGCGCCACGGCCCTTACCGCCCGGGTCGATCAGCAGGGACGCATGGTCGTCGACCGTCCCGACGGACGCACCGACACCATCACCCTGACCGACACCACGGTGTCCGTGAAATGATCAATGCGCGTATTCTCCGCCCCACTACGAATTTGCGGGGGTAGCCCGTATCATGCCGCCCTCACGCTGGCGACCCTCGCGTCGCTGGCGATCAACCTCGCGGCGACGTCCCCGACATACCCCGGCGCGGAAACTCACGTCTACCGGGAGGCCGAACCGGAACCCGTTCGACTCCACGTCTTCAAACCGGAAGGATGGAAACCGTCGGATCAACGCCCCGCCTACGTGCGTTTTTTCGGTGGTGGCTGGCTCCACGGTTCACCCGATAAATCCGTTGGCCCCGCCCGCGATGCCGCCCGTCAGGGCATGGTGGGAATCGCGCCGGACTATCGCGTGAAAGAACGCTGGCCCGCGGCGGATGCGACCTGGTCGGTCGCCGATGCTCGCCGCGCCGTGCACTGGGTCCAGACCCATGCCGCTGAGCTCGGGGTCGATCCCGCCAAAATCATCGTGGCGGGAACGTCGGCCGGCGCCCATCTGGCGCTGTGGACCGCCCTCCACACCACGCCGGCCGGTCTCGATCCGGCGGACGCTCCCGCGCCACCGTTGGCCGCGTTGATTCTGCATTGCCCGCCATCGGACACCAGCGCCCGCACCGGAGTCGGCAGCTCCCGGTTTCACTCCCCCCGCCCCGACGATTTTTCCCCCTTTCACCATCTGGATACGGTGATACCCCCGGTGTTGTTGATTCACGGCGACGCCGACGCTCTCGTGCCTTATGCTCAATCGGTCGCGCTGCATCAGGCGTTGATCGATTCCGGCAACACTTGCGAATTTTACACCGTGCCCGGCGGCGGTCACAACTACGCCGGTGATGTGCCAAGTTGGAAAAGCAAAGTGCCGCGACTCCAACAGACATTCCTCGAAAATTTGAACCTACTCCCCGTTCGCCCCTGAACCGTTCCCTCATGTCCTCTTCCCCCAAACTTCGCGGTAAAAGCGCCCTTGTCACCGCCGGCGCCCAAGGCATCGGTCTGGCCACCAGCCGCGCCCTGCTCGACGCCGGCTGCGACGTCTTTGTCCACTACCATACGAGCCTGGCGGGTGCCGAAGAACTGGCCGCCCACGCCGCCTCCCTCGGACGCACGTTCGGCCACGCCGCCGGTGATCTCACGACTCCCGACGGCGGCGAGAAACTGGTCGCGTCCGCCGTCGCCGCACTGGGCGGACTTGATGTCTTGATTAACAACGCGGGATCATTGGTCGCGCGTCACACCCTCGACACCATTGACGACGCATTCTGGTCCCACGTCATGGCCCTTAACGTCGAGAGTATGGTCCGGGTCTCTCGCGCCGCCGCCCCGCATTTGGCCACCGCCGCGAAAACCAGTGGGGGTGCGAGTATCGTCAACCTCTCCTCCCTCGCCGGCCGCAAAGGCGGCCACGCCGGGTCACTCGCCTACTCCACGGCCAAAGGTGCCGTGCTCACCTTCACCCGCGCACTCGCCAACGAGCTCGGGCCCCAAGGTATTCGCGTTAACGCCCTGGCTCCGGGCCTGATCCTCGGCACGTCGTTTCACAACACCCACACGACCGATGCCTCCGCGCAGGCCACCATCGCCGCCATCCCGCTCGGGGTCGCCGGCAAACCCGAAGACGTTGCCCGCGCGGTGGTTTTTCTGGCCGGAGAATTCGATGGTTTTATTTCCGGCGCCACCCTCGACATCAACGGCGGCGTTTGGGCCGGTTAACCTTCTCCTGTTTTCACTATGCTACCCCTCCGCGCCTTACTCCTCGTCGCGACCATCGTCTCTCCCACGATTGCCGCGGAACGTCCCACTTCGTTGGCGGCCGACGCCCTGCCCACGCCGTCGTTCGCCGCCTCCCGGATCAGCACCCCGCAAGTGTTGGTCTCCCTCGATCGATCCGACTGGACCTACGCTTGCGGTGAACCCGCCACCTTCACCATCCGGGTTTTGGCCGACGGGTCGGCGGTGGACGGCGCCGTGATCAATTACCGGCTGGGGCCGGAGAAGTTTGAAACGCTCGTGGAGGCGGTGCCGGTTCCGACCGCGGGGCTCGTCCTCCCCGCCGGCACCATGGAGGTGCCGGGATTTCTTCGCTGCATTGTCGAATACACCTTGGACGGAAAATCCTATCGCGGTCTCGCCACCGCGGGATTCGCCCCCGAAGCCATCGAGGCGACGCAAACCGCGCCCAAAGATTTCGATGACTTTTGGCAACAGCACCTCGACGCCATGCGCAAGGTCCCCCCGCGTCTGCAGAAGACGCTGGTGCCGGAAGCGTGCACGCCGGAGGTCAATGTCTATCATGTGAGTTTCGAGTCGTGGAATTTCGGCGGACGCACCATGCCCTTCTACGGCGTGATGACCGAACCCACCGCACCGGGGCACTACCCCGCCGTGCTCCGCGTGCCCGGCGCCGGCGTGCGCCCTTATCATGGCGAAATGGCTCTCGCCGCGCGCGGTAACATTGTGCTGCAGATGGGCATTCACGGCATCCCGATCGATCTGGAACAGCCGCTCTACGACAACCTGCGTTACGGTGCTCTCAACTACTACCCGACGTTCAACATGGACGATCGCGACAGCTATTATTTCCTGCGGGTGTATCTGGCCTGCGTGCGCGCCAATGACGTGCTCGTGGCGCACGAAAATTGGGACCGTAAAAACCTCGTGGTCGCGGGCGGCAGTCAGGGCGGACAGCTCACGATCGCAACCTCGGCGCTGGATGATCGCGTGACCGGGAGCGTGGCTAACTTCCCGGCGTTTTCCGACGTCACCGGCTACCTTCACGGTCGGGCCGGTGGTTGGCCGCACCTGTTGGCCAAACCCGAGCACCAGACCGACGCCAAGATCAACACCGCCCGCTACTACGACACAGTTAACTTCGCGCGTCGCCTGCACGCGCCGATCAGCCTGGGTTGGGGTTACAACGACGAAACGTGCCCCGTCACGAGTCTTTTCGCAGTCCACAACAGCATCACGGTCGAGAAATCACTGCAACTGCACTTGGAGATGGGCCATCGCTCGTCGCCCGAATTCAACGACCGCTATCTCGATCGCATTGTCGCGATGGCTCACCCGGTCGCGACCACCCCTTGAGCTCCGCCGTGTCGGCCCATTTTTCGACCCTACCCCTTTATGACCATCCGATCATTTCTCCTGCTGGGCCTGTGCGCCTCGCTTTCACTCGTGGGCACGACCGTGGCCGCTGATCCCAGCGTGGGCATTCCCCGGGCCGGCAACGCCAAGTTTTACCGGCTGCACAGTGAATTTCTGAAGCGGGCGGGCGAAGGCCGTGTCGGCGTGCTGTTCCTCGGCGATTCCATCACCGAACAATGGGCCAATGTTCCGAGCCTGTGGGAATCGGCCTGGGGCCAATACGATCCCGCCAACTTCGGCATCGGCGGTGATCGCACTGAATACATCATCTGGCGCATCGAGGAACACGAGCTCGACAATATCTCGCCAGCCGCCGTGGTGCTGCTGGCCGGCACGAACAACACGGCCGAGAATTCCGCGGCTGAAATCTCGGCCGCCATGCGAAAAATGGTCGCCCTGATCCAGGAGAAATTGCCCGACACCAAAATTCTACTGTTGGCAATTTTTCCCCGCGGCCCGCGCGTCCAGGGCAACGGAGTCGTCGACCCGTGGGAACTGCGCATGGCGAAGATCAACGAGATCAATGCCGACCTCGCCACGCTCGACGACGGCGACCGCGTGCGTTTCCTCGATCTAGGCCCCGCATTTCAAAATGAAGACGGGACCATCCCCGACCGTATCATGCCGGACCAACTTCACCTGAGTGAAGCCGGCTACGAAATCTGGATCGAACAAATGTCTCCCTTGCTCGCCGAAATGGTCGGAGATTATGAAGCGACGCACCAGGGCCGGGCCGTCAATCTGTCCACCCGGGCGCGATTGGGGGCGGACCAGGATACGGTGGTCGCCGGTCTGGTGGTGCGCGGCGGTCGCAAGGATTTTCTCATCCGCGCCGTCGGTCCCACGCTCAGCAATTTTGGCGTGACCGACTCGCACCCCGACCCTCGCATGGTGATTCGTGACGAACACAACGAAATCGTGGCGACCAATGATCGCTGGGATTCAAACTTGTCCACCTCGTCGAGCCAAGTGGGCGCATTCCCTTTGAATCCCGGCAGCAACGATGCACTGGCCCGGGTGACCTTGGACCCCGGCGCTTACACGGTGGAGGTCACAGGCCCCGCGGGCACCACCGGCAACGTGCTGGTCGAGTGCTACGAGCTGCCCTGAACTCTATCGCGCCCCCACATCGAGCGTCGCCTGCATGGCTTCGCTCTCCGCCAGTTTCTCCGGATACTTCGCCTCCCATTCCTCCTTGTTCAGACGTTTGACCGTGTCGGTGCGGAATGGACTCGCCGGTAACCCCGCCCCATTTTCCAAATCGCAGTCCGGGAACCCGTCCCACGCGTAGCGCACATAACGGGCATCCTCGACCGCGTCGGATCGCAGCATAACCGTGTTCCCGGCGATCTCGGCTCGGGCGGGATGGAACGCCTCGTCCTGACCCGCAAGTTCGAAGCCCCGCAACTCGGGGGACCGTGACCGCAGCCCCGACTCGGCGTGATCAAAACTGACGATGGCGCGCCCGGCGTCGAACCGGACGCCCGCCAGGGTCGGGCCCGAAAATTCGATGTCCTCGCCGTAGGCAAGATGGCGCGCCGCGAGGGCCAAACGATGCCCCACCGGCTCCTTGTCTTTCGGATGAATGTCGTCCTTTTCACCCACATCAATCGCCACCGCCAGCGCAGTGTTGGGCTCGGAGCGAGCGACCAGCCGCTGGGCCTCACGGATATAGGGATAGTTTTCATCCACGCGCAGCTTCCCGTCAAAACTGGCAAGTTGCACGATGAGGAACGGGAGCTCTCCCTGCCCCCAGTCCCGTCGCCAAGCCCAGATCAAGTCACGCATCATGCGCTCATAGGGTTCGGCCCACCAGGAGTCGGTTTCCCCCTGATACCACAGAATCCCTTTCACTGCGAAGGACGTGAGAGGCGCGATCATCGCGTTGAAGTAGCCCGAAGGCATGCGCTCGAACGGATGGCGGGGCGCCCGCTCCGACAACGTCGGATCGGCGTCCAGCCGGGCAAGGTATTCCGCGTATGCCGGATGGTAGTTGGCCAGCAATTCATCAAAATACGTGAAGTAGTATTCAGATTCCGGGTTCGCCGCCAGATCGGGTGCACTGATCCAGCTGCAAATGCGGGTGCCTCCGACGGATGACAGGACCAGCCCGACCGGAATATCCTGGGTTCCGGCGATTTCCCGTCCGAAATAATACTGCACCGCAGAGAAGTTTCTCACGGTTTCCGGGGAGCAAACCACCCACTCGCCCTGCACGTCGTCCAACGGAACATCCGCCGCGTTCTCCGCCACGGTGAAAAGCCTAATCTCCGGATGATCCGCCGCCGCGATCGCCGCGTCTGCCTCCAGGGCGCGACTCAGCGAGAAACGCATGTTCGATTGACCGCTGCCGAGCCACACGTCCCCAACGAGAATGTTGTTCAACTGGATGCGATTGAAGCCGCGGATCTCCATTGAAAAGGGTCCACCCGTTTCCAAGTCGGGCAAGGCAATCGTCCATTGGTTGTTCTCGACCGTGGTATGATACGTGCGGCCCTGGAACATCACGGTGACTTTTTCGCCACTGATTCCCTGGCCCCACAAACGGGTGTCGGGGGATGCCTGCAGCACCATGTTGTCGCCCAAGATGGCGGGCAGTTCGATATCGGCCCGGGCGGGTTGAGACCAGGCCAGCAAGCCGACGGCCAGCAGGCTCAGGGGTTTCTTAAAGTCAGGGAGTTTCATGAGCAAATAACGACAAATTCAGAACGAGAATGGCACCGTGTAGATTTCCAAAAGACCGACTCCGCCGCCGGCCTCGGCAGAAGATAAATGCACTGTATACGCGCCCGGAGGCACTGTCAGCAGCAACACCGCATCCTGGCTGGTTTCGTCGAGCGCGAACGCGCCCAACGCGGCGCTTGTCGCGACGATCTCCGGCACATGCGCGTTGTCGCCCCAGCGATCATTGGAAGCTACAATTGCGCCGGCATCGAACAACGTGATCCGAGGATTCAGCAAAACATCCGCGACTCCAAACGCCGCCAGCCCCGGTCCGACGGCGCGCAGCAACAAACGTCGGTCGGAAGCAGTCACCACCACCCCCACGATCAAGGGTTCCCCTCCGTCGCCCACCCGGCCTCGCGTGGACAGGTTGGTAAATTCTCCCCGATCCCAAAATCGATCATCCGGCATCCACGCCGGCCCGGTATTCCCCGCCGTGGCCACCGCCCATGTCGGTGGACCGGCGGTCACTTCAAATGCGCCCACGTCGAACGGGATCGCCCGGCCCTGACCGTCCCGATCATGGTCAACGATGGGAAACGCGCCCCCTGCGGCGTCGACGACCGGGCTCTGGTCCGTTGGCCGCCACAGACCATCCGCGTCGGCGTCGAGCAAAGGATCCGCCACCGTCAAGCCTTCCGCGCCCCACGCGCCCCATTCACGTCCGAAAGCAATGTTGCCAAATACTTCCATCGCGCCCGGTTCCGGTTCCGCCCCGTCCACCAAAACACCGGCCATATCCGCGCCCGCCACCAACAGGTTGTTCGCGATCACCACGTCGCGCGGGAGCTCCGTGCGACGACCCGATCCCAGGTTTCGAGCATAGAAAAGATGCGGTCCGGTCACATCCACGATGGTGTTGAACGCCACCACGGCCCCGTGTGGTGTCGGGTAAGAGGACACCCCGGCATCGGGCACGCCGGCGTAAATCGAGATAGCTGCTCCATCACGACCGCGGGTGCCGTGAATGTAATTATTGATCACGACATGATCGCGACCGATGACGCGGATCCCGCCGGTATTGCGAACCCGTTCGCCCAGGAAAACATTGCCGTCGACGAGGCACCGGTGGCCATGGCGTAACGTCAACATGCCCTGACTGCGCAGAAACGTATTGCCGCGGTAAACGTTCTCACAGGATTTGTTGGAAACGATTTCCAACTCCCCGTCGCACTCCTCAAACAGGTTGAACTCCACCGTGGTGCGGGAGACTGAATCCACAAACGCACTCGTGCCGATGCGGATGCTTTCCCATCCATTCTCGCCTTCGCCACTGACGTGATTGGCGAAATGATTGTGATCAATCCGGTGATCATTCGGCTCGCCATCCAACCATGCCACCACGGTGACGCCACTGTGGGCCTGGCCGGAAAAGTAGCAGTGATCAACACGGTTGCGACGGCCATAAAGTGATACCCAGAAATAGCGGGTCGCCCGATCCGGCGGGTTGTAATCGATGATGGCGGTATTGGTCAGACGGCAGCCCTCCGCCTCGCGATCACCATGGCGGAACTGAATAATACTGGATGAAGCCCGGGGGTAACCTTCCGTGAAGACCAATCCGTCGACCACCAGATGGTTCCCGCCGATCGCAAGGGTCGAATCGCCGCTCAAAATCACGCGACCCGGCGTCTGGGCTCGCAGCACAATGGGTTGGTCCGGCGTGCCGGCCCCCTCGAACACGATGTGCAAGTCGGTCCATATCCGATTGGCCAATACAACTTCATCCCCGGGGCGGGCGGACGCCAACGCGGTGATGAGTTGAGATTCGCTGCCGACCACGGTCGACAACGCGACGGCCCGCGGTGCCGCGATGACGGCCATCAGCACCAACCCAATCCAGTTCATTCGAAGCGTCGGCCGCATGCGTCTACCTCAATTCGTGCGCCACCGTGGCCAGCGTCGACCAATCATCCGTGCGAAAGGGCGTCGCCGGCAAGCCGCTGCCCGAGACCAAATTACATTCTGGATTGTCGGCCCAGGCGTAACGCACCGCGACGGGATCGGTCATGTCGGGATGACTCACAATGACCGCGTCGCCCTCGATTCGGGCCCGTCCGGGTCGAAACACGCGGTCTGCGTCCGCCACTTCAAATCCGGTCACCGCGCCGGAACCGCTGACGCGCAGACCGCCGGCCGTGTGCTTGAATTCGATGCGCACCGCCTGGTCGCGTCGGATCGTTGCCGTGGGCTGCGGACTGAACACCTCTGCGGGATCGGCCCCATACGCGAGTCCTTGCGCGGCCAGCGCTGCACGTCGGCCCACCGGTTGTTTTTGGGTGGGATGAATATCGCCCGGTTCACCGATATCGATTGTGACCACCAGCGCCGTGCCGGGGAGCTGCCGCAATTTTAATTGGGCCTCCCGCAACTCGGGCCACCCACTGCGCGTGGGCTCGGGTTGGCGGTAAAGGTTGGGCAGCTGCACACACACGAAGGGCATGGTTTGACCGCGCCAAGCCGCCCGCCAGGATTGCACCAATGCGACCAGCGTCTCCGCATACAATTGCGGCGCACCCACGTCACTCTCACCCTGATACCAAAAGAAGCCGCGCAAAGCGAAGGGGGCGAGCGGAGCAATCATGGCGTTGTAGAGCGCGGTCGGCACATACTGGCTGTGGGGTCCCGTTCGCAGTCGCGGCGTGGCGGGCGGTGCCTTGCCGGCGGCTCGGGCCGCGGTGGCCCGTTCTTCCCACTCCGCTTCCATTTGCGGCAGGGCCGCATCGAATTCCGCTTTGGCTCGTGGGTAGTCCGCCAGTTCCCGATCCCATGCCTCGGCGATGACCTGCAACTCGGGCCGCGAGTCGATGGCCTCCCGGGGCAGCCAGACCTTGGCCTTGGTGCCGCCCCACGAACTGTGAATCAGTCCCACCGGGCGTTCGAGCGTTTGGTGGAGATCACGTCCCATGAAGTAACCGGCGGCGGAAAACTTGCCGACGGTGGCCGGCGAGCACTCCACCCATTCGCCTGCACAATCCCACTGCGGACCGTCTTCCGCGATGGCCCGCTTCACCGTGAACAGGCGAATCGAGGGGTATTGGGCGGCGGCGATTTCCCGCTCGGCGTCGTCGGATTGTTCCACGCGCCATCCCATGTTGGATTGACCACTGCACAGCCACACCTCCCCAACAATCACGTTCGTCAATATCAACTCGTTGGTTTCCCCCACGACCTTCAGCTCCGCCCCGTTCCCGTCGGCCGTCATCGCCGGGAGCGTCACCTCCCAGGCTCCGTCGGCGTTCGCCACGGTCAGATACTCGCGGTCCCGGAAGTGAACCCGCACCGTCTCCTGCGGTTCAGCGCGACCCCAAATCGGCACCGGCTTGTCGGCCTGGAGCGCCATGTTGCTGCCGATGATGGCGGGCAGGCTGACTTCGGCGGTGACCGGGAAAGCCAGGCCAAACATTAGGGCGGACAGAAAAACGCCCCGGCATGGAGCGCGAAGAAGGTGCAAAAACTGCGACGGGATCATAATCCGTGAATGCGGTAAAAGTGGTGGCGGAAAGCGAAAACGGGCTGCGCTCAACGAAGAACGCAGCCCGTATCAATCAGGTCATGCTCCGATTAGCGGAGAGGGAGCACAGCCGCTTACTTGGCTTGATAGACTTCGATCAAGGCGTTGCCGGTCGTATCGCCGACCCCGGAGAGCTGGACGGTGTAAGACCCGGCATCAAGGGTGAGCAGAATCACGGCATCGGCGCTGCCCGCATCGAGCGGGAAGGCGCCCACGGCGGAGGAAGTGGCCGTGATGCGGCTCACATTTTCCGCGTCCCCCCACTTGGTGTTGGTTTTCAGAACAACGTTATCCTTGAACAAGGTGAGCTTGGGATCAGCCAACACTCCGGTCACGTTGAACGTGCCGAGGGTCGGTCCGATGCCACGGATGAGCACCCGCTTCTGACCTTCTTCAATTACGAAACCGGCCGTGAGCAGGCTGTCGCCCGTGCCGACGGCTCCGCGCGTCGCGATGTTGGCCACGTTGCCGTTGCCGAGCACGACCGGACCGGAGTCGGTGAGTTCGGTGTCACCACTGCCACTGCCCACATCCCCGGCCGATCCGGGCGCGTTGAGATTCGTGCCGCTGGTATCGATGTAAAGGTCGTCGAAGTAGACATCGTCGACCGCCGCCGGACTGGTGAGGCTGCCCACCGTGCTGCGGGCGTAGAAGTAGGTCTGGGGCGTCGTGCCCTTGGACCGGAAGATCGCGTTTTCAATGATCGGCGTGATCGCGGTGTATTCCCCACCCCGGATGTAAGCGCTGTAAACGTTGGTCGGCTGATCGAACGTGAACCAGAACTCATACCAGGTCTGCGCTTCGAGCACGATGTTGGTGGTCGTGTATCCTGTATCATCATACGCGATCATGATGGAGTCGATCGCCTGGCCGACCACTTGGGAGTAGTCGCCGTAGGATTGCGGGGTTTCTTCCGACGGGCTGGTGCCGAAAACGGGGCTCACGAGATCCGTTTCCTTCGAAAAACGATAATACAAGGTGCCCGATCCCGTGACGGGGGGCAGCGGAATCGAGAACCAAGTCCATTGGCCACCCGTGCCGTTCAGAAAGGAACCCGGAGCGAGTTGCAGCACCTTGTTACCCGCGGCAAAAGGATCGTCGACCTGGGAGATGGACCCGCGACCTTCCGCGGCGGTGGCCGCGTTGCTGTCTTCGATGGCGCCGTCCAAACCGGCTTCGAAGTCAGCGACTTTGGTGAACTCAGCCTGCGCCGAAGTAAACGCAAGTAGGGATATAATACTTAACAGTGTTTTATGTTTCATTTGGGGGAGCTTTCGTTTGTCCGTCTCGTTCGAGTCACGACCGAGAAGAGAGGGGTTAAAATGACATGCGGGCGCTGAGCCGGTAGGAAATCGGGCTGTAGAAGACTTCGGTCCGGCGCTTCTCGATCGAACCATCTTCCACGTTCACGTAGCTGGTCTCAGTGTAGCCCTTTTGGTCGTTCAGCACGTTGTAGACGTTGAGGGCGAACCGCCAATCGGTCTTCTTCCAGCGCAGGTTGTAGACGAGCCCCAGATCGACGTTGATGCGGGTTTCGGTGTCCGGAGTGCCATACAGGTTCTCCGCCAGATCGCTACCGCCCACTGAGGTGGTGGTCGGTCGCGGTCCCGTGTAGCGCACGCCCGCCAACAGGGACAGTTTGCGCAGGGGGCCTTCGACGAAGGTGTATTTGTTCCACACGGATGCTTCGTGGGCGGCTCCGAAATACAGGCTGGTGCCTTCGATCCCACCCGCGGCGGAGTCCGCGGGCACGATGTTGGTCATCGAGACCGGCTGGCCATCCTTGAGAATGCGATCGGGCAGTCCATCTCCGTCATCATCGATCTCCTCGAGGCCGTAGGCGGCCCGGCCAAAGGTGCGCACCCAGAGATCGTATTCGGTGCCAAACTCGACGCCGGTCAGCTGATCAACCGCCGCCACCAGATCGAACGGATCCGTGACTTCGCGGGTGGTGTAGGCGTAATTGAAGATGACCTGCCAGTTTTCGATCGGCGCATAGACCAATTGCGTATCCACGCCTCGGGCACGATCACTGAACGTGACATTGGTCGCCCCATACTCGCTCGGATTGATGCCGAAATAGGTGCCTTGGGAACGATCGTAGCGGATGGGGTCGTAACCGTCACCCAACGTCGAACGCGTCTTGCCGACATCCGCAAAGGCCTCCTCGATCTCGTCGCGGAAACCGGCGGCGTCGAGTTTGTTGTAGTCGAGAAACACCACCACGCGGGGCTCGGCCGAGCTGTTGCTGGTGGATTCGACGGCCAAAATGCCGTCCTTGTATTTACGGGTGACCGGATCGACCTGCAGGTCGGCGGCGTCAAAATAAACGCTGTCCACCGCATACGAGAGCGGTGCGGTGCCATCGAGAATGGCGGCGGCCTCAAAGTCGATCAGCGGGCGGGCGCGATTGTTACCCCGATTGCTGCCGCCGACCCAGTTGGCCGGCGTCGGCGCGCCTTCGAGCCGCCAGATGGCGTTGTCGCGTTCGATCTCATAGACCGACAGCGTTCCCGACAGCTTGCCGCCGGCCAAATCCCATTTGACCCCGATTTCCTTGCTCAGACTGCGTTCCGCATCGATGAAGTCGTCATTGCCGTCCAGCGCTCCCGTATTGGGCGACACCCCTTCCGCCACCAGACCATAGGCGGCGAGGCCTTCCCGGATGTCGTAGCGGAGGGCGAAGGTGCTGGTGGTGACCCGGATCGGTTCGTCGAAATTGTATTCCTCCGAAAGAAATCCGTAGGTCTCGTTTTCCGGATTTTCAATCAGACCCGCCACGCCGTTCTGGCGGTCGTATTCCTTCTCCAATCCTTGGTAGCGGTCATGGCGCACCCCGCCGATGAACATCATGCGATCATCCCAGAAGCGACCCTGGTAAATGGCGTAATGTCCGGTATACCACAGATCGGTCTGTTGGTATTCCCGCCCCGGTTGCGCGAGCAACTCGCCGTTGTATTGGTAGGGCTCGGTCTCGTAGATGTCGCGAAACACGATGGAATCTTCGTCCGAGGGATCACCATCGGGATTCGAGGCCAGATTAACCGGCGTAAACATCCGGGTGACCAGTTCCGCTCCCACCGGATAGTCGATCGTATCCTTGATGTCGTGACGACCGAACAGAATGTTGTGCTGCGCGGGTCCACCCAGAAACGGGGTTTCAAACTGGTAGTTCGCCCGCACCCGGTATTGTTCGAACACACCCGATCGAACCGAGTTCGACCAATAGGCCCGCGCCGTCTTGTTGTCGTTGGTATCGGGGAAAACCGGGGACGGGGGATTTTCGAACGTCTGGATGAAACGGTCCGGGACGTATTGCAGAATCGTCCGGTAGGTGCCGTCCGGCCGACGCACCCGCCGCTTCACGAAGATGTTCGATTCCTGATTGTTGATGGTGCGAATGCGGACGTCGAAATCATCGGTGTCCTGCCCGCCCCAATAGCCGCCCATATTGAGGGTGAGCCCTTCGATCGGTTCAATGTCGAGATTGGCCAGAAAATTCCACTCGTCGCGCTCCTCGAATGTATCCGGTCCCGAGATACGATACTCCGGTCCCACGCCGCTGAAGTCGCGGCTCCAGTTGTATTGCTCGTTGAACTCGTTGCGCAGCTCTCCGCCGTAAGCGATGCCGCTGAGATCATCGTAAAGATACTGCGTGCCGGTGCCGCCGTAGCGGGTGTTGGCGCGTTGGTATTCCAGAAATATATTGGTGGACGACCAGGGCGAGTAGTCGATCTGACCGACCAGATAATCCAGGTCCTTGGTGCGGAAATCGGTCCAGTGCTCCCTCTCCTCCTGCGCCAGGCCGATCCGATATCGCAAATCACCCGGAATCCAGGACGCCGCCAATGGACCGGTGGTTTCCGCCGTGAATCGCTTGAAACCAAAATTGCCCATCGACGCGCTGAGCGTGGTTTTCTGCTCCGGCAACGGTCGCTCGGGGATGATGTTCACGATGCCCGAAAGCACGCCGATACCGTAGAGGAGCGACGACGGACCGCGGACCACTTCGAGCCGCTCGTAATTCAAAGAATCGAGAACACCACCCAGCGTCACGCCATATTCGGAAACCGTGCCCCCTACGCGAAATCCCATGCGGTTTTGAAACTGCACATTATACCCGCGAATGCTGATCGCATTGCTAAAGGATCCTCCCAACCCGCCTCTCGTCGAGGGTGAGAGTTCGGCCGAGTAACTGGCATTGGCTCCCCGGGAATTGTCTCCGGAACTCTCCCGGTTCTCGTCGGTGAAGACCCCGGAAGTATAACTCAGCGCTTCCTCAAAGTCGGTGGCCGCCAGGTCATCCACGAATTCCGCCGTGATGACCTCCAAGGGCATGGGCAGATCCTGGATCGCGGTATTGAGACTTGTGCCGGAGATGGAATTCGTGGCCCGGTAGCCTTTGTCCTCGCTTACATCGACGCTAAAAACCGATAGCATCACGATGTCTTCTTCGGACACTTCTTTCGTATTAGCAGATTCTGTAGTAACCTGAGCGTTGGCGCTGGCCACCGCTAATAGACAAGTCGAACCAAGCGCAAATGCGCGGCCAAAATGTGAGAACATGGGCTTAAGGGGCAATGTGTGGTAATGCCGAGGGGGTAGAAACTTTTGAGGAGAGGTATCTCCAGAGTTAATAATTATTAGTGTTGGGCGGTTTTTACTGTCAACTCTTATCTACCGTTGGTTAACGGTTATTTACGCCACTTTGACGCTATTTTTCGGGTAATTATATATATTTATCAGCAGTTCCAGTAATCCTTCTGGGCATATGATATTTCATTGAGGCCAACCGGATCTGCTTCACTCGCATACCTCCAATAAGTCATGCTTATGATATCCGGGTTGCAATTTGCCGCCTTCGCACTTTGACCATCAGGCAAGGCCCGCATCAGAAGCGCTTTAGCGCTATGTTAACCAGAGCTCCCAACTGCATTAACCAAAGGTTGTATTATTCGCCGAAGTGTCGTTTCAGGGACGGACCTTTCGACCCATTGCGGCCTCAAACAGCTAAACGTATCCCTGTTCACTCTCACCCGGTGCATTTCGCTTTCATGAATGCTTTTCATTTATGCGGGATTCATGCGCTTCACAGTCATACGGGGATGAGACGACCCCGTGAGTCTGCCCCCCTCCCAGCCAGAGCCTCGCGCCAGCGCGTCTGCCGAAGATCTTGGCCAACGGAACAACGCGAAGAAACAATCTTTGTGCCCAAACCCTCCTTAACGGTCACAATTCAACTCATAAAAAAGGCGGCGTTCAAAAACGCCGCCCTTCGCTGTCATTTCGGAGCGATCTTTGACCGGAGTGGATATCCCGATGACGCCCCCTGCTCTCCCTCCCGCCCTACCTCAGGCCTAACGCACTTCGTAGACCTCGATCAGAGCGACTCCCGAGCCGCCGTCGGCACCGGTGAGTTGCACGGTGTAGGCACCGGGACTCAGTGTGGCGATGATCGCGGCGTCGGCACTTCCATCTGCGAGGCCGAAGGCCCCCAACGCCGCAGCGGCGGATGCAATTTCAGTGGCTTGGCTGGAATCGCCCCAATTGTCGTTGGCAAAGATGGCGGTCGTGCCTCCGCTGGGAATCACCGAGATCTTGGGATCGGCCATCGTTCCCGTCACGCCGAAGCCGGCCAGCGCCGGCCCCACGCCGCGAATCAAGACGCGGCGCGGCTGATCCCGAATGACGAATCCACCTGTCAGGGTTTCATCGGCGGTTCCCGCATAGGCGCGGGTCGCAATATTGGCGATGGCGCCCTCGCCGACCTCGGGCAGGTTATTCGCCTTCACCTTACGAATCTTGGCGTCCTGCTTGGTGGTGAAATACAGTTCCCCGGCTTCGTCGGTGCCGAAACGCAGATCCGTGCGAGATGCGGCCACCCGCTGCAACAACGTGCGGTTCGTGCCATTGTGGGTGAGCCTGAGCTCTTTGATTTCGGCTTGGGCCCCAAGCGTGAGACTGTCGGCATCGACGTAGAATACACGTCCGTTGACGATATCGCCAAAGACCAGCTTGCCCTGCAGTTGCGGCACTTTTTCCCCGCGATAGACTTGGCCGCCGGCAATGGCCCGACCCTCGTCGTGGTCATACCATGCCACGGGGTAAATATAACCAAACTCCGCGTCGTTGGCCGGGAGTGGCAGCACCGTATCGGGATCGACTTCCGGCTGCAGCACAAAGGTGCCTTCACGACTGCTGTAGCCATAGTCGCCCCCGGCTTGAATCAGGTTGATCTCCTCCCCGTTGCGTTCGCCGATATCGAACAAAAACAGGCGGTCCGCGTTGGCCGGATCCCAGGCAATGCGATGCGGGTTGCGGAAGCCCCAGGCGTAGATTTCGCCGAGGGTCGCCGCGTCGCCGTCGTTCACAAACGGATTGGTCGCGGGCACCCCGTAGCGACCGTTGGTGGCGTTGGTGCCAAGGGGATCGATTCGCACGAGCGTGCCATTCACGCTGTCGAGCCGATGCGCCGAGGTGGGCGCTTCGCCCGCCACGGCTTCACCGTCGCCGACACAGATGTAGAGCAGGCCGTAATCCTCATGATCGGCGGTGGCGAACGGGTTGAATGCGATGTCCTGCACGTTGTGCACGAACCGCGCGTATTCGATGCGCATCACTTCGCGACGGGTGCCACTGAAGGTGTTCGCGAGCGGATTGCTCGCGGTCCACTCCAGGATGACACTTTGCACGGCCGGAGTCTCGCCGATCGGATTCACGAAATCCGCCACGCCCGAACCGGCGGGTTCCGTATGCGCCGTATAAAACTTACCGTTCGTCGCGAATTGCGGATGAAAGGCGAACGAGTGAAACCCCGTGCCCAGGCGCGGGGTGTTGATGAAATTGGGGAGCTCAACCGTGAGGTCGAGATACGTCGTGCGGGCATCGCCGTTGAAGGCATACATGGGGCCGTTGAGGTCGCACACGAAGATGCGCTCAGAGCCATCGTAGGCCGGCTTCATCACGGACAAACGCGCGCGCGGCGAACCGGAGTTCGTCGCCGGAGCGGTCAGCCAGTCCTCCACTTCGACCGTGATATCCCCAAACACGATGGGGTCCGGCAGCGGATTGTTTTGAGCGGAGAGAACCGCAGCGCATAGCGCTGTAGTGAGAGACCAAATACCGGGGCGAACGTAGGAAAGCACTGTGTGGGGATAATTGAGGGGGAATAAGAAAAAGGCGGGTGGCCGCGACCGTGCGCGGACCACCCGCCCATGATTGGTTCAGGCTAGCTGAGAATTCTACGGTGTCTTAGCGGACTTCGTAGACCTCGATGAGAGCCACTCCCGTGCCGCCAGCGGTGGCACTGCCCACCTGCACCGTGTAGGAACCCGGATTGAGCGTCACGACCATGGCGGCGTCAGCGCTGCCAGCATCAAGCGGGAAGGCGCCCAAGGTCGAAGCGCTGGACGTGATCTCGGCGGCTACCGAGGAATCACCCCAGTTGTCGTTCGTGAAGATCGCTTCGGTGCCACCACCCGGGAAGACCGAAATGGTCGGGTCAACGATCGTGCCGGCGACACCGAAGCCACCGAGGGTCGGGCCCACTCCACGGATGAGCACGCGACGCGGATTGTCGCGAATCACGAAACCAGCGGTGAGCACCTGGTCACCCGTGCCGGCAAAGGCGCGGGTGGCGATGTTGGCCAGATAGCCGGTGCCGACCGAGCCGATGTTGCCATCCGGCGTCGTGCCCACGGGCGTGGAGCCCGGGGTGGAGATGTTCTCTCCGGAGAGATCGACGTAGATGTCGTCGAAGAGCATGTTGTCGATGGCCTTGGGGGACAAAGCGCTACCCGCGGTCATCCGGGCGTAGAAACGGTTTTGCGCATCCGTGGAGTTGGAACGGAAGTCGGCACCGGACGCGATTTTGGTCGCGGTGGGGTAAACATTTCCGCCCTTGACCCAGAGGTCATAGGTGTTGGCCGGGGTATCGATAACGATCCACAGTTCATACCACTTGCCGGCTTCCGTCGAGCTGCCTGCCACCTCGGTGTAGGACCCATCATGGTAGTCAATGATGGTGTCGGCTTCGATGCGGAAGATGGAGGAGAAATCTCCGTAAGCGGCGGGCACCGCGACGTGGGTGGTGCCGATCACGATGTCGACGATGTCACCCTTCTTGGCGATACGCGTGTAGACCGTGCCTTTGCCGGCGATGGCAGGAAACGGCAGGTCGAACCACGTGTTGTTCGTGTCGGTGCCGTTGGCGAACACGCCCGGAGTGAGTTCGAGCACTTTGTTGCCCGCCTCGTAGGGATCATCAATGACGGTGATGCTGCCGTTGCCGCCGTCGGCGATGATGGGGCTGGTGCCAAAGGTAATGCCATCGGTTCCGCCGGTTTCAAACGTGTGGACCGCCTCGAATTCAGCGAAGGCCGCGGAGGCTACGCTCAAAGAAAGCAGAGCGGCGAGTAGTTGTGTTTTTTTCATGGTATGGTTACTTTTTATTGGGGTGGGAAACATGAGGTATGGGCGCTCGAACGGAGCCGGACGCGGTCCTCAAAATGTGAAAGCGTCAGAACGACATCCGCGCACTGAATCGCACGGAGCGCGGCGCGTGATAGAGCACCGAACGGCGGCGCTCGATTCCGCCCGTGTTGACATTGGTGTATTCGACTTCGGAGTAGTCCTTCTGGTCGTCGAGCAGGTTGTAAACGTTGAGGGCGAAGCGCCACGAGGTGTCGCCCCACTTCGTCGTATAAACGAGACCGGTATCGAACTCGATGCGCTTCTCGATGGGCGGGGTCGGGTAAAGATTAGCCGCCAGATTGGAACCGCCGACCTGCACGGCCGTGGCTTGCGGACCGATGTATTTGGCCCCGAACAACAGCGAGAGGTTGCGCAGCGGACCATTCACAATCGTGTATTTGCTCCAGAATGACGCTTCGTCCTTGGCGCCGAAGAAGAGACTGGTGCCCTGCAATCCGCCGGTCGCGGAATCCGCCGGCACGATGTTGGAGGACGACACGGGTTGACCGTCCCGCAGGATCACGTCGGGGATGCCATCACCGTTGTTGTCCACTTCCTCGAGGCCGAATGCGGCCCGGCCGAGGGTGCGCACCCAGATGTCATACTCCGTGCCAAATTCAGTGCCGGAAACCTGGTCAATCGCGGGCACCAAATCAAATGGCGAGCTCACACTGCGGGCCGTGTGGGCGAAGTTCAGAATCATCTGCCAGTTTTCGATCGGTGAATAGATGACCTGGAAATCGAATCCTTTGGCCTTGTCACCGAAAGTGACGTTGGCACCCGCGTTACCGCTGGCGCTTTGACCGGCGTAGGTGCCCGTGATGCGGGCGTAACGAATCGGATCAAAATCCCCGTTGTTGGTGGAACGAGAATGGGTCACGTCGGCAAACGCGCGTTCGATTTCGTCACGGAAGCCGGCGGCATCGAGTTTGTTGTAGTCCAGAAAGACCACGTTTTGCGGATTGGGTGTATCGTTGAATAAACTCTCCACCGTCAGAATCCCGTCCGGATACTGGCGAGTCACAGGATCCTGGGCGATGTCCTCCGGATTGAAGTAGCTCGAATCCACCCCGTAATTGAGCACGGTCTGGCCGGACAAAATTTCCGAGGGATCGAAGTCGCTGAGCACTTGCCCGCCATTGCCGTTGCGGTTGGTGCCTCCCACCCATTGCGAAGGAGCGGGCGCGGCGGCAAAGTTCCAAATCGCGTTTTTGCGCTCGATCTCGTAAACGGAGAACGTGCCGGACAGACGGCCCTGGGCCAGTTCCCATTTGACGCCGACTTCCTTCGAGAGGCTGCGCTCCGCTTCAATGAAGTCCTCATTGCCGTCGAGCGCGCCGGTGTTGGGCGAAACCCCCTCCGCCGCCAAGGCGTAAACGGCCAGTCCGTCGCGAATGTCGTAACGCGCGGCAAAGGTGCCGGTCGTGACTTCAATCGGCTCATCAAAATTGTATTCGATGCGCTTGAAGCCGTCGGTGACATTGTCCGGGTTGTCGATCACGCCGCGAATGCCGTCATTGCGTTCGTATTCCTTTTCCAGGCCCTGGTAGCGGTCATGCCGCAGACCACCGATGACCATGATGCGATCATCCCAGAACCGCCCCTGATAAACGCCGTAGTGGCCGGAATACCACAGGTCGGTTTGTTGATACTCGCGCCCCGGTTGGGCCAGCAGCTCGCCGTTGTAGGTGATCGGCTCGGTATCGTAGATATCCCGGAAAACCAAGGGGTCATCCGTCGCCTCGGAAAGGGCGGGATTGGTGAGGTTGTTGGGCACGAACAGCCGGGCGAACAGTTCCGTGCCCTGCGCGTAATCGATCGTATCCTTGATGTCGTGACGTCCGACCAGAAGATTGTGCTGCGCGGGACCACCGATGAACGGCGTCTCAAATTCGTAGTTCACCCGCGCCCGGTATTGGGCGAACTCGCCCGCGGTCGGGGTGTTCTTCCAGTAGTAGCGCGCCGTCTTGAAATCGGTCGTGTCGTTGTAGATCGGGGACGGCGGGTTTTCGAACACCGTGATGTATTCGTCCGGCACATACTGAATCACCGTCCGGTAGGTCGGCGGGTTGGTGGGGATGCGAATCCGCCGTTTCACGAACAGGCTCGATTCCTGATTGTTGATGGTGGCGATGTTGAGGTCGAAGTCCTCCGAGGTCTGCGCGCCCCAGTAACCACCGAGATTGATGGCGAGTCCGTCCATCGGCGTGATATCCAGATTGGCCAGAAGGTTCCATTCCTCCCGCTCTTCGTAGGTGTCCGGGCCGGTGTAACGGTATTCCGGTCCCATGCCGCCGAAATCGCGGGCCCAGTTGATCTGCTCGTTGAATTCATTGCGCAGCGCTCCGCCGAACGAACGCGCATTGAGATCATCGTAGAGATACTGGGTGCCCGTGCCCCCAAAGTGGGTGTGACCGCGTTGGTATTCGATCAGCAGGTCGATGATGCTGTTGGGTTGAAATTCCAGTTGCCCCACGAAGAAGTCCAACTGCTTCGTCCGGAAATCGGTCCAATCGTCCCGCTCCTCGTGCGCATAACCGAATCGATAGCGCAACTTGTCGGTGATGGGCCCGGTATCCTCAATCGTATGACGTTGAAAACCGAAGCTGCCGAACGATGTCGTCGCGGCGAAACGATGCTCTGGCAGCGGTCGCTTGCCAACCACATTGGCAATGCCCGAAAGCACACCGATGCCATACAGCAGCGACGACGGTCCGCGCACCACTTCGATGCGCTCGTAGTTTAAGGAATCAAGAATGCCGCCCAAGGTGACACCGTATTCCGAAACCGTGCCTCCGACGCGGAAACCCATGCGGTTTTGGAACTGCACATTGTAACTCCGGATATTGATCGCGTTGCTAAAGCGGTTTCCCAGTCCCCCGTTGCTCGATGGTGAACGCTCGGCGGAATAAGATCCATTGGCCCCCGCTGAATTGGCCCCGCTGCTCTCGTTGTATTGGTCGGTGAAAACGCCGGACGTGTATTTGAGCGCCTCTTCAAAATCCGTGGCACCCAGGTCGTCCACAAACTCAGACGTGATAACCTCCAAGGGCATCGGCAGATCCTGAATCGCGGTGTTCAGACTCGTGCCGGAAATCGTGTTGGCCGCGCGATACCCCTTGTCCTGACTGGCATCGACATTGAAGACGGACAGAAGGACCACGTCCTCCTCGGCAGACTCGGCATTGGTTTCGACGGCCACCTGGGCCAGCAAAGTAACCGACGAAATCAAACCAACGGAAAGTGCCGCATACGCGCGGCCAAAGCGGGGGAATAAAGGAAACATAGGGCGAAGGGGCGAAAGGGTCACACGGCGTGAAGGGGTGGCCGCATCCAAGAATTAATAATTATTACCTTAGGGTTTTTTGCGCTGTCAACTCGTTTTCTGCGCTTCCCTTGGTGAATTTTCGCCCGCGCAGATAGTTTCTATCAGCAACCTGATCTATATTTATCAATTCCGCCCTGTAACCCGACCGTCACATCTGGACTGAACAATCCTGCGCTGGCTCAGCCTGGCTCGGTTTCACCACTATTCTGTCCCACCAACGTTCTTCCCGGTATTTTTCCTCAAATCATCCAAAGCGCCTTCCGCCACTCCGCACTTACCCTCGAATGAGAAATCTCGATCGGCTCGCCCAGGTAATAAATTTTTCGAGCGAGAGACCATGATCCCCCTCCGCCAAGCGAATCTATCCGTGGCGTTCCATTGATGTGTTTTTTCGTTGACTGACATTTTTTGCTGTTTTCTTACTGTTACCGAAAATGTCTACCGAGACTCGTTTCGATTTTTCCGTGCTTCGCACCCTTCGTCGGCAACACGATATGACGCTCAACGGGCTATCCGAAGCGTCCGGTGTCTCCGTCGCGGTGATTTCGAAACTGGAGCGCAACCAACAAACGGCGGCGATCGACACGCTTTACCGCTTGGGACGCGCCTTCGGACTGAGCGCCACCGACCTGCTCTCCATGGCAGAATCCTCCCTCGCTCACCGCGTCGGCGAAAAATCGCACGCGCACGGTGGATTTAGCTTCCGTGAAATCCGCTACGCCAACCTCGCTGCTCTGCTGGGATCGGCCCCGCAGGGAGCCGCCATTTCCCGTCCCGAAGTCCACCGCGACGACACCGAAGCCTGTTGGGTGCTCGAGGGAGAACTGCGTCTGAAACTCCCGCACGAGACCTGCAACCTCACCGCCGGCGACAGCGTTCAGTTCGACGCCATTCAAGAGCACACCTACGAGGCGCTCACCGACACCCGCTTCCTCATTCTCCATCTCCGCAAGGACAAACGCTACTGACGCAAAACGGTGGTATCCCTCCTCCGGATACCGCCCCACCCCTCACCTCCTTCATACCTCCCACTTCAAACTTCAACCCTCATACTTCTTACTTCTTTCTCCCATGCGTATTGACGAATCCCTGACCCTCGCCGACCTCGCGCCGGCCCTTTCCCGTTTTTGGCAGCTCTCCGGCGACAAGATCGACCTTATGCTCCGTGAATATGATCTCGCTCAGGGATCACCGGTTTTCACCCAGGCCGGCAAATATTCGACCCGGGGTTGGACCGAATGGACTGAAGGCTTTTACTACGGCTCGGCCTTCCTCCAATTCGACGCCACCGGCGAACAGCGTTTCGCCGATGAAGCCCGCAAGCTCACCGTCGAGCGCATGGCCTCGCACGTCTCGCACATCGGCGTGCACGACCACGGATTTAACAATCTCTCGACTTACGGCAACTGGCTGCGCCTCCAGCGCGAAGGCAAACTTCCGGCCGACCAAATCGATTTCTGCGAACTCGCCGTGAAAATTTCCGGGGCCGTGCAGGCCTCGCGCTGGTCACCCACCCACGACGGCGGCGGCTACATCTACTCCTTCAACGGTCCACACTCGCTTTTCGTCGACACCATTCGCAGCTGCCGGATCGTCATGGTCGCGCATGCCATGGGTCACAGCCTCATGGGCGAGAACGACGAGTCCAACTCCCTGCTCGAACGCGCCCTCCAGCACATCGAGGCCACCGCCCGCTACTCCGTGTTCTACGGCGAGGGTCGCGACAGCTACGACGAGTGGGGCCGCACCGCTCACGAATCGGTTTTCAACCCCAACGACGGTCGCTTCCGTTGCCCCAATTCCCAACAGGGTTACTCCGGCTTCACCACCTGGACCCGCGGGCTCGCCTGGGCCATGGTCGGATTCCCCGAGCAATTGGAGTTCCTCGACACCCTCAGCGATGCCGAGCTCGAGCCTTTCGGTGGTAAAGCCAAATGGCGTGAACTCATGCTCAAGGGCGCTCGTGCCACTTGCGACTGGTTCATCGCCAACACCCCTACCGACGGCATCCCTTACTGGGACGGCGGCGCTCCCGGTCTCGTCAATCTCGGCGATTGGCGCGAACGCGAATCCGAACCGTTCAATGCCCACGAGCCGATCGACAGTTCCGCCGCCGCCATCGGCGCGCAGGGGCTCATCCGTCTCGGTCGCTACCTCGGCGCCGACACCGCCGACGGTCGCCGTTACATCCAGGCCGGTCTCACCTCCTTCCGCACGCTGCTTACCGACACCTACCTCGGCATCGCGCCCGATCATCAAGGGCTCCTGCTCCACTCCATTTACCATCGCCCGAACAACTGGGACTACACGCCCGAGGGCCAATCCATCCCCTGCGGCGAGGCCTGCATGTGGGGTGATTATCACCTCCGCGAACTCGCGCTCTACGTCGATCGCCTTCGCCAGGATCAACCCGAGTATACGTTCTTCGGCTGCCTCAAATCCTAACCGCCATGTCTGCCGCCCCTCTCACCGATCTCGATCGGCTCTGTATCCACACCATCACGACCAAATCGTGGGACCTGGAAACCGCCGCCGCCAAGTTCTCCGCCGCCGGCGTCAAAGGCATCACCGTCTGGCGCGACACCTACGCTGATCGTGACATCGCCGCCACCGGACGCATGCTGCGCGACCACGACTTATCCATCGTCTCCACCTGTCGCGGCGGATTTTTCCCTGGTGCCACCGCGTCCGCCCGTCAGACCGCCATCGATGACAACCGACGGGCCATCGCCGAAGCCCACGAGCTCGGCGCGCCGTTGGTGGTCCTGGTTTGCGGTGCGGTCCCCGGTCAATCCCTCGAAGACTCCCGGAAACAGATCGCAGACGGCATTGCCGCCGTGCTGCCCGATTGTGAAGCCACCGGCGTGAAGCTCGGCATCGAGCCGCTTCACCCCATGTATGCCGACAGCCGCTCCGCCGTGAACACCCTCGGTCAGGCCAACGACATGTGCGAACAACTCAAGTCACCCCATGTCGGGGTGGCCGCCGACGTCTATCACTTGTGGTGGGATCCGAATCTGCAAACCGAGATCGCCCGCTGCGGTGAAATTGGCGCACTGTTCTCGTTCCACGTGTGCGACTGGCGCTCCCCCACGATCGATTTCCTCAACGACCGCGGACTCATGGGAGAAGGCTGCATCAACATCCCCCAAATCCGCGGCTGGGTCGAAGACGCCGGTTTCACCGGTTTCAACGAAGTCGAAGTCTTCTCCCACCGCCTCTGGGCCATGGATCAGGACGAATACCTCAAACAAATCATTCAAGCCTACCGCGACCACGTTTAACCCCTCACCTCAATTCATCCCTCAAACTTCTTACTTATAAAATGAAAACCATCGGCATCATCATGAACGGCGTCACCGGACGCATGGGCACCAACCAACACCTCATTCGCTCCATCAAGGCGATCATCGACCAAGGCGGCATCAAGTTGCCCGACGGCGAGGTCATCATGCCCGACCCGGTCCTCGTCGGCCGCAATCAGGCAAAACTCGAAGCCCTCGCCAAACGCGTCGGCGTCAGCAAAGTTTCGACCGATCTCGACGCCGAGTTGGCCAAGCCCGAGAACATCATCTACTTCGACTCCACCCTCACCGGTCAACGCCCCAACGGCGTGCGCAAGGCCATCGCCGCCGGCAAGCACATCTACTGCGAGAAACCCACCGCCACCACTTCGCAGGAAGCCATGGCGCTCTACAACGAAGTCACCGCCGCCGGTCTCAAGAACGGCGTCGTGCAGGACAAACTCTGGCTGCCCGGCTTGATGAAACTGCAGCACCTCATCGACACGGGCTTCTTCGGCAAAATCCTCTCCGTGCGCGGCGAATTCGGCTACTGGGTCTTCACCGGCGAACACGACACCCTGCAACGCCCTTCGTGGAACTACCGCAAGGAAGACGACGGAGGCATCATCGTGGATATGATCTGCCACTGGCAGTATGTGATCCAAAACCTCTTCGGTGACATCAAGTCGCTCACCTGCCTCGGCGCCACCCACATTCCCGAGCGCGTCGACGAGAGTGGTAAAACCTACAAGTGCACCGCCGACGACTCGGCCTACGCCACCTTCGAGCTCAAGAACGGCGTCATCTGCCACTTCAATTCCTCGTGGGATGTCCGCGTGGATCGCGACGACCTCCTCACCCTCCAGGTTGACGGCACCCATGGCTCCGCCGTCGCCGGCCTGCGGGATTGCAAATTCCAAGCCCTCGCCGCCACGCCTCGTTGTATCTGGAGTCCTGATACGGACAGCCCCATCAACTACAAGGACGGCTGGACCAAGGTCCCCACCAAGGAGCCTTTTGACAACGCGTTCAAGGTGCAGTGGGAACTCTTCCTCAAGCACGTCGTCACCGACTCCCCCTTCCCCTGGAACCTCAAGGAAGGCGCCAAGGGCGTGCAACTCGCCGAACTCGGTATCCAGTCCTGGGAAGAGCGCCGCTGGCTCGACATCCCCGAACTCTAAACCGGAATCGGAGCCCACGAAATCACACGAAAAAACACTAAAAACAATCCCGTAGATACGCCTGACCAACGAAATATTTCGTGTGGTTTAGTGTGATTTAGTGGGCCCATAAAATGAATAAAACTGCACTCGTCACCGGTGGTTCCCGCGGCATTGGCTTCGGCATCGCCACCGCCCTCGCCCAGGAAGGCTGGAACCTCGTCATCAACGGCATGCGTCCGGTCGAATCCGTTTCCGGTCCCCTCGATGAATTGCGCGCTCACGGCGTGCAAGTCGCCTACGCCCCCGGCGACATCGGCAGCGCCACCGGCCGCGCTGCCATCATCGCGGCCGCCCAGGCCGCCGCCGGTGGATGCATCAACCTGCTCGTCAACAACGCCGGTGTCGCCCCCAAGGTGCGCGCCGACTTGCTGGAAACGTCCGAGGAGAGCTACGACTTCGTAGTCGATACCAACCTCAAGGGCGTATTCTTCCTCACGCAGGCCTTCGCCAAGGCCATGGTCGCGGCCAAACAGGCCGATGCCACGTTCTCCGGCGGCATCATTAACATCACGTCGATCTCGGCCACCGTGGTCAGCATCAACCGCGGCGAATACTGCATCGCCAAGGCCGGCTTCGGCATGCTCACCCAGCTCTTCGCGACCCGCTTGGGCGGCGAAGGCATCCCGGTCTACGAGGTGCGCCCCGGTGTCATCAAGACCGACATGACCTCCGGCGTGACCGACAAATACGACAAACTCATCGCCGAAGGGCTCTGCGTGCAGCCGCGCTGGGGCTTCCCCGACGACATCGGTAAATCCGTCGCCGCGCTCGCTCGCGGGGACTTCCCCTTCAGCACCGGCCAAGTCGTCATGGTTGACGGCGGCCTGACAATTCCCCGTCTTTAAAGCCCCCCCCTTAATAGCCATGTCATTGAACATCCGTCCTGCTTCCGAATGCCAATTTGATCAGATCTCGCTCGGCGAGGTCATGCTGCGTCTCGACCCCGGTGAGGGTCGCATCCGCACCACCCGCTCCTTCCGAGCGTGGGAAGGCGGCGGCGAATACAACACCTCCCGCGGCCTGCGCAAATGCTTCGGCTACAAAACCGGCGTCGTCACCGCCTTCGTCGATAACGAGGTCGGCCATCTCATCGAGGACTTCATCATGCAGGGCGGCGTCGCCACCGACTTCATCCAATGGCGTGAAGACGACGGCATCGGCCGCAGCGTGCGCAACGGCCTCAACTTCACCGAACGCGGCTTCGGCATTCGCGGCGCGGTCGGCGTGCCCGATCGCGGCAACACCGCCGTATCCCAACTCAAAGTCGGCGACGTCGATTGGGATCACATCTTCGGCGAGCTCGGTGCCCGCTGGTTCCACACCGGCGGCATCTACGCCGCGCTCTCCGAGACCACGCCCGAAGTCGTGCTCGAAGCCGTGCAGTCCGCCCAAAAATACGGCACCATCGTTTCCTACGATCTCAACTACCGCCCGTCGCTGTGGAAGAGCATCGGCGGCCACGCCCGCTGCCAGGAGGTCAACCGCGAGATCGCCAAATACGTCGATGTCATGATCGGCAACGAGGAAGACTTCACCGCCTCCCTCGGCTTTGAAGTCGAAGGCGTCGACGAGAACATCAGCGAAATCGAAACCGGCGCCTTCCAGCGCATGATCGAAACCGCCGTCGCCGCGTATCCAAACTTCAAGGTCGCCGCCACCACCCTGCGCCGCGTCATCACCGCCACCAAGAACGACTGGAGCGCCATCCTCTGGCACGACGGTAAATTCCACGAGAGCCGCAAGTATCCCGAACTTGAGATCCTCGACCGCGTCGGCGGCGGCGACAGCTTCGCCTCCGGCGTGCAGTTCGGCTTCATGGAATTCAACGACGCCCAAAAGGCCGTCGAATACGGCGCCGCCCACGGCGCCCTCGCCTCTACCACCGCCGGCGACACCTCCATGGCCACCCGCAAGGAAGTGGAGAAACAAATCTCGGGTGGCGGCGCCCGCGTCGTCCGGTAATCAACCGTCACACTCAACATGTTCGCTGAAGCCACTCGCACTCGCCTGTCCGCCGCCGGAGTCGTTCCGGTCGTGGTCATCAATGACGCCGCTCAAGCCGTCCCGCTCGCTCGCGCGTTGCTCGCGGGTGGCGTCGGTGTGATCGAACTCACCCTGCGCACCGCCGCTGGACTCGATGCCATCAAAGCCATCGCCACCGAAGTGCCCGACATGCTCGTCGGCGCCGGCACGGTCCTGACCACCGAGCAAGTGCGCGAGGTCCACGCCGCTGGCGCCGCCTTCGCGGTCGCTCCGGGAACCTCCCGCACCACCCTCGCCGCGGCATTGGAAGTTGGGCTGCCCTTCGCCCCCGGCGTGATGACGCCCAGCGACATCGAAACGGCCATGACCATGGGCTGCCGCATGCTGAAATTCTTCCCGGCCGAAAGTGCCGGCGGCGTGCCTCACCTCAAGGCGATGTCCGCGCCCTACGCCCACCTCGGCGTCAAGTTCATGCCCACCGGCGGCATCAAGTCCGGCCAACTCGCCGACTACCTCGCCGTGAAAACAGTCGCCGCCGTCGGCGGCTCCTGGCTCGCCACCGCCGCCCAAATCGACGCCGGAGATTGGGACGCCATCACGGCCCAAGCCGCCGACGCCATGGCCATCGTGCGCCAAGCCCGCGGCTGATAATCAGCGACGTAATTTTTTCCACAGAGACGCCAGGACGCAGAGCTCGCAGAGGGCAATGTATCTTGAGACGAGACTTCGCGCCCCCCGCGTCTTGTATGTTGCACCCCGTGATTACGAGTCATTGTGCACCGGCAAGAGGCGAAGCCGAAGCCGGCTTCGGCGCGATTGCACCATCGGCGTTCAACGTTTGAATGGTGCCTCCCAGGTTGCCGTGCGGGTCGGCCGCCCGCACGGCTCGGCTCCCCTTTTAGTCTGAACCTACATCACCGGCCGTTCCGCATAGGCGTTGGGGCAACAGCCCCATTGAACCCGACCCTTTTCGGCTACTTTTCTACTCTCTCGATTTGGGCTTGGAGAGCTCGTTTAGAAAAAGTTTGGCGCCGATGACGTTTTCGGACCCGAAATTACGCTCTTAACACATAGGGAGCCACACTCCCTCGGAGTTCAACAACGTCTTCACCACCGATAGCCAAACCTGAACGATAGCCGGTCATGATTCCTCAGCCACTTCCTCAAAGTCTAAAACACACGCTCACAGCCCCGTTCCCATCGGCCCTAAAACGATTCAGCGTGGGTCTTCTCGGCGCTCTCCTGCTGGGCGCATCCGCTCAAGCCCAAACGACCATCACTTGGGAAACCGCCCATAATATTACCGGCGATACCGATGTGCTCACCACCGGCACGTTGGTTGACGCCTTCAACTTGGGTGGCTCAGGAGTTCCAGCTACCACGGTCAACGGCGTCACATTTTCTTCGTTCGAGTTCCCTGGAGGCGATTCGTCCTCCATCACCCTAGGCAATTATAGCTTCATGGAAGACCCGGGCTTTCTGAGATTTTTTAATGACTTGGGCAATTCCGATAGTGGAGAGTTCGCCAACTTGTCAGCGTCTTATCAGTCGTTACTCTCGAGCACTGTGGGGGCCAATAACACTATTACGCTCACCCTTACCGTCAGCGGTCTGGAGGCAGGCAACCAATATCTTTTCCAATGGTGGAACAGTGTTTCCGGTGAGAATGATTCCTTTTTCTCCACAGCAACCGCGGGCAACGCACTTGTGCTCGATTCAAATACGGGCGACGCCGTCGGCGCACTGGGTGAGTATGGAGTCGGATACTTCACCGCCATCGGATCGACCATGGACATAGCATTCACCGGCACGGACACTCCCTTCCTCAACGCGTTTCAGCTTCGCAACGTTTCGGCCGTGCCCGAGCCCGCTTCCGCCGCCGCGGTCTTCGGCATGTTGGCCTTGGGGGCCGTGATGGCGCAACGTCGCCCCGCCCGCAGAGAAGCCCGCTACACAAATAATCTTTAGGGCCAAAATTCTCCCTCGGCCAGAAAAGGCCTTGAGGGGTTGGGGATTCCAGCTCCAATCCGACCGCGATCTGGTGACCAGAGAGTAAGTGGTTCACGGCTGCGGTCACCGGACTAGGGCTTGCTCCCGCATCGTCTTGGAATCTCCTCGTTGCGGTTCAGCTCGGTTCATTGCGCGATTTCCCGTAGGCATCGCCGAACTGCGGAAGTTTACCTGCCGAGGAGAAACTGCGGATTCTCGAGGTTGTGTGGTGACGATGAAAACTCGTCCGAAAGCTGTTCGTGGCCAGAAGCCGAGTTGCATACAACGAAAGCGGATTTCAAAGCCGGAAAGCTTGAGCCCCTCGATTGGGAAGCGGCCAGCGGACGACGTGGAAGTCGTCCCTCCGATTCGCGACTTCGAGAATCCAAACCCTCTGTTCGAAAACCGCTCCCAGTCTCGACCACTATCTCGATTGCCGGCATCGCCGCATCCTCCGGCAGAGACCTCAGACAGGACGTTCGAGACCCAGCTTCTTAATCCGATCGCGAATCGTGCTGGCGGGGCGATTCAGGAGGTCCGCGGCCCCACCGCGCCCCCCCACCTGCCAACGGCAGCGACGCAACGCGCGCTGCAGGATCTCTCGCTCCATGACTTCAAGTTGATCCAGGCTGTCCGGCATCGGTCCCGTCGCCTCAGCGCTCGGCAACGCCAGATCGGATTCCCGCAGGGTATCGCCCCGCGCCACGATGGCCGCACGTTCCAGCACGTTCTGCATTTCACGAATATTCCCCGGCCAGGGATACGCCCGCAACGCCTCCAACGCATTGGCCTCGATCTGCTTCAATCGCTTGCCCAATCGCCGAGCGTGCAACTGCACGAAGTGATGCGCCAGCAGATCGATGTCGCCGGTGCGTTCCCGCAGCGGGGGCAGCTCCACCGGAAACACGTTCAGCCGGTAATAGAGATCACGGCGGAAGCGGCCTGCTTCGACTTCCTTTAGCAGGTCGCGGTTGGTCGCCGCAATCAGTCGAACATCGACCCGGATGGTTTCCGAGCCGCCCACGCGTTCGAACTCCCGTTCCTGCAGAACCCGCAGTAACTTGATCTGGGTTTCCGCCGGCAGTTCGCCGACTTCGTCCAGCAACAGCGTGCCTTGATGGGCCAGCTCGAATCGACCCTGACGTTGTTTCATCGCCCCCGTGAACGCGCCCTTTTCGTGACCGAACAACTCGCTCTCGACCAGATTCGGCGCGATCGCTCCACAGTTCACTTTGATCAACGGAAACGCTTTGCGCCGACTGTGCTGATGCACCGCCCGGGCCACCAACTCCTTGCCCGTGCCGGACTCGCCGGTGACCAGCACGGTGGAATCAGTAGGCGCCACCTGCGCCACCTGCGTCATGGTCTCCGCGAGCGTCGGACTCTGGCCGACGATTTCGCCGAAGTTGTGCGACGTGGAAATTTCCTGCCGCAGATAAACGACTTCGTTCTGCAGGCGGTTCTTGAGTTTTTCGAGATCCGCCAGCGCCGTCCGCAATTCAGCGGTGCGTTCATCAACCCGTTTTTCAAGGTCCGCGTTCGCCTCCATGAGTTTCGTTTCCGCCGCCCGCCGGAAAGCCACCTCTTGCTCAAGGTCCTGTTGCAACGCGCGCAACGCGAGCTGGGTTTTTACCCGGGCCAGCACTTCCTCGGCTTGGAACGGCTTGGTCACAAAGTCCGTGGCCCCCGCCTCGAAGCCCTTCACCTTGTCCGCCGTATCCGACAACGCAGTCATGAAAATCACCGGCAAATGGCGCGTCGATGCGACCGCCCGCAGCCGACGGCAGGTTTCGTAACCATCGAGCTCCGGCATCATCACATCGAGCAACACCAAGTCAGGTGCCTCGTGCACGATCTGCCGCAGAGCCGCCACGCCATTGCGCGCCACTCGAACGTCGAAACCGGCGTTGGCCAAGGTATCGAACAACACGGCGACATTCGCCGGGGTATCGTCGACCACCAGGATGGATCCGTGTTCAGCATTCATGGCTCGAGGAAGAGGATAACGCCGGCACCGCCTGGTCAATCAACGCCACCACCCTATCCGGATCGAATCCGTCGATCGCGGCATCCATTTCGCGAACCAGCGCATCGCTCGCCGGCAGCGCTTTTCGCAGGGCAGTCCATTCGCTTCGGATCCGCGCGATCTCGCCACGGACCGCCGCCAGGCGCAGCCCGTCCCATGGGGCGCTTGCATACCGGGCGGCCAACCGCGGAGCGATTGAGCCCGTATCCGGCGCGTCCGCCCGGATCCAGACGAGATCCAACTGCCGCTCCAGCACCGCCACCAACGCCGACTCCCGGATCGGTTTGGGCAGAAAGTCATGGCACCCCGCGGCGATACTCTGACTACGATCTTCCTCAAACACACTGGCGGACGAGGCTACAATCTTCAGGTGATTCCACGCCGCCTCCTGTCGAATCCGGCGCACCGCTTCGAACCCGTCCATCACCGGCATGACCAGGTCGATGATCACTAGATCGAAGGGTTCCGCCCCCAACTTGCGCAGAGCCTCCCCGCCATCTTCCGCCTGGTCCACGAGGAACCCCAGGGCGGTGAGCATCTGGGCGACCATCTCGCGATTATCACGGTGGTCATCGACCACCAGCACGCGCCGACGTTCTCCTTCGTATCCAGTTGGCAATGACAACGGGGCATCGGTGACGGCGCTGCCCCCGGCTTCCGGCAACGGCAGTTCGACTTGGAATACGCTGCCCCCGCCGACGCGATCCGCGACACTGAGGCGACCGCCCATGAGTCCGGTGAGTTTCCGACTGATCGCCAGCCCCAGTCCGGTCCCCTCATGCACCCGTTCTCCGGGGGACACGTGGCGAAACGGCTCGAAGATGGCTTCCTTGAGCGCGTCCGGCACCCCGGGCCCGGTGTCCTCGATCCGCACCCGCACCCACGCGTCATCGTCCGTCGATCGTCCTGCCGCGACCCGCACGAAACCTTGATCCGTAAATTTGACGGCGTTGCCCACCACGTTCACGAGAACTTGGCGCCAGTGCCGTTCATCACCGGTCACCGGTCGGTGGAGTTCGTCACCGATCTCGACCTCAAGCCGCAGGCCTTTCTCGCGAGCCTTGAGCCCCATCATATCGACGACTTGGTTCATCACTCCGGCCGGCCCGAATTCACCGGTCGTGATTTCGATTTTGCCGGCTTCGATGCGCGACATGTCCAGGATGTCGTTAATGAGCGCCAGGAGGTGGTCCCCACTGCGGCGAATCGTGGTCGCGGCCCGCCGGGTTTGTTCATCCGAATCCGACGCGCGTTCGAGGATTTGCGCATAACCCATGATGGCGTTGAGCGGCGTGCGCAGTTCATGGCTCATGCTCGCCAGAAACGCGCTCTTCGCGCGACTCGCGCGGTCCGCCGTCGCCAGCGCTTCAGCGGCGGCCATTTCCGCGCGCTGCGTGCGTTCCACTTCCGACTGCAGGTCGCGGGTCTTGACGGCCACCTCGCGCTCCAGGTTTTCCGTCGCCCGCGCTTCGAGCTCCCGCCGCGATTCCAGATGGCGGATCGACTCCTGCCGGGCCGCGTCACGCGCCCGGACGATGCCCGCCACTTGATCGGCAATGGCGAAGCTCAACAAAAACGCCTGCACCTCCGCGAAGAGGTGGGAAAAATCCAGGGCCGCGATGGGAAACGGCGCGCCGGGCACGACGCCAAAACGCACCCCCTGTTGGTAGGCATTGAACAGGATGAACACGCCCACGGCCGGCAGAAAGAGCCGCGCATGTCGCACCCCGCGGCGCCACGCCAGAAAGGCCGCCACGATCAGGAGCACATTGGTGAGCACGTTCTTGCCGATCCAGAACGCGGCGAAGGCGTTCCAGCCGAAACCGTCATGCGTGATGCGAGCGACCAGCAGGATCAGCACGTGCAGCACCGCCGTGGCCTTGAGCAACCGGTCCATCATCGGCATCCGTTCCGGCAACTCGAGAAAGTGGCGGCTGAACCAGATCAACGCCAGATAAGCGAGCGACACCGCCGCGACCGCCGACTCGAAGAAGCCGTCCTCACTGAGCCACGGCCACCAGCCACTCTGCGCGTAGTGCAACATCGAAGCATGCACCTGCGTCGCGACCAGAAACAACAGGAAGTAGAATTGATACCGCCGACGCAGTCCCGCGAACACCACGCAGTGCACCAGGATCAACGTGATGATCACCCCGCTGTTGATGAAATACAGTCCGTCCAGCCGGGTATTGGTGAGCACCGCCGCGGCATCATCCCCCCACAGGAAGAATGACGGGAAAAACTTCTGGTGGGTATGGGCGTGCAGGTAAACCGCGTCCACCGCGGCGACGTTCGATGGGACCAGTAGCGTGAAGCCCGACCCCCGCCCGCTGCGTTCCGCCAACGGCACTTCATAACCCGTGCGTGCCACGACCGTGCCCTCCGCGTCGTGCAACGTCAGCTCGCGCAGCGTCCATATATTCCGACCTTCATTAAACTGAATTAACAGCGAGCCGTCCGGCCCGCGGTCCTCCGGCCGCAGCCGGATGCGCAGCCAATATTCCCCGTGAGCTCGGCCGTGCAGTCGCCCGCCGAATTCGCTTAAGGGCTGAAAGCGCGCATCGAGTTCGCCCGCCACCACCGCGGTCCCGTCGAAGGGTGCCGCCGGATCATCGATCAAAAACGTCAGGTCCGGCTCCGCATCCCGCCATTCCCCGCCGCCGCGGCTCAACGTCCACATCAACATCGCGACGACGACCGCGAAGATGCACAGGCCAGGCAAAACCAGCGCACTCCCCAACACCAGACGGCGCAATCGTGCCGGGGCAGAAGATCCGAGGGACGGGTCGGCGGCGTTCATCGGCGGAAAGCGGTGGCGCTACCCGCGCAAGCAAGCGGCGAAGGGCCCGCGCCCGCCCCAATGCGGGCAGGCCAAGACATGAGAATGGGAAGACGAAAAGCCATGATCATGACGATATAACACGCGGCGTGCCAACTCCCGGCCACCTTACCTTATACATTGGTGTAAAACGAGATATATCTTTTCGCGATAATCTCGCCTCCCATTCGGCACGGAATTCCGCGCCGGGCGCGGCAATCCGTCCCCGCGAGAGGATTCCCGGCTAGGCACTAATTTTTAAACTCATTACCTATGAGTCTTTTGCGTTCTCCTCAAATCGAGTTGGCACAGCCGGTGCGAATACCGAGGCCAATCCCAAAGCCGCCTCAACCAAGCGGCCGGGAAACAACTCAAACCATCAAAATCAAACATCGTCATGTTCACGAAATCACACCCTCGCCTCCTCGTCGTCACCGCGCTGGCCGCCATCTCCGCCTTGTTCGGGCCGGGTTGCGCGTCCACCGCCGTTCGGACCGAAAGCGACCTCTCGGTCAGCCTGGCCGACTACCACACGTTCGCCTTGGCCGAACCTCACGTGCCCGCGGGCCAATCCGTTGCTCTGCATCCGGAGATCACTCCCATGTTCATTCGCCAAGTGCGTAATAGCGTCACCGGTGCGCTGACCGACCACGGATTGACTGAGGTCGATCGGGCCGACGCCGACCTCATCGTGCTCATCCACGGCGGCATCACCCAACGCGTGGACGTGCAGGAGGACCACGGGTTCTACTTCGGTCGATTCGGTCAGGCCTACGGCTGGGACCAAACGGTGGAAGTCACCGACGAGGGCACGCTCGTCATCGACCTCGCCGACCGGAAAACCAAGGAGATCGTCTGGCGCGGCTGGCGCACCGCCAACGTCAACGGCGCGCCCGACATCGAAAAGGTCCAACGCACGATCAACGCCATCGTCGCCGAGATCCCGCGTTGATTTCCATCCCCGCGTCCACCTCACCTCCACCCACCGACCTCGCTTCGTTATGACAGCATCACGGCTTCATCGCATCCTCGGCGGACTCGCCGCCTTGGCGCTCGCCGGAGCCGTCCCCGCGGACGAGGTCGGCATCGCGGTGGTCCGCGACGGCGACGCTCCCCTGCTCGAGAATCTGCTCGATCAGGTCCGCACCGAACTCGCCGGCATCACGCCGACCGACGTCACCTTCCACTGGATCGAGGACCCGGCCTTTAACGCCGTCGGGCAACCCGACCGCGTCCCCGGGACGCTGGCTCATGCGAGCGCTCATCCGGATGTCGACATCGTCGTGGCCGGCGGCTGGTGGACAATCGGCCACGCTACCCTCAACTCGACCGACGGGCCTCCCGTCGTAGCCGCGCTGCCGACTTCTGCCGACGCCGCCAACGCAGACGCGAATGTCGCGCTCATCCCCGCCGACCTACTCTTCGCCGCCGATGTGGAAGCGTTGCGCAGCCTCGCTCCGGGTCGTCGCATCGCCGCGCTCGTCCCCAGCGCCTACGCCTCAAGCCTGGCCGCGGATCTACCCGTCGAAACGGTAATTCCCTACGCCGTGACACCCACAGAGACGCTACACGCGATCGCGGCCCACCACGCCGACGCGGTCTACCTCCTGCCGGCCTTTCACTGGTCCGACGCGCAACGCGCCGCCTTTTTCTCCGGCCTCGCCGAGCGTCGCATCGCGTCGTTGGCCTTCGCCGGCGAACGCGAGGTTCGGGCCGGTGCCATGGCGGGCCGAACCGCCCAGCTCCGCACCGCCCTTGCCCGCCGCATCGCGTTCAACCTGCGCGCCGTCGCCACCGGCACCCCGGCCACCGATCTCAGCCGGGCCTTCACCCTGGAGCGCGACCGTTGGTTCATCCACGCCGAAGCCTTCCGCGCCGCCGGGCTCACGCCCACCATCGAGCTCTTTCAAAACGCGACCATCATCGGCGACCTGCAACCGGTCGGCCGCGGACCGATCCTCGATCTGCACACCGCCATCGATTTGGCCCTCGACGCCAACCTCAGCTGGCGTGTGAACGGTGAACAAACCCACCAGGCCGAGGCTCGCGCGGACCAAGCGCGGGCAAACCTCCTCCCCCAGATCAATGCCACCGCCATCCATAGTCGGCGTGATGCGGAGCAACGGGGCGTCACTCTCGGTGTGCTGCCCCGCGACCGCTCCAGCGGCGAGCTCACGTTTACCCAAACCCTGTTCTCCGACCAAGCGCTCACCGGCCTCCGCGCCGCCCGCGAACAAGCCGGCGCCGCCACCGACCTCGAAGCCGCCGCCCGACTCGATCTGATTGGCGACACCGCCACGTCCTACCTACGCTACTTGCAGGCCCGCTCGCTCCACCGCATCGCCCGCGACAATCTCACCGTCACCCGCGCCCACCTCGCCCTCGCCACCAACCGCGAATCAACCGGGATCAGCGGCCCGCAGGATCGACTGCGTTTAGAGGCCGCCGAAGCCGCCGATCAAAGCGCCCTCGCCAACGCCTACGCCTGCGAACGGCAGGCCCTCTTTGACCTCAACCGCCACCTGGGCGCCGCGCCCGCGACCGACTGGCAACCGCACGAACTCGACCTCACCAGCGAAGCGTTCGCCACGACCGTGACCGGTATCCGTCCGCTCGTGAGTGACCTCGATCAACTGCAACGGCTGGCCTCCTTCCTCGTCGCCGAGGCCCTCGACGCCTCCCCGGAACTGCGAGCCACCGAACACGCCATCGCCGCGGGCAATCTCGGAGTCCGCGAGGCGCGCCGCCGTCCCTACACACCGACGGTGGGCTTTCAGGCGTCCTACGCCCACATCTTCGACGAAACCCGACTCGGCTCGCGGCCGGGCGACGCCACCGGCAACGGCGAGTGGTCCGCCGGCCTCGCCGTCAGCTTCGAGCTCTTCTCGGGCGGCCGCCGCACCGCCACGCTGCGCGAACGCGAGTCGGCCCTGCGCACAGCCCGCTACACCCGCGACGACATCGCCCAAGGGATCGAGCTCCGCGTTCGCGCCGCGCTGCAGGACGTCGCCGCCAGCTCCGCCAATCTCAAATTCAGCGCCACCGCCGCCGACCGCGCCGAGCGCAACCTCGCCATCGTCGGCGACCACTACGCGCAGGGCACCGACTCTGTGCTCGCCCTGCTCGACGCGCAGCACGCCGCCTTCACCCAGCGCCAGAACGCCACCCTCGCCGAGCACCAATTCCTCGGTGCTCTCGTCCAACTCGAACGCGCCATCGGCCGCTTCGAGTTTCTCGAATCACCCGCCGCCAACGCCACTTGGGCCGACCGTCTGCGCGCGGTCACCTTTCCCTCTGACTAAACCTCGCCACCCGTCGTTATGAAATCACTACACGCCCTCCTGCCCGCGCTGGCCCTGCTCGCCGGCTGTGCTCCACCGCCACCCGCGGAACGTATCGTGCGCCCGGTCGAGGTCGCCACCGTGGCCGTCCCGACCCTCGGCGAGCGCCGCGTCTTCTCCGGCGTCGCCGAGAGCGACCTCGACACCCGCCTCGCGTTTCGGGTTGCCGGTGAGGTGGTCGCCCTGCCCGTGCGCGCCGGCCAGCGCCTCGCCGCCGGGGACCTCATCGCCCAACTCGATGCCACCGACTACAGCCTGCAATCCGCCCAGGCTGAAGCCGCCGTGGCCCAAGCATCGGCGCAGGCCGCCAACGCCGTCGCCGAGTTCGACCGCATCCGGAACCTGTGGGAAAACGGCAATGCCGCCGCCGCCGACTTGGAACGTGCCGAGGCCATGACCCGCTCGACTCGCGGCCAGCTCGACGCCGCCCAACGCCAACTAGACCTCGCCCGCCAGCGGGTCGCCTATTGCACCCTGCGCGCGCCGCGCGCCGGCGTCGTAGCCAGCGTGCCGGCCCGCGAAAACCAACTCGTGCAAGCGGGCCAGGTGGTCGTCGAGTTCTTCTCCGGCCCCGGCCTGCAACTCTCCATCGGTCTGCCGGAGAGCTGGGTCAACCGCGTGACGCTCGGCCTGCCCGCCCGCGTGACCTTCGACGCGCTGCCCGGCCGAGTTTTCGCCGCCACCGTCGCCGAAAAGGGCGTCATCGCCGACGCCACCTCCACCTACCCGACCAAGCTCACGTTGACCGGTCCGGCCGACGGCGTCGTCCCCGGCATGATCGGCGAAGCGGTCCTCACCTTTCCCATCCCCGCCGGCACCGCACCGGTCATCATCCCCGTCACGGCTCTCGCCGGGCGGCTGGACGATCGCTTCGTCTTCGTCATCGACGCCGATGATCGGGCCGAGCGCCGCGCCGTCGTGCCCGGCGTCTTTGCTGCAGCGGGGGTGCAAATTCTGCTCGGCCTCAAGCCGGGCGAAACCATCGCCGTCAAGGGCGCCAACCAACTCGCCGACGGCATGCCGGTCCTCCCGCGCACCGCCGCCCACCCCTGAACCTCTGTTCCCTCCCCGTCATGACCATCGCCGATTGGTGTCTACGCAACCGAGCCACGACCGGAGTCGCGGCCGCCCTGTTGATTCTCGGCGGCGTGCTCTCGTTCCAGAACCTGCCCAAGGCCGAGAACCCGGACTTCGTCATTCGCACCGCCCTCGTCATCACCCAGTATCCGGGCGCAACCTCGGCCAAGGTCGAAGCACTCGTCACCAACCCGTTGGAGGAAAAACTCCGCGAGCTGCCGCACCTGAACCTCGTCAAGACGCAGTCGATGGCCGGCGTGTCGATCATCGCCGTCGAACTGCTCGAAGCCACGCCCGCCGACGCCGTGGGCGCGACCTGGAACAAGCTGCGCGACAAAGTCGAGGCGGCCGCCCCCCATCTGCCCGACGGAGCCTGGCCGCCCGCCGTCAACGACGAGGTCGGCGACGTGTTCGGCATGGTCGTGGCGCTGACCGGGGACGACTTCTCCTTCCGCGAACGCAACGAGACCGCGCAGGCGTTGCGCGACGAACTGCTCAAGGTCGAGGGCGTCGCCAAGGTCGAACTCTACGGGGTGCAGGACGAGCGGATCTTCATCGATTTTTCCGACAACCTCTTTGCCGAGCGCAACCTCAGCCCCTTTCAAATCGCGCAGGCGTTTGACCGCGAAAACACCGTCGCTCCCAGCGGCGAGGCCCGCGTTGGCGACGAGCGCGTGCTCATCCGTTCCAGCGGCGAGTTTCAGACCCTTGACGACATCGCCAACGTGACCTTTCGCCGACCCGGTTCGACGGAGGCCATCGCGTTGCGCGACATCGCCCGCGTCTCCCGCGGCGCCGTCGACCCGCCGCGCGCGCTCGCTCGTTTCAATCAGCACGACGCCATCATCCTCGCCATCAACATGGCCCCGGGCCACGACGTGATGCGGGTCGGCGCGCGCCTCGAGACGCGGCTGGCCGAGCTGGAGGCCGACCTCTCGCTGGGCTACCAACTGGACACGGTCACGTGGGAACCGCGCTTCGTCGGCCGCAAGATTTCCGACTTCATGATCAACCTGATCGAGGCGTTCGGTTTCGTGTTCATCGTGATGCTCATCACGACCGGACTGCGCACCGGCCTCATCGCCTCGGCGCTCATCCCGCTGGCCATCCTGATGTGCTTTGCCCTCATGCCGAGCTTCGGCATCGCGTTGCACCAGATCTCCATCGCCTCGCTCATCATCGCGCTGGGCATCATGGTCGACAACGGCGTCGTCGTGAGCGAAAGCATGCTCGTTCGCCTGGCCCGGGGCGAAGATCGGCGCGCCGCCATGAACGGGGCCGTGCGTGAATTGTGGAAGCCGTTGCTCGCCGCATCCGCCACCACGATCTGGGCCTTCCTGCCCATCGCCACCTCCCAGTCCAATGTCGGTGAGTTCTGCCTCGCGCTGTTCCAAGTCATCACCATCACGCTGCTTTGCTCGTGGCTGATCTCGCTCACCATCGTGCCGCTCCTCTGCTTCCGCTTCCTCAAGGTGTCGCCAAAAAAGCAGACCTACGACGGTCCGGTCTACCGCACCTACCGCGCACTGCTGCTGTTTGGCGTGCGCCGCCGGTGGGTCTTCCTCGGCCTGTGCGTGGCGCTCACCGTCGCCGGAGCGATCGGTTTCGGCAGCGTTAAAAAACTCTTCTTCCCGCCCAACGAGCGCGAAGTAATCCTCGTCGACGTCTGGACGCCCTACGGCTCCGACGTGCGCACCACCGCCGCGGCCGCCGGCGTATTCGAGGACTGGTTACTCGCCCAGGACGGCGTGGCCCAAGTCACGACCTTCGCCGGCAACGGCGGTCCGCGCTGGAACCTCTCCCAACACGTCGAACAATCGAATCCATCCTACGCGTTCATGCTGGTCGAGGTCGCCGGCGGGCCCGCCGGCGTCGGACTCGTGCCGAAACTCGCCGCGCACGCCCAACGCCACGCGGACGCCGAGCTGCCCCAGGCGCGCTTCACCGTGAAACGGCTCGAACAAGGACCGCCCGTGGGCGCGCCCATCCAGATCCGCGTCTCGGGCGACGACATCACCACCCTCTACGCCCTGCGCGATGAAGTGGCGACGCTGATCGAATCGGTGCCCGGCACGCTGGCACCGACCGACGACTGGGGCGAGTGGCGCAAGCAGCTCGCGATCGACATCAACCAAAACGCCTTGAAGCTCGCCGACCTCACGAGCGAGGACGTGGCGCTATCCCTGCAGTTGCAGTTCAGCGGACTGCGCGTGAGCGACTTTCGCGAAGGCGACCAGCAGATCCCCATCGTGTTGCGTGCCTCCGACCGTGCCCGCGAAAACCTCGACCGCATCGAAAGCCTCCGCCTCTACTCGATGGTCACACCGCGGAACGTGCCGCTCGCCCAGGTCGCCCGCACCGAGCTGGACTTCGTGCCGTCCAACATTCGCCGACGGGACGGCAAACGCACGATGACCATCCAAGCCTACCTCGCGCCGGGGACCTTCAGCAACGAAGTGCTCGCGACCATGGCTCCCGGCATCGCGCAACTGGCGGATGAATCGCGTTTCGCCGGCTACACCATCGAAGTGGGCGGCGAGTCCGAAAAGAGCGCGGCCGCCCAAGCCTCCATCGCGGCCGGGTTCCCCCTGGCGATGGCGCTGCTGTTCCTGACCCTCGTCGCGATGTTCAACTCGGTGGTGCGGCCGATCATCATTCTCATCACCATCGTGCCCGCCCTGTTTGGCATCACCGCCGGGCTGCTTCTCACCGGGGCGTCGTTTGGGTTCATGGCCATGTTGGGCGCGCTCAGCCTCATGGGCATCATCGTGAACAACGCGATCATGATGATCGATACAACCGAGACCCTGCGAGAGCGCGGCATCGATGACGCCAACGCGATCGTGGTCGGCGGACTCTCCCGCCTGCGCCCCATTTTAACGACCGCCGCTACCACCGTCATCGGACTGCTACCGCTGTGGCTGTTCGGCGGCGAGATGTGGCGGCCGATGGCGATCGTCATCATCTTCGGTCTCCTCTTCGCGACCGTGCTCACGCTCGTGCTCTGCCCGGTGCTCTACGCCCTGTTCTTCCGCGTGTCCTTCCGTCCCTACCGCTGGAATCCAGCCATCCTGACGAATGCCGCCGACTGATTAATTCACTGCCCACGAAACACACGAAAAGACACGAAAACCTCCGAACCCTAAATCGGATTCTTGTTTCTGTTTAGGAGCGAAATCCCGAGCCACTGCTTTCGTGTTCTTTCGTGTGTTTCGTGGGCCTCCCTCTTTTTAAAAGCCACTTCGCTCTGTCATGACCACCGTCGTCAACCCTCCCACCGATCCGCGGCACCTTGGTCGGTTCTTTTACCTGCTACTGTCGATCTGCGCGATGCTGGTGCTGCTACCCATCGCCGATCAGTTCCCCAAAGGCGTGCCGCTGCTCATGTGCGGCGTGTATGCCACCATGTGGTTCGCGATCCACGCGGTCAGCGGCGACCGGCGAAAACTGCTCACCGCGATCGCCCTCGGACTACCGGTGCTGGTGCTGCAACTCTTGGCGGCATTCGTCGGCGGAGAGCTGTCACGTCGCGGGTTCATCTTCACGTGGCTGGCCATGCCACTGTTTGTCGCGTTCTGGTTTTACATCACGCTGGCCATTCTGCGCGCCTTCGTCGCCGCGGACGTGTTCACCCGGGACAAACTCTGCGGGGCGATCTGCGTGTTCCTGTTGATCGGCATCACCTGGGCGACGCTTTATCTCTGGCTGCAGCACGTCAGTCCCGGTGCGTTTTTTCTGGCCCTGCCCGGCGATCCGATTCTCGAAACGATCACGCCGACGCAGGCGATCTATTTCAGCTACCTGACCATGTCGACGATGGGCTACGGCGACATCATCCCCGGCAACGACCTCGTCCGCACGGCCGCCTACGCCCAAGCCGTAGCCGGAGTCCTGTTCCTATCCGTCTTCATCGCCAGAGTAGTCAGCCTCTACGACCGCCACCACGAATCCCACTGCACCAAAGGGTGAGCAAACGGGTCACAGCGGACCTTGGGGAAAATCACTCCTCCAAGATCTCGCAAAATTTGGTCGCCGTTTCCGACAAAGCCCACCGCTTGCGGGAGTTGGAGCCGGAGACCACATACCACAAGGCCTGACCCGTTTCGACTCCGATGGTTCCGGCCGCAGGCTTGGACATTGGATTCGATGCCGCGTATTCGCTGTCCGCCGTGCTGTTCGAGGATGGCCATGCACTGAACCACGAATGGTTGTAAACGGGACGTAACCACGAACACATAAGAGGTTCTTTTTCCCGCTGACCTTCGTCTTTCGGGGGTCCAACATAATGAGATGCTATGTTGTCCCAATTGCTTTTCCTCTGAGTTGCTACGCCGGGAAATCAGCGAGCGCGGACTGCGCCGTGCGTGCGACACTTGTGGAGCCAGTCAGCAACCGTGTGTAACCGCGGAAAGCCTTCGCAAGCAATTCAATCGCTTCATGTATGCCTACCACCCGGCTATCGTGATGGAGGCCCTGAAAATCAACGGTCCGTCCGATGTGCACAATCTCGCCGCCGTCATGCACAAGGATGGAGTGCGGGTTTTCAGCGAGTCCCTCCCGCAGGACCGCAGGAATCATTTGCTCGATGCCATCCTGGGCTTTCCGGCTGGAAAATCGTCATGGCACTGGACGTCGGCTTTGGAACCGATGCCCTCCTTGGGCTTTCATCGCCGCTGGGACGCCTTCCGCGATCGGGCTAAACACCAGCGGCGTTATTTCATATCACCGACAGCGGAGGATGACTTTGATCTTTCGTCCGAACTGAACACCAACAATGCGCATTTCATTGAGGAGGTGACCCCGGATTTCACGTTCTATCGCGCGCGTCTTCACGATGCCGCAATGGAACACCGCCGGTTGCAGTTTATCGAAGTTGAGGCTCCGCCGCCGGACGCCTGCAAGGCAGGGCGCGCGAACGCGGCGGGCATCCGAGTGCTCTACGTCGCGGATTCTGCGGACACAGCAATTGCCGAAATTCGCCCTCATATTAGCGCCGTCGTTTCGGTGGGACGATTTCGGCCACGCCAAGCGTTGCAGGTGTTCGATCTCTCGCAGCCGCCCAGCATGGCGGCCCTTGATCCGTTCAGCGACGGATTTGCTCAGGAAATGCGCACGGCCGCATTTTTTGCACAACTTAACGAGGAGTTCTCCCGGCCCATTCCGCCGTTCACCCCGGAACGCGACTATGCGCCAACGCAGATCGTCGCGGAGTTTATCGCGGAGCAGGGATATTCGGGTATCAAATACCGCAGCGCCATGCGACCGGATGGACGCAACTATGTTTTCTTCGATTGCACGGAATTGGAGACGGATGGCCTTGAATCGTTCAAGGTGGCGGAAGTCCGAGTTATCAGCACGCCCCACGACCCGGAATGGATGAGGAACTCATTGCTCGGGATTCAGGAGCGGAATGCGGAGACCAGCCAAATAGATCCCGCCGATTTCGGTCAGACCAACGGTCCTCTCCCCCAACAATCTCGCGCGTAAAGCTGACGAATGAATTCAGCATGACCGCGGAAGTATTGGATTCGCGCAAGGCAACACACGGTCAAAGGCCAGGATCGTGAAGGGGGCGGCAACGGTGTCCGGGGCGGCAAATGGGGCGGCAAATGGGGTCGGGCGGCAAATGGGGTCAGACTTTGCACATTGCACTCGCCTCCCCTTCGCCCTTCGGTCTGGATGGGTAGGTGGCAAGGAAGTTGAGACTCGAATACGAGGGCGCGTGTTACCACGTGGGGGCGAAAAATGGGGTCAGACTTTGCACATTGCACTCGCCTCCCCTTCGCACTTCGGTCTGGATGAGTAGGTGGCAAGGAAGTTGAGACTCGAATACGAGGGCGCGTGTTACCACGTGATCAATCGGGGGAACTACCGTTCCGCTATTTTCGCCACCGACGGCGCAAGACAATCGTTCCTGAAGTGCCTGGACGACGCTGCCACGAAATCGGGCTGGATCGTTCACGCTTGGTGCCTGATGTCCAACCACTACCACTTGGCGATCGAGACGCCGCGGGCCAATCTTGTCGACGGCATGCGGTGGCTGCAGGCCACCTTCGCCACGAAGTTCAATCGGTTACGCAAGGAGAACGGCCATCTATTTCAGGGCCGCTACAAGAGTTTTGTGGTGCAATCTGAAGAAGCGCTGGGGCCGTTGTGCCACTACATCCATCTCAATCCGGTGCGGGCCCATGTCATTCAGGTCAAAGAGCTGCGAACCTGGCGCGACACGAGTTTGCGCGAATTGCTGCACCCTCCTGAACGCCGGGCCTGGTATTCACCACAAGCCTCCCTGGACCATGCCGGCGGACTGCGTGACACGCCGGTCGGTCGAGGGGCGGAAATGGGGTCAGACTTTGCACATTGCACTCGCTTTTGCTTTCCCTCTCGGTCTGAATGGGGTGGAAAATGGGGTCAGGGGCGGAAAACGGGGTCAGGTAACATGAGCGGAGAAGGTCGAGTCCGTGGCAAAAATCGGACAGATCCTACCCGCCATGAACTACACTGGAATCGACTACCATAAACGTTACTCGGTGGGGTGCGGAAAACGGGGGGGGCGGAAATGGGGTCAGACTTTGCACATTGCACTCGCTTTTGCTTTCCCTCTCGGTCTGAATGGGGTGGAAAATGGGGTCAGGGGCGGAAAACGGGGTCAGGTAACATGAGCGGAGAAGGTCGAGTCCGTGGCAAAAATCGGACAGATCCTACCCGCCATGAACTACACTGGAATCGACTACCATAAACGTTACTCGGTGGGGTGCGGAAAACGGGGGTGCGGAAAACGGGGTCAGACTTTGCACATTGCACTCGCCTCCCCTTCGCCCTTCGGGCTGGATGAGTAGGTGGCAAGGAAGTTGAGACTCGAATACGAGGGCGCGTGTTACCACGTGATCAATCGGGGGAACTACCGTTCCGCCATTTTCGCCACCGAAGGCGCAAGACAATCGTTCCTGAAGTGCCTGGATGACGCTGCCACGAAATCGGGCTGGATCGTTCACGCTTGGTGCCTGATGTCCAACCACTACCACTTGGCGATCGAGACGCCGCGGGCCAATCTCGTTGACGGCATGCGGTGGCTGCAGGCCACGTTTGCCACGAAGTTCAACCGGTTGCGCAAGGAGAACGGCCATCTGTTCCAGGGCCGCTACAAGAGTTTTGTGGTGCAATCTGAAGAAGCCCTGGGGCCGTTGTGCCACTACATCCATCTCAATCCGGTGCGGACCCATGTCATTCAGGTCAAAGAGCTGCGAACCTGGCGCGACACGAGTTTGCGCGAATTGCTGCACCCTCGTGAACGCCGGGCCTGGTATTCACCGCAAGCCTCCCTGGACCATGCCGGCGGACTGCGTGACACTCCGGTCGGTCGACGTAAGTATCTGCAATATCTTGAATGGCTCGATGAGGAGGAGCCCGAGCGCAAGCGACTCAAGTTTGACGAGATGTCCCACGGATGGGCGATCGGAACCAAGGATTTCAAGAAAGCGCTCAACGAAGATCATGGTGAGCTGCAGGAAGCCGTGCGGCGCGGAGACAAGGATTTGGAGGAATGGCGGGAAGAACAGCACGCCGACACGCTGGCGGCATTGTTAAAGTGTTTAAAGAAGACGGCGACTGATATTGCCGCCGATCCGAAGGGAACGGCTTGGAAGGTGGCGATCGCGACCGAGATGAAACGACGAGGCGGAAAACGAGGCGAAAACGGGGTCAGACTTTGCACATTGAACTCGCCTCCCCTTCGCCCTTCGGTCTGGATGGGTAGGTGGCAAGGAAGTTGAGACTCGAATACGAGGGCGCGTGTTACCACGTGATCAATCGGGGGAACTACCGTTCCGCTATTTTCGCCACCGAAGGCGCAAGACAATCGTTCCTGGGGCGGAAAATGGGGTCAGACTTTGCAAATTGCACTCGCCTCCCTTTCGGGGCGGAAAATGGGGCGGAAAACGTGGTCAGACTTTGCACATTGCACTCGCTTACCCTTGCCCTCTCGGTCTGGATGGGTAGGTGGCAAGGAAGTTGAGACTCGAATACGAGGGTGCGTGTTACCACGTGATCAATCGGGGGAACTACCGTTCCGCCATTTTCGCCACCGAAGGGGCAAGACAATCGTTCCTGAAGTGCCTGGACGACGCTGCCACGAAATCGGGCTGGATCGTTCACGCTTGGTGCCTGATGTCCAACCACTACCACTTGGCGATCGAAACGCCGCGGGCCAATCTCGTTGACGGCATGCGGTGGCTGCAGGCCACGTTCGCCACGAAGTTCAACCGGTTGCGCAAGGAGAACGGCCATCTATTTCAGGGCCGCTACAAGAGTTTTGTGGTGCAATCTGAAGAAGCGCTGGGGCCGTTGTGCCACTACATCCATCTCAATCCGGTGCGGGCCCATGTCATTCAGGTCAAAGAGCTGCGAACCTGGCGCGACACGAGTTTGCGCGAATTGCTGCACCCTCGTGAACGCCGGGCCTGGTATTCACCACAAGCCTCCCTGGACCACGCCGGCGGACTGCGTGACACGCCGGTCGGTCGACGTAAGTATCTGCAATATCTTGAATGGCTCGATGAGGAGGAACCCGAGCGCAAGCGACTCAAGTTTGACGAGATGTCCCGCGGATGGGCGATCGGAACCAAGGCGTTCAAAAAAACGCTCAACGAAGATCATGGTGAGCTGCAGGAAGCCGTGCGGCGCGGAGACAAGGATTTGGACGAATGGCGAGAGGAGCAGCACGCAGACACGCTGGCGGCATTATTAAAGTGTTTAAAAAAGACGGCGACTGATATTGCCGCCGATCCGAAGGGAACGGCTTGGAAGGTGGCGATCGCGGCCGAGATGAAACGACGGACCACCGTATCGAACCCTTGGCTTTCCCGACATCTCAATATGGGCAGCCCGTTCCGGGTCAGTCGACTAGTCAACGCCTCCGATGAGGCCGGCGGAGAAACTGCCGGGCTGCGCAAGCGTTGTGCAATGTGCAAAGTCTGACCCTTTTTTGTGGCACGGGTCAGTCGACTGGTCAACGCCTCCGATGAAGCCGGCGGAGAAACTGCCAGGCTGCGCAAGCGTTGTGCAATGTGCAAAGTCTGACCCTTTTTTGTGTGTGTGCCTGACCCTTTTTTGTGTGCGGGGAACCAGATTAAGCCAAGCCTTGGCGTTGCCAAAAAAACGCCGCACTCCAAAAGGAATGCGGCGTTCGCGAGTTGTTTGGGAATGGGAGAGTCGTTCTTCAGTTGAGCTGAACCGGTGCGAGCAAGCGGAACTCGAAGAACGTGCCCGCCGGATACGCCACGGCGTCACCTTTGGTGGCGGCCGAACGGATGAGTCCCAGGCCGGCACCGGTTCCTGCCGCGCCGCTGGCCATCTGGTGACTCGCGGCCCCGATCGCCACTTCTTTCAACGTGCCGGCTCGGTCGCCGGTTTCGGCCTGTGGCGAAGTTCGCACCGCAATATGCTTTCCTCCGTATTCCATTTCGACCAACGAGAATGCCAGCTCGGCCCGGCCGCGTAGACGCCCTGCCCGTTCGGCTTTCTTGAGTTGTCCCGTCAAGCGGCTACCGGCAGGAACGGCGACTGTGCCATCGACTTTTACATCGGTCATGAGCTCGACCGCGAAACGGTCGCCAGGCTGATTGCGTTGCGAATCCAGGGGCTCCAAAAGCTTCACAAACAGAGCTGTATTCGCCGGCACGACCACCGTTGCGGGTGAAACACGCGCGACATCGATCGATTGGGTCGAAGCGGAGGTGGGTTGGAGCGACAACGCTGCAACGTCACTGCGCGGGATGGTTTGGACGGTCGAGTCCACTTGGAAACGAACCGCGTCGGCGGTGCCGCCGATGTAAGTGCCTTCGAGCACGGAGCCGTTGGTCAGTTTCAACACGTCAGCGTGAGAAACCGAAGCGAACGGCAGTATAACGAGAGATAAGAATAGGAGGTGTGATTTCATGTTGTTAATGAAGGGTTGCTTCTCCCTTTAACACACCCCGTGCCAACGAGATCACGGCAACCATATGCTGTTTATTTATAATATCTTACGAATACCTAATTTCAGCCACTTCGCTGGCATTGGCGCGTAAACTCGCGCAGAAAACGGAATTCCGTGTGGAGGACATAACAGGACAAGGTGAGCTGCCCCGTGTGCTGGAGTCGCTCGTTTGAGAGTATCTGCGGACTCACCCCGGAGGGACCGGTTCCACCCGGTCCACGGTGCCTCACCGCCGCGCGCTTGGCGGCAACAGCGGACGACGTGGAAGTCGTCCCTCCGCCGAACTTTCAGCGTGTTTTTTAACGCAAAGTCGCCAAGGCGCAGAGGTCGCAGAGTGTAAGGTGTCCTGAGAGGAGTCTTCGCGACCTTCGCGCCTCCGCTCCTTGGCGTTGAATTCTGCATCCGTCGCCGACCCAACGCGGACTCCGTTTGACGGCTTCGCCCGTTCGCAATCGAGAATCGAGAACCCCAATTCAAAAATCCCTCCTACCCCTCCGCCTCCGCCGAGGCTATGGCGGATCAGACACGGGGAATGGCTGCGGCCTACGGCCTGGAGGCTGCCCCTTCGACGCCGCGCTGCGTCGTCGCCCCATCTCCGATCCGCGGAGCGGATCTCCGTCAAACCCCTTCCTCCTTCGCTGAAGCTTCGGAGGATCAGACCGGGGTTCGCTTCCCCTCGCGGGTCCGTTTTCTACCGATTGCTGCCTTCGAGACTTGAGATTCCAAATTCGGAAATTCCTTCCACCCCTCCGCCTCCGCCGAGGCTATGGCGGACAGACACGGGGAATGGCTGCGGCCTACGGCCTGGAGGCTGCGCCTTCGACGCCGCGCTGCGTCGTCGCCCCATCTCCGATCCGCGGAGCGGATCTCCGTCAAACCCCTTCCTCCTTCGCTGAAGCTTCGGAGGATCAGACCGGGGTTCGCTTCCCCTTCGCGCGTTGTGCATTCGGTCGATCGACAGAATTCGTGATCTTTGATTTTGAATTCCCAAGACCCTCCTACCCCCACGGGGAATCGAACCCCGGTCTGGTCCGTGAGAGGGACCTGTCCTAACCGCTAGACGATAGGGGCGGCTGTAGAAGAGGGCGGAAAATCGGTCTCCATTCTGCCTCTGGCAAGCCAAAATGCGCGATTCCCGCCGAACCGAGCCCCCAGCCGGCTTCGTTGCGGATCATCATCGGCTCCCCCGCATTCCGCTGGCGACCCGGTGGTTTTCTCTTCGCCCCCTGCCTCCCGCTCGAACATCCTGCGGCAATGTTTTCTTCATTCGAGTCCATGACCGAGGCCTTGAGCAGCTTGATTCCAATGGCGATTACGGCGGCAGTTTGCGGAATCGCCCTGCGCTTGGCGCATTGGCTTCTGTTGGGGCGTGAGCAAAATCTGGGCGGCGAACGCGCGCTCCCTCGTCAGCTTATCATGCTGGGGCTCACGCTCGCCTCGGTCGCCTTGTTGGTGCTGTCATTGCCGGTCAGCGACAGCAGCCGCAACCAAGTGCTGGGTCTCGTGGGTTTGCTCGTATCAGGGTTGTTCGCATTCTCCTCGACGACTCTCGTCGCCAACCTCACGGCCGGTATCATGCTCCGCGTCACGAAACCTTTTCGCACGGGGGATTTCATCAAAATCGATGAGTATTTCGGACGCGTTTCCGAGCGGGGTCTTCTCGACACCGAAGTGCAGACGGAGTTTCGCGACCTGATCGCCTTTCCCCACACCTACCTCATCAGCCACCCGGTCACGACGATCCGCGCGTCGGGCACCATCGTGACGACGGTCGTGTCGCTGGGATACGATGTCCATCATGCCACGGTCGAGGAGCACCTGAAAGCAGCGGCCACCGCGACGGGACTCGAGGATCCGTTTGTGCATATCACGGAACTCGGCAACTACGCCGTGTCCTACCGCGTCGCCGGTTTGTTGACCGAAGTAAAGAGTCTGCTGACGTCTCGCTCCAACCTCAACCGTCACGTCCTGGATCAACTCCACCGGGCCGGAATCGAAATCGCTTCGCCCACGATCATGAATCAGCGCCGCCTGCCCGATGCCGGCCAAATCATGCCTCAAGCTTCCGACCAAACTGCCACCCAGCCGATCGCCTCCCCCGAAAGCACCGCTGAAACCCTCGCGTTCGACAAAGCCGATCAAGCCGAAGCGCTCGAACTGCGCCGGATCGCCATCGAAGAACAAATCAAAGCGCTCGAATCACAACTGTCCGGCGCCGACGCCACACGTCGCCACGAATTCACGACCAAGATCAATGCGCTCAAGGCCGAGCGCGAATCCATCGTGCACGATACCAAGAACCTGGACGCAGACACCTAACGGTCGTCGTCAGGCGTGGGACGGAATTAGAATTCCAGCACCAAGATATAGCCCTGATCTCGAGCGCGGAAAATCCCCGCCGCCAGGTCGCCGTCATCGATCTGCGCGTCCACCGCCGTCATGGTCGCCACATCCGCCGTGGGCTGATAAATGGAAAGACCAGCCCGCTAACCGAACTGATCACGATCCCAGTCCCAGTTGCCTCCCAACGGGGTGCTGCCGGTCCAATTACCGAGATCCAGATAACCGGCCATCTCCCCCGGCATGCCCGCCGCACCATCGGGCGGCCAGCCCCCATTCTCCGTCGCATAAATCTCAAACGCGTCCTTACCAATGCGCAGATCATTCGCGAAGGTCGTGGCGCGTGATTTGAGTCGCATGTGGGAAAATGCCGGAATCGCGATCGCCGCCAACAGACCAATGATCACCACCACGATCATGATCTCGACCAGGGTGAATCCGCGGCGACGTGGAGAGGCGAAGGAGTGGGGGCAAATCAAGCGCATAACGGCACGAGTTCTGAGCTGGATATTTGCCAATCCTTTTCATTTTCCAATCTTTAACCCTATCAATGAAGTGTGAATTTTAGGGAGCTTACCTCAGGCTCCCTTACAGTTGAAACGCTGCCGCGCGTCCCCACGATGGTTTCGGCTCAGCTCGCCTGACCGCCGCAATCGATCGATTCTCCCCCTCCCCTCCCCATGACTCGTCGCGACTTCATGCAAACCACCGCCGCCTTGGGCGCGGTCGCCGCCTTCCCCCGATTCACCCGCGCCGCCCCGCCTTCCGTGTCAGCGTTGCGCGTGCACCTATTTTCCAAGCACCTGCAGTTTCTCGACTACGCCGCCATGGCGGCGAAAGCCGCCGAACTGGGCTTCGATGGCGTCGACCTGACCGTGCGGCCGCGGGGCCACGTGGAACCCGCCGAAGTAAAAAGCGCCTTGCCTCGGGCCGCAGCGGCGCTGCGCCGCGCCGGGCTTGAGCCCGTCATGTGCACGACGGGTATCAACACGATGGCCGACCCGCTCAGTGATACCGTATTGGGAGCCATCGCCGATGCCGGGTTCACTCATCTGCGTCTCGGGTATCATCAATTTTCGGACGAGGAGTCGCTGCCCGCCACCCTCACCTCGCTCCGACCGGTGGTGCGCGAGCTGGCCACGGCGTTGCAACGGCGCGGACTGCAGGGCGCGTTCCAAAATCACGCGGGCGCCCGCTACGTCGGCGCCTCGATCTGGGAGCTGTGGCAGGTTCTGGAGGACATCGACCCGACGCAAATCGGACTCCAGTTCGACATCCGCCACGTCACGGCCGAGCGCGGTCTGTCATGGATTAATGAATACCGTCTGGCGGCGCCCAAGATCGCTTCGCTTGCCCTCAAGGATTCCAAGTGGATCGAGGATCCCGCCACCGGCAGAGGCACGGCCGTTTACACGCCGGTCGGCGAGGGCTGGGTCGATTGGCCGGCGTATTTCAAACTGCTCCAAACTCACGCCATCGACGTGCCCGCGAGCCTCCACCTGGAATACGATCTCGGGGGCGCCGATCACGGGCACCGGCAATTGACCGTGGAACCGGCGGTGGTTTACGCCGCCATGCAGCGGGACTTGCAACGCGTGCGAAAACTCGACGCGGCCGCCCGCCGCTCAGGCTGAGTCGCGTTACCGCAGGGAAAACGTCACCCGACCCAGTTTGCCGAAATCGGCCACGTAGCGACCGGCTTCACCCGGGATCACGGTGCCCAGGGCGCCCGTGATCAGCAGGTCGTTGCGATTCACTTCGAATCCCTCCCGCAAGCGCTGCCGCACCAGCCACAGCAAGGCTTCCCACTGGTCCCCCATGGCGTCGGTTCCCTTGCCCTCGGAAACGACTTCGTTGTTCCGCGAAAGCGTTACGTCCAACCGATCCAGATTCACCAGCGACAAGGGCTTGGGTCGTCCTTTGACCACCGTGGCCGCCGCCACATTGCTCGCGATAATATCGACGCCCGTCATTTGACCTTCGGGCGCAAAATAGATGTTCGGCAACTCCACGATCGGAACCACCTGCCGCACGTAACGTTTCAGATCTTCCACATCCGTGGGTTCGTCCCGGATGGTCAGTTTGAGTTCAAACCCCACCTCCATCTCAATGACCAGCCCCTTGAACTGACGCAGGCTGACAAACGTCGCAGTATTTTTGATGTGCGATTTCAGCAGTTCGCCCGCCACGGGTTCGAGCAGACCGAAACGCGATTGGGCTCCGACTGAAGTGAGACCCGCTTTGTGACCAACCACCTCGTCGCCGGCGTCGACCAATTTCTTCACCACGGCCTTTTGCACGCGATAGCCCAACATTTCGGTCGCCGCGCGATTTTCGGCCGCAATGGCGGGGAACGCCTGCTTACGCTGAATCGCAGTTACAATCTGATCGGCCCACTCATCGAAATTCTGAGCGGAGGCGGAGGTTACGCTGATCGTCCATACAACGACGGTGAGGAGAAAGCGGGGTAGTTTCATGGCAGGGGGGGGGCGTGGGCGGGAGAAATTGCGAGCAACAGATTTTTATCCACCAATGGATACAGATAAACCCTGATTCGGATTTTTATACCGGAGTGGCTGCAACCGAAATGGTTTCAGCGCGTAGCCGGTGGGCCAAGCCACGGGTGTCCATCGATGGTTGGAAAATGCGGGTAAGAGCGTCATTGCACCAGGAAATCAAAATAGGTCTCGGCAAACGGCTCGGCGCGCAGGGTAAAGTGCCACCATTCGCGATCGTAAGGCTCGAATCCGTGCTGGGCCATAACCGCGCGCAATCGACTCCGGTTCGCTTTTTGCTCGGCGGTCACGGCATCCGAGCAGGGGGCAGACTCCGGACCGAAAAAATCAAACGGCGTGCCCATGTCGACTTCGACCCACGCGCCATTTCCGCCGCGCTTCATCAGGGTCACATCCAACGTGCTGCCGCGCGAGTGACCGGATTCGAGCGCCAGGTAACCTTCCGCAAACAGGCGGGGTTTCGCGACGCCCGGATAATACTCGGACTGCGTCGCCACGTCCGATCGATCCCGCGCCCAACGCACAAAGTGATGCACCGCCCGTTGCGGGCGATAGGCATCGAAAATTTTGAGCGCGAATCCCTCCCCGGCCAAATCGGTCTGCACGGCGCGTAGCGCGGTGGCTGCCTCCCGGGTGAGTATCGCCCGTCCGCTTTCATAACCATCAATCGGCACGCCCACGAAATTCGCGGACGTCGCGTAGCGGAGATCCTGCTGCACGCCCGGGGCGACTTGGTCGACATGGACAAAGCCCGCTGGCAGAGGATCCGCCTCCGCCGCGCGCAGCGGCCACAGCTCGCCCGCAAGCAGGAGTCCAATGGTAAGTCGAAGGATACGCATAACCGAAATCGCGGTTCGTCCGCCGCACGAGGACAGGTAAATGACCATTTGCTTCCGTGCAACGCCACGACGGACAGAGTGAACGATCAGCCTTGGCCAATCTCGCCCCGCACCGCCGATTGTCACTCCATGGTGCCAACCCCCAACGTTTTCCTCATGCCCCTGTTCTCCCGTCTTCGTCAATCGACCGCCCTCCTCGCCCTGCTGGGCTTCATCGCTCCCTTTGCGCTCGCCGACGATGCCCTACCGCGCAGCGCTCCGGAAGCCGCCGGCGTCTCTTCCACGGCGGTTCTCAACTTCATCAACGATGTCGACGCCAACATCGACGCCCTGCACAGCTTCATGCTGGTCCGGCACGGTCAGGTGGTTGCCGAGGGTTGGTGGACGCCCCACCATCCCGACGCCCAACACATGTTTTTCTCCCTCTCGAAGAGCTTCACGTCGACCGCCGTGGGCCTGGCCATCGCCGAGGGGCACTTGTCGCTGAATGACCGCATCGTCGACATTTTCCCCGAGTTCGCTCCGGCCGAGGTTTCGACCCATCTGCGCAACATGCGGGTGCGCGATCTACTCGCGATGAACACCGGCCATCATGCCGAGGACCTGAGTGACTTCACATGGGCCGGCCATGATGACAGCACGCTCGTGCAGGATTTCCTGCGGCTGCCCGTTGCCCACAAACCCGGCACCCATTTTCTCTACAACACTCCCGCCACCTACACGTTGGCCGCGGCGGTAGAAAAACTCACGGGACAAGGCCTCATCGACTATCTCTCTCCCCGACTGTTTGAGCCTCTGGGCATCGAAACGCCGCATTGGGACGAAAGCAAAGAGGGAGTGGCACTCGGCGGTTTCGGCATGCGGGCGAAGACCGAGGACATTGCCAAGTTCGGCCAGCTCTATCTGCAAAACGGAGAATGGAACGGACGCCGCCTCCTCGAGGCCGATTACATCGCGGCCGCCACCAGCAAACAAACCTCCAATGGCAGTGCTCCCGACGGAGACTGGGACCAAGGCTACGGTTATCAGTTTTGGCGCTGCGTCCCCGGCTTTTATCGGGGTGACGGTCGGTTCGGCCAGTTCTGTATCGTCATGCCGCAATACGATGCGGTCATCGCGATCACCAGCGGCACCAACGACATGGGCGGAGTAATGAAAAAGGTTTGGCAACACATCCTGCCGGGGTTGGCCCCGGTCCCCCTCCCGGCCAACCCCGCCGCTGCGGAAACCCTCGCCACCCGCCTGACCGGACTCACGTTCCACCTGCCCGCGGGTCGCGCCACCTCCCCCCTTGCGGCCGAGGTGAGCGATCAACGCTTCACCGTGCCCACCAACGAATCCCGTTTCACCGCCATCACGATGCACTACGGTGACGACCACGCGACCTTCACCGCCGACGTCGATGGCTCAACTCATGAAATCAAAGTAGGCTACGGCACGTGGGTCACCGGCCACACCGCTGCGTTCCAGACCATCGAAAATCGCCCCATGCCCAACGACGATCAAACGGTCGGAGCCGCTGGGGCCTGGACCAACGACCACACCTTCACCGTGCGCTTCAGCCTGCCGGAAACCACCTACACGCCCGAGTTGCCACTGCGTTACGAGACCGACGGCACCATGACGGTCACGCCCATCGTGTTCCCGCTCCAAAACGGGGCGCCCTTCGCAGCCGTGACCGCGACGGCGGCGAACTGAGCTCGCTGCGATCGCGCTGAAGCAATCGCGCGTAAACACGCTCCTACCCCACCCGCCGCCACTGCCTCACCGGTAGGAGCGAGCTTGCGGGCGATTCCGTCACCTGGCGACCTGGACACCCGGTTGCGCGCCCGACGTGAACTGCCTCAATCCCAGATTAAACGGTGGTTGCGGTAACAGGTCGTCATGCTGTTGAGCCGCGACATTTCTTCCGCGCTCAATCGATAGCCCACGGCCTCCAACAACGTATCCAATTGCGCGACGGAATTGGCACCGATGATCGGGCTCGTCACCACGGGATTGGAGAGTAACCACGCAATTGCCGTCGCGGCGATGGACTTGCCGTGGCCGGCCCCGATTTCCTCCAGTGCATCGATGATGGCGTAGCCCCGTTCGTGGGCGTAGTTTTTCACCACTTCATGCGAACGCGCGCTGGGAGCCGCGCCGTCGCGTCGGTATTTGCCGGTGAGAAAGCCGCAGGCCAGCGGTGAATACGGAATGACGCCCAACTCGTGATGCTTGCACAGCGCCATGGGCTCCAATTCGAAGAGTCCCGTCTCCATGAGCGAATACTGCGGCTGGTAGGTTTCAAAACGCGGCAGCCCGAGTTTGTCCGCCTGCCAAAGCGCCTCCGCGAGACGCCACGCCGGGTAATTCGAGGCCCCCACGTGACGCACTTTGCCCGCCTTCACCAATTCGCCCATAGCCGCGAGCGTTTCTTCGATCGGCGTGCTCAGGTCGGTCCAGTGACATTGGTAGAGATCGATGTGGTCGACTTGCAGGCGACGCAAAGAAGCCTCGCAACATTTGATGACGCGTTCCCGCGACAGGCCTTTGTCGTCCGGTCCATCATGCATCGGCCCACCCAGTTTGGTCGCGATGACCATCGAATCCCGACCGCCACGCGCCTGCAGCCAACGTCCAATGATTTCTTCGGACTCGCCCAATCCAGCCGTCCCCTTTTCCCCCCACCAGGTATAGACATCCGCGGTGTCGATGAAGTTGCCGCCGGCCGCGACGTAGGCATCCATCACCGCGAACGAGGCGTCTTCGTTGGCTGTCCAACCGAACTGCATGGAGCCGAGACAAAGCTCCGCCACACTCAAGTTCGTCCGGCCTAGTTTCCGATATTCCATCGCCTAACCTTCGTCACGAAACCCTGTGACTGTCATGGGCTTTTACGTCCAGACGTGCTGTCCGTTCAGCGCGCCGCCCGGGCAACGTTAACGCAAATCGCGGCAATGACTTGAGGCCGCCCCTCATCGGACGGACACTGATTCTCATGAGGCGCTCCTGCTCGTTTTTACTCCCCATCGCCACCGCCACGCTTGCCACGTTGACCGCTCTCAGCGGTTGCTTGAGCACGACCACTCCCGTGGACACGACCGCAACGTCTCCCGCCACGCTGCGTTCGGCTTTGGCGGGAAAATTCCGCATCGGGGCGACGACGAACGGCTGGTATCTGCGCGACACGTCGTTACCCGTCTGGCAAATCGTGAACGCACATTTCGATACCCTCACCGCCGGCAACGCGCAAAAATGGGGCGTGATCAATCCCCAACCGGGCGAATACCGCTGGGAGTCGGCCGACGCCTTTGTCGACTACGCCGATGCGCACGACCTCTACACCATCGGCCACTGCCTGTTCTGGCACAGCCAGACGCCCGACTGGGTCTACGAGGACTCGGCGGGCCAGCCGCTCACCCGCGACGCCCTCCTCGCCCGCATGCGCGAACGGGTGCAGCTTTATGCCGACCGTTGGGGCGACCGCGTCGACCTCTGGGACGTCGTCAACGAATCCATCGAAGCGGACGGCTCCAAACGCCGCACCAAATTCAACCAGATCATCGGCGACGACTTCGAGGAACAAGCGTTTCGCATGGCCGACGCCATTCTTCCCGCCTCCACCAAGCTCATTTACAACGACTACGGCATGACTGCGCCCGGACGTCGCGCCGCTGTCGTCGAGATGGTCAATGATTTCAAAGCCAAGGGCGTTCGCATCGACGGCATCGGCATTCAAGCGCACTGGTCCATGCACCGGCCCACCGTCGCCGAGATCGAGGAAACCATCGTGACGCTGGCGTCCACCGGCCTCCCGTTGCATCTCACCGAGCTCGACGTCGACTTTCTCGGGCGCGATCAGTTCTTCGGCGCCGACGGTGCCAACGTCGACCTGGCGCGCCGCGAAGCCACGCCCGAGAACAATCCCTTCCCCGACGGACTGCCCCCCGAGGAAGAAGCCAAACTCACCCAGCGCTACGCGAAGATTTTCGCGGTCCTCCTCAAGCACGCCGACAAGATTGATCGCGTAACATTCTGGGGCATCACCGATCGCGATTCCTGGCTCAACAACTGGCCCGCGCGCGGACGCACCAACTACCCGTTGCTCTTCGATCGCGATGGCCAACCCAAGCCCGCCTTGCGCCGCATCATCGAGCTCGCCCACGCTGCCAATTAGGCGTTCATTTCAAGCCTCCCCGCGCCCATCCCCGCACTCCGCCACCTCCCGCATGCCCGCCATCTTCATCACCGGTGCCGATACCGGACTGGGCCGCGCTCTCGTCGCGCAGTTCGCCCGTAAAAACTACCGCGTTTTTGCGGGCACATTTCACGCGACCACCAACTACCACGACATCGCGGGAGACGTGACGCCGATTGCCCTCGATGTGCGCTCACTCGATCAGGTCAAAGCGGCCGCAGCCGCCACCGCCGCCCTCGTCCCGGCCCTCGACATTCTTCTGAACAACGCCGGCATCCACCTCGACGACCAGGACCAGGTCCTCGACGACGTCGACCTCGAGGATGGTTCGATCCAGGCGCAGTTTGAAACCAACACGCTCGGCCCCCTGCGCTGCGTGCAGCAGTTCCTGCCTCTCCTGCGGGCGAGTGATACCCGACGTATCATCAATATTTCGTCCGAAGCCGGAAGTCTCGGTCAGTCCTGGCGAGTCGGGGCACTCGGCTACTGCATGTCCAAGGCCGCGCTGAACATGCAAACCACCATCCTGGTCAATCACCTCGGCCGGGAAGGGTTTCGCATCGTTAACATCCACCCCGGCTGGCTCGTCTCCAAGATCGGCGGACCGCATGCCGATATCGGCCCCGAAGTCGCCGCCGCGGGCGTGATCGACTGGGCTCTGCGCGACTGGCCCACCGATCAATTCACTTACATCGACTATCAGGGCAAACCTCAGCTGCTGTAACCGCGGTCACCACCCGCGGCAGCTCCGATTTTCGCTATTCCGGTCGACATCTGCAGAACGACCGGGTATCAAAATGATGCGCTTTAAGCGCAGCTATGATTCGGCCAAAGCCCCCGGACCACCGCGACGTGAGGAAGTGCAACCCATGGGTGCCCAAGCCCCCATTTTTCAGCGTGGTCCATCGATCAACTTCTCCGAATCTCAACCCCTTTTTGTCATGATCGACCAACTTCCGGCTTCCGCCCACGACACTCTGGTCGTGCAAGCCTCCGGCATTCTCAATGCCGCCGATTACGAACGCGACTTCATCCCGGCGATGGAGCGCCTCATGCGCATCCACGGTAAAATCAGCGTGGTGCTTTATCTCGACGAACAATTCGACGGCTGGGACCTCGAGGCGATGTGGGATGACGCCCGCTTCGGACTCAAGCATCGGCACGACTTCAATCGACTGGCCGTTGTCGGCGCCCAGATCTGGTTCAAATGGGCCATCCAACTCGGCTCCCACTTCATCGACGGCGAACTCCGGACCTTCCCGGGCAACCAGCTTGAAGAAGCCATCGCCTGGGCCAAGGCCGGAGCATTGTCGGAGTCGCTCGAAACCGCCGCCAAATAGCTTCGTCGTATTCAGTTTCCCGGACCTCGCGGCACAACGCAGGCCGCCCGCCCTCGCAGGCGCTCTTCAGCGTGAACATGGTTGTGGACCGCTGCGTCAACCCGCACGTTCCGCCACCCGCATTCGCCTCCACCCCTTCAGAGTTCGCTGACGCGATGCTCTGCTTGCGACAACCACTGGGGCTTGATGTGCACGCCCCAGCCCGCCCCTTGCTGCGGCATCAACGCCTTGCCATCCGCGACCGCCAGCGCGGGGTCGAAGAGCTCCCGGGCCTGGCGCGTGATGCCTGACTCGTCCTCGATCGAAAACTCCACCTCCCCGGCATTGGGCAACGCCGCCAGCATGTGCATGGTGAACACCGTGATCATCGAAACATTGGCGGCGTGCGGCTTGCACACCAGGCCCGCCGCCTCGGCGAGTTTGGCCACACGCCAAGCCCGCGTCAGGCCACCGATGTAGCAGATGTCGGGCTGCACAATATCGACTGCCCTCATGTCGATCATGCGTCGCCATTGCCCCATCTCGTTGTCCTGTTCGCCCCCGGATACCTCCATGGTCAATGCATCAGTCACCTCCTTGGTCCACTCCAGTTCCCAATACGGACAAGGCTCTTCAAACATGGCGTAACCATGATCCTGCATCATCCGACCATACTTGATCGCCACGTCAGGCGTGTAACAGCTGTTGGCATCCGCAAACAAAGCCACGTCATCCCCCACCGCTTTGCGCACCGCCGGAATAATCGCCGCACTGCGCCCGGGGGCGGCGTCGCCGTTGTGCCCGGTCGGCACCCCCAGCCGGATCTTGAACGCCTGGTAGTTCAGCTCGTCCTTCAGCCGCGCCATGCGCGCCGCTTCATCGGCCGGGGAAATGTCACGCCGCATACTGGAGCCGTAGGCCGCGAGTGGCTGGACCTTGCCGCCGAGCAGCTCCGCCACGGGTTGGTTGAGCTTCTTCCCGTAAAGATCCCAGATCGCCGTATCCACGCCTCCAAGCGCCCGGCATACAAACGACCATGGATACTTCATGTTCTCGTCGATCGCCGCATCGTTGATGGCATCGATATGGCTCAAGTCCTTGCCCAAGGCCCGACGCACCACCCGTTGATGTAACATCTGCACCGATACATTGGCCTCATACGGCGCGATCTGCCCCCAGCCCGTCGAACCATCGCTGACCGTGACTCGCACCATCGCCAGCTGCTCCTTCAGAAACGACTCGATTTTGGTGATCTTCAATCCCTCGGGAATGACCTGCCAATCCCGGTAATCCGGCCCGCGCCCCAGATAGCCATAAAACCCTTTTCCCGGTTCATGCCCACCTTTGCCCTCATGATGGTTGGCCCGCGCCATCGGCGCGCCGGCCGCAGCCGCCAAAGCCGCGCCACCAGCCACCTTTTTCAAAAACGAACGTCGTGAATCACTCATAGGGTATGGGGTTATTTATTTGAGAAACCACTTCCGAGCGAAGCGACACCTGAGAGGCGAAGCGCCGAAGCAATGGACACCGATCAAAACCAATCAGGCTGATACGATATCTGTGTTTATCTGTGTCCATCCGTGGTTAAAAAATCAGTGGTTCAGCTTCAGCCGTCCTGCGCGATCTGGATATCACGTGCGACCTCGGCATTGAGTTCGACCCAATCGACGATGCCCACGCGGTTCGTCCAGAACGGGTTTCGATACAATTCCCCGGACAACGTCGTATAACGCAGCCACCAGGTTTGCGCCTCGGTCAACGCTGCTACGGCCGACTGCTGCCGCGCCCTCTCTCCCGTGGCGCGGAACAATGCCAGCTCGGTCGCTCCGTGAATCTTAAACGCGTAATACTTTCCCAGATACGCCATGAGACGGATATCATTCAGGGTGCGATCCAACTCCACACTCGTGCCCCGGGTCTCATCGAGTGTCGGCAACGCTTCCAGCGCGGCGTCGGCGCGACGATGGAGCGCCGTCGCCACGTCCAACGGGCTCGTGCCGTCAATCGTGGCCCCCGCCTGCATCGCCGCCACGTATTCAGGTATGGCGACGTTGTCCGTGCCCGGATGCACCCCGAGCGTAATGAAGCGATTCACATCATGAAATCCGCTTTCGGTTTGCGCCGGACCAGGTCGACTGCGGCAGGCTTCGATATACCATTGGAAGTCGAACTGCCCCCAGTGAAACCCGGTCGTGAGCGGGTAGACCATCGAGGCGTTTTGCCACGCGTTGAAAAGCTCTTCCGCGTTCGCTTGCGGGAACCGTTCGCCCAACAACGCCACGAAGCGATCGTTGCCGAGATCCGGGTTGTATCCAAGCCGTCCCCACGTGAGCCAATGATACCAGTGCTTCTTGATCTCCAGCTCACGCGGTTCGCCCTCGCCTCGATCCAAGGTCAACCAATCGCGCCCCCAGACCCATTGATCGGAACCGTAATACATGCCCTGCGTCACGTCGCTCGGAATGTTGTTGATGAATTCCCGGAAGAAATTCGGTGCCCCCCAGCGCAACAGGTAGGCGTCATCGTTCCGCTGCGTCCAAATCGTCTTCAACTCGTCGCCCAGCGATGGCACGAACGACTCGTGAAACGTCTGCGTCGTCGAGCTCATGACGTGAGCCTGCGCGTATTTGAACGAGAAGATAAAATCGACATCCGGATGCTTCACCAAGGGTGCAAACGTCGCGGCAATATCCTGCGCCTTGGTTTGGTGCTGACGGTGGATGAACCGGATCTGCCGACCGGGTTGCTCGGCGACGGCATCGAGCACGCCCTGCCCGTAGGTCGCAAAGGCCCAGTCTTCCTTCTCCTGAAAACCGACGTCCCGCATATTCTCACCCGTCGTCAGACCGACTCCGCGCAACAGCGGATACGTCAGCAACAGCTGTTTCACACTCTTCCGGAAGTAGTCGACCGTGACGGGATTATCCATCGCATCGGTGATGCCGTATTTCCCGTCCGTGCCGTAGGTGAACACGTTCCACGTGATCACATAAAAATCGATATTGCGGTCCTTCGCGTAGCGCATGACCCGACGCCAGAAATCGATCTTCTCGTCGATCGTGATCCGTTTGACCACCTCGACATTCTCCAAAATCTCCGGCGCATCGTAGCCGGTCGCAATCGTCGGATAATCCTCCGCCCACGTCACCGTCGAGCGCTGCACGTCGTCGAGGGCGATGTCTTCGTAACCCGGCACTTTCACCAACGACGGAAACGGATGCAGACTCCAGAGCGACACGTAGTTGAACCGATACCGGGCCAACGTATCCAGATACTCGGTCCAGAAATCCCAGTCCCACACCGTCGCAATGTTCTCCTGCGCCGCGTCGCTCATGTCCGAATAACTCGGCGTGCGCACATCGAGCGGGATGTTAAACTTCACACCCCGCATCGCCACGTGCGCCTTCTGGGAGGTGGGCTTAACGCCGTCCAAATCATAGAGCCGAATCTGCTCCGCCAACTCCAAGCCGCCATACATCAGCCCCGCGGCGTCGCCTGCGCCCACCACGATGTTAGACCGCCCTCCCGCATTGCGCGCGGTCAGTTCGAACGCCTCAGGTTCCAAGAAGCGTCCGGAGAACGTAGACAAATTCACCAACACGCCCCCCGTCTCCGTGGGACTAAACCCCGGCTGCACTCGCTGGACCTCATGGCCTCTCGCTTCCAGCGCCGAGGTGACATCTTGAGCCCCAAACTCAATGGGGGCGAAACCGTTTTCAACTGCCAGCCATACCGTTTCCGCGCCCAGAGAATGGGACAGAAAACAACTCAACCAAAAGACCGCAAAGCGCAGGGGTAAACGCATACCCGCTACCAACGTGGAAGCATCCCCACCGGTCAACCCGAGTCCGCCGAATCGTTGACCACGTCAGCACGACTCATTTTTGAGCCGCTTTGGATTCCAGATAAGCCGCCAATTCGCTGATCGTCACAAATTCACAGCCCTGACGTTTCAACTCCGCCAGGATCGCCGGCATTTGGGCCAGCGTCTCGGCCCGCCATTCGTGGAAAATGATCAGCGAACCATCCCCCACGTTCGTGGTGGCGTTGCGGTAGATGGCCTCGGCATCGACCGCGGTGTTCCAGTCGTGCGACCACACTTGCGGAGACATATCAAAGTCGCGAATGCCCGCCTCCGCCCACAGCGCGCCCTGACGCGGATCCGCTTCCGTGAAGGGTTTCCAATACCACCGCGGAGCGACGCCCAATTCCGCCGTCAACACCTTCTGGGCGTCGACGATCTCATGGCGCAAGGCCGCATCGTCGATTTGTTGCGGATGCAGGTGGGCATAGGAATGATTGGCCACTTCATGACCCGCCGCCAGCGCCGCGCGGGCGATCTCGGGGTGCGCCGCCACTTCCTTGGCCTCGTAAGCCCAGGTCACCCGCACGTTCTCCGCCGCAAACAACGTCCGAAACGCCGCCGCTTGGGCCGGTATCGGGCCGTCATCAAATAATAGCGCGACTTTCTTGGGAGCGGATTCAGCGGCCATGGTGAAAGTAAAAATAAGCGAAAGAAAAAGCCCGGAAACCGAGCTCCACCGTCGGAAAGGGAAACGCATGACCTTCACTATTCGGGTGCTCTTCAACCCGCGTCAAACGACGTCCGGTAAATCGTTCACCAACGTGACCACTTGCGAGCGTTTCTCCGGTGCGCTAACCGTGTTCGATGCCCTCTCGTTCCCTCCGCCGACTGTTCGGCGTTCTGTTGAGTCTCACCCTGTTCACCCCCCTCACCCGCGCCGTGCTCCAATCCGGCGAGGTCCACGTCTGGGAGTTACAGGAAATCCAACTGCAAGCCTCCGGCGATTACGCCAATCCTTACGCGGACGTCACGTGCTGGATTGACCTGGAGGGTCCCGGCTTTGCCAAACGGGTTTATGGCTTTTGGGACGGCGGCCAAACCTTCCGCGTGCGTTTTGTCGCCCCGACGGTCGGCGAGTGGACTTGGACCACCGGCTCCAATCAAGCCGACGACAACGGGCTCAACTCCGGCCAGGGCAGCCTCCGCGCCGTCGCCTGGACCGACGCCGAACTGGCCGAGAATCCCAACCGCCGCGGCTTTGTCCGCGCCACGCCCAACGGCCGCGCCCTGCAATACGCCGACGGTGCGCCGTTCTTTTGGCTCGGCGACACCTGGCTCGCGGGAGCCACCTGGCGACTGCCCGTGACCGGACGGCCCGCCGCCGCCGACTACGTGCCCGGCCCCGGCATCTCCTTCGAGGAGGCCGTAGCCTGGCGCAAACGGCAGGGTTTCAACTCCGTGAGCCTCATCGCCGCTTTCCCCAACTGGGCCGCCGATCATCGCGGTGCCACCTACGCCAACGCCGACGGCGTCTACCTTCGCAATGCGTGGGAAAAATTCGGCCACTGGGCCGCCCGCGGTGAGATCACTACGGCCGACGGCGCCATCACCACGGGCAAGGACATGCACGACGAACTCGGCAATCGCCCGTTTGAGGTGTTCGACGATCGCGATGGCCTGGCGGACTTCGATCGCATCGTCCCGGCCTACTTCCGTAGTCTCGACCGTAAGATGGCCCATCTCTCGGACGAGGGTTTCGTGCCGTTTCTCGAAACCATCCGCCGGGACAACGCTCCGGCCTGGAAGGCGTATTTCGACTTCAACGAATCCTACGCCCGCTTCGTTCAGTATCTGATTTCTCGTTACGGTGCCTACAACATGGTGTTCAGCGGCATTCACCTCGATTGGATTCCGGAAAACTACAGCCTCACCGAACAGGAGTTCAACGAGGCCCTGACCTACCACCACGCCAAGTATGGTCCCATGCCCTTCGGCCAACCCTACACGACGTTGATCGACAGCACGACCTACCGCCGCTTCGGCCACGGCGACGACTGCCCGTGGCTCACCATGCACACCGTCGGCAACAAGCCGCGCAACCATGCGATCTACGATTTCATCGAGGAAAGTTTCCACCTGCCCAATCCCTATCCCGTGGCCAACCTCGAGCCCTACTACGCGGGCTGGAATCATGACATCAACCGGCCCGGCGGTGAGACACCCGATCCCGGCTCTCCCCGCGACGACTACTTCGCCCGCGCCCAAATGTATGGCTCCGTGCTTTCCGGTGGCCTCGCGGGCCATGTCTACGGCACGGCGGCATACGATGTTACGTCGACCGGCGAACCCGCCGGCTGGCGCCCTCACATCTGGACCGCATTGCGCTACCGTTCCGGCGGGCAAATGCAGCACCTGCGCGACTTTGTGCTGTCGGCGGGCGACACCGCCTACACCGAACTCATCCCCGCCTCGGATGATCTCCATCCCCGGAAATCGCCCCACAGTATTGATGACGGGCTCGACGGGTGGTCGTTCATGATGCGCGCCCCTGCGGGCGATGCCGCCCTGCTCTATTTTGAAATGGGGGCCGTCGGCACCACTTTGCACGGCCTGCGGTCGGCTCAAAATTTCCAATGGCGGTGGTTTAATCCGCGCACGGGCGAATGGGGTCAGCCCATTCACCTGCGCAGCGATGCGGACGGTCACCTGGCTTCCCCTGACTTCCCCGCCGGCGGCCAGTCTCGCGAAACCACCGTCGATTGGGCTGCCCAATTGTCCCCCCGCTCATAACATCCGCGTTTACCCCTTACCCCCTTGGTTAAAAAAATCCTTCTCCCTCTGGTCGCTTTGGCTGCGACCGTCCCGTCGAGTCTGTCCGCCGATCAACATCGCACCTGGGCCGACTACGGTGGCGGCCACGATCAGTCGAAATTCACCACGCTCGACCAGTTCACGCCCGCCAATGTCGCCGAACTGAAACAGACGTGGATCTACGGCACCGGAGACGAACGCGCCTACCAGTTCAATCCCGTCATCGCCCATGGCGTGATGTATGTGCTGGCCAAGGATTCGTCGCTCGTCGCCCTCGATCTCGACACCGGTAAGGAAATTTGGATACACGCGCACCTCAATGGCATCTCCCGGCGCGGCGTCAGCTATTGGGAAAGTGATGACGGTGCCGATCGACGTCTGCTGTTCACCATGGGCAACTCCCTGCAGGCGCTCGACGCCCGCACCGGTAAAGTCATTCCGACCTTCGGTCGGCAGGGCGCGGTCGATCTGCGCGAACACATGGGACGGCCGGCTGAAACGATCTACCGCGCCAGTTCATCCACACCTGGTCGCGTCTTCGAGGACTTGATCATTCTCGGCTCCTCTCCCGGCGAAAGTTACATGTCCGCCCCCGGTCACATCCGTGCCTTCAATGTCGTCACGGGTGAGTTCGTCTGGCGCTTCAACACCATCCCCGAGCCCGGCGAATACGGCTACGAAACGTGGCCCCAGGACGCCTACCGCTATGCGGGCGGGGCCAATGTCTGGGGTGAAATGTCCGTCGACGCCGAACGCGGCATCGTCTTTCTCCCGCTCGGCTCGCCCACCTACGATTACTACGGGGCCGACCGCATTGGCCAAAACCTCTTCGGCAATTGCCTCGTCGCGCTCGACGCCCGCACTGGCAAACGCATCTGGCATTTTCAAACCGTGCACCACGACCTGTGGGACTACGATCTGGTTTCCGCACCGCAACTCATCACCGTCACGCGCGATGGCCAACGCATCGACGCCGTGGCCGCCGCCTCGAAACAGGGTTACCTCTTCGTCTTCAATCGCGAAACCGGTGAACCCGTTTTCCCGATCGAAGAAAAACCCTTCCCGGCTTCCGATGTCCCGGGCGAAGAAGCCTGGCCGACCCAACCCGTGCCGGCGCTGCCGCCTTACTCCCGCCAAATCATGACGGCGGATGACATCACGCCCATTCTCATCACCGACGCCGAACGGGCCGACTGGACCGAACGCGTGACCAAAGCCCGCAAGGGACTCTATCTGCCGCCCGGCATGGAGGAAACCGTATCCGTCCCCGGTGCGGTCGGCGGTGTAAATTGGGGCAACTCCGCCGCCAATCCGGACGAGGGGATCGTTTATCTGCTGAATCAGGACTTCCCTTCGTTTTACAAACTGGCCGAGCGCGCACCGGTCCGCGCCAGCAGCACCATGCCCGGCGACGAGTCCGACAAAACCGCCTCCATTGCCCGCGGCAAATACGTCTACGCGACTTACTGCGCCGCCTGCCACGGTGCCAACCGCGCGGGTTCGGACGTCGGGCCGTCCCTCCTCGCCGTCGGCAGCCAGATCAGCCGCAGCCACCTGACGCGCACCATCATGTATGGCACCGGACGCATGCCGCCACTTCCGCATTTCAGCGATGAACAAATTGCCGACGTGTATAACTTTCTCGACGACGGCGTATCGCCCTACGCGGGAATTTTTGGAGCCACCGAAACCGAGCAAATGCCCGAAGGCCCGGTGGTCGGCTCCGGAGGTGCTCCGATCGAATTGGTTGACCCACGCACCGCCGGTCGTCTCTTCGGACGCGCCGGTGCGCCATATCCGGAGGATATCGACGCTCCCGAGACCCGCTACTACACCGACTATGGTCTCGGCCACCCTTACCTCATGACCCCGCCGTGGTCACAGATTCTCGCCTACGATCTCAACGAAGGCGTGATCAAATGGCGTCAGCCGCTTGGTCAGGACCGTGACGCGACGGCGGCCGGCATGACGGGCACGGGCGTGCCCCGCGGCTCCCAACGCATGAGCATGATCGTCACGTCCACCGGCATCGTGTTTTCCACCGCCAAGGACGGACACGTCTACGCCTTCGATGCCGAGGATGGCTCCATTCTCTGGAGCGCCAAACTTCCCATGGGCGCCGAGGGTTTGCCCGCCATGTATGAGCACAACGGCCGCCAGTATCTCGTCGTCTGCGCCACCACCCCGCTCACCTGGGGCCTCAAATCCCGCGAAAGCGGCATCGGCTCCCCCGATCCGAAGGGCGTCGGCGGCTACGTCGTCTTCGCGCTACCCGAATAAACTGGATCACTAACCACGGAATTCACGAATCACACGAAAAGGATTGGGCGATTTGATCGGAATATCGACGGCCATGCTTCCCCTTAAACCCGGCCCGTGCAGACTACTTAACGCTTTCGTGTGTTTCGTGTATTTCGTGGTGCCCTTCACCTCCCCTCTGCCCTTTACCCCATGAATCGTCGCCGCTTTCTGTTTTCCTCCGGACTCGCCCTGACCGTCAGTCTCGCTCCACGAGCGTTTGCGCATCCCCACCTCAAGCACCGTGACCGCCTTGCGATGGGCACGGTCATCTTCCGTCACCGTTTCGCGCAAACGGCCTCCGCTAAACTCCCGTATACTGGCGAGCCGCTCACCTTGCTCGATGTGCCCGGTTACTACCAACGCCGCTTCGACCTTAACCAAGTCGAGTTCTGGAGTTACCACTTCGAGTCCCTCGACCGCGGCTATTTGGTCAAACTCCGCGCCGCGCTCGACATCGCCGGCTCGCGTCTGATCAACATCCAGATTGATACCGACTACAACCTCGCCGCCGAGGATCCCGCGCGGCGCGCCGCGAGCATCGCCGAGGTCAAGCGCTGGATCGACGCCGCCGTGTTACTCGGCTCAACCAGTGTGCGTGCCAACCCGGGTAACGGCCCGATCGAAAACGCGATCGCGTCGATGCGCGAGGTAAACACCTACGCCGCCGACCACGGCATCGTGCTTCTTAATGAAAATCACTTCGGCATCGAAATGGACCCCGCCGTGCACCTCCGCATCCGCGAGGAAGCCGGTCCCGAGAACCTCTACACCCTGCCCGATTTCGGCAACTACAGCGACGACGCCCGTTTCGACGCTCTCGCCAAAATTCTGCCCTACGCCTACCTCATTTCCGCCAAAGCCGTGCGCTTCGACGCCGAGGGCAACCACCAGCCCTACGACTACGATCGCTGCGTGCAAATGAGCGAAGCGGCGGGCTTCAAAGGCATCTACTCGGTCGAGCAATGGGACCGCACCGACCACGACATGGACTACACCCACGTCGCCGACTGGCTCCTCCAGCACACCGCCGCCAACCTCCGCACCAGCTAGCCGCATCGCGGAAAATGTAACCATTATGGTTACACTCGCGGCGCAGACTGACTCCTCCCACACACCGCCGCCAACCTCCGCGCCAGCTAGCCGCGTCGCGGAAAGTGTAACCATTATGGTTACACTCACGGCGCAGACTGGCTCCTCCCTCACACCGCCGCCAACCTCCGCGCCAGCTAGCCGCGTCGCGGAAAGTGTAACCATAATGGTTACACTCGCGGCGCAGACTGGCTCCTCCCACACACCGCCGCCAAACTCCGCGCCAGCTAGCCGCATCGCGGAAAGTGTAACCATTATGGTTACACTCGCGGCACCGACTGGCTCCTCCCACACACCGCCGCCAATCTCCGCGCCAGCCAGCCGCATCGCGGAAAGTGTAACCACTATGGTTACACTCGCGGCGGGATGGCGGGACTCGACTTGTTCTGCGTCTGGGTGATCGCTGCGACGACGATCAGCCCGCCGCAGATCATGCCCGGCGTGAGCACCTCGCCCTTCAGCAGTAGGAGCGACTCGAACACCCCGCAAACGGGAATGAGGAAACGGTAGGTCGCGAGTTGGTGAGCCGGAAACATCGTCGACAACTGATTCCACAGTCCAAACGCCGCCGCCGAAACAAACGAGAGCCACGCCGTCCACGCGATCGTGTAAGCGTCAAAAATCGCGAGGTCGCCGCGCGCAATGGCCGGCGCGCCCATGACGATCAAAACCACGCCACCGATCGCCAAGGAAAACCCGGTGCCCGCTCGCGATCCCATGGTCGGTCGCACCCGCTGAAATGTCAGCAAACCCAACGCCCCAAACAAACTCGCCCCCAGCAACATCACTGCTCCCAGCTGCGGATTTTTTGACGCCCCTCCCGGTGCATACACCGCCAGGGTCACCCCGATCGCGCCCGCCGCCACCACCAGCCACTGCCGACGACTCAGCGGCGGTTTGCCCAAAAACGGCGGTGCCAGCAGCACCCACCAAAAACTGCCACTCGAGATGAGCAGCGCCGACAGCGCGCCGTTGGCCAATTCCAACCCGAGATAAAAGCAGACGTATTGACCCACTGTTTGGGTCGCCGCCATGATCAGGATCAAACGGGTCGGCGTCGCACGCCATTCCCGCCCCGGATTCTGCGCCACCAGCAGCAGCACACCGCCCGCCACCACGAAACGCAAACCGGCAAACATGGACCGAGCGGCAAAGTCGATCGTCACGCCGCGTTCCGCCCAATGGGCATACACGAGTTTGATGGCCGGAAACGCCGAGCCCCACAACACCGCACACACCACCGTCCAACCCAACAACCGCAGATGCGAAGGCGGGGAATCGGTGGGTCTCTCAACAGACATCGCAATACCACGATCATTTCCCTACGGGGCAGCCAGCTAAAAGGTCACGGCGCACCTCTCCCGAACCGGTTCGGCGCGCGTTGTCCCGCAATCGGGACGAACCCATCCCATCGGTGGTCTTGTTTCCCTGCCTTCCGGCGCCTTAAGCCTCCGCTTTATCCTCTTTTACAACAGCTTAGCATCCATCTCCGTGCGTGGCACAGCCTGTGCAACCTCGCCCGCACTCACCATGCTCATTGCCCTTCGTTCCCTGCTAAAATCTCCCGGGTTCACGGCGGTCGCCGTGCTCACGATCGCCATCGGCATCGGGGCCAACACCGTGTTGTTCAGCGTTTTCAACGCGGTCGTGCTCAACCCGCTCGATTTTCCGGCGGCCGATCGTTTGGTGCGCGCCTGGATCGACGATCCTTCCGGGGACTTCTCCGCCCCGGCCGCGTCGTGGCCCAAATACGAGCACTACCGCGACAACCTGACTTCGGTGGAAGCGCTCTCGGCCGCCACGTTTCACAATGCCACCTTGACCGGCGAGGGCGACGCCGAGCAATTGAGCGGGTTGGCCGTGACTTCGAATTTTCTGTCGGTTCACGGCAAACACGTCGCTCGCGGTCGCGACTTCACCGCCGAGGACGACGTCTTGGGCGGGGAGAACATTGCGATCCTCTCCCATGAATTATGGCAAAACCGATTCGGGGGCCGGGCGGGCATCCTGGGCCAGACCATTCAATTGAACGGCGTGGGCACCACCGTCGTCGGAGTGCTGCCGCCCGCGTTTCCCTTTCCGTATAACCAAATCCAATACCTTCTTCCCCGACCCGATGAACAGTCGGGCATTCCGTTGGCACAGGTGCAACAGGGCGGCGCGATCTACCTGCAGCTGACCGGCCGACTCAAAACGGGAGTGTCCCTCGCCACGGCCGATGCCGAGCTGCACACGTTGTCCGCCGCCTATAACGACACCCATCCCGCTCGCATGGACGCCAACAGCGATCACCTGCTGCGCCCCTACGCCGATGAGTTGGTGGGCAACACGCGCCCGACGTTCTATGTGCTGCTCGCCGCCTGCGGGTTCGTGCTGCTCATCGCCTGCGCCAACATCGCTTCCCTCTTCCTCGGCCGACTGTCCGCCCGGCAAAAGGAGATCGCGGTGCGTCTCTCACTCGGTGCGACCCGGCGTGATATCATCCGGCAGTTTCTGACCGAGAGTCTGTTGTTTTCCCTGACCGCGGGCTTGCTGGGTGTGCTGTTCAGTTTGTGGGCCATTTCGTTGGTCTCGACTTTCGCCGCCCAACAACTTCCGCGCGCCAGCGAGATTTCGTTCAGCGGTGCCGCCATGGTGTTCTCCCTCGCGGTCGCCGGTCTCACCTCCCTCCTCGTGGGGTTCGTGCCGGCTTGGCAGGCCTCGCGCGCCGAGCTCACCGAAGCGCTCAAAGACACCGCTCGCACCGGCGGAGGCGGCAATGGTGGCCGTCGGTTCCGCGCGGGCTTGATCGTCACCGAGGTGGCGTTGTCGGTAACGTTACTCGTCGGGGCCGGTCTGCTGATGACCAGCTTTTGGAAACTGCTCACGACCGATGCCGGGTTTCGGTCCGAAGGTGTGGCGGCTGCCTTCGTGAATCTTCCGACGCATCGCTACGATACGATGGAAAAACGCGTCGCATTCTATGATGCGGTCAACACCGAGCTCACCCGCCAGCCCGCCATCACCCATGCTTCCCAAATCATCGGCCTGCCGCTCTCCGGCTTCACACCGATTTCCCCCTACACCGTCGGTGGCACCGAGGTGTTGCCTCTGCCCCAACGGCCCTTGACGGGATTTCGAGTCGCCGGCCAAGACTACAAGGAATTGGTCGGACTCACACTGATCGAGGGCCGCTGGTTCGAGGAGACCGACACCCTCGGAGCGCCGACGGTCGTGGTTATCAACGCCTCCTTCGCCCGTCGACTCTTCGGGGGAGACAGCGCGCTCGGGCACACCATCCTCACCGGGGCGAACGGGGAGAACGTGAACGAAATCGTCGGCGTCATCGCCGACGTGAAAACCACCGGGTTGAATCAATCCGCCCCCGACGAAGTCTACTACTGCGCCAGCCAACGCTCCAATCACGGCATGGGCATCGCCGCCCGCACCACCCTCGATCCGATTTCGCTGCAGGGGGCGATGCGCACCGCCGTGGCCAGCGTGGATCCGACCATTGCCATTTCATTTTTCCAGACCCTCGACGAAATCACCCTCAACTCCCTCGGCGTGCAACGCATCGCCGCGTGGTTGATCGGGTGCTTCTCGGCCATCGCCTTCCTGCTCGCCATTGTGGGCCTGTATTCGGTTCTCGCCTACAACGTGACCCAGCGCACGGCCGAGATCGGCATCCGCATGGCCCTGGGGGCCATGCCCGGTCAGGTCATCCGTATGATTCTGAGTCAGGGCCTGCGCATGGTCGCGCTCGGGGTGGGAGCCGGATTGCTTGTTTCCGGCCTGGCCACCCAGCTCATCGCCTCGCAGTTGTTCGGCGTCGAATCGCTCAACGTGGTCATCAACGCGGTCGTCGCGCTCAGCTTTGTCCTCGTCGCCACCTTCGCCTGCCTGTTCCCCGCCCGCCGCGCCGCCCAGGTCGACCCCATGATCGCCCTGCGCAGCGAGTAACCCGTTGCCCCTGCCGCTGTCTTCGTTCGCCATGATTCGCACCATTGTCCAAAGCCTCCGCCGTCACCCGGGCCTGAATATCGCCATCGTCCTCACGCTGGCACTCTCTCTCACCGCCGCCGTCGTCGTCACGGGGTTGATCGATACGTATCTGCGGCAACCCCTGCCCCAAATCGACGACCGTGGCGTGATGATCATCGAGGAGTTTGAGCTGTCCGATGGGCCCGGTTCGCGCGGCCGGATCAGTTGGGACACCGCCCGGGATGTGCGCCAACAGGCCACCTCGTTCTCGCAAGTCGCCATCGTCACCAATGCGTCGTTCACCGTGCACGGCGACGACGCCACCGAAGTGGCCTATATCCCCACCGTCAGTCCGGAATTCTTCCCCATGTTGGGCGTCAAGGCGGCGCTGGGTGACATCATCCACGAGACCAATGCCCGTCAGTCCGGCCAGATGGCACTCATGCTAAGTGACGAGCTCTGGCGTCGACGCTTTGGGGCCGATCCGAAAATCGCGGGTCGCGCCGTGCAACTCGACAACCAGTCGACCGTGGTGGTCGGGGTGCTGCCCCCAGCCTTCGATCTGCCGTCGTTGGGTTCGGGACAGCAAGCCTGGCTGGCCATGCTGCCTGAACAAGTCGACCGCCAGGACCGACGCGCCACGCGCCACTTTGCTTTTGGCCAACTGGCCCCCGGCACCCGTGCCACCACGGCCGCAGCCGAAGTGCAGCAGCTCGGCAATGTCCTCCAAGCCGAATACCCCGAGACCAACGGCACCCGCGGAGTCACGGCGACCCCGTTGCGTGATGCCTTGCTGGGGCCGTTTCAGGGGCAACTCTGGATTCTCATGGCAATGGCCGTGCTCGTCTTACTCGTCGCCTGCCTCAACAGCGGAGCACTGTTGCTCGCTCAGGCATTGCGACGTCGTCGCGAGTTCGCGGTGAGGCTCGCCCTCGGGGCGCGCTCCGGACGCCTCCTGCGACAGTTCTGGATCGAAAACTTGACCCTCACGATCATCGCCGCCGTGGCGTCACTCGGTCTCGCCGCGTGGATTTCCCCAGCGATCATCGCGCTGTTGCCCGGCAACACGGGTGTGAACACGTTTGCCGATCCCGATGTCAATGCGTCCTCCTGGTTGTTCGCCCTCGCCGCCGCCGCTGTCGCCGCCCTGCTGTTTGGGCTGATGCCCTGGGCGATCGCCCGCCATCTTCCCATCGACGCGACGCTGCGCAGCGGCGGACGCTCGATGGGGGGAGGCACCGCCAGCCGGTGGAGTCGCTGGCTCGTGACCGGACAGATTGCCGTGGCGCTCGCCTTGGCGACGGCCGCCGGTCTGCTGGTGCAAAGCAGTCGCGAACTGAACCAGGTCGACTACGGCCTCCCCGTGGAAGAACTTTTTCAGTTTCGCATCGGCACGCGCGGGTCGGCCTACCTCGACGCGGAATCGCGTCTGCGGTTTTTCGAAAACGCCCGCGAATCCCTGGCGCGCCTGCCGGGCGTGGAAGCCGTCAGTCTGGCTGGGTTCAGCTATCCGAATCCCCCCACCACGAACCAACCGTTTGTGCAGGAAGGCGATGGGCTTGAACTCCGCGATTCACCCAAGGAAGCCCACATCGATGTCGTTTCTCCCGAGTTCGCCCGGACTCACGACGTGCGCGTTTTGTATGGTCGTTTTCTGGAACCCACGGATCGCCTGGATCACCCCCCGGTCACGGTGGTGACGGCCGAATTGGCCGAACGCTATTGGCCCGGCAAAAACCCCGTGGGCAAACGCGTGCGTCTCGGCGGGGTCTCGCCCGACTGGTGCACCATCGTCGGCGTCGTTTCCGATCGACGCAGTATCGGACACAACCCCCGCACCATCGACGGCTTTTTCGTGCCGGTCGCACAGTTCACCGGCCAAAATACCGCCGCGTTCGTGCGCTTCGCGGGCGTGGAACCTCCCGCGTGGACGAGTTTGCAGCGCGCGGTCTGGGACCTTGATCCCAATGTATCCTTGTTTTTCGAAAATCGCGTGAGTGAGTTCTACGCCAACTCCGCGTGGCAACAACGGTTCAGCCTCGTGCTCATCGTGGCCTTCGCCGTGCTCGCCGTGGTGCTGTGCTCGACGGGACTCTATGCGATGCTGGCGTTTGCCGTCGCGGCCCGCACCCGCGAACTCGGCGTGCGGGCCGCCCTGGGCGCGTCGGCCCAAAACCTGCGCCACCAGATCTTGCGCGACGCCACCACCATGATCGTTCCCGGCCTTGGGTTGGGACTCTTGATCGCCGCCGGGGCCAGCCGCGGTCTGGCCGGGCTCCTTTTCAATGTGCCTTCGTTTTCTCCGCTCATTTTCACCATCGTCGCATTATTGATCGGCGCGGTGTGCTTGGTCGCCGCCTGGTTTCCCGCGCTCCGCGCCACCAAGGTGGATCCCGCTGTCGCGCTGCGCAGTGATTAAGATTCCCTACTCCATTTCATTTCATTTCGAACCGCCCTCCTCCGCTTTCACTTCAATGCTGCCACATCATGATCGCTGATTTCCGCCTCGCCCTTCGCTCGCTGACCAAATCCCCTGGCTTTGCGGTCGTCGCCATCGCCACGCTCGCGCTGTGCATTGGCGCCAACAGTGCCATTTTCACCGTCGTCAATTCGGTGTTATTGCGTCCGCTGCCTTACCCGGACTCCGAACGTCTGGTGCAAGTCTACAATAGCTACCCGAAGAGCGATCTGGAATATGCCGGCGTTTCGATTCCCGACTACCTCGACCGTATGGACCGCGCCTCCTCGATTGAGGATGGAGCCATCTACACGTGGGAAAGTTTGAATCTGGCCAGTGAACAGCCCCCCACCCGCGTGCTGGGTCTGCGCACCTCACCCAGTTTGTTCTCCACCTTGCAAACAGCCCCGGTCCGCGGTCGCGCCTTTACGGCCGCAGAGGCTCAGCCCGGCAACGAGCATGTCGTCATGCTAAGTCACGCGTTGTGGCGGGATAATTTCGGGAGCCGGGACGACGCCATCGGACAAACACTTCGGCTCGACGGTGTGCCCTACCAGATCATCGGCGTGATGCCGGAGTCGTTCAGCTTTCCCGCCGACGAAGTGAAATTATGGATACCGTTCGCGTTCACGCCGGAACAGATGAGCATGAACGAGCGCGGCACCGAATACTCCGAGATGATCGCGCGACTGAAGCCGGGCACCACCCCCGCCATGTTGACCGCGGAGTGCGAGGCCATCGTGCAGCAGAACCTCCTGCACGCGGAGAATTTCCGTCCCTACGTCGAAGCCACGGGCTTCACCGGCATCGCCCGTTCGATGCTCGACCAAACCGTCAAAGACGTGCGTCCGATGCTGTGGTTGCTCCAGGCCGGCGTCATTGCGGCGTTGCTCATCGGCTGCGCCAACGTGGCGAATCTCTTGCTCACCCGCGCCCTCGCCCGGCAACGCGAACTCGCCATTCGCACTGCCCTCGGGGCGAGTCGGTGGAGCATCGTGCGGCAGTTGCTCATCGAGAGTCTGGTGTTGTTCGCCATTGGTGGCGGTCTCGGCCTTTTGGTCGCAATGTGGTCGCTGACCGGGATGCAATGGTTGGGCGTCGGCGATCTCCCGCGCGGTGGCAACGTCTCGCTCGATACGACCGCGTTCGCTTTCACCTTTATCTGTGCAGGCGTGACCGGCATCGCCTTCGGTCTCATCCCCGCCCTGCAAGCGTCGCGCACCGACGCCAGCGAAGCCCTCAAGTCCGCCGGCTCACGTGTGACCGCGGGTCGCCGCCAACGCCTGCTGCGCAATTCGCTCGTCGTCACCGAAATCGCACTGTCGCTGATGTTGCTCGCGACCACGGCGTTGCTCATGCGCAGCTTTCATCACCTCCAGCAACAGCCGGCCGGATTCAATCCCGAATCCGTCATGACCGCCCGCTTCACCTTGCCGGCAGAAGCTTACACGGCAAACAGCGCCCGCGTGGCATTCGCCGAGGATGTGATCGCGCGATTGAACGCCATTCCCGGCGTGATTGAGGCGGCGGTGACGAGCAACATTCCTTTCGGTTACAACAACTCGCAGGGCACCTACCGAATCGAGGATCGCGAGGTGCCGGAGGATCAGCCCCCGCCTCACGGCCAGATACGCTCCATTTCCCCGGGCTACTTCGCGACCATGGGCGTGCCGTTGCAGCGCGGTCGGGTATTCACGCCCGCTGACAGCATCGAGGCCGAAAAGGTGGTCATCATCGACCGGGTGCTGGCCGATCGCTACTGGCCGGGAGTCGATCCGGTGGGCAAACGTCTCTACCGCGGCGAGGGTGAACCGGAGAATATGCGCACCATTGTCGGCGTCGTCGCGGCGGTGAAACACGGCGGACTCGACGATCCGGTGCGCAAGGAAACCATCTACTATCCTTACAACCAGCGTCCCGTCTCTGGACTGACTTTGGTCGTGCGCACATCGGTGCCGCCGGAATCGATTACGGGAGACATGCGCCAGGCCGTGCTGGCCGCTGATCCGGACCTCCCGATCTACGACATTCAAACCCTCGCGAGCCGTGTCACGGGTTCACTGCAAACCCGCCGCACGCCGGTGTTGTTGCTCGGTTTGTTCAGCGGCATGGCGTTGCTGTTGGCCGCTCTCGGAGTCTACGGTGTGCTCGCGTTCAGCGTGGGCCAACGCACCCAGGAGATCGGCATTCGCATGGCCCTCGGCGCCGCCGCCAAGGACGTGCTGCGATTGATCCTTCGCCAAGGTTTGAAGCTCATCGGCATCGGCGTCGGCTGCGGTGTGCTCGGCTACATGGCGATTAGTCGATTCCTGCGCAGTCTGGTCTTCGAGATCGCGCCGCTCGATGCGGTCGCCTTGGTGGCTGCCACCGTTCTACTGATCGGTATCGCCGCCCTGGCGTGCCTGTTGCCGGCTCGACGAGCGGCCCGAGTCGACCCGATGGTCGCCTTGCGTGACGAGTGAGTTTCGGCAAAACGGACCTTTGACGAACGCGCCCGAGCGTGCCGGAGTGCTTCCGACGTGCCCCGTTTAGCCCGGGTCCGTTGTCTGCATACCTCGCCGCCATATTTCCGACGTCATGACTCTACCCCGCTTGTTTCTCGGCCTCCTGCTGCTACCGCTGACCCTGTCGGCAGAACGCTCCGCAGAACTTCTCACCGTCGCTGAATCGTATATGGAAGCCTACACGGCTCAGGACTACCCGGAACTGGCCACGTTCTACACGCCGTCCACGGTTTTTGATGACCCGACCGCCGCCGGCATGTGGGGACAGAGTTTCACGGTCGAAGGCGGCGAAAACATCGTCGAAGCCATGCGCACTGGCTGGTCGCTCATTCAGGACTTCAAGTTCAAGACCCGGGAGCACATCGTCTACCACGATCGAGTGGTGCTCGTAGGCACCTCGCACATGACCGTCGATGGCGCGATGATCGGGCGCAAAGCCGGCCAGTCATTCAGTTTTGATCTACCCGCCGTAACCATCCTGCGCATCGTCGACGGCAAGGTGCTGCTTCACCTCGACCACTACGACTACTCCCCCATGCGCGAAGGCTGAACGGAGACGATACAAAATGAAACAGTCCATCGCCACCGTGGCTTTGGTCGTGCGCGATTATGATGAAGCGCTGGCGTTTTACGTCGGAAAACTGGGCTTCGAATTGATCGAAGACACGCCCCTGCCCAACGAAAACAAACGCTGGGTCGTGATTGCTCCACCCGGCTCGACCGGCACGCGCCTCCTCCTCGCCACCGCGAGCGACGACGCGCAACATGCTCGCATCGGTGATCAAACCGGCGGCCGGGTTTCGTTTTTCCTCCAGACGGACGACTTCGAACGCGACCATACGCGATACGCCAAGGCCGGCGTTATTTTCACCCAACCGCCCCGCCATGAACTCTACGGCAAAGTCGTGGTCTTCCGCGACCTCTACGGCAACCTCTGGGACCTTATCGAACCTCGTTGAAGCGATGGTCGCGCAGCGCTACAATCGTCTCGATTGGCACCGTCATCCACAGCTGTGAACGCCCGGCACGATCCTCAATCAACGTGACGGTTTTACCCCACTTGGTCTCATAGATTCGGACTCGTAAAAAGACTTCGGGTGGACCGGGCTGACGGGCGAGTTCCGGAATCATGTTGACCCAATGTGACCCGGTTAGGTTGTCGAACAGTCGTCCGATCGCCCATCGCGGGTCATGGACCTCCGCACCAGGTTTGGTGGCAGCCAGAATCTGCTCCGCCCACGCCTGCAACTCCACCGGCTCATTCGCATCCTCGACGGGCCAGGCGAAGGCTTTGCGTTCGCGACCATTTTTGCCCGATCCGCGAAACTTGGTGGTTTTGAAGCGGACATACGATTGCCCCTTCCACTCCTCAAACATGACTTCAAAACGGACGGTCTGGTAAGCGTGAGCCCGTTCATTGATCACCACGTAGTCGCTCAGAGGTCGAATCCCCTGCGCCGCTTTCAAGCTGTTCATCACGTTTCCAAGCATGGCTGCGTTTGGTCGTGTAGACGACTACCACAAATGCACCGGCCAAGAACGTCTATTTTCTCTCTCTACCGCTCACGTAACCGATCAACACACCACTGCTTGAAACGGTTCCACGGCGTCAGGTGGTCCGGCACCACCGGGAAGCCCCGGTAGTGTGCCCAGCAGGCGGCAGAGTCGTGCCACTTTTCAGAGTGGGCAAAAATGGATTCCGGGGACCGTTCGCGCACCGCTTGCTGCAGGCACGCCGAATCCAGTGCCATGGGTCGCGCATAGATGATACTGTAGTGCACCCAGCGCGCAAACTGACGTTCAACCGTCACTTCGGTCCGACGCACGCGCTGGCCCAACAGCCGCTCCGGATTTCGCCGCGCCCTCAGGTATTCAGCGATGAGTTTCTCCCGCGAACCGAAATCCCACACCGCCAGAAAATCCCGCATGCGACCGAACCATAAATGATCACATATCCACGCCCGCGGTAGGCCTGGATTGTCTGCCACAAGATTGACGCCGCTCGCGGCCGGACCGAGGTCCCAGTCATGCAGAAGGCAATCGGTGCGAATGCGGAGCACGTGGGTATAAGACTCGCGCTGAGTGCGTAGCACGCCACACAGGTGCATGATCGCCAGAAACATGCCCATGGTGTTGTGCGGTGGACTCCCGGAATTGGACTCGCCCACGATTTCGGGAAAATCGCTCCGTTGATAACCGGGCTCCTCCACCAGATACGTCACTTCCGGTCGGGCCCGCAACGCGTCGACTTCGAAGTCGTAGTTATCGCGAGCTTTGGCACCGTCCTCCATCTGCCAGAGATGCACCAATACCGCATAGTCCATGGGCAATTTTTCGCGCAACCGATCCAGCACCAAAGGGGCGTAGCGTCGCGGTCCGCTCATCAGCACCGCCAATCGCATCACAGCGCGCTCCTTCCCCACGGCCGCAACAACGCCTTGACCAACGCGCGGTTAAATATGCGCTGACTCGGCACAAACATCGGTATTATCGCCGACATGAATATGCGCGCCGCGCACGTTGCTCCGGCCGCTCCCATTACCCCGAAGCGCGGAATCGCCCAGGCGTTGAGGCCGATGTTTGTCAATGCGCCGATGGCTGTCGCCCAGACGCCCAGTTTCGAGTCCTGCACCAACGCCAGATACTGGCCCCGCATCAGCCCGACAAACACGAAAACCTGGGCCAGCAGAAGCACCGCAATCGGTCGACCCGCCTCGGCAAAGGCTGGACCAAAAACTGCTCCGACCAGCCACGGTCCCGCCCAGAACATGATCACGGCCGCCAGAGCCAGCACCCACATGCCGGGTCCGAGAACGCGACTGACTTGGTCAACGAAGACCTCCTCCCCGCGCCGGAACAAGGTCACCAAGTCGCTGCCCAGCATCCGCACCAAAATCACCAGCACCATCGGCACCATGTCCACCAATTGCACCGCCACCGCGTAAATGCCAACCTCCCGCTCCCCGGCGAGTTTGCCCAACATCACCAAATCCATTCGCGTGAGAATGAGCACCGAAATTCCCGCCAGCGTGAAATTGATTCCGTCCCGCCACATGGCGCGACCGACTGGCGTTGTATCAATCGATTCGACAACGACGTCCGGCGTTTCCTCGCGCCGGCCCCACAATCGACCGCGCGCCCCGAACCAGTTGATCGCCCCCTTGATCAAGGTCTCCACCGTGGGCACCGCCAACAGCCAGCCCACCGGGCCGCCCACAACAATCACGCCCAATCGCACCAACAAATTTCCGGCCGATCCCGCGAGTCCCGCCGCGATCAGGTTGCGGTTGTTTTTGGCAAAGAACATCCACTCTTCGCCGACCGTCAGCCACGCCAACAGGAACATCGTGGCGAACAGCCACACGAAGCCCATCGGCAAAGGGTTGTCCGGAGCCATGAGCTGATAGACCCAGGGAAACAGGAGGAAGCACACGCCGCCCCAGATCAGTCGCCAACGTCCGGCCAGGCTCACGGCCCGCGACTGCAGCCCGGTGCCGAAGTAACGCAGCATGACGTTGCCGAGACCAAACGTGCTGATCGGCGCGAAGAACGCGCCCAGCGCAAAGACGTAGCTCACCCGCCCAAACTCCTCCGCGCCAAACCACCGCGCCACCAGCACGAAACCCACCAACGCCAGACCTCGCGCCAATCCGCGTTCGACGAGGACCGACAGGATCTTGGTCCGGTTGGACGACTCCACGGCCGGCATCGTGCTCAATAGGCGAAGAAGTCGCCTTGTTGGGAATTCGGCACCGCGATCTGACCCTCGCCGATCAAGTCCGCCGCGTAGTCCACGAACGCATCCGTCACGTCGAACTCGCCCGTCGCCACCCACTCGGGTTTGAGCCGACGGTGCATGTCAGCAGGCAGGTCCGCAAACGGCAGGCTCTTGAAACCGATCCCGTTGAGCGCGGTCGGCATGCGACAAACCGACGCGAAGAATGATCGCTCACCTGCCGCCAAACTGCGCACCGCATGCCGACCCACGCCATGCGCACTTTCCAAATCGATGGTCGAAACGAAGCGGCTGTCACTGCGTTGATCGAAACCGGGCAGGAAGACCCGCGCCTTCAATCCAGCCTCGAAACATGCGGCCATGAGCAGCTGCGCATTGGTTGTATCCGTCGATCCATACATGATCTGACCCGACGCATCGAAACGCTTGGCAAAGTCGGCCACATCGTAGCCTTCCGACATCACCACGATTGCCCGCCCCCGCGCCGCCACCACTTCCTGCAATCGCGCCACCACCGCCGCCGGGGTTTGCAAATTCTCCGGCAGCAAGAGGATCAATGGCATTTCGCGCTGCGGATCGGCCAGTCGCGCACACGCCGCGAGAAATCCCGTCTGCCGCCCAAACGTCTGTGCGATCAGGATCTGGTCGTGGCTGCACGCCCCGAGGTTCTCCAGATTCATGATGTGCGTCTTGTGCCGCCAGTAGTTCGCACAACTCGGGAATCCCGGTGTGAAATAGGTGTCGCTGAACGCGGGATCGCCAAAGTCGTTGTCGACCGTCTTGGGCACCGCCGCGATGGCGATTTCGTCGCCGACCAGCTCGCCAATTTTGCGGGACTGCTGAATCGTGCCGCTGCCCCCGATGTTGATGAAATAACCCACATCATGCTCCGCGAAACGTTGCCGCAGGCGCTCACGCCATGTCTCGTCGACCGGCTCGACTCGGGTGGTGCCGATAAACCCCGAGGTCGGCGTGCGGTAAAGTCGCGCAAGATCGGCGTCCGAGATCGCCGTCAGGTCACGCACGTTGCCTTCGAGCAATCCGAGGATGCCCGGTTGGCCCGCCAGCACGCGCACGTCGGGGCCGAGGTGCTCGCGCACGCCGGTGATGAGGCCGCACAACGTGGCGTTGATGACCGAAGTCGTGCCGCCCGACATGGTGATGAGAACGTGGCGTGGCATTAGAAAACGACGGGGGCACTCGCGGGGTTGAAGCGGCAACTGTTGTGCTGCAAGCGATGGCTGAAAACGTCGATGCCTTTCAGATTGCCGAGATCGAACTTGGCCATCGTGCCCGCTGGATGAATCGGCACGCCTTCGCGGATGAGGTGGTTGTAGGCCGGGCCCACATAATACTCGCCCTTCACGGTTTCACCGGAGGCGAAGTGCTGAGTCAGCATGTGCGCCAGCAACGCCACCGACGACAGGCCGTAGACGCCGGCGCTCGCGAGGTTGGAAATATTTTCCTTCTCCACCACTCGCGTGATGAGTCCGCCGTCGATCTGCGCGTAACTGGCCTTGGACGAAAACTCGGCGTAAAGCGGCATGTAGCCCGCTTGACTGGGCGCAACGACGTCGTGCATCGCCGCCGGGATTTCAAAGTGCACATACTGATCGACATTGACGATCGTCACCATGCCGTCCTCGCCCTTGAGCGCATCCACGGCAAACGCGACCGACTTGGCCGGTCCTGGCGGCACATCCGGGGCGAGCACGACCTCAAACGGGGCGCGAATCCGACAACGGTCGAGGCTGCCGCGAATCGTTGCCCGAACATCGAATTCCTTTTCAAACGCTGCGGTCGTCACGAAGACAAATCGCGAAGCCTCCGTGACGTGAACGCTGAGCGAAAGCAGCAACCACTCCAGAATCGACGCCCCGTTGACCATGATAAACGGCTTGAACAATCCGAGATCGCTCGTGCGGGTGCCGCGGCCGGCCATGGGGATGATCCAATTCATAGTGCGTGCGTGAAACGAGGTGAGGTGCGGATCGAAAACCGTCCGTCGCGCCTTGGCGAGACCTCATCCACAGGTGTTGGCCCGGTTGAGGTTACATATAAATCAGGCTCGCACGCACTCAGCTCGCGCTTTGTGCTCCGCCCGTGCCCCTTTCTGCGTCAACCCAATCGCCTTTTCGCGCCGCCGAACTGGCGTTTGCGATCATCGGCCTCTCGGGACTCGCGTTGATTTCACTATCCGAGCCTGCCAGCTCGTTGATCCACTCGACACCGTGGAAATACGTTTATGCGATCACGCTGCTAACTCCCATGATGGGATTTTGTGCTCGGGTGGCCTCGGACGAATCTTGGACGCCACCGACACGCATATGGTCCATCTTCCTTGGCGCGTTGCTCGCTACCGTGCTGATCAGTGCGATGCTCAGCCCTTACACTAAAATCGTGTGGTGGTGGTCTGCGCCGGTGCTGGCGGGAATCGCCCTGTTTTTGTGGCTTCATGCGCGCATCAACTCGCTCACGGGGTTCCGGGACATCGTCGCAACCGGCATGGCGATCGGCAGCGCTTTGTTGGTGCTCCGCAGCATGGTCGCATGGACGCAGGACGCGCACGACCTACTGCATCAAGGCGCGGGCTTTGCCACGCTGATGGATATCCGCAACGCGCATCCCTTGGGACATTCCAACTATACCGCCGGCGCCGTGTTGCTCGGACTGCCTTGGTTGGTCCGGGCGGCCGTTCAATCAAGGGGACTCCGCCGCGCGGGGTGGAGCATCATCACGTTGCTCGGGCTCGCGGCTTTGTTTACCTCCGGCAGCCGTGGCGGCATCTTGGGGCTGGGCGTGCTGGCCGGGCTGGGACTGCTGCTGCTGAGACTGCCCCGTCGCCGGTTAATCTGGTCCGGCGCGATCTTGATCGTCCTCGGAGCTGCCTTCGCGCTCACGAATCCGCGCGTGCGATCCACATTGAAGTCGGCCGACCCCGCGGCCGCCCCCAATCTCAGCTCGGTGCAACGTCGCGCCATGATCCATGCCGGCTGGCAACTCGGGCGGGCTCGCCCGGTCTTCGGCTGGGGCCTGCACGCGACACCGCTCGTTTATCCCCGGGTGCGAGCCCAACTCGATGGCGGGGCGGAAAATGTGCTGCAATTGCACAGCACGCCGATTGAGCTTTGGGCGGGTTTGGGTGCACTCGGCATGGGCAGCGTCACCATGCTACTCGGTCTCGCGGGATTCGCGTGGCGCCGCGAACCCACCGCCGCAGTGGCCTTGGTCGGTTACGGTGTTTTTGCGCTCACAGATCATCAGCTTGACCTGCCGATCGTGGTGGCGGCCATCGCCGCGTCCGGCGCCATGCTCGCGCCGTCCGCAATTAAAAGCTGGGGGAAACGTCCGCGTTGGGCGGCCGGCGCGACGTGCTTCAGCATCGGCTTGGCGGTGGGCATCGGTGGTGAGCGCGACCCAACTCCCGCGATGAACACCACCGCTCTGCAAATCGCCACCGATCCGGCGCGATCGAGTGAAGCCATTGCCCTGCTGCAATCATCGTTGGCCGCCAATCCCGATCAGGAGCTCGCCCATTTCAATCTCGGCTGGCTGCTCGTCGTCGCCAATCCCGCGCAGGCCGAATGGCATTTTCGTCAAGCGGCCCTGCTCGTTCCTGACAAGGGGGGCGTGTATTTTGGTCTGGGACTGGCTCGGCTGAATCAAGGACAAACCGTGACGGCCGCCCATTGCTTCGCCGTGGAGTGCGTCAACGACCCGCGTTTCATGACTTCGCAGTGGTGGAACCTGGAGGCGATGGAGTCTCAGCGTCACGCCACCAAACAGCAATTTCGCCTGCTGCTGAAAATCATCGGCTACGAACTCCCCGAGGGGGCGACATGGCGCCTTGAGCACCTCAACCATCTCATCGCCGCTGTCGATCAGATCGGACGCGTGAACGCAGAGGACCAACGGTCGTATCGGCGAGAGCGCACCGGTTATCCCGTGTTGATGCGCAATCTCGATATCCCGCCTCCCATTGACCTGTATGACGTGCGAGAGAGTCAGCCGCAGGCCGGGGAAGAAGCCACCACCCTTCCACCCAAGGGGTGGCTGCCGGGGCCCTTGTTGCTGAAGCTGCTGGACCCCGCCGGCATCGCGATTCACTAACGACAAAGCATGGCCGCGTCGTCCAACAACCCCCTGCGGGACTCCATTCTGCCCGCCACGCTGCTGATCGGGGACACGTTGGTGGCGTTTGCCGGGCTGTCACTGGCGTATTGGCTGCGTTACGATTCCGCCTTTGCCGCTCTGGGCATCGACGTGCCCTGGGCGACCTACGGCCAATATCTGCCATTGTTGCTCGTGGGTGTAATCTTCCTCGTAGCCGCCTTTGCCCAGCGTGGGCTTTACGACGGACGCATGCTGTTGCGCAAACAACACGCGCTCAATCTGCTCGCCCGCGCTACGGTGTATTGGGTCGTCGTCTACATGGCGTTCTCGCTGGTGATCAAATTCGATCCACCCATCTCGCGCCTGTTTGTCGTCTTTGGCGGCTTCTCCACCCTGCTGCTGCTATGGCTGTGGCGGGAGTTGTTTTACCGCGTCACCACCCACCCGCGTTGGCTCCCCAAAATCCAACGGCGCGTCGCCTTACTCGGTTGGAACGAGTCGGCCGAGACCCTCCTCAACGACATCCCTCCCGGTGGTTCGCATCCGTATCAACTCGTCGGATGCGTAACCGACGATACTACCGCGCTCTCGTTGCGCACGCTGGGGCCGGTAAAGAACCTGGCCGCCATATTGCGCTCGGAAAAAATCGACGTGCTGCTCGCCACTCGCCTCGATTTCGACCCCGACGAGTTGGCCGAGATCACCTCCACCTGCGAGCAGGCCTACGCGGAGTGGAAGGTCATGCCGGCGGCCTTCCCGATTTTTCTCAGCGGTCTGCGTCTGCAGA